>NZ_JAANMS010000069.1 GCF_011250565.1 Nocardioides sp. IC4_145
CCAGCCCCCCCACCCCCGTTGGTTGAGCAGGGGAGCGTTGGCGAGCCGTGTCGAAACCTGGTGACCGTGGTTGCGGGCCTTGCGTTCGTCACGGGGTTTCGACACGGTCGGCGCTGGGGCGCCTCCCTGCTCAACCAGCGGGGTGTCGGCGCTGGAGCGCCTCCCTGCTCAACCAGCGGGGTGTCGGCGCTGGAGCGCCTCCCTCTCAACCAGCGGGGGCTTGGTTGACACGTGTCATTGACAACTAGAACGCGTTCCACCGATGCTGGCGGCGCTGAGAGCCACGTCACACTCCCGCCGCGTGGCCGACCCCCAGGAGCGCCCGTGACCCAGGCACCGCCGCCACCGGACATGAAGCTGCAGCGCAGCAGTCGCGACCCGAGCACGCTCGCGGACCGGCTCTCGACGTGGCTGGCGACCCAGCTGCCGGACGGCGCCGCGCCGGCGGTCGTCGTGCACGCGGGTGCCGACGCGAACGGCATGTCCTCGGAGACGTTGCCGCTGGACGTGACGTGGTCCGAGGGCGGGGAGCAACGGGTGGGCCGGTTCGTGGCCCGGGTGGCGCCGGCGGCGGAGGACTTCCCGGTGTTCCCGGACTACGCGCTGGGCGACCAGTACGACGCGATGCGGCTGGTCGGCGAGCTGACCGACGTACCCGTGCCGGTCGTGCGCTGGATGGAGCCGACGGGGGAGGTGCTCGGGACGCCGTTCTTCCTCATGGACCGCGTCGAGGGGGTCGTGCCCCAGGACGTGCTGCCCTACAACTTCGGCGACAACTGGCTCCACGACGCCTCGCCGGAGCAGCAGCGGTCCCTGCAGGACGCCACGGTCGGCGTGCTCGCGAGGCTGCACGCGATCCCCGAGGCGACCGGGACCTTCGCGTTCCTCGACCCGGCGCGGCACGGCCACCAGGGGGCGACGCCGCTGGAGCGGAACCTCGCGTGGACGAGGGCGTGGTACGACTTCGCGGTCCCCGACATCGGCCGCTCGGCGGTCGCCGAGCGCGGGCTGGCGTGGCTCGAGGCGCACCTGCCGGAGCAGCAGGGCGACGCGGTGCTGTGCTGGGGCGACTCGCGGATCGGCAACGTGCTGTTCGAGGACTTCGCGCCGGTCGCGGTGCTCGACTGGGAGATGGCGACGGTCGGGCCGCGCGAGCTGGACCTGTCGTGGATGGTCTTCGCGCACATGGTCTTCGAGTCGATCACCGGCGCGCTGGAGCTGCCCGGCATGCCGCACTTCCTCCGCGAGGAGGACGTCGTGGCGACGTACCACGAGCTGACCGGCGTCGAGGTCGGCGACCTGCACTGGTACCACGTCTACAACGCGGTCCAGTGGTGCATCGTCTTCCTGCGCACCGGCGCCCGGCAGATCCACTTCGGCGAGATCGAGCGCCCCGAGGACCCCGACGCGCTCATGCACCACAAGCCGCTGCTCGACCGGCTGCTCGCGGAGGTGGGGGCCTGATGGTCGGACCGCTCGACGAGTACCCGCTGCACCAGGCGCCGCTCCCGGTCACCTGGCCCGCGAGCAGCGACCGGAACTTCTACGACCGCTGCTACTTCAACGCCCACGACCGCACCGGTGACCTGTTCCTCATCACCGGCCTGGGCTACTACCCGAACCTCGGCACCAAGGACGCGTTCCTGCTGCTCGCCCGCGGAGGCAAGCAGACGGCGCTGCACCTCTCCGACCTGTGCGACGACGACCGGCTCAACCAGCACGTCGGCGGCTACCGGGTCGAGGTCGAGGAGCCGCTGCAGCGCATCCACCTGACGATCGAGGAGACCGAGGGGATCGCCGCCGACCTGACGTGGGAGGGCTCCTTCCCCGTCCTGCAGGAGCTGCCGCACGTGCTGCGCTCCGGCGCCCGGGTCACGCTCGACGCGCAGCGCTTCGCCCAGGTCGGCACCTGGAGCGGCCACGTGGACGTCGACGGCGAGCGGATCGAGGTCACCCCGGACCGCTGGGTCGGCACCCGCGACCGCTCCTGGGGCATCCGCCCGGTCGGCGAGGCGGAGCCGGCGGGAGCACCGGCGGACCCGCCGTTCGACGGCATGTGGTGGACCTACGTCCCCATGCGCTTCGAGGAGTACGCCGTCGTGCTGATCCTCCAGGAGGACCCGTCGGGCTACCGGACCCTCAACGACTGCCACCGCGTCCACGCCGACGGGCGGGTCGAGCAGCTCGGCTGGCCACGCGTGCAGGTGCACTACGCCTCGGGCACCCGGAAGCCGACCGGCGCGACGATCACGTGCACCAACGGTCGCGGTGAGGAGGTCCGGCTCGAGGTGTCCTCGCTGCTGGCGGCGCCGCTGCACGTGGGTGGCGGCTACGGCGGCGACCCGGACTGGGCGCACGGCATGTGGAAGGGCGAGAAGTTCGTCGAGCGGCTGACCTACGACATGGCCGACGAGGCCGTGCAGGGCCGGTTCATGTTCGGCTGCGTAGACCACGTCGGCCGCGCGGTCCTCCACGAGGGCGGCCAGGAGGCCGAGGGCTGGGGCCTCTTCGAGCACTTCGCGATCGGCCGGCACGACCCCAGCGGCTTCGCCGACTGGTTCGCCACCGCCCCCTGACCGCCCGCCCCAGCCACCCGTCGTACCCCTCAGACCAGGAGCAGCCATGACCCTCGACCGCGACGCCTTCTACATCGACGGCCAGTGGGCCGCGCCAGCGACGTCGGCCACCCTGCAGGTCGTCTCGCCGCACTCCGAGCAGGTGGTGGCGACGGTTCCCGAGGGCTCGGCCGCCGACGTCGATGCCGCGGTCGCGGCCGCCCGGCGTGCCTTCGACGAGGGCCCGTGGCCCCGGATGTCGCCGGAGGAGCGGATCGAGGTGGTCCAGGCGTTCTCGGGGCTGTACGCCGGGAAGGTGGCCGAGATGGCCGACCTGATCACCACCGAGATGGGCGCGCCGACGTCGTTCTCGAACCTCGCCCAGTCGCCGGCGCCGTGGATGCAGATCGAGGCGTTCCTCGGCATCGCCCGAGCGTTCCCGTGGGAGGAGACCCGGCCGGGCGTGCTCGGTCCGGAGGTGATCGTCCGCCGCGAGCCGGTCGGCGTCGTGGCGGCGATCCCGCCGTGGAACGTCCCGCAGTTCACGACGATCTCGAAGGTCGTCCCGGCGCTGCTGGCCGGCAACACGGTCGTGGTCAAGCCGGCGCCGGAGACGCCGCTGGACACCTACCTGATGGCCGAGCTGCTGGAGGAGGCCGGCGTGCCCGCGGGCGTCGTCAACATCGTGGCTGCCGGTCGCGAGGTGGGCGAGCACCTGGTCGCGCACCCCGGCATCGACAAGGTCGCGTTCACCGGGTCGACCGCCGCCGGTCGCAAGATCGCGGCGGTCTGCGGGGAGCAGCTCAAGCGCGTCAGCCTCGAGCTCGGCGGCAAGTCTGCGGCGATCGTGCTCGACGACGCCGACCTCGCCGCCACGATGGAGGGGCTGAAGTTCGTCGCGCTGATGAACTCGGGCCAGGCGTGCGTGGCGCAGACCCGCATCCTCGCCTCGCGGGCCAACTACGACGCTGTGGTCGGGGCGCTCGCCGAGACCGTCTCCGGGATGGTCGTCGGCGACCCCGCCGACCCGGCCACCGAGATCGGCCCGATGGTCGCCCGGCGCCAGCAGGAGCGGGTGGAGAAGTACATCGCCCTCGGCCAGGAGGAGGGCGCCCGCGTCGTCGTCGGCGGCAACGGCATGCCCGACGGGCTCGACCGCGGCTGGTACGTCCGCCCGACGGTCTTCGCCGACGTCGACAACCGGATGCGGATCGCCCAGGAGGAGATCTTCGGCCCGGTGCTGTCGGTCATCGCGTACGACGACGTGGACGACGCCGTCCGCATCGCCAACGACTCCGACTACGGCCTGGCCGGCACGGTCTGGACCGGCGACCCGGACGCCGGGCTGGACGTCGCCCGCCGCGTGCGGGCCGGCACCTACGGCGTCAACACCTACACGATGGACTTCGCCGCGCCGTTCGGCGGCTTCAAGGCCTCGGGGATCGGCCGTGAGTTCGGGCCGGAGGGCCTGGCGCAGTACACCGAGCTCAAGGCGATCTACCCGACCGCGCCGGCCATGTAGGTCCGCCCTCCGGCGTGCCCCACGCCGGACCCGACGGGCGGTTGACAACCGTTCGCGATGTGTACAGTCCCACAATCGCTACCGATCGGTAGTCCAGGAGACTGCCGTCACATACCCTCGGTACATGAGCGCCTCCTCTCCGTCCCCGTCCGGCGGCCCGCTCGTGGAGGGTCCTCGCGACCCCGAGCACGAGCCGGGCGCGACCTACGCCCTCGAGCCGGACTACGTCGCCTCGCTGACCCGACGCGTGGTGGCGACCTCGGGGGAGTCGAACGCCGTCTTCTCGCCGCTCGACGGCGCGCCGCTGGCCCACGTCCCGCAGAGCAGCGACGCCGACGTCGCCGAGGCCTTCGCCCGGGCCCGACGCGCGCAGGTGGCCTGGTCGCGCACCAGCCTCGACCAGCGCGCCGCGATGCTGCTGCGCTTCCACGACCTGGTGCTCGACCGGCAGGACGAGATCACCGACCTGATCGTGCTGGAGTCCGGCAAGGCGCGGAAGCACGCCTTCGACGAGACGCTCCACGTGGCCATGACCGCGCGCTACTACGCACGCACGGCCCACCGGCACCTCGACACCAAGCGGCACCCCGGCGTCATGCCGGTGCTGACCCGGGTCGACGTCAACCGCGTCCCCAAGGGCGTCGTCGGGATCATCTCGCCGTGGAACTACCCGTTCACGATGGCGCTCGCCGACGGGCTGCCGGCGCTCCTGGCCGGCAACGCGGTCGTCGCCAAGCCCGACGCCCAGACGATGCTGTCGGCGCTGCTCGGCGCGCAGCTGCTCGAGGAGGCCGGCTTCCCGCCGGAGGTCTGGCAGGTCGTCGCGGGTCCGGGGTCGCGGGTGGGCACCGGGATCATCGAGCGCGCCGACTACGTCTGCTTCACCGGGTCGACCGCCACCGGCCGGGTCGTGGCCCACGGCTGCGCGGAGCGGCTCATCGGCTGCTCGCTGGAGCTCGGCGGCAAGAACCCCATGCTGGTGCTCCGCGACGCCGACCTGGAGAAGGCGGCCGAGGGCGCGGTGCGCGCGACGTTCTCCAACGCCGGGCAGCTGTGCGTGTCGATCGAGCGGATCTTCGTCGCCGACCAGGTCTACGACCGTTTCGTCGAGCGGTTCGTCGCCCGCGCCCAGGCGATGACGCTCGGCGCGACGCTGGCCTGGGAGAACGACATGGGGTCGCTGATCTCTCAGGCGCAGCTCGACGCCGTGGTGCACCACGTCGAGGAGGCGGTCGCGAAGGGCGCCCGGGTGCTCACGGGCGGCAAGGCGCGGCCCGACCTCGGGCCGTACTTCTTCGAGCCGACCATCCTCGAGGGCGTCACGCCGGACATGGCGTGCTTCCAGGACGAGACCTTCGGGCCGGTCGTCTCGCTCTACCGGTTCCACGACGAGGCCGACGCGATCGCGCGCGCCAACGAGGGGGAGTACGGCCTCAACGCCTCGATCTACAGCCAGGACGGGCCGCGGGCGCGCGCGATCGCGCGGCACGTCAAGGCCGGCACCGTGAACATCAACGAGGCCTTCGGCGCCACCTTCGCGAGCATCGACGCCCCGATGGGCGGCATGCGGCAGTCCGGCGTGGGTCGCCGGCAGGGTGCCGAGGGCATCCTGCGCTACACCGAGACGCAGTCGGTCGCGACCCAGCGCGTCATGCGCATCGCGCCGGTGCTGGGCCTCTCCGACGAGACCTTCGCGAAGGTCATGACCGCCAACCTCCGCCTGATGAAGAAGCTGGGACGTGCCTGATGAGCGACCGTGACACCACCGCCCCGATCGCCGCCGCTTCCGCGGGCGCCGGCAACGACGCCGGGCACGACTTCGACGTGCTCGTCGTGGGCTCGGGCTTCGGTGGCTCGGTCGCCGCGCTCCGGCTGACCGAGAAGGGCTACAAGGTCGGCGTGCTCGAGGCCGGCGCCCGCTTTCGCGACGAGGACTTCGCCGAGACGTCGTGGGACGTCAAGCGCTACCTCTTCCGCCCCGAGGTCGGCTGCTACGGCATCCAGCGGATCGACGCGCTGCGCGACTGCCTCATCGTCTCCGGCGCGGGCGTGGGCGGCGGCTCGCTGGTCTACGCCAACACGCTCTACGAGCCGCTGCCGGCGTTCTTCAACGACCCGCAGTGGAGCCACATCACCGACTGGAGGTCCGAGCTCGCGCCGTTCTACGACCAGGCCAAGCGGATGCTGGGCGTCGTCGAGAACCCGCTGCGCACCCCGGCCGACGACGTCATGGAGAAGGTCGCCGGCGAGATGGGCGTCGCCGACACGTTCCACCCCACCCCGGTCGGCGTCTTCTTCGGCGGGCCCGAGCAGGCGCAGGGCGAGACCGTCGCCGACCCGTTCTTCGGCGGAGCCGGCCCCGAGCGGCAGACCTGCATCGGTTGCGGCGCCTGCATGAGCGGCTGCCGGCACAACGCCAAGAACACGCTGGTCAAGAACTACCTCTACCTCGCCGAGGAAGCCGGCGCGAAGGTGCTGCCGCTGACGACGGTCACCCGGATCGCACCCCGGCAGGACGGCGGGTACGACGTCCACGTCCGCTACACCAAGGCGAAGGTCTCGCGTCGCTCGGTCACGCGGGTGCTCACCGCCGACCAGGTCGTGCTCGCGGCGTCGGCGCTGGGCACCCAGCGGCTCCTGCACCGGATGAAGGACGAGGGGCACCTGCCGCGCGTCTCGGACCGCCTCGGCTACCTGTCGCGCACCAACTCCGAGTCGATCCTCGGCGCGATCGCGCCGGACACGACCATCGACTACAGCCAGGGCATCGCGATCACGTCCTCGTTCCACCCCGACGACGACACCCACGTCGAGCCGGTCCGCTACGGCAAGGGCAGCAACTTCATGTCGCTGCTGCAGACCGTGCTCACCGACGGCGACGGCCCCGCGCCCCGCTGGCGGACGTGGCTGAAGGAGACCTGGAGGCAGCGCCGGAGCATCACCGACCTCTACGACCTGCGGCACTGGTCGGAGCGCACCGTGATCGCGCTGGTGATGCAGAGCCTGGACAACTCGATCACGACGTACACCAAGAAGATCCCCGGCACCGGCAAGAGCTTCCTGACCTCGCGCCAGGGCCACGGCGTCCCGAACCCGACCTGGATCCCCGCGGGCAACACCGCGGTGCGGCTGATGGCGAAGGTCATCGGCGGCACCCCGGGCGGCAACATCGGCGAGCAGTTCAACATGCCGTTGACCGCCCACTTCCTCGGCGGCTGCGCGATCGGCGACTCCGCCGAGACCGGCGTGATCGACCCCTACCAGCGGGTCTACGGCCACCCCGGCCTGCACGTCGCCGACGGCTCGGCGGTCACCGCCAACCTCGGCGTCAACCCGTCGCTGACGATCACCGCCCAGGCCGAGCGCGCGATGGCCCTGTGGCCGAACAAGGGCGAGCAGGACCGGCGCCCCGCGCTCGGCTCGGACTACCGCCGCGTCGACCCGGTCGCCCCGAAGGCGCCGGTCGTCCCCGACAGCGCTCCGGGCGCCCTGCGGCTGCCGATCGTCGGCGTCTCCTGAACGACGGCCGGAGCGGCCGCACCCGCTCCGACCTGCAGTGATCCGACGAAGGACGGCCCGGTCCAGACCGGGCCGTTTTTCGTTCCCGAAGCGGCGTAACCCGCCCCTCGGGCGGTCGTTGAGTGGTCAGACCCGGCAGTCATGCTCCCTCCCAAGAGTCGGGTCGTTGTCCAAGCACTGTCCAACAGCTGCGTGGACGATCAGGGCCCGGCCACCCTCCCTCCCCGGCCGGGCCCTGGTGCATTTCACGGCCCTTCCGCCGAGCTTGCTCGGCGGAAGACCCGGGCCGGGAGGTTGAGGAGCGTCGGCTCACCCGAGCCTGCGAGGGGGAGCGACGCGCCTCGAAACCACCTTCAGGTTCGAGGCCCCCGAGCCGCCCTGGCAGGTGGGACGGTCCGCGACAGGGCCCGCACGGCCGCGCCGATAGGCTGCGGCCCATGACGGCGGTGGGAGAGCACGACCTGGTCCTGGTGGTCGACTTCGGAGCGCAGTACGCGCAGCTGATCGCCCGGCGGGTCCGCGAGGCCCGGGTCTACTCCGAGATCGTGCCGCACACGATGCCGGTGGCCGACATGCTGGCGCGGCAGCCGAAGGCGATCATCCTGAGCGGCGGACCGTCGTCGGTGTACGCCGAGGGCGCGCCGTCGATCGACACGTCGCTGTTCACGGCCGGCACGCCGGTGTTCGGCATGTGCTACGGCTTCCAGCTGATGGCCAAGGGGCTCGGCGGCGAGGTGTCCCACACCGGCGCGCGTGAGTACGGCCGGACCGACGTCACGGTCACCGAGCCGGGCACGCTGCTCTCCGACGTACCCGCCTCCCACCGGGTGTGGATGTCCCACGGCGACTCGGTCACCGCGGCCCCGGACGGCTTCTCGGTGCTGGCCTCGACGGCCGTGACGCCGGTGGCGGCGTTCGAGGACGTCGACCGCGGCCTCGCGGGGGTCCAGTGGCACCCGGAGGTGCTGCACACCGAGCACGGCCAGCAGGTGCTCGAGCACTTCCTGCACCAGATCGCCGGCTGCCGGCCCACGTGGACGATGGTCAACATCGTCGAGGAGCAGATCGAGGCGATCCGCGCCCAGGTCGGTGAGCGCGGCCGGGCGATCTGCGGCCTCTCCGGCGGCGTGGACTCCGCCGTCGCGGCGGCGATCGTGCAGCGCGCGATCGGCGACCGGCTGACCTGCGTGTACGTCGACCACGGCCTCATGCGCCAGGGCGAGACCGAGCAGGTCGAGCGCGACTTCGTGGCGGCGACGGGCGTGGACCTCAAGGTGGTCGACGCCGAGGAGCGGTTCCTCACGGCGCTGGCCGGCATCTCCGACCCGGAGGAGAAGCGCAAGACGATCGGGCGGGAGTTCATCCGCGTCTTCGAGGCCGCTCGCGGGGAGATCCTCGCCGGGTTCGTCGAGCAGAGCGCCGCCGAGGAGGGCGACAAGGTCGCGTTCCTCGTGCAGGGCACGCTCTACCCGGACGTCGTGGAGTCCGGTGGCGGCGCAGGCACCTCGAACATCAAGTCCCACCACAACGTCGGCGGCCTGCCCGACGACATGGACCTCGAGCTGGTCGAGCCGCTGCGGACGCTCTTCAAGGACGAGGTGCGCCAGGTCGGCGAGCAGCTCGGCCTGCCCGCCGAGATCGTCCACCGGCAGCCGTTCCCCGGCCCGGGCCTCGGCATCCGGATCATCGGCGAGGTCACCCGCGAGCGCCTCGACATCCTCCGCCAGGCCGACGCGATCGCCCGCGAGGAGATGACCCGCGCCGGCCTGGACCGGGACGTGTGGCAGATGCCGGTCGTCCTCCTCGCCGACGTCCGCTCCGTCGGCGTCCAGGGCGACGGTCGCACCTACGGCCACCCCGTCGTCCTGCGTCCGGTCACCTCCGAGGACGCCATGACCGCCGACTGGGCCCGGCTGCCCTACGAGGTGCTCGAGAAGATCTCCACCCGGATCACCAACGAGGTCGCCGAGGTCAACCGGGTCACCGTCGACATCACCTCCAAGCCGCCGGGCACCATCGAGTGGGAGTGAGCCACCCGGTCTGACGGGTGGGGCCAGCGGGTCCAGTGCGCGAGGACCCGCGTCGTCTCCGCGCACGGTCCCCGGTGAACGTACGTCCGACCACCCGGGGTGCGGTCGTGGACAGGGGGTTGTGCGAGACGGCCGTCACATGATTGAAACGTTGCACACGGCATCTGTTCGCCGGGCCAGGGTCCGGTGATTCCCCCCGCTCGCCGTGCACAACGAAGGGATTCCATCGACATGGCACGTTTCAACCCTGCGCGCGTTGCCGCCGCCAGCGTGGCCGCGCTGGCGCTCGGCACGGCTCTTGCCCCCACGACCTCGGCCGCACCGCCGGTTCGCAGCAGCGCACCGCTGGACTGCGGCACGGTGGCCGAGGCGCCCGCGGACGCCGGCACCGGCGAGGCCGTTCTCGACCGGGTCCGGGTGGACGACACCTGGGCCGGGCACTACGTGGGCCAGGCGATGCTGACCGACGGGCAGCACCAGTACGTCGCCTACTACGACCAGGACCGTGCGCTGACGGTGGCGCACCGCACGCTCGACACGGCCGAGTGGACCCGTCAGCGGCTGGCCACGACCGTCGGCTGGGACAGCCACAACTACGTCACGATCGCGACCGACCGCGACGGCAACCTGCACGTGGCGGGCAACATGCACAACCACGAGCTGCGGTACTGGCGCACCACCGAGCCCGGTGACGTCGCCTCCCTGCAGCGGGTGGCGAACATGGTCAACCCGTCGCTCGAGCGCTCGGTGACGTACCCGGTGTTCCTCGAGCTCGGTGACGGCACGCTCGTCTTCCGCTATCGCGAGGGCGGCAGCGGCAACGGCGTCGACGTCTACAACCGCTACGACGAGGCGACGCGGTCGTCGAGCGCCCTGCTCACCACTCCGGTGCTCGACGGCGAGGGCGAGCGCAACGCCTACGCGGCCAAGCCGCGGCTCGGCCCCGACGGGCGCTACCACATGGTGTGGGTCTGGCGGGAGGACCCGATCGCCTCGTCGACGCACACGGTGTCCTACGCCCGCACCACGGACCTGACGTCCTGGGAGGACAGCGCGGGCCAGTCGCTGGCGCTGCCGATCACCCTGGGGACCAGCGACGCCGTCGACCCCGTCGAGCCGGAGGGCGGCGCGATCAACAACAACGTCCAGGTCGGGTTCGACGCTGCCGGTGCTCCGGTCGTGGCGTACCACAAGTACGACCAGGACGGGAACACCCAGGTCTACGTCGCGCGGCCCGATGACTCGGAGGACGGGTGGCAGCAGGTCCAGGTCAGCCGGTGGACCGGGGCCTGGGACTTCTCCCAGCCCGGGACGTTGGTCTTCCAGGTGGAGGTCTACTGGGCGCCCAAGCTGACCGAGGACGGCCGGATCCGGCTCGACGTCGAGTGCCAGGGTGAGCCCCGGACGTTCTACCTCGACGGGCAGACCCTCGAACCGCTCGAGGAGGTCGCCTCGCCGCCCTCCGTCCCCGCCGGGGTGGCCGACCTGCGGTCGGACTACCAGCACGCGGGTGGACCCGGCGAGCTGGGGACCTCCATGCAGGTGAACCTCAACGACGACTCCGGCGCGGCGGGTTCGTTCCACGCCCGTGACCTGCTTCCCGACGTCGGGGAGGTCCGCCGGGACCTGCTGAGGTGGGAGAGCCTGGGCGAGAACCGGGACCGGCCGCGGACGAGCTGGCCGGCCGCGCAGCCCCTCGAGGTCGTGGTCGTGGGCACCAAGGACGCGTGCAAGGACGGCGGCTGGCAGAGCTTCAGCGGCCGCTACCGCAACCAGGGCCAGTGCGTGAGCGCCGTGGCCCGCCAGCTCGGCGAGCGCTGAGCACCCCGGACGGCGTCGGCCCGGTCGCAGCACCGGCCGGCGCCGTCCGCGCGACCGCCACCGACCACACGGCAGGCCGTTCCACGTGCCCGCCGGGTGACGGGGGCGACCAGGTCGGTCGTCGGTCTCCACGCCTCGCACGAGCGGGCCAGCCGCCTGCGGTTGTCCCGGGACTCACCGTGCGCCCGAGGATGTCGGGCTTCGCGCGGCGATGGCTCGGACCGTCTCGACCCTGAGCAGCGCCGAGGACATCCGAGCCCTCCGACGGACGACTGCACGTCGAGGTGGACGGGGACGTCCTCGGCTGGATCCGGCTGACGTGGTGCCCGTCTCGGCAGCTGCCCCGACCCGGGACGAGGGTCCCGGTCGGCGGGACGCGGGCTCGGGACGATGTCGGTGCTGCTGTCCCTGTCGGTCGGGACGCCGGGACCGCGAGGGTCGTGCTCACGACAAGCACCCCTCACGAAAGCGCAGAGCCATGATCCTCCTCAGCGACACCCGCACCACCCCGCGGACCCCCTCGCGCGCCATCCCGCGCACCCCGGCCGGACGTCGTACGACGGGCACGACCCGCACGCGACGCACCGGTCTGCTCGCCTCCGCCGCGCTCGTCCTGTCCACCACCCTGGCCGGCCTGGGCGGCAGCGCCGCCACGGCGGCGGCGGGCGGTGAGTGGCAGGACGGCAAGCACGACGAGGACACCGTCATCGACTGCATCACCAGCGGCCCCTCGACCGGCGTGAGCGCCAACGTCGGCTGGAGGTCGCCGTCCGGAAAGGTGCCGAAGGTGGGGGAGAAGTTCTACCTCCGCGGCTACATCGGCCTGGTCAGCATCCCGTGCAGCGGGAAGGTCGCCGTCCTGCCCGAGATCCTGGTCCCGCGCGGCGTCGAGTTCGTCGACGAGGACGTCCGCTGGGACCTGACCGAGGCCGGTGACGAGCAGGACCTCGGCACCGGCGACCTCGCCTTCGACCAGGGCGTCAACGGCGGCATCCTGGTCGGCAACGCCGACTTCACGCCGTTCACCCTGCGCCAGGGCGACGTGCTCGAGCTCCAGTTCCCGGTCCGGGCGACCCGTGAGCTCAAGGGTCCGGCGACCCAGCAGCCGGAGTGCCAGAGCCGGCGCGAGGGCACCGCGCCGTGCCCGATCTCGCAGGCCGGCGACCACTTCCAGATGGCCTTCACCGTCGGCGGCCACGGCGGTGACAAGCAGTACGTCACGCCGTACGTCGGCCTCTTCGCCGGCGGTGAGTCGACCGGCAAGATGGCCTCCCACGTCACCGCGAAGTTCGCGCTGAGCTCCCGCAAGAAGGGCTCGGCCACGGTCACGGTCGGCGCCGACAACCCGGTCGCCGGCGGCAAGGTCACGATCACCGACAACGGCCGTCGCATCGCGTCGGGCAAGGTCAACGCTGCCGGCAAGGCGCGGATCGTGCTGCCGAAGATGAAGAAGGGCAAGCACGTCCTCGTCGCGAAGTTCGGCGGCACCTCCGGCGTCAAGCCGTCGGCGTCGAAGCGGTACGTCGTCACCGTCCGTTGACGCGGACCCGCACCACCCCACCGGCCCGGTGGCGCCCCTCGGGAGGCGTCACCGGGCCATCGGGCGTACGACGTCCTCGGCGAAGCGGGCCATCCCGTCGAGCTTCTGCTCCAGCGTGGCCTCGAGGCCGGTGTAGTAGGCCCACGGCATCGTCATGCAGTCGGTGATCCCGCCCTCCTCCGCCCGGGCGAACTGCTCGGGCAGCAGCGCGTCCGTCAGCGCGACGACCACCCGGAAGTCGCCGGTCGCGCCGGCCTCGTCGCGGACCTCGCGCAGGCGGGCGGCCCACCGGAGCGCCTCGTCGGTGCGGAACATGTCCCCGACCCAGCCGTCGTGCCGCGCCGCCCGCCGGAACGCCACCTCCGACAGCCCCCCGACGTAGATCGGCACCGGCGCGGTCGGCGTCGGCTCCATCACCAGCCGGGGCGCGGAGTAGTGCTCGCCCTCGAACTCCGTCCACCCGGGCTCCCACAGCCGCTTCATCAGCGCGAGCCCCTCGTCCGTGCGCCGTCCGCGCGTGCGGAAGCCCTGCTCGAGCAGCTCGAACTCCTCCTCGCACCACCCGATCCCGACCCCGAGCGCGACCCGGTTGCCCGACAGCACCGCCGCGGTGCCGACCGACTTCGCGACCTGGAACGGGCTGCGCATCGCCGGCACGTAGACCGAGGTGAAGAACCGCAGCCGCTCGGTCATCGCGGCCAAGGCCCCGACCAGCACCCACGGGTCGGGCCACTCGGCGTCGAAGCCCCAGCGGCGCGAGCCGTCGGCCGTGTAGGGGTACGGCGTCCGCAGCATCTCGAGGTCGACCACGTGGTCGGGGACGGCGAGGGCGTCGTAGCCGAGATCGTCGGCCGCCCGAGCGATCGCGGCCAGCTCGGAGACGGGCAGGAAGGCGGTGCTGATCGCGAAGCGCACGACCGGCAGCCTAGGGCCGGACTAGAACGTGTTCCACCGTTCCCGGGCGATCGCCAGGACGGCCTCGTCGATCGCGTCCACCCGCTCGCCGTCGCCCAGCCCCCGACTGACGTACGCCGCCCCGTAGCCGTCCTCGCCCAGGCGGCTCCAGGCCGCGGCGCCGCCGACACCTCCCATGCCGACCTCGACCCGCGTGGGGTCCGGCAGCAGGTCGCGCTGGTAGCCCAGGGTCCAGGTGACGTCACGACCCAGCACCCGGTCGCGACCGGCGGCCTGGCCGGTGACCAGCGTGGCGTGGAGCGTCGGTCCGAGGAGGGTGGCCAGCGCGCCGTCGGGTTCGACGAGGTCGGCCTGGAGCAGCGCCAACCCCCGGGCGCTGGCGTGCAGCGAGATCGCCGAGAACGCCGTCGTCCGCCACCGGGCGGTGTTGACGACGGCCGGGTCGAGCAGGCCGGCCGGCCGCGACAGCACCGCGCCCCACGACGGCTCGTCGAGGATGCTGCCGGGCCAGGTCGCGTCGAGCGGCACGACGTCGGCGACCCGATCCAGGTCCGCCGGCGCGAGGGACAGGTGGAGGTCCCACCCGTGCGGGGCGACGATCCGCGCGAAGCGATCGGCCAGCGGCTCGCCGGCCGCGCGGCGGACCAGCTCGTCGAGCAGGTGGCCGTAGGTCAGGGCGTGCTCGGCGACAGCGGTGCCGGGCTCGTGCTCCGGCGCAGCAGCGGCCAGGAGGGCGACCAGGCCGTCGCGGTCGTCGAAGGGCAGATCGGCGGCCGCCGGCGGGAACGCGGGCTGGCCGGCCTGGTGGGCCAGCACCTGCCGCACCGTGGTCGCGGCCTTGCCGCGCGCGGCGTACTCCGGCCACAGCGACGCGACCGGCTCCTCGAGGTCGAGCAGCCCCTCGGCGACCACCGAGAGCACCGCCAGGGCCGCCATCGGCTTGGCGACCGAGTAGCAGAGGACGAGCGTGTCGGGCGTCCACGGGGTCGTGCCGTCGCGGGTCCCGGTCCACGCCTCGTCGACGACCTCGCCACGGCGGACCAGGCAGGCCGCGCCGCCGGGCTCGCGCCCGGCGCCGGAGAGGTCAGCCAGGGTCTCGGCGAGCGTGGGCACGCCCCCGACCCTAGGACGAGCGGCCGGGGGCGTGCGGGAGGTGCGCGGCGTGGGGGAGCGCTACGGCTTGAGCGGGTCGTGCCCGATGTCCATCAGCCCGCGGCGCCACGAGTCCTCACCGGCGGTCGGCTCCGGCTCGGGTCCGCGCTCGGCGACGATCATCTCGACGACGCGGTCCATCACCTCGACGTCGTCGGGCGTGAGGTCCGCGCGCCGCTTGCCGAGGATGGCCAGCACCCGGTGCCCCAGGTCGGGTCCGGCCTGGTCCGGCAGCGCCTCGGTGTCCTCGCCGGCGCCCTGCACGGCCAGCCAGTCGCGCAGCTCGCGCGAGGTCATGTTGACCACCCGGTGGAAGTCCTCCCACAGCTCGTCCTCGACGATGCTCTCGGCCACCAGTCCTCCTTCTACGTCGGTTTCCGCCGTCGTACGGCGGTGGACGCCGCCGGTACCCACCCGGTGCCGATCGATCAGTGCTCGCCGGCGGCCGGACGGGGTACCGCCGTGCCGTGGCACGCGACGACGTGGAACGACCGGGCGCGGAGCAGTGGGTGCCCGAGCGGCCCACGCCGGCGGCGCTGCTCGAGGCCGTGCAGGCCTGCCGCGGGTGCGAGCTGCACGCCGACGCGACCCAGGCCGTGATGGGCTCCGGCCCGTCGGGCGCCCGCCTGCTGGTGCTGGGCGAGCAGCCCGGCGACCGCGAGGACGTCGAGGGCGAGCCCTTCGTCGGGCCGGCCGGCCGGGTGCTCGACCGGGCGCTCGCCGACGTCGGCATCGACCCGGCCGGGGTCTACCGCACCAACGTCGTCAAGCACTTCCGCTGGTCCGGCACGCGCGGCAAGCGGCGGATCCACCAGTCGCCGAAGTCCGCGCACGTCGCGGCTTGCGCGCCGTGGTTGCGCGCGGAGCTGTCGGTCGTGCGCCCCGAGGGGGCCGTGCTGCTCGGTGGGACGGCCGGCAAGGCCGTCTACGGATCGTCGTTCAAGGTCGGTGAGGCGCGCGGTCGGCTCGTCGACTGGCCCGAGCGCCTCGGCACCGAGCACCCGCCGGCCTGGGTCCTCACCACCACCCACCCGTCCGCGGTGCTGCGCGCCGACGACCGCGACGCGGCGTACGACGACCTGGTCGCCGACCTCCGCGTCGCGGCCGGTGCGCTCAGTGCCGGGTGACCACGTGGTTGATCAGCGGTCAATCGTCGGTCGAACGCGGGCGCTAGCTGAAGATGCTGTAGCCGCCCGGCCCGACCGCGAGGCCGACCACGATGAGGACGATGCCCCACAGCATCTGGCCCTTGATGAGGTTGAAGACGCCGGCCACGACGAGGATGACCGCGAGGACCCAGAGGATGAACAGCATGGAGTGGTGCTCCTTCTAGTCGGGGGAGAGTGGGTGGAGGGAGCACCCGGCAGTTACCCTCCGCGGGTCCAGACCATGCGTTTCCGCAGGTCCGCGGGCGGGTAGAGCCGGTGCGAGCGGCCGGACCGGCCGCGCCTCCACCTGGGATCGCTCCCCCCACCCTCCGAGGTAGTAGATGCGCAGAACCGTCATCGGTGCCGTCGGCGCCGTCACCCTCGCCCTCACCGCGTTGCCCGGCGTCGCCGTCGGCGCGACGCGCGTGGACGGCGACCACTTCCAGGCCGCCGGTCTGCGGCTCGCGGTCCGCGACTGCGTGGACCCCGGCGCGGCCCCCGGCAAGCAGCCGACGTTCCGCGTGGTGCGCAACAAGCCGAACTCCGGGAAGGCGAGCATCGCGTGGCAGCCCCGGGGCACGGGGACCGCTGTCGGCGCCACGGCGTACGCCGGCCGTCCCACGCAGCTGAGCCGGTTCTCCATCCGTCTGCGCACCACCGCGGCGCAGAGCCAGGGCATCGCGTCGGTGCGCTACGAGGCACCGGACGACGACGGCTACTGGATCGGCACCTCCGACCTGATCACCGACCTCAACCCGGACGACAAGCCGAACTGGCGGACCATCGACGGGTCCGCGCTGACCTACTCGTGGCGTCACTACACCCCCGCCGGGGTCGAGGACGCGACCTCCTTCCCGCTCGACCTGCCGTCCTTCGCGGCGCTGCGGGGCGGCGACGGCAAGGGTGCGCGCATCGGCTTCCTCTTCGGGTGCGACGGCAACCCGTTCCAGGTCGACAAGCTGGTCGTCCGCTCCGGCGGCCCGCTGAAGGACTACGAGTTCGAGGGGATCCGGACGAAGGCCTCGCTGCAGCGTGGCTCGTCGGGCAAGAAGACGGTCCGCGTCACCTACGGCGAGAAGGTCAACCTCGTCGCCAAGGTCCGCGAGGTCATCGACAACGACGGCGTCCCGGGGAAGATCACCATCGCCGCCAAGGGTCCCGGTGACAAGAAGTTCCGCAAGGTCGTCAGCAAGAAGGTCGGCACCAGCGGTGCGCTGCGCAGGACCGTGCAGCCGGCCAGGAACACGACCTACCGCGTCACGTTCCCCGGCTCGACCAAGCACGACAAGTCCTCGGCGAAGCTGAAGGTGCTCGTCCGCAAGAACGTCACCGGCACGCTCGCCCAGCGCTCGGTCCGCCAGGGCAGCCGGCTCACGATGCGCGGTCGGGCGCTGCCCGCCAACCGAGTGGCGATCCAGCTGCAGAAGTACTCCGGCGGCAAGTGGCGCACCATCAGCCGCGGCTCGACGGCCGGCAACGGCCGCTACGCGATCTCCGCCGCGACCAACCGCGTCGGCAAGAGCTTCTGGCGGGTCCGCGTCGCGGGCGGGCCCGGCAACATCTGGGGCGCCTCCGTCGCCCGCAAGCTGACCACCGTGGCCCCGCCGTCCGGCGGCGGCGGTGGCG
>NZ_JAANMS010000006.1 GCF_011250565.1 Nocardioides sp. IC4_145
AAGAGGCACCTCGCGGGGGGTGGGCTGGACGGGGGCGTCGTACGCCGGGAACACGCTCGCGCCGGCGTCGGCCGGGCCGACGGTCGCGCGGAACGCCGCGAACAGCTCGCGGCCGGTCCCGGCCCACTCCTCGCCCTCGGGCGCGCGGCCGGTGGGCTCGCGGGAGGCAAGGTCGGCGCCGTCGTGGGTCTTGATCGCCAGGACGCCGCGCTCGGCGTCCACGGTGAGCAGGTCGCCGTCGCGCACGCGGCTGAGCGGCCCACCCAGCGCGGCCTCGGGCGTGACGTGGATGGCGGCCGGGACCTTGCCCGAGGCGCCGGACATCCGGCCGTCGGTGACGATCGCGACCCGCTGCCCGCGGTCCTGGAGGACGCCGAGGGCGGGGGTGAGCTTGTGCAGCTCGGGCATGCCGTTGGCGGCCGGTCCCTGGTAGCGGACGACGGCGACGAGGTCGCGCCCGTCCAGCAGCCCGTCACCGAAGGCCTGGAGCAGGTCGGCCTGGTCGTCGAAGACCATCGCCGGGGCCGTGACGACCCGGTGCTCGGGCTTCACCGCGGAGGTCTTGACGACAGCGGTGCCGAGCGGCCCGTGGAGCACCTCGAGCCCGCCGGTGGTCGAGAACGGGTCGTCGGCCGGGCGCAGCACGTCGAGGTCGAGGCTCGCCTTCGGACCCTCCTCCCAGGTCAGGTCGCCGGTCTCGGCGTCGCCGCGCAGCACCGGCTCGGTCGTGTAGTGGCGCAGGCCGCGGCCGGCGATCGTCCACACGTCCTCGTGGAGCAGCCCTGCGCGCAGCAGCGTGTGGACGAGGAAGGCGATGCCGCCGGCGGCGTGGAAGTGGTTCACGTCCGCGGCGCCGTTGGGGTAGACCCGGGCCAGCAGTGGCACGACCGCGGAGAGGTCGGCGAGGTCGTCCCAGGTCAGCGTGATGCCGGCCGCGCGGGCGATCGCGACGAGGTGCAGCGTGTGGTTGGTCGACCCGCCGCTCGCGAGCAGCGCGACGCAGGCGTTGACGATCGCCTTCTCGTCGACGATCTTCGCGATCGGTGTGGGTTCGCCACCTTGGCGAGTGATCTGCACGGCGCGGGCGGCCGCGGCGCGGGTCAGCGCCTCGCGCAGCGGGGTGCCGGGGTTGACGAAGGACGAGCCGGGCAGGTGCAGCCCGAGCACCTCCATGATCAGCTGGTTGGAGTTCGCGGTGCCGTAGAAGGTGCAGGTGCCGGCCGAGTGGTACGACGCCGCCTCGGCCTCGAGCAGCTCCTCGCGGCCGACCTTGCCCTCGGCGTACAGCTGGCGCACGCGGGCCTTCTCGCCGTTCGGCAGGCCCGAGGCCATCGGGCCGGCGGGCACGAACACCGTCGGCAGGTGGCCGAAGGACAGGGCGCCGATGAGCAGGCCGGGGACGATCTTGTCGCAGACGCCGAGCATCAGCGCGCTGTCGAACATGTCGTGGGAGAGCGCGATCGCGGTCGACATCGCGATCACGTCGCGGCTGTAGAGCGAGAGCTGCATGCCGTCGCGGCCCTGGGTGATGCCGTCGCACATCGCCGGCACGCCGCCGGCCACCTGCGCGACCCCGCCCGCGCGGACGACCGCCTTCTTCAGCACCGGCGGGTAGGTGCCGAACGGCTGGTGCGCCGACAGCATGTCGTTGTAGCTGGTCACGATCGCGACGTTCGGCTTCACCCGCCCGCGCAGCGCGGCCTTGCCGGCCGGCTCGGAGGCGGCGAAGCCGTGCGCGAGGTTGGCGCACGCCAGCCGGTGACGCGCCGGGGCGCGGTCGCCGGCCTGCTCGACGCGGCGGAGGTACGCCGTGCGGCCGGCGGCGCTGCGCTCGGTGATCCGGGCGGTCACGGCCGCGACGGTGGGATGCATCTGCTGGGTCACTGGTCGGTCTCCTGCCAGGTGCGGCCGTCACGCTCGACGAGGTCGGCGGCAGCGGTCGGGCCGGTCGAGCCGGCGGGGTAGGTCGCGGGCCGCTCCTCGAGCTCCGCGGAGCGCTGGGCCCAGCGGGCGAGGATCGGCTCCACCCAGGTCCAGGCGGCCTCCACCTCGTCGCGGCGCATGAACAGCGTCGGGTTGCCGCGCACGACGTCCATGAGCAGCCGCTCGTAGGCGTCCGGCGAGCGCTGGTCGAAGGCGGTGGCGTAGGAGAGGTCGAGCGAGACCGGCCGCAGCCGGATGCCACCCGGGCCGGGCTCCTTGGCGGTGAGGTGGAGCTTCATGCCCTCGTCGGGCTGGACCAGGATGTGCAGCCGGTTGGCCGTCGTCGTCCCCTCGCTCTGCGGGAACATCGCGTGCGGCGGCTCCTTGAAGACCACGACGATCTCCGAGGCGCGGTGGTCCAGCCGCTTGCCGGTGCGTAGGTAGAACGGCACGCCGGCCCAGCGCCAGTTCTGCACCTCGGCCTTGAGCGCCACGAACGTCTCGGTGCGGGTGTCCGCGTGGCCGACCTCGTCGGCGTACCCGTCGTAGACGCCGCGCACGGTGTCGCGGTCGACGTCGGCGGGGGTGAGCGGCTTGAGCGCCTGGAGGACCTTGAGCTTCTCGTCGCGGACGGTCTCGCGGCCGACGTACGTCGGAGGCTCCATGGCGACCAGGCAGAGCAGCTGCAGCAGGTGGTTCTGCACCATGTCGCGCAGCGCGCCGGCGTTGTCGTAGTAGGGGCCGCGCTTGCCGACGCCGACGGTCTCGGCGACGGTGATCTGCACGTGGTCGACCCAGCGGCTGTTCCACAGCGGCTCGAGGAAGGCGTTGGCGAACCGCGTGACGAGCAGGTTCTGCACGCTCTCCTTGCCCAGGTAGTGGTCGATGCGGAAGACCTGGTGCTCGGCGAAGACCCGGCCGACCGCGTCGTTGACCGCGCGCGCGGAGGCGAGGTCGTGGCCGATCGGCTTCTCCATGACGACGCGCGAGCGCTCGTCGACGAGGCCGAGCTCGTCGAGCCGCTCGCAGGTGGGGCCGAAGAGGCCGGGCGCGACCGCGAGGTAGTAGACGCGCACCGCCCGGTCGGCGCCGGGGCGGTCCTTGAGCAGGCCGTGCAGGTCGTGCCAGCCCTCCGGCTCGTGGGCGTCGAGCTCGAGGTGGTGCAGGCGGGACAGCAGGCGCTCGACGGCGGCCGGCTCGATCTCCTCGGCCGGGACGTGGGTCTCGAGCGCCGAGCGGACCAGCGTGCGGTAGCCGTCGGTGTCGATCGGGCTGCGGGAGACGCCGACGATCCGGTGGCCGGGGAGCAGCTGGCCCTCGCGGTCGCGGTGGTAGAGCGCGGGGAGCAGCTTGCGCAGCGCCAGGTCGCCGGTCCCGCCGAACACCGTGAAGTCGCAGTGCTCCGGAAGGGCCGCGTGCGGGTTCGGGGTGTCGGTGGTGGGGGCCATGCCTCCACGGTCCCAGGACTTTTGGATCGTTACAAGCCCACTTCGGACTTTTCGTGGACAAAGTACCGTGGTTTCATCCTCCAGTGAGCATCTCCCCGGGTCCCGTCGAGACCACCGCCGGCGGTCTCCTGGCGCTCGTCCGCAGCGGCGAGGCCGCCACCCGCGCCGACCTCGGCCGCGCCACCGGGCTCTCCCGCAGCGCCGTGTCGCAGCGGGTCGCCGCGCTCGTCGGTGCCGGCCTGCTCGTCGAGGGCGGCGGTGTCGCCTCCACCGGCGGCCGGCCCGCCGGGGCGCTCGCCTTCAACGTCGACGCCGCCGTCGTCGTCGGCATCGCGGTCGGCCGCTCACGCACCCAGGTCGGCGTCTTCGACCTCGAGGGCCGCGAGATCGTCGGCGACACCCGCGACCACGAGGTCGGGAGCGGGCCGGACGAGGTGATGCCCGACGTCGCCGAGCGGCTGCGGACGCTGCTGGAGGGGATCGAGCCGCCCGTCCTCGGGATCGGCCTCTCCCTGCCCGGCACCGTCGACCCCGAGCGGCGGGTCAGCGTCGACGCCCCGGTCATGAAGGGCTGGGACGGCGTGCCGCTCGCGCCGTACCTCACCGGCGCGTGCACCGCCCCGCTCCACCTCACCAACGACACCTCGGCCCTGACCCGCTCCGAGCTGTTCGGGCCGGCGCCGCTCGGCAGCGACGTGCTCGTCGTCAAGGCCTCCACCGGTCTCGGCATCGGCGTCATCGCCGACGGCCGCCTCGTCAACGGCTCACGCGGGGTCACCGGCGAGCTCGGCCACACCCGGGTCGAGGGCGCGGACGAGCTGCTGTGCCGCTGCGGCGCGCACGGCTGCCTCGAGACCGTCGCCGCGGGCTGGGCGATGGTCAACCGGCTCGTCGAGGGCGGCGCCGAGGCCCGCCACGTGCGCGACCTCGTCGGCCTGGCGCTCGACGGCGACCCGGTCGCCCGCAGCCTGCTGCGCGAGAGCGGACGGCGCGTCGGCGAGGTGCTCGCCGTCGCCGTCAACCTGCTCCACCCGCAGACCGTCGTCGTCGGCGGCGACATGGGCTCCGCGTTCGACCTCTACACGGCCGGCATGCGCGAGTCCGTCTACGCCCGCGCCGCCGGCTCGGTCACCCGCGACCTCCGCTTCGCCCCCGCCGCTCACGGCGACTCCGCCGGCCTCGTCGGCTGCGCCGCCCTCGTCATCGACCACGAGCTCTCCCCCGCCGCCGTCGACGCGCGGTTGCGGGCGGCTCGCGCGGAGGCCTGAACGGCTGATGCGTGCGTCTCACCTATAGGTGGTACGCACACGCTTCCGGGCCGATGCATCGCCCCAGAAGCGGGTGCGAAGGCCCAGAACCTGGCGTCTAGATACCCCGAGGGGGTACGCCGTCAGCGGCGGCCGCGCTTGGTCTCGCGGCGGACGCGACGGCGGACCTGCCAGAGGCGGAGCGTGCCGGCGAGGGCGGTCAGCAGCAGGCCGGCGGCGACAGCGATCAGCAGGGCGACGGCCAGCGGGGTCTCGCCCTCGAAGCCGAGGAAGCGGACGAGCACCGGCTCGGTGTTCTGCGCGATGAAGACGACGAGCAGCACCAGCACGATGCCGAACGCGACGATCGCCGCCCACACGCCGCTGGTGAGCGAGCCGCGGAGCGGGTCACCCGACGCCGGGGCGGCGGGCCCGGACGCAGGCCCGGGCGACGGCGTGGCGGAGGGTGCGGACGAGGACACCGGTCCCGGGTCGACCGGGGTCGACGGGCCGGCGGGAGGCTCTTCGGACGGGTGCGTCATGTCGGTCCGGTACCCAACCGCGCCGTGACCGAGATCGCGTCCGGCCCGGCTGGCACGACCCCGCGCGGATGGGGTACTTCCATGCCCGTGACAGCCCAGCCCCTCGCCCCCGGACCGGACCTCGCACCGGTCGGCGTCGGGCCCTCGACGGCCGCCGGACCGCACCTCCGCCTGGTGCCGACGGCGCCCGAGCCCGACGCCCAACCCAATGACCAGCCCACCACAGCCAGCTCACCCCGCCGCGACGACACCGGCCCGCCGGCACTCGCAGCAGGCGAGCCGTTGCCCCCCGTCGCCGCACCCGGTACGCCGTGGCGCGCGGCACTGCCGGTCTACGCCCGCGAGCCGGCGTGGCAGCTCGCGCTCGCGCACGCGTGGCTGGTGCTGCTCGGCCCGGTGCTGGTCCTGCTCCCCGGCCCGATCGCCACGGACGTCGGGCTGGCGCTCGGCCTGGCCACGGCCGTGCTGTGGCTGGTGGCGGCGGTCCGCGACCTGGCCGACCTGCGCGGCTGGGGCCGCGTGGTGGGCGTGCGGGCGACCGCGCGGATGGTCCTCCACCTGGCCACGAAGGGACCGTGGGGCTACCTCGGCGTCCGGGGACGGCGTACCGGTGAGTGGGCGCCGTTCCTCGCCTGCACCGCCGCGTGGTGGGCGGCCGCGGTGACCACCGGCCTCGCGCTGCTCCTCCACGGGTGAGAGGACCGGTCGGGTAGAACGGGGCTGGTGAGCACTCGGCGGCGCCTGCGGACGATCGCCGGCCTGGTGGTCCTGCTCGGCGCGCTGCTCGCGGTGCTGCCGGCCCTCGACGACGCGGCAGCGGGCCGCACCCACCGCGCGCCGGTGCTGCTGGTCGGGCCGGAGGTCGTCGTCGGGCCGCTCGCGGACGACGTCGACGCGCTGCCGGACACGCCCTTCGACGCCCGGCCCGCGGACGACCGGGTCGAGGCGGAGCGGGCGCTGGCCGACGGCGACGTGGTCGCGGTGGTCGTCATCGACCTGCGCAGCACCGAGGACACCCTGCTCCTGCCCCGCCTGCGCACGCCCGAGCTCGACCGGGCGCTCGTGCGGGAGGTCCGCGCCGCGGAGGAGCGCCGCGGCCGCACGGTCACTGTCGAGCGTGCCGGCCCTGCTCGCGACGCCCCGGCGTACGACGTGCTGGGCCTCGCCGCCGCTGCCGGCGGGTTCGTCCTGGTGCTGGCGGTGTCGCTGGTGTGGGGGCCGTTCGCCCGCACGCTCCCGCGGGGCCTGCTCCGGCTGATCGCCGTCGGCACGCTCGCCGCGGTCGCGGCCGGCCTCGCCCCGCTGCTGCCCGGCGTGCCCGGGAGCGCGGCGGCCGAGGTCGCGGCCGTGCTGGCGCTCGGGGTCCTGGCCGCCGGGCTGCTGACCCTGGCCCTGGAGGCGCTCCTCGGCCTCGCCGGCCTGCTGCTCGGCGCGGCGGTGCTCCTCGTGCTGCCCGCCCCCCTGCTGGTGGCCGACGACCCGCTGCTGCTGCCCGGACCGTGGGCGGACCTGGTGCGCTTGACCAGCGCCGGGGCGGCGGCCGAGGGCGTCCGCGACGTCGCGGCCGGCGGCGCTTCCGGCCGCGCGCTCTGGTTCCTCGGAGCGGTCGCCGCCACCGGCCTGCTCGTCCTGGCGCTCACCCGGTTCGACGGCGTTCGGCACAGCCCCGCGGTCACCGGCCCGGGCCGGCCTGCCGACGACGTGCCGACCAGCGGTCGCTGGCGGCTCCAGCTGGTCGCGGTGCTGGCCGCGCTCGCCGCCGGCACGGTGCTCACCCTGACTCTGCTGCCGGGTGCCGACGGCGCCGACGGGGACTCGGCGTACCCGAGCCTCGCCTCGACCACCACCTGCGAGCCGACCGGCCCGGTCCGCACCGTCGCCGACCTCAACCGGGTCACCGAGCTGCGCGGGTCGCCGCAGTTCCGGGGCGGCGACGTCGGCGCGCAGGCGGAGCTGCAGGACGGTCGCCGCCTGTGGGTCTTCGGCGACACGCTGCGCGGGACCGGCGGCGGGGAACGGTTCGTCCGCAACTCGATGCTCGTCGTCGAGCCCGGCTGCCTGCGGGTCGTCGTCCCGGCCGGCGGCGGTGCGGTGATCCCCGACCGCGACCGCGAGGTCGGCTACTGGCCGATGTCGGTCGTCGTCGACGGGCGCCCCGGCTACGACCTGGTCACCGTCACCGCCCAGCGGGTGCGGTCCACCGACCGCGACGACGCCTTCGGCTTCGAGAACATCGGTCCCGCCGTCGCCCTCTTCGTCGTCCCCGAGGGCGGCACCCCCCAGCTCGTCGACCGGGTCGACGTCGGCCCCGACTCCGCCGACACCACGCGGCCGATGTGGGGGGCGGCGGCCGAGCGGCACGACGGCTGGCTCCACCTGTACGGCACCGCGCGGCCCGACACCGGGATGCCGACCGGCTTCTCGCTCCAGGTCGCCCGGGTCCGCCCCGACGACGTGCTCGAGCCCGACCGCTGGCGCTACTGGGACGGCACCGCCTGGGTGCGCGACCCGGCCGCCGCCGCAGAGCTCGTCCGGGCCGCGGGCGGCACGTCCCAGACGCTGAGCGTCTTCGAGCGCGACGGCCGGTGGTACGCCTTCAGCAAGCGCGACGAGTTCCTCGGATCCGACCTGGTCTTCTGGACCGCCCCCGCCCCGACCGGGCCGTTCACCGCGCAGCCGCCCGTGGCCGACCTGCCCACCGACAGCACCACCGGCGAGCTGCGCTACATGCCCCTCGCGCACCCCGACCTGCTCCCCCGGCCGCGGTCGGTGGTCGTGTCGTACAGCCGGAACCGCACCGACGTCGGCGAGGTCCTCGACGACCCGCTGCTCTACCGCCCGCGCTTCCTGCGGGTGCCGCTGCCCGTGGACTGACGGGCGGCCCGCCGGGCCGGGTGGCATGGTCGGGGCATGGAGCGAGACCGCGACCGCAACGCCCAGGGCCGCGCCGAGCAGGCGCGGCCCCGCGACGAGCTGGGCCGGCCGCTGGCGTACGGCCAGCCCGGCGTCGAGCCGATCTCCGAGGAGCCGCTCTCCGGCGAGGGCACCGTCGCCTACGCCCGGACGCTGCTCGACCAGGGCCGGCCGTTCGCGGCCCACGAGGCGCTCGAGGTCCGCTGGAAGTCCGGCCCGGAGGACGAGCGGCCGCTGTGGCAGGGGCTCGCCCAGCTGTGCGTCGGCCTCACCCACGCCGCCCGCGGCAACGCCGTCGGTGCGGCCCGGCTGGTCGAGCGCGGCGCCGACAACCTCACGACGTACGCCGACACCGGTGGCCCGACGTACGGCCTCGACCTGCCGGCAGTCGTCGCCTGCGCCAGCGCCCGCGTCGACCAGCCCCGCACCGGCTGAGACCGTCGCTCCGAGCGACTTCCTGTGGGGCAGGTCACTGCCTGCTGACCCGCCCCCGACGACCGGACACGACCCACACGGAAGAGACCCCGGACCCGGCCGACACCCACCGGGAAACGACGAAGGCCCCGGGTCGTGGACCCGGGGCCTTCGGTTGCTCGACGTGCGCGAGGGGGGAGTTGAACCCCCACGCCCTTTCGGGCACACGGACCTGAACCGTGCGCGTCTGCCTATTCCGCCACTCGCGCGTGAAGCCCCGCAAGGTTAGCCCAGCGCGTGAGGTCCGGCCAAACCGGGAACGGAGGGTGCGGGCCGCCGGACGACGACATGGTTACGATCGGTCGCGACCCGGCGGCCGGCAGGCCCGTCGGCCCTGCCCGGACGAGCATTCCGCCGCAGCGGCGGAGCGACGCAGAGCGACGACCTGGAAGGAGGCGGCGGGACGTGGGTGGACTCTCCCGCCTCGAGCAGCGGCTCGAGCAGATGATCTCCGGTGCGTTCGCCAAGGCCTTCCGGTCCGCGGTGCAGCCGGTGGAGATCGCGGCCGCGCTGCAGCGCGAGGTCGACAACAACGCGCAGATCCTGTCCCGTGACCGGCGGCTGGTGCCGAACGACTTCCACGTCGAGCTGTCGGCGCCGGACCTGGAGCGGCTGGCGCCGTACGACTCCGCGATGGCCGGCGAGCTGACGGCCCAGCTGCAGGACCACGCCGACAACCAGGGCTACGTCTTCCCGGGGCCGGTCAACATCGAGTTCGAGCCGGCCGAGGACCTCACGACCGGCCGGTTCCGGATCCGCAGCCGCGCGCAGGCGCGGGTCACGGGCAACGCCACGCACACCCAGGTACGCCGCGCGCGGGCCGTGCTCGAGGTCAACGGCACCACCCAGCCGCTGCACCCGCCGGGGGTGGTCGTGGGGCGCGGCACCGAGGCGGACGTGCGGATCAACGACCCCGGCGTGAGCCGGCGGCACGTCGAGTTCGGCGTGACGACCGAGCGGCGCGGCGACGAGGAGACCGTGCGGGTCGAGGTCCGCGACCTCGGCTCGACCAACGGCATGCTGGTCGACGGGCAGAAGATGGCCCGCGCGGCGCTGCACGACGGTGCCGAGGTGCGCATCGGCAACACCACCATGACGGTCCGCGTCGTCGAGGAGGACGCCTGGGATGTCTGAGCTGACGCTCTTCCTCATCCGGGTCGCCTACCTGGCCATCCTGTGGATCTTCGTGCTGTCCGCGATCTCGGTGATCCGGTCCGACATGTTCGGCGCGCGCGTGCCCGAGGCGGCCCGCGGCACCACCGAGCCGCGGGGCCGGGCCGCCAAGCGCAAGGGCAAGAACAAGCCGCCGGCCAAGCGCCGCGGCTCGCCGACCCACGTGATCGTCACCGAGGGCAGCAACGTCGGCGAGCGCGCGGAGCTGGACCAGGCGCCGATCCTCATCGGCCGCGGCACGGACGCCGCGATCCGGCTCGACGACGACTACGTCTCCACCCGGCACGCCCGGATCGCCGCCTCCGGCGACCAGTGGTTCGTCGAGGACCTCGGCTCCACCAACGGCACCTACATCGGCAGCGTGCGGATCACGCAGCCCACGACGGTCACCCTCGGCACCCAGGTGCGGATCGGGAAGACCATCCTGGAGCTGCGGAAGTGAGCCTGCGCCTGCACTGGTCGGCGATCTCCGACGTCGGCCGGGTCCGCAAGGACAACCAGGACTCGGGGTACGCCGGCCCCTGGCTGCTCACCGTGTGCGACGGCGTCGGCGGCGCGGCGCGCGGCGACATCGCCTCCAGCACGGCCGTCTCGCAGCTGCGCCGCCTCGACGAGCAGCCGACCGGCGAGCCGGAGGACCTGCTCGGGCTCGTCTCGGGCGCGTTGCACCGCGCCCACGACCGGATCAACGACCTCGTCGACGAGGACCCGACGCTCAACGGCACCAGCACCACCGCCACCGTGGCGCTCTTCGACGGCCGGCGGATCGGCCTCGGCCACGTCGGCGACAGCCGCGCCTACCTGTGGCGCGAGGGCGAGCTCTCGCAGCTCACCAAGGACCACACGTTCGTGCAGAGCCTCATCGACGAGGGCCGGATCACCGAGGCGGAGTCGCGGGTCCACCCGCACCGCAACCTGATCCTCAAGGCGCTCGGCGGCCCCGGGGACGTCGACCCCGACCTCTTCCTCATCGAGCTGGTCGCCGGCGACCGGCTGCTGCTGTGCAGCGACGGTGCCAGCGGGGTGCTCGACGACGCTCGGCTCGCCGACATCCTCGGCAGCGGCACGCCCGACTTCGCCGCGGTGGAGCTGGTGCGCGCCAGCCTCGAGGCCGGCAGCTCCGACAACGTGACCTGCATCGTCTCCGACGTCGTCACCGACGAGCAGGCCGCCGGGGACCCGGCGTACGCGGAGCTGGAGCCGATGCTCGTCGGCGCCGCCAGCGAGCTGCGCCGCAAGCCGACGCGCGGCGCGAAGCCGGGCGGCCTGTTCCGCGGGCACCGCTCCGGGGACACCGGCGAGCTCGACCCGGTGCCGGCCGACGTGCCGGACGACGTGCCGTTCGCGATCCCCTCGGACCCGATCGACCCCGAGGCCGCCCGCTACGCCCCCCGCCCGCCGCGCCGCCTGGCGTGGCTGCGCCCCGTCTTCGCGCTGCTCGTGCTCGCCGGCGTCGTCTGGGTCGCCGCGGCCGCCGCGTGGTCGTGGAGCCAGCACCAGTACTTCGTCGGCGAGGAGGGCGGCTCGGTCGTCATCTTCCGCGGCCTCAACACCGAGGTGCCGGGCGTCTCCCTGAGCGAGCCCTACGAGACCACCGACGTCGAGGTCGACCGGCTCTCGGACTTCGACGCGGGCAAGGTGCGCGCCGGCATCGAGGTCGACGGACTCGACGACGCCCGGCGCGCCGTCGACAACCTCGCCGCCAAGCAGGCGCCCGAGCAGACCACGGACTCCGCGGAGCCCGCGGGATCCACCCGCCCCGCGCCGCCGGGCCCGGGCTCCGGCGCGAGCGACGACACCGACACCGCCGTCGGACCGGAGTCGCCCTGATGGCGGCCGGCCAGCAGGGCGCGATCATGGGCTTCGTCCACCGCCGCCGGCGGGGGGCGGAGCTGTTCCTGCTCGTCCTCGCGCTCGCGGTGGGCGTCGGGGCGTACGCCGCCGTCGGCATCGGCGTCGAGGGGGAGGTCCCGGTCGACCTGCTGGGGTACGGCGGGTGGCTGGCCGGCCTGGTGGTGGCCGCGCACGTGGTGATCCGCTTCGTGGCGCCGTACGCCGACCCGGTCCTGCTGCCGGTCGTGGCGGCGCTCAACGGCCTCGGGCTGGCGGTCATCCACCGCCTGGACCTGGCCGACGGCACGACGTTCGCCCGCCAGCAGCTGACCTGGATGACGCTCGGGGTCCTGCTCTTCGTCGGCACGCTCGTCGTGCTGCGCGACCACCGGGTGCTGACCCGCTTCACCTACACCAGCGGCCTGGCGGCGATCGTGCTGCTGCTCCTGCCCCTGGTGCCCGGCCTGGGCAAGACGATCAACGGCGCTCGGATCTGGATCGGCGTCGGACCGTTCAGCTTCCAGCCCGGCGAGGTCGCGAAGGTGCTGCTCGTGGTCGCCTTCGCGGGCTACCTCGTGCTCCACCGCGACGCGCTGGCGCTGGCCGGCCGGCGGCTGCTCGTGGTCGACCTGCCCCGCGGTCGTGACCTCGGGCCGATTCTCGCCATGTGGCTGATCAGCCTCGGCATCCTCGTCTTCCAGCGCGACCTGGGCTCCAGCCTGCTGTTCTTCGGCCTCTTCCTGGTCATGCTCTACGTCGCGACCGAGCGGCCCGGGTGGCTGGTCGTCGGCTCGACGCTCTTCCTCGGCGGCGCGCTCGTCGCGTGGCGGCTCTTCGGCCACGTGCGCACCCGCGTCGACATCTGGCTCGACCCGTTCGCCTACTACGGCGAGGGCACCAGCGACCAGAGCTACCAGCTGGTCGAGTCGCTCTTCGGCATGGGCTGGGGCGGCCTGCTCGGCCGTGGCTTCGGGGAGGGCAGCCCCGACCGGATTCCCTACGCGGAGTCGGACTTCATCGTCGGCGCGATCGGCGAGGAGCTCGGCCTGACCGGCGTCATCGCGGTGCTGCTGCTCTACGGCCTCATCGTCGAGCGCGCGCTCCGCGCGGCGCTGATCTCCCGCGACGGGTTCGGCAAGCTGGTGGCCACCGGCCTCGCGAGCGTCTTCGCGCTCCAGGTCTTCGTCGTCGTCGGCGGCGTGACCCGGCTGATCCCGCTCACCGGCCTGACCACCCCCTTCCTCTCCTACGGCGGGTCCTCGCTCGTGGCGAACTGGGTGATCATCGCGCTGGTGCTGCGCATCTCCGACCTCGCCCGCCGGCCCGCGCCCTCCGTCGGCGACACCGCCGGCGACGCCGACGCGGACGCGGAGACCACCCAGGTGGTACGCCTGTCATGACGATGAACAAGCCGATCCGCACGATCTCCATCTTCTGCCTGCTGCTGTTCCTGGCGCTCATGGTCAACGCGACCTACCTGCAGTACCACGCAGCCGGCGACCTCAACGACGACCAGCGCAACCGGCGTGTGATCGACGCGGCATACTCCCGCGAGCGCGGCGCGATCCTCGTCGGGCGCGACTCGGTGGCGGTCAGCGAGCCGGCCGACGACGAGTACGAGTTCCTGCGGACCTACCCGCAGCCGTTCAAGTACGCCCCGCTCACCGGGTTCTTCTCCTACACCTACGGCGCGAGCGCGATCGAGCGCACGCAGAACGGCGTGCTCTCCGGCGAGGACTCCCGGCTGTTCGTCACCAAGCTGGTCGACCTGGTCAGCAACGACCAGTCCGAGGGCGGCAACGTCCAGCTGACGATCGACCCGGCGGCCCAGGACGCGGCGTACGCCGGGCTCACCGCGCTCGGCAAGGGCACCCGCGGGTCGGTGGTGGCGCTCCAGCCCAGCAGCGGCAAGGTGCTGGCGATGGTCTCGCTGCCGACGTACGACCCGAACAACCTGGCCTCCCACGACTTCTCCGCGGTCGCCGACACGTGGGAGCGGCTCACCGACGACCCCGGCCAGCCGCTGCTGAACCGCGCCATCCAGACCACCCTGCCGCCCGGGTCGACCTTCAAGGTCGTCACCGCCGCGGCCGCGATCGAGGCCGGGCTCTACACCGCCGAGGACCAGGTGCCGGGCGGCGCGAGCTACCAGCTCCCGCTGACCAGCGGCGAGACCGGCCTGATCGACAACGAGGGCCGCGCCTGCGGGACCGGCCGGATCCCCTTCACCCAGGCGATGGAGCAGTCCTGCAACACCACCTTCGCGGCGTTGGCCGGCGAGGTCGGTGCCGAGGGGATGCTCGAGACCGCCGAGGCGTTCGGCTTCAACAGCACCTACCTCGAGGACCTGCGCCCGCAGGCGGAGTCGGTCTACCCCGCCGACCCGGACGCCGCGCAGCTCGGCCAGACCGGCCTCGGCCAGTTCGAGGTGCGGGCGACGCCGCTGCAGATGGCGATGGTCGTCGCCGGCATCGCCAACGGGGGCGTCGTCATGCGGCCCTACGTCGTGGACGAGGTCCAGTCGGCCGACTACGAGGTGCTCGACAAGACCGAGCCCACCGAGCTGTCGCAGGCCGTGAAGCCCCAGACCGCCGACGAGGTGACCGAGCTGATGGTCTCCACCGTCGAGCGCGGCACCGCCTCGCCCGCCGCCATCCAGGGCGTCGAGGTCGCCGGCAAGACCGGCACCGCGCAGAGCGGCGACCCCGACCGGCCGCCGTACGCCTGGTTCGTCTCCTTCGCCCCCGACGAGGACGTCGCCGTCGCCGTCGTCATCGAGAACGCTGACATCTCGCGCTCCGAGATCGCCGGCGGCACCCTCGGTGGCCCCATCGCGAAGGCCGTCATGGAAGCGGTGATCCGTCAGTGACCGACCCGACCGAGGCGTTCGGCACCCCGGCTCCGTCCGGTGGGCGGTACGCCGACGACGCGCACCGCTACCGGCTGGAGAGCCGGATCGCGACCGGCGGCATGGGCGAGGTGTGGCGCGCGACGGACGGCACGCTCGGCCGCGAGGTGGCGGTCAAGCTGCTCAAGACCGAGTACGCCGACGACGCGACGTTCCGCTCCCGGTTCGAGACCGAGGCGCGGCACGCGGCGTCGCTGCACCACCCCGGCGTGGCCGCCGTCTACGACTTCGGTGAGGCCGCCCCCACCGACGGCTCCGGCGTCCCGCGTCCCTACCTCGTCATGGAGCTCGTCGACGGCCAGCCGCTCTCCGCGCTGCTGCGCGAGGGCGAGCCGCTCGACCCCGACGCGGTCCGCGACCTCGTCGTCCAGGTCGCCGACGCCGTGGGCGCCGCGCACGCGGCCGGGATCGTCCACCGCGACATCAAGCCCGCCAACCTGCTGGTGACCCCGGACCGCACGGTGAAGATCACCGACTTCGGGATCGCCCGTGCCGCCGACGGCATCGGGATGACCCAGACCGGCCAGGTGATGGGCACCCCGCAGTACCTCTCGCCCGAGCAGGCCCGCGGCAACTCCGCCACGCCGGCCTCGGACGTCTACGCCCTCGGCGTGGTCGCCTTCGAGATGCTCGCCGGGCACCGCCCGTTCCAGGCCGACTCGCCGGTCGCGACGGCGCTCGCCCACCTCAACGACCCCGTCCCGGACCTCCCGGGCTCCGTGCCGGCCGACCTGGCCTCGGTGGTGCGCCGCGCGATGGCCAAGGACCCCGCCGAGCGGTACGCCGACGCCTCGGCGCTCGCCGCGGCGCTGCGCGACCCCTCGACCGAGGTGCTCGCCCCGCCGCCGGCGTCCGCGGACGGCGCCGAGCAGACCCAGGTGATCGCCCCCGCGGTGGTCGCCACCCCCGAGCCGCCGACGCAGGCCACCGCGGTCGTCCCGGCGGCCTCGAGCGCGACCGCCGGGCTCGACCCGGACATGACCGACGGCAGCACCGGTGCCGGCGGCGCTGGGGCACGGCGTACCGGTCTGGTCGTGGCGCTGCTGGTCGCCGTCCTCGTCGTCGCGGGCGTCGTCGCGGCGATCGCGCTGAGCGGCGGCGGTGACGACGACGACCCGGTCGACACGCCGTCGGCGTCGGCGGGCACGATCACCATCGACGAGGACGACTACGTGGGCCGACCCGTCGGCGACGTGCGCCGCGACCTGGCCCGTGCCGGGCTCAAGGTGACCACCGAGGAGGTCGCCAACCCCGGCGGCGAGACCGCCGGCCTGGTCACGTCGGTCGACCCGTCCGGCCGGCTCGACGAGGGCGAGCGGGTGACCGTGCAGTACTGGGGTCCCGAGCCGGTCGTGGAGCCGACCGAGGAGCCCACCACTCCCGAGGAGCCGACCGAGGAGCCGACGACGGAGGAGCCGTCCCAGGAGCCGACGACGGAGCAGCCCACCGAGGAGCCCAGCTTCAGCGAGGAACCGACCGAGGAGCCCCCCACGTCCACGCCGCCCTCCCCCACGGCCCCGACGTCCACCTCCGCCTCACCGGCCCAGGCGAGCACCGCGCCCAGCCCCACCGACGAGGTCACCCCGTGACGGGGCCGGTGGTCGGCGGTCGCTACGAGCTGGGCGAGCTGCTCGGTCGGGGCGGCATGGCCGAGGTCCGCAAGGGCACCGACACCCGGCTCGGCCGGGTCGTCGCGGTCAAGCGGCTGCGCACCGACCTGGCCAGCGACGCGACGTTCCAGGCGCGCTTCCGCCGGGAGGCACAGTCCTCGGCCTCGCTCAACCACCCCGCGATCGTCGCGGTCTACGACACCGGCGAGGAGCTCGCGACCGACGGCTCCGGCGTCGCCCAGCCCTACATCGTCATGGAGCACGTCGCCGGGCGCACGCTGCGCGACATCCTCCGCGAGGGCCGCAAGATCCTCCCCGAGCGCGCGCTGGAGATCACCAGCGGCGTGCTCTCCGCGCTGGACTACAGCCACCGTGCCGGGATCATCCACCGCGACATCAAGCCCGGCAACGTCATGCTGACCCCGTCCGGCGACGTCAAGGTGATGGACTTCGGCATCGCCCGCGCGATCAGCGACGCCTCCTCGACGATGACCCAGACGGCGGCCGTGGTCGGCACCGCGCAGTACCTCTCCCCCGAGCAGGCCCGGGGCGAGACCGTGGACTCCCGTTCCGACGTGTACTCCGCCGGCTGCCTGCTCTACGAGCTGCTCACCGGCCGTCCGCCGTTCGTCGGCGACAGCCCGGTGGCCGTCGCCTACCAGCACGTCCGCGAGCCGGCCCGACCGCCGTCGGACCACGACCAGGACCTCCCGCCCGAGGTCGACGCGATTGTGATGAAGGCGCTGGCCAAGCGGGTCGAGGACCGGTACCAGTCCGCCGCCGCCATGCGCAGCGACATCGAGCGCTACCTCGCCGGCCGGCCCGTCCAGGCGGCCGCCGCGCCGCCGCCGGCCACGCAGGTCGTCGCGCCCGTCGCCGCGGCGCCCGCCGTGCACCAGACCGCCGTGCGCCCGCCGCTGCCGGCGGCCGACGAGGGCGGTCCCGGTCGTCGCACGGGCCTGATCGCGTTCCTCGTCGTCCTGCTGCTGGGGCTGGTCGTCGCCGGCTTCGTGCTGCTGCCACGGCTCTTCGAGTCACCGCCCGAGCAGGTGCAGGTGCCGAACCTGATCCGGCTCGGCGACGACCAGGCCCGCGCCGCGATCCGCGAGGCGGGGCTCAGCGTGGGCGACGTGTCGTTCGCCGAGAACGACACGATCCCCGCCGGCAAGGTCGCCGAGCAGCAACCCAACCGGGACCAGTACGTCGATCCCGGCACCGCCGTCGACATCGTCGTCTCCCTCGGCGAGCCGCAGGTCAGCGTGCCGTCCGTGGTCGGGCTCGGCCGCGCCGACGCCGCGGCCCAGCTGCGCGCCGCGGGGCTGCGGACCAACCAGGAGGAGACCGAGTCCGACGAGCCCGCCGGCGAGGTCGTCGCCCAGGACCCGGCTGCGGGCCAGGAGGTCGCGGAGGGCGCCACGGTCACCATCGCCTACTCCGACGGGCCCGAGGAGGTGCCCGACGTCCGCGGCCGCCGTCAGCGCGAGGCGGAGCGGATGATCACCGACGCGGGCTTCCGTGTCTCGGTCGTCCGCTCGTCCGACACCACCGAGCCGAGGGGCACGGTCATCCAGCAGAGCCCCGAGCCCGGCGAGACCCTGCCCCAGGACTCGACGGTCACCATCGTGGTGAGCACCTACGAGGAGCCGACCGAGGAGCCCTCGCCCAGCGAGACCCCCGACCCCACCGACTCCCCGACCGACCTGCCCACCGACCTGCCCTCGGTGTTCCCCTCCCGACCCGGCCGCGGCTGACCGACCCACCGGCTCCCGACGCCGGTCAGGCGATCGGCTCGGCGTACGACATCGTGAGCACGCCGTCGTACGCCGGGGCGACGACCTCGTCCTCGACCTCGAGGTCCCAGCCGACCGCGCCGCGGGCGACGGCAGCGAGGTACGCCGCGACGTAGTCGTCGCCGGCGACGCTCGCCTGCAGCACGGCGGGGTCGCCGACCGCCTCGATGACGTAGGGCTGCGGGTAGGGCACGCCGTGCAGCGTGACCGCGTTGCCCTCGCACTTGATGCCGGTGGTGGTGATGATCCGCTGGCCGGCGATGGTGATCGCCGTCGCGCCGCCGCGCCACAGGGCGTTGACCACGGCCTGGATGTCCTGCTGGTGCACGACGAACTCGTCGAAGTCGGTGCCCTCCTCCGGCTGGGCCTCGACGACCTCGCGCTCAGCGTCGGAGAGCGTGATCCGCACGCCGTCGCCCTGCTCGGCCTCGAGACCGGCCGCGTCCCGCAGCCGCTCGGCCTTGCGGCGGGCCTTGGTGACGCCGGAGTTCGGGACGGAGCCGGCGAGGCGGTCCACCTCGCTGTCGAGCGCGGCGGCCCGTTGCCGGAGCGCGTCGTACTGGTCGGCCTCCGCCTCGACGAGGGAGGCGAGGTCGGTGTAGCGACCCGGGCGCAGGTCGGTCCCGTCGCTGTTGAGGGCGCTGGCGACGAACAGGGTGCCGCTCAGCGCGACCATCACCGGCGTCCCGATCCGCCAGCCGAGCCCCGCCCTGCCGCGCGGGCGCCGCAGCCGGTCGACCCAGCGCCGCGGCGGGCGGTCCTGAGGCCGCGCGTGGGAACGGGAGGTCACGACGACTAAGGTAACCCGCGTCCCGCGACGCCTGTCCGTGGGCGAGCCGGCGCACGACCCCCAGCACCCAGCACCAGGAGAGCCCCGTGGCCAAGCAGAAGACCGAGCGTGACCCCCTCGCCCCCGTGCGAGGACCGATCTTCTCGGTGCGGTTCCTCGTCGCGCTGGTGCTGATGGTGGTCGGCATCGCGTGGATGGCCTACTTCTACGCCGCCGTGCGCGCCGACCCGACCGTCCTCGGTTCCGAGCCGGGCAGCCCGGCGTTCATGGCCGACCTCGGCGACTGGAACTACGCCATCGGCTTCGGCCTGCTGTTCTTGGGGCTGATCGTGGCCGCCCACCCGTCCACCCCGCTGGGCCGTGGGCGCGGCGTCGTGGTCGGCATGCTGGGCTGCTTCCTCATCGGCCTGCTGTGGATCTGCACGTTCTACGTCTTCAGCGACGACCTCAGCGGCATCTGGGTCTTCAACGACCTGAACCAGCTGAACCTGGTCGTAGGCATCGGCTTCATGGCCGTCGGCTTCACCTACGCCACGCGCTGGGAGTGAGCCCCGGCCGCGTCCGTGGCGCGGCCCGATCCACTGACCTCCGACCGCCGGTCGGCCTCCGGGCCGGCCGGCGGTCGTCGTCTGTCCACAGGTTCCTCCCCAGGCTGTTCCTCCACATCGGTGGAGGAACCTGTGCAGAACTACAGCGGTGTAGTTCTGCACAGGTTGCTCCACACCTGTGGACTCCCGGCTGGTTGAGGAGGTTCCGCTAGGAACCGTCTCGAAACCGGCCGAGGACGCGGGCGGGCGCCGTCGGCGGGTCTCGAGACAGGCGCTGCGCGCCTTCCTCGACCAGCCGAGGGGAGGGAGGCCAGCCGGAGGAGTCGGCTCAGGCGAGGGCGACGTACCGCGCGACGAGGGCGGCGAGCACGACGAGGGTGATCAGCGCGAGACCGCCGAGCTGGTAGGCGGTGCGGCGTGGACCTCGGGGGGAGTAGACGAGGACGAGGGCGACGAGCAGGCCGCCGACGAAGCCGCCGAGGTGGCCCTGCCAGGAGATGCCCGGCACGGCGAAGGTGATCACGACGTTGACGGCGATGAGGAGGCCGAGCTGGCGGACGTCGCCGCCGACCTTGCGGGCGAGGACGAACAGCGCGGCGAAGAGGCCGTAGACGGCGCCCGAGGCGCCGAGCGTGGCCTGGTACTCCCCGGCGAACCACAGCACGACGGCCGAGCCGGCGAGCAGGGAGAGGAAGTACAGCGCGAGGAACCGCGCCCGGCCGAGCGCCGCCTCGAGCTGCGGGCCGAGCACGTAGAGCGCGAACATGTTGAAGGCGATGTGCAGGACCTGCACGTGGGTGAACCCGCTGGTCAGCACCTGCCACAGGGCGCCGTCGACGACGCCGGGCAGGAAGGTCCCCACGCCGTCACAGCGCTCGGCGGAGACCTCGAAGCCGCCCTGGCCGGTGACGCACAGGCCGTTGGGCCGCAGGGCGAGCAGGTCGACCAGCCGGCTGGCGCCGCCACCGGTGACCAGCACGGCCACCCAGACCGCGACGTTCACCGCGATCAGGCCGATCGAGGTGCTGCCGACCTTCGTCGGCCGCAGCCCGCCGTACGCCGTGCGCCCGCTGCGCGTGGTGCGCGCGCCCTCGGCGACGCAGTCGGGGCACTGGAAGCCGACCGCCGCGTCGCGCATGCAGTCCGGGCAGATCGGGCGGCCGCACCGCTGGCAGCGGATGTGCGACTCCCGGCCGGGGTGCCGGTAGCAGACGGGCACCCCGGCCTCGGGGGCCGGCTGAGGGGACTCGGTCAACGTGTGTTCAGCAGCGGGTCAGCGGAGCTCGACGGTCTCGATGACCACGGGCTCGACGGGGCGGTCGCCCGGGCCGGTCTTCGTGGTGGCGATCGCGTCGACGACGTCGCGCGAGGCCTGGTCGGCGACCTCGCCGAAGATCGTGTGCTTGAAGTTCAGCCACGGGGTCGCGCCCACGGTGATGAAGAACTGCGAGCCGTTGGTGCCCGGGCCGGCGTTGGCCATCGCGAGCAGGTAGGGCTTGTCGAAGGTGAGCTCGGGGTGCGGCTCGTCCTTGAAGGTGTAGCCGGGGCCGCCGGTGCCGGTGCCGAGCGGGTCGCCGCCCTGGATCATGAAGCCGTCGATGACGCGGTGGAAGATCAGGCCGTCGTAGAACGGGCCGCTCCGGCCGTTGCCGGAGTCGTAGGACTTCTCGCCGGTCGCGAGGCCGGTGAAGTTCGCGACCGTCTCGGGGGCGTGGTTCGGGAAGAGGTTCAGGACGATGTCGCCCCGGTTCGTCTTCAGTACGGCCTGCTGGTCAGCCATGGAGGTCCTAACGCGTGGGGAACGGTGTCGGTACGCCGTGGCGCGGGGTTCCGATCGCGCCGCGGGTGGGTACTGCACAGAGGCGGCGGCGTGGTCCGCCGCGCCCCGTCGATCCTCGCACGTGGCGCCAACCGGCTTCCCGGGTGGCCCGGCCGTGCGGTGCGTGGTCGAATGGAAGTGACCGAACGGAAGGAAGTGACGCGATGCGTCTGCGCCAGAAGAAGTCCCTCCTCGATCAGGCCTCGGACTACGTCGACACCGTGCGCCCCCAGGTGGAGGCCGCCGTCGCCCATGCCCGCGAGGCGGTCGAGGAGTTCGTCGAGACGACCGCACGCCCCGCGATCGAGGACGCCCGGGTCAAGGCGGGACCGGCCCTGGCCGACGCCAAGGTCCGGGCCGCCACGAGCATCCACGAGGCTCGCGAGAAGGCCGCGCCGGTGATCGCCGACGCCCGGGAGAAGGCCGGCCCCGCGCTCGCCGACGCGAAGGCGAAGGCCGCTCCGCTGGTCGCCGCGGGCGCCGCGGTCGCCGGTGAGAAGGCCGCCGCGGTGCGGACCGCCGCCGAGGGCAAGGTCGCCGCGCTCAAGGGCGAGCCCCCGAAGAAGAAGCGGAGCAAGGTCAAGACCCTGCTGGTCGTCGCGGGCGTCGCCGGTGTCGTCGGCGTGGTCGCCAAGCGGCTCCAGGGCGGCAGCACCAGCGACAACTGGCAGTCCTCCTACGTCCCGAGCCCCCCGCCCGCGACGACGACGACGTCCACCACGGCCACCACCACGACCGCCGCTGCGCCGGTCGGTGACGCCACGGCCGCGACGCCGCTGGCCGACGAGGTCGCCGAGGACATCGCCGGCGCCTCGCCCGACGAGGCGATCGCCGACGCCGCCGAGGCGCCGCACCCGGTGACCACGCCGGAGGACCCGGCCGAGGTCACCGACATCGACGACCGGAAGTAGCGCACCGGCCCGCACGGAGCAGCGGGTCCTGCAGCGTCACCCGGACCGGCCGGAGGAGAGATCCTCCGGCCGGTTCTGCTCCACCCAGGCGTCGATCTCCTCCCACCAGCCGTAGAGCCAGTCGATGCGTGCCTCCCGGTCCGCCGGGATCTCGGCCCGCGGCACCTGCCACCACCGCATGGTGATCCGCTTGTCCATCGGCAGCGCCCGCCAGACGTCCGCGACGCCGTGCAGGTGGTCCAGGCCGGTGTGGGCGACCAGCACCACGTCCGCCTCCGGAGCCGCGTCGAGCGCGGCCAGCAGCCCGCCGGGCCGAGGCGCCAGCACGTGGGTCATCCGCTCGGCGCGGTCGGCCATCGCGGCGAGGCCGAGCCGGCGCAGCCGCTCGATGGCCCGGCTGCGGCGCTGCTCGGTGAAGTTGCCCCCCTCGGGGAAGATCACGAACGCGTCGTTCTCGTCCAGGCCCGTGGCCAGGGCCGCGATCTGCTCGTCGACGTCCGCTCCCGGCCGGCCGGGGGTGATGAACCGGGCCGGGATCCGGTTGAGCAGCACGTCGATCGCCGGGTCCCACGCGAGCGTGTCCTTCAGGACGACGCGCGGCTCGCGGGCGTACCAGTGCATGAGCGCGTGGATGAGCGTGAACGAGTCGCCCGGGCCGGCGTGCCGGCAGCACACGACGATGGGCACGCCGGGGTGCGCGTCCGGCGTCGGGCCGTCGGTGGCGATGGTCAGCCGCAGCACGCGCCGGGCCTCGCGGAAGAAGACCCACATGACGCCCTGCACCAGGTCGTAGTGGATCCCTTCCCAGTACGCCGTGCGCAGCCGCCGACCCAGGCCGCTCGCGAGCCACATGCCCAGCAGCACGAGCAGCAGCAGCGCCTCGGTCGTCAGGTAGAGGATCACCACCCAGGCCAGGCGGACCACCCGCAGCCGGCCCGGCACCACCGAGGACAGCAGCGCTGCTCCCACCAGCCACAGCGGCAGCGTGATCCACAGGAACGCCGCGAGCGCGATGACCGCGGGGGCGAGCACGAGCCGTCGGACCAGCCAGGTCAGCACCCTCACCGCGGGCCGGGCCTTCAGGAGCCGAGGTGCTGGTCGAGGTAGTCCACGCACGCATCGTAGGTGCGGTCGATCCGCTCCTGGACGCTCGCGAAGTCGGTGGCGGCGCGCCACGTGTCGTCGCGGGCGGAGGTCCCGCGGGCGGGCAGGACGTGCGCCTCGATCCCCGGCGGCAGCTCCTGGAGCTCGCGGTGGAAGCGGTGGCGCCGGGCGATCTCGAACGACACCCGCGCGACCTCCCAGGGCCGGCGCGGGACCCGCAGCGGCCGGTCGATGCGACCGACCTGGAGCACGAAGACCCGGTCCGCGCCGAGCTGCACCGCCCGGGCCAGCGGGATGGAGTTGACGATGCCGCCGTCGAGGTAGTGCTCGTCGCCGACCCGGGCCGGCGGCAGCAGGCCGGGCACGGCCGCGCTCGCGACGACCGCGTCGACGACGCGACCGGCGTCGAACCAGTGCTCCGCGGCCCGCTCGATGCTCGCGGCGCACACCTGGAAGCGCACGGGCAGCTCCTCGAAGGTCACCTCGCCGAGCTCGTCGACGAGCCGCTGCTTGAGCGGACCGGCCGACCACAGGTGGGTGCCGGTGGACACGGCTCGCCGCACCGTGCGCAGCGGCCGGTCGCCGTACACCTCGCGCGGCGCCTGGCGCGCGTCCTCCCACAGCCGGGTCATCCGCTCGATGACCGACAGGGTCGGCTCGCGGGCGACCAGGGCCCCGTTGAGCGCGCCGATGCTGGTGCCGAGCACCAGGTCGGGCGTGATGCCGCGCTCGAGCAGCGCCCGGAGCATGCCGACCTCGACCGCCCCGAGCACTCCCCCGCCGCCGAGGACGAACGCGGTGCTGGTCATCTCGGGTCGGCGGTCCGGCTCGATCAGCCGGCCACCGGCTCGCCGAGCTGGGCGCGGACCCGCTCGGTGGCGCGGCGCTCGGCCCAGAAGCTCAGGACCGGGATCGTCCCGCAGAGCAGGGTCACCAACGTGAACTGGAGGTCCCACTCGGCCCGGCGGGCCAGCAGGAACGCCATGATCAGGAAGATCATGTAGAGCCAGCCGTGGGCGACACCGAGGTACTCGGTGATCGCGTTGCCGAGCTCCTGGGCGCCCGACCCGGCGGCGAAGAGGTCGGGGGTGCTGCCGAAGATGCCCCACATGCCGGTGCCGTCGAAGTTGGCCAGCGGCACGCCCACCAGGCACAGCACGATGAGGAGCACGCCGACGACGGTGGCCATGAAGCGGTAGCGGGTCAGCGCGCTGTTGAGACCGGGGTCGGTGCGCTCGTCGTCGTCGATCACGACCTCGACGGTACCGCCTCGTCGGCGGCCTCCTCCGCGCGCTCGGCGGCGATCGCGATGTCGCGTGACCAGCGCCACCAGATGAAGACGGCGAAGGCGCCGAAGACGAACCACTCGATGCCGTAGAGGAAGTTCTTCAGGCCCGTGAAGGCCGACGCCTCCGTCACCTGCTCGACCTCGGCGGTCGCCAGCCCGTCCAGCGGCTCGGTGGCGATGCCGAAGGCGCCGTACAGGTCCTGGTCGACGTGCTGGATCAGGTCGGCGGTGCGGACCTGGGGCAGCACGTCGTCGGTGCGGTCGGGGTCGACGGCATTGGTGCCCTCGGTCGCCTGGAGGTACGCCGTGAGCTCGGCCGGCCCCGGAGCCGGCTCGGGCGCGTCCGGGGTCGCCGACCAGCCGCGGACGACGTACACCGCGGAGCCGCCGCCCCCGTCGACCTCGAGCGGGGTGACGACCCAGTAGCCGTCCTCGCCGTCGTGCTCGCGGCCCTCGACGTAGACCGTCCCGGTGGGCACCCAGGTGCCGCTCATCTCGACCGGGTGGCCGAGCTTGGCGGCCGGGAACGGGTCGTCGGGGCCGATCACGTCGACCAGCGGGACCGGCTCGACGTCGCTGAAGTCGGCCGTCTCCGCCTCGCGGTGCGCCTGCCAGGAGTCGAGCTGCCACAGGCCCAGCCGACCGGCCAGCAGCACCAGCGCCACCGCGAGCAGGTGCCCGCCCCAGTAGCGCGGGTGGAGGGCGGCAAGCACCTCTCCAGACTACGGCGTGACCCCCGTCGCACCGCCCCCACCGTTGGTCGAGCAGCGAGCGCCGGCGGCCCTCAGTCGGCGCAGGCGGCGAAGGGCGCGACCCGGTCGCGGACGAGGGAAGCGCCGACGACGGGGTCGACGAGGCGGTAGCCCACGCGGCCGGTCGAGGGGTCGGCCACGCCGTCGCGGAAGCCGTCGGTGAAGGCCGTGCCCCGGGCCGGCCAGGTCTCCCCCAGCCGCAGCCGGGCGAAGGCGTCCGAGCGCCGCTCGCCGAGCCGGGCGGTGGCCAGGCCGCCCTGGAGCGCCATCGACCACGCCTCGAGCCCGTCGAGGCCGGCGGTGTCGACGCCGGCCGGCGCCTCGACGCAGCCGCGCTCGACGTACGTCGCGTCAGCCGGCGACCCGACCAGCGCAGCGAGCGCGGGCTCGGCCGCCCACGACCCGGTCCCGTCGTCGACCGCACCGGAGACCACCAGGCTGTCCTCGGCCCGGACCTCGGCGCCGGCCAGGATGCCGACCCGGTCCCGCACGGCGCGCTGCACGACGGCCATGTCGATGCCGAGCCGGAACGACAGCACCCAGCCGGCCCCGTCGGGACCGTCGAACCGCGCCTCCCAGCGCACGTCGTCCTGGGTGAAGCCGTAGTCGCGGGAGAGCCGCTCCTCGACCGGACGCAGCAGGCCCGGGGTGAGCAGCGGCGCCTGCCGCTCGGCACGTGCCCAGAACCGTGCCCGCTCCGCAGGAGGTGCCTGCCCGGTCAGCGCGGCGACGCCGAGCTGCAGGCGCACCCGCTCGAGGTCGGTCACCGACAGCGACGTCGCCGACGCCGGCACCAGCGGCAGCACGGCGGCCGCGGCCTCGTCCCGCACGTCGAACTCCGGGACGGCCGTCGTGCTGGGCGCCGGCGCCGGAGCAGGCGCGGGCGTGTCCTCGGTGCAGGCCGCGAGGGAGGAGAGGAGCAGGGCTGCGGCGACGCCCGCGGCGAGCCTGCTGGTCTTCGGTGACATCGGTGTGGAGCCTAGGGGACTCGAACCCCTAACCCCCTGCTTGCAAAGCAGGTGCGCTACCAATTGCGCCAAGGCCCCGTGCGCGCCCGGGGCGCGGCGTTCGGGAGGAGCGGACGGCTCAGGAGGAGGCGCGGACGCTGTCGGTCGCCTCGGCCCACAGCGCCTGCTCGTGCTGGCCCTCGTCGTACTTCTTCTTCGCGATGACCGCGCCGACGGCGGCCAGGGCGAGGAGGACGATCTTCTTCATCGGGTGACCTCCGGTGCGCGGCGGGCGGTGCGGCTGGTGCAGCCAGGTGGGTGGGCCTAACAGGACTTGAACCTGTGACCTCTTCCTTATCAGGGAAGCGCTCTAACCGTCTGAGCTATAGGCCCGCTCCGGCACGGGGCCGGGGCGGTCGCTGGCGCGACCGAGGGGAAACACTAGCCGACCCCCCGCGGCGCCCCCAAAACGGGGGCCGCGGGGGGTCGCTGATCAGTTCTGGTCCTCCGCGAGGGTGACCTCGACGCCGCCGAGCAGCGCGGCCGCCATGTTGTAGAGGAAGGCGCCGAGCGTCGCGACCGCGGTCAGGAGCACCACGTCGATCGCCGCGACCAGCATGGTGAAGCCCAGCACGCGGGAGGTGCCCAGGTAGTTCTCGATGTCGAAGTCGCCGCCGTCCTCGCCACCGACGACGTCCTGGACGGTGCGGTTGATCGAGTCCCACACGTCGGCCGCGCCGAGCACCGACCAGATCATGAAGACCGAGACGACCGTCACGACCGCGAACGCGATGGAGAGCAGGAACGCCGTCTTCATGACCGACCACGGGTCGACCCGGGTCAGGCGCAGCCGGGCCCGCCGCGGACCTCGCCCGCTCGTCGCCGCGGCGCTCGTCCGGCCGGCCGGCGCGGGGCCGGACCCGGCGTTGGCGCGGTGCTCGTCGGCGGCGCTCGAGAGCTTCGCCTGGAGGCGTTCGCCGAGGCCTGGGCGTACGGCGGTCTCCTCGGTGGAGCGGTCGGACATCAGTCCTCACCCTCGCCTTCGTCGGTGGCGTCGGTCGGCTCGATTGTTGCACCCGGGCCGGAATCGGCCGTCTCCTCGGACTCCACGTCCTGCTCGAGGTCGGCGGTCTCCACGGCAGCGGCTTCGACGGCGGGGTCCTCGGTGACGGCCTGGACGACCTCCTGAGCAGCGGCGTCGGCGGCCTCGGCCACCTCCTCCTCGACGCGGGCCTCGCCGGAGCGGGCGACCACCGCGACCGCGTCGCCGGACTTCGGCGTCACGAACTTCACGCCCATCGTCGACCGGCCGGTGGGGCGGAACTGGTCGTTGATGGGGCTGCGGACGACCTGGCCCTTCTCGGTGATCGAGAGGATCTCGTCGCCGTCCTCGACGATGAACGCGCCGACCAGGCCGCCGCGCTCCTCGTTGGCCAGCGACATCGCCTTGATGCCCAGGCCGCCGCGGGACTGCAGGCGGTACTCGTTGATCCGGGTGCGCTTGGCGAAGCCGCCGTCGGTGATGGTGAAGACGTACTGCGGCTTGACCTCCTCGACCTGCTCGGCGGTCGCCTCCACCGCGGCGGAGTCCTCGGCCTGCTCGCTGAGGCCGGCGGCCTCCTCGGCGGCCACCTGCGCGGCACGGATGACCGACAGCGAGAGCAGCGAGTCGCCCTCGCGGAACTTCATGCCCGAGACGCCGGAGGTCGCGCGGCCCATCGGCCGCAGCTGGGCGTCGTCGGCACGGAACCGGATCGCCTGGCCCTTGCGGGAGACCAGCAGGATGTCGTCCTCGGCGTTGACCAGCTCCGCGCCGATCAGCTCGTCGTCGTCCTCGCGGAAGTTGATCGCGATGACGCCGGCCTGCCGGGGGCTGTTGTAGTCGCCGAGGCGCGTCTTCTTGACCAGGCCGTTGCGGGTCGCCAGCACGAGGTACGGCGCCTGCTCGTAGTCGCGGATCGCGAGCACCTGGGCGATCGACTCGTCGGGCTGGAAGCTCAGCAGCCCGGCCACGTGGCCGCCCTTGGCGTCGCGGGACGCCTCGGGCAGGTTGTAGGCCTTGGTCCGGTAGACCCGGCCCGCGGTGGTGAAGAACAGCAGCCAGTGGTGGTTGGTCGTCGCGATGAAGTGCTCGACCACGTCGTCGCCGCGCAGCGAGGCGCCGCGCACGCCCTTGCCGCCGCGCTTCTGCGTGCGGTACTGGTCCGCGCGGGTCCGCTTGGCGTAGCCACCCCGGGTGATGGAGACGACGAGGTCCTCGTCGGGGATGAGGTCCTCCATGGAGAGGTCCCCGTCGGCCGCGATGATCTGGGTGCGCCGGTCGTCGCCGTACTTCTCCACGATCTCGGCGAGCTCGTCGCTGACGATCTGCCGCTGGCGCGTGACGTTGGCGAGGATGTCGTTGAGGTCGGCGATGGTGCGCTCGATCTCGGCGAGCTCGTCGATGATCTTCTGGCGCTCGAGCGCGGCGAGCCGCCGCAGCTGCATGTTGAGGATCGCGTCGGCCTGCAGCTCGTCGATGGCGAGCAGCTCGATGAGGCCCTGGCGGGCGTCGTCGACCTCCGGCGAGCGCCGGATCAGCGCGATGACCTCGTCGAGCATGTCGAGGGCCTTGACCAGGCCGCGCAGGATGTGGGCGCGCTCCTCGGCCTTGCGCAGGCGGTACTCCGTGCGGCGCCGGATGACCTCGACCTGGTGCTCGACCCAGTTGCTGATGAACTGGTCGATGCTCAGCGTGCGGGGCACACCGTCGACGAGCGCGAGCATGTTGGCGCTGAAGTTGGTCTGCAGCTCGGTGTGCTTGAGCAGGTTGTTGAGCACCACGCGGGCGACCGCGTCGCGCTTGAGCACCACGACCAGCCGCTGGCCGGTGCGGTCGGAGGTGTCGTCGCGGACGTCCGCGATCCCCTGCACGCGCCCGGAGTCGGCGAGCTCGGCGATCTTCAGCGCGAGGTTGTCGGGGTTGACCATGTAGGGCAGCTCGGTGATCACCAAGCAGGTGCGACCGCCCTGGTCCTCGTCGACCTCGATGACCGCGCGCTGGGTGACCGACCCGCGGCCGGTGCGGTAGGCCTGCTCGATGCCCTGGTGGCCCACGATGAGCGCGCCGTTGGGGAAGTCGGGGCCCTTGATCCGCTCGATCAGGGCGTCCTGCAGCTCCTCGCGGCTGGCGTCGGGGTGCTCCAGCGCCCACCGGGCACCGTCGGCGACCTCGCGCAGGTTGTGCGGCGGGATGTTGGTCGCCATGCCGACCGCGATGCCGGCCGAGCCGTTGACCAGCAGGTTCGGGATGCGGGAGGGCAGGACGACGGGCTCCTGGGAGCGGCCGTCGTAGTTGGGCTGGAAGTCGACGGTCTCCTCGTCGATGTCGCGGACCATCTCCAGCGCCAGGGGCGCCATCCGGCACTCGGTGTACCGCATCGCCGCGGCCGCGTCGTTGCCTGGCGAGCCGAAGTTGCCCTGGCCCTGGATCATCGGCGCGCGCATCACCCACGGCTGCGCCAGGCGGACGAGGGTGTCGTAGATCGCGGTGTCGCCGTGCGGGTGGTACTGACCCATGACGTCGCCGACGACGCGCGAGCACTTCGAGAAGCCGCGGTCGGGGCGGTAGCCGCCGTCGTACATCGCGTAGAGCACCCGGCGGTGCACCGGCTTGAGCCCGTCGCGGACGTCGGGCAGCGCGCGGCCGACGATGACGGCCATCGCGTAGTCGATGTAGGCGCGCTGCATCGAGGTCTGCAGCTCGACCGGCTCGATGCGGCCGCCGGGGCCCGGGGTGGTCGGTCCGCCGCCGTCGGTGGGCGTCTCGGTCACGATTGCTCTCTCTCGCTGGTTCTACCGGATGTCTAGGGCTCGCTCTAGAAAGGCCCAGAAAGGGCCAGAGCGCCTAGATGTCCAGGAATCGGACGTCCTTGGCGTTGCGCTGGATGAAGGAACGGCGCTGCTCGACGTCCTCGCCCATGAGGATCGAGAAGATCTCGTCGGCCTGGGCGGCGTCGTCCAGCGTGACCTGCAGCATCAGCCGCTGGTCGGGGTCCATCGTGGTCTCCCACAGCTCCTTGGCGTTCATCTCGCCCAGACCCTTGTAGCGCTGGACCGGGTTCTCCTTGGGCAGCTTCTTGCCGGCCTCGAGGCCCGCCGCCAGCAGCGCGTCGCGCTCGGCGTCGGAGTAGACGAACTCGTGCTCGTGCGGCTTGTTCCAGCGCAGCCGGTACAGCGGCGGCTGCGCCATGTACACGTGGCCGTGGTCGATGAGCGGCTTCATGAACCGGAACAGCAGCGTCAGCAGCAGCGTGTTGATGTGGTGGCCGTCGACGTCCGCGTCGGCCATCAGCACCACCTTGTGGTAGCGCAGCTTCGCCAGGTCGAAGTCCTCCTGGATGCCGGTGCCGAGCGCGGAGATGATCGACTGCACCTCCTGGTTGCCCAGGATCCGGTCGATGCGCGCCTTCTCGACGTTGAGGATCTTGCCGCGGATCGGGAGGATCGCCTGGATCCGCGGGTCGCGGCCCTGCCGGGCCGAGCCGCCCGCGGAGTCGCCCTCGACGATGAAGACCTCGCACTCGGCGGGGTTGGTCGACTGGCAGTCCGAGAGCTTGCCGGGCAGGCCGGCCTTGCCGAGCAGGCCCTTGCGGTCACGCGCGAGGTCGCGGGCCTTGCGGGCGGCGTTGCGCGCCTGCGCCGCAGCCTGCGCCTTGCGGATGATCTCGCGGCCCTCCGTCGGGTTCTGCTCGAACCACGCGCCGAGCTGGTCGTTGACGACGCGCTGGGTGAAGCCCTTGGCCTCCGTGTTGCCGAGCTTGCCCTTGGTCTGGCCCTCGAACTGCGGCTCGGCGAGCTTGATCGAGATGATCGCGGTCAGGCCCTCGCGAATGTCCTCGCCCTTGACGCGGTCCTCGGCCTTCTTCATCAGGCCCCAGTCCTCGCCCCAGGAGTTGACCAATGAGGTGAGCGCCGCGCGGAAGCCCTCCTCGTGCGTGCCGCCCTCGGCGGTGTTGATCGCGTTGGCGAAGGTGTGGACCGACTCGTTGTAGGTGTCGGTCCACTGCATCGCGACCTCGAGCGACATGTGGTTCTCGACCTCGGCCGGCGACTCGGCCTCGAAGGAGATGACCGTGGGGTTCGAGGCGGTCCGGGTGCGGTTGAGGTGCGCGACGAAGTCGACGAGGCCCCGGTCGTACTTGAACACCTGCTCGAGCGCGCCACCGGACTTCTGCGGGGCGTCGGCAGCGCCGTCGACGGCGTCCGCGACCGTGTCGTCCTCGACCGCCTCGGCGACGGCCTCGGCGCCCTGGCGCTCGTCGCGCACGACGATCTCCAGGCCCTTGTTGAGGAAGGCCATCTCCCGGATCCGGGAGGTGATGGTCTCCAGGGAGTACGTCGTGGTCTCGAAGATCTCGGGGCTGGCCCACCAGGTGATGGTCGTGCCGGTGCGCTCGCCCTCCTCCATCGGCCGCACCTGCTCGAGCGGCCCCTGGGGCACGCCGAGGAGGAAGGTCTGGCGCCACAGGTGACCGCGGTTGCGGACCTCGGCGACCAGGCGGGTCGACAGCGCGTTCACGACCGAGACGCCGACGCCGTGCAGACCGCCGGAGACCTTGTAGCCGCCGCCACCGAACTTGCCGCCCGCGTGCAGGACGGTCAGCGCCAGCGTCAGGGCGGGGAGCTCCTGCCCGGCGGCGGTGTCGGTGGGGATGCCGCGGCCGTTGTCCTCCACGCGCATCGCGCCGTCGGCGCACAGCGTGACGACGATGCGGTCGCAGTAGCCGGCCATCCGCTCGTCGACCGCGTTGTCCACGATCTCCCAGATCAGGTGGTGCAGGCCGCGCTCACCGGTCGAGCCGATGTACATGCCCGGCCGCTTGCGCACCGCCTCGAGGCCCTCCAGGACCTGGATGGCGGAGGCGTCGTAGTCGGCCTCGACGCGGGAGGAGGACAGCACCGCCGCGACCTGCTCGGCCTGGGCCTCGGGATGTGCCGCGGCCTGCTGCTCTGCCTCGGACTGGGCGGGGGAGAGACTCTCCTCGGACACGTCCACCTTCTTCTCGGGCGATCGGGCGGGCCGCCCTGGAACGAGGGCCCGGCACGGAACGGGTCGCGCGCACGCGACCCGTCGGCCATGGTACCGCCTGGCGGGCCGCCAGCCACGCGACGAGCCGTGGCGCGGGGGCGTCCGGTCCGCGCGCGAGCCCCTAGGCGGCTCGCAACCGGCACCAGGAGCCGCGACCAGGGGGTCGGACAGGGACGGGTACGGCTCCGGGGCTCCCAGATCGCCAGAACGTCAGCCGTAGGTGTCGCGAGGTCCGCGACCGTCGCGGGCCGAGCGCGGGCCCTTCTTCCAGGTCGGTCCGTGCGGTCCCAGCACCTCGATCACGGTGACCGTGCCGTGCCCGAGGTCCTCGTTGAGCCGGCGCACGACCGCCGGCGCGAGCAGCCGCAGCTGGGTGGCCCACGCGGTCGAGTCGGTGCGCACGACCAGCCGGCCCTCCTCGAAGGACTCCGGTGTGCAGTGCGCCGCGACGTCGTCGCCCACGAGCTCGGCCCAGCGCCCGAAGACGCCGTGCACCCGCAGGTCGAGCTCCCACCCGCGCTCGGCGACCAGCCGACCGAGCGTGCTGTCGATCAGCTGGGGGTCGCGGTCGTCGGGGTGCGAGCCGGTGACCCGGGTCCCGCGCGGTCGCTCCGTCCACGGCCGGCGGCGCCGGGCGCGCGGGGTGGAGCCCGCGGTGGCGCGGGTCAGGGCCCGGGCGAGGTCGAGGCCGTCGTCGCGGTGCTCGGGGTCGGGGTCGTCGGAGTGGTCGAGGTCGTCGGGGGTCGCGGCAGGCGCGTCCGGCTCGTCAGTCATCGCGGCGTACCTCACCTCCGGCGACGGTGAACCGGGCGCCGGCCAGCGCCTCGGGCACGTCCGCGCCGACCGCGGCGGTCACCAGGACCTGCTCGGCGCCGGCCACCAGCTCGGCCAGCTGCGCGCGCCGCTCGGTGTCGAGCTCGGCGAAGACGTCGTCGAGCACCAGGATCGGGTCGTCGCCGTCGGCGCGCAACAGGTCGTACGACGCCAGGCGCAGCGCCAGCGCGAAGGACCAGGACTCGCCGTGCGACGCGTACCCCTTGACCGGGAGCTTCTGCTCGCCGCCGCCCTGGGCGAGGGTGAGCAGCAGGTCGTCGCGGTGCGGCCCGACGAGCGAGATGCCCCGGTCGATCTCGTCGCCGCGCCGGCGCTCGACCTCCGCGAGCAGCCGCTCGCCCAGCGCGGCGGCGTCGCGCGCGTCGCCGAGGTCGAAGGAGGGGCGGTACTCGATCTCGGCGTCGTCGCGGCCCGCGCCGCGGGCGACGGTCTCGTAGGCCTTGCCGACGTACGGCGCCAGCCGCTCCACCAGGCCGAGCCGGGCCGCCAGCAGCTCGGCGCCGGTCCGCGCCAGGTTGTCGTCCCACACCGCGAGGGTCGCGAGCGCGGCCTCCTGCGACGAGCTGCCCCGGCGGGCCGCTCCGATCGTCTTGAGCAGCGAGTTGCGCTGCTTCAGCACCCGGTCGTAGTCCGAGCGCACGCCGGCCAGGCGCGGCGCGCGCAGCACCAGCAGGTCGTCGAGGAACCGCCGGCGGTCCGAGGGGTCGCCCTTGACCAGGGTGAGGTCCTCGGGGGAGAAGACGACCGTGCGCACCAGGCCGACCAGCTCGCGGGCGCGGGGGAGCGGCGAGCGGTTGATCCGCGCGCGGTTGGAGCGGCCGGGGTTGATCTCGACCTCGAGCACCGCGGTCCGTCCGTCGCGCACCACCGCCGCGCGGACGACGGCCTGGTCGGCACCCGCCCGCACGAGCGGGGCGTCGCTGGCGACCCGGTGCGAGCTGAGCCGGGAGAGGTAGTCCACCGCCTCGACCAGGTTGGTCTTGCCCTGACCGTTGCGGCCGACGAACGCCGTGACGCCCGGGCCGAGCTCGACGTCGACGGAGGCGTAGGAGCGGAAGTCGTGCAGGGTGAGGTGGGAGACGTGCACCGTGGGTCGGCTAGCTCTCCGCGGGCGCCGAGCCGTCGCCGGAGCCGGCCTGCTGCGCCGACCCGGACTGGTCCGGCGTACCGCTCTCCGCCGGGGTGCCGGCCGCGTCGCCGCCCTTGGGCGCGGCGGTCTGCATGGCGTGGCCGCCGAACTGGTTGCGCATCGCCGCGACCGCCTTCATCGCGGGCGAGTCGTCCTGGCGGGAGACGAACCGGGCGTAGAGCGCGGCGGTGATCGCCGGCGTCGCGACGGCGTGCTCGATGCCGGCCTCCACCGTCCACCGACCCTCGCCGGAGTCCTCGGCGTAGCCGCGGATCCCCTCGAGGCCCGGCTCGTCGTCCAGCGCGGCGACCAGCAGGTCGAGCAGCCAGGACCGGATGACCGTGCCCTCGCGCCACGAGCGCATCACCTCGGTGACGTTCTCGACCATGTCGACCTTGTCGAGCAGCTCCCAGCCCTCGGCGTAGGACTGCATCATCGCGTACTCGATGCCGTTGTGGACCATCTTCGAGAAGTGGCCGGCGCCCACCTTGCCGGCGTGCACCGACCCGAACTCGCCCTCCGGCTTGAGCGCGTCGAAGATCGGCTGGGCCTTCGCGACGTCGTCGGCGTCACCGCCGTACATCAGCGCGTAGCCGTTCTCCAGGCCCCAGACGCCACCGGAGACGCCGCAGTCGACGAAGCCGATGCCCTTCTCGGCGAGCCGCTCGGCGTGGGCCAGGTCGTCGGTCCAGCGCGAGTTGCCGCCGTCGATGACCAGGTCGCCCTCGCCGAGCAGGCCGGCCAGCTCGGCCACGGTCGCGTGCGTCGGGTCACCGGCCGGCACCATCACCCACACGACCTTGGGGGAGGGCAGCCGGGAGACCATGTCCTCGAGCGAGTCGGCGTCGCTGACGTCCGGGTTCCGGTCGTAGCCGACGACGGTGTGGCCGGCGCGGCGCAGGCGCTCGCGCATGTTGCCGCCCATCTTGCCGAGGCCGACGAGTCCGAGGTCCATCTGCTTCCTCCTGTGAGGGCTGTGGGGGTCAGGCCGTACGCCGGACGGTACCCACCCTCAGGAGAGGAGTCGTCGAGGCATCAGGAGGTAGCGGAAGCCCGGGTCGGTCGCCTCGGCGCCCTCCGGGGCGGACCCGCTGATGACGACCGGCTTCGAGGACTGGGTGAACGCCAGCTCGACCACCGGCTGGTCGATGGCGGTCAGGCCGTCGAGCAGGAACTGCGGGTTGAAGCCCGTGGTGATGTCGTCGCCGTCGACCTCGGCCGGGATCGACTCCGAGGCCTGCGCCTCGTCGCCGGAGCCGGCGTCGAGCGTGAGCACGCCGTCGCTGAACGCCAGCTGCACCGCGGTGTTGCGCTCGGCGACGAGCGCGACGCGCTTGACCGACTCCACCAGCGCGGCCTTCTCGACCTTCGCGACGGTGAGGTGCTCGTTCGGGAACAGGCTGCGGACCTTCGGGAACTCCCCGTCCAGCAGCCGCGTGGTGGTGCGTCGTACGCCGCCGGGCGCGTTGCCCTCGAAGCCGATGATGCCCTCGCCCGAGCCGGTGGCCGCCAGCGCGATGGTGACCTCGCTGCCGGCGGTGAGCGACTTGGCGGTGTCGCCGAGCACCTTGGCCGGCACCAGCGCGGCGGCGGACTCGTCGGGGGTGCGCGGGTCCCAGCCGAGCTCGCGCTGCGAGAGCCGGAAGCGGTCGGTGGCCAGCAGCGAGATCGTCGAGCCGTCGATCTCGATCCGCACGCCGGTCAGGACCGGCAGCATGTCGTCGCGACCGGCCGCGGTGACGGCCTGGGCGACTGCGTGCGCGAACTCGTCGCTCTGCACCGTGCCGGTCGCCGCCGGCATCTCCGGCAGCGTCGGGTAGTCCTCGACCGGCATCGTCTGGAGGCTGAACCGCGCGGACCCGCAGGTCAGCGAGACCCGGGCGCCCTCGAGCGTCATCTCGACCGGCTTGCTCGGCAGGCTGCGGCAGATGTCGGAGAGCAGCCGCCCGCTGACCAGGGCGCGGCCCTCGTCGTTGACCTCGGCGCTGAGCGTCGCCCGGGCGGACGTCTCGTAGTCGAAGGTCGAGAGCACCAGGCCGTCGTCGCTCGCGTCGATGAGCAGACCGGCGAGCACCGGCACGCTCGGTCGGACCGGCAGGCTGCGGGCGGCCCAGGCGACGGCATCCGCGAGCACGTCGCGGTCGACGCGGAACTTCACGATTCGTGGTCCTTCAGGTCAGGGACGGACGGGATGCGCATCCTGCCACGTGGGGTGCGGGCGCGGGAGGTTCGGTGTGGTTTGCCCTCGACCGCTGCTGTGGAGGCGCGCGACCTCGGGAGGACCGGCCGGGTCGTTCGTCCCCAGGGGGAGGGGCCGGGTGGAGTTCCACGGGGGATCGGGATGTCTGGAGGTAGGGAGGAGTCATAGGTGCAGTGGAATCTGTGGAGGAACCGCGTTCTCCCAGGTCGTGCGGTGCACTCGTGACTCACAGGGGCTGTGGAACCACACGGGACGGCCGGGCTGCCGGTGTGGAGCCCGGCCGTCGGCGCGGAGTGGTTCCTCGGGTTCTCCCCAGATCCTCCCCGTGTAGTTCGTGCCTGCGGGGCGGGCTGGTCCACAGCGGGAACGACAGGAACGGTGGTTCGCCGGCTGTGGAGGACGCCTGTGGGATCAGGCGACGGTGAGGGTCACCTCGACGTTGCCGCGGGTCGCGTTGGAGTAGGGGCACACCTGGTGGGCCTGCTCGACCAGCTCCCGAGCCCGGTCGGCCTCGACCTGGGGGAGCGTCACCTCCAGCTGCACGGCCAGGGCGAAGCCGCCTTCGTCGTTCGGGCCGATCGAGACGTCGGCGACGACCTCGGAGTCGGTCGTGTCAGCGCCGGCCTTGCCCGCGACGAGCTTGAGGGCGGAGTGGAAGCAGGCGGCGTACCCCGCGGCGAAGAGCTGCTCGGGGTTGGTGGCCCCACCCGGGCCGCCCATCTCCGGCGGGGTGCGGACATCGGCGTCGATGAAGCCGTCGGTGGACTGGACGTGACCGTTGCGGCCGTCCCCGGTCGCGGCCGCGCTGGCGGTGTAGAGAGTCTTCATGTGCGCAAACGTATTGTGCACAATGGAATAGCGCAAGGGGTTAGCCTGGGTCGCGTGACCGACCACCCCCAGCTCGCCCTGGACGAGCAGCTCTGCTTCCCGTTGTACGCCGCCACCCGTGCGGTCACCCAGCGGTACGCCGAGCTCCTCGCCGACGTCGGCCTGACCTACCCGCAGTACCTCACTCTGCTCGCGCTGTGGGAGGCCGACGGGCCGGTCAGCGTCGGCGACCTCGGGCGCCGGCTGCGGCTGGACTCCGGCACGCTCACGCCGCTGCTGAAGCGGATGGAGGCGGCCGGCCACGTCTCGCGGCGGCGCGACCCGGCCGACGAGCGGCGGGTGCTCGTGGAGCCGACCGCCGCGGGCGCGGCCCTGCGCGACCGGGTGGCCGACGTGCCGGGCCGGCTGCTCGAGGGGATGGGGTTGTCCTTCGAGGAGCTGTTGCGCCTGCGCCGCGACCTCGGCACGCTGCTGCAGGGCCTGGACGCCTCCGCGGGCTGAGACCCGGCCCGCCCCTGCCCGACCCGGCCCGGGCTCCGTCCGGGGCTCAGCCCTGGCGGGCCTGCATCTTCACGCGGTTGGTCAGCTCGCTGACCTGGTTGAAGACCGCGCGGCGCTCGGCGAGCAGCTGGTTGATCTTGCGGTCGGCGTACATCACCGTCGTGTGGTCGCGGTTGCCGAACTGCGCGCCGATCTTCGGCAGCGACAGGTCGGTGAGCTCGCGGCACAGGTACATCGCGATCTGCCGGGCCATGACCAGGTGCCGCCCGCGGCTGGGACCGGTGAGCTCGTCGATGGAGAGGCCGAAGTACGCCGCGGTCTGGGCGATGATCAGCCCGGCGGTGATCTCCGGCTCGCCGCCCTCGGGGATGAGGTCCTTGAGCACGATCTCGGCGAGGGTCATGTCGACCTCCTGCCGGTTCAGGTTCGCGAACGCCGTCACCCGGATCAACGCGCCCTCGAGCTCGCGGATGTTGGTCTGGATCTTGGAGGCGATGAACTCCAGCACGTCCGGCGGCGCGGTGAGCCGGTCCATCGCGGCCTTCTTGCGCAGGATCGCGATGCGGGTCTCGAGGTCCGGGGGCTGGACGTCGGTGATGAGCCCCCACTCGAACCGGTTGCGCAGGCGGTCCTCGAGCGCCTCGAGCCGCTTGGGTGCGCGGTCGGAGGTCAGCACGATCTGCTTGTTGGCGTTGTGGAGCGTGTTGAACGTGTGGAAGAACTCCTCCTGGGTCTGGGTCTTGCCCTCCAGGAACTGGATGTCGTCGATGAGCAGCACGTCCACGTCGCGGTAGCGGCGCTTGAACCGGTCCTGCCGGTCGTCGCGGATCGCGTTGATGAACTCGTTGGTGAACTCCTCGCTCGACACGTAGCGCACCTTCGCCCCGGTGTAGAGACTGCGGACGTAGTGCCCGATCGCGTGGAGCAGGTGGGTCTTGCCCAGGCCGGAGTCGCCGTAGACGAGCAGCGGGTTGTAGGCCTTGCCCGGCGCCTCGGCCACGGCCACCGCGGCGGCGTGGGGGAAGCGGTTGGACGAGCCGATGACGAACGTCTCGAAGGTGTACTTCGGGTTGAGCCGGGTCTCCAGCGCCGTCGGGCGACCGTGGTCACCGCCGGCCGGGCCGCTGTGCGCGCCGTGGCCGGGGAAGTTGTCGCCGAGGTAGCCACCGTCGGTGGGCTCGGTCCGGCCGACCTCGGCGCCGGGCCCGGGCGCGCCGCCGAGGGCGTGCGCGTCGACGTCCGGTCGCAACGGCTGGACGGAGGCGAGCGCGCCTTGTCGAGATGTCGACAAGTCGACGTCGGAGTGGACCGGGAGCTCGGCCGGTGCCTGCTGCGCCGGCGGCGGCGCGACCGCCTCGAGGTCGAGGGCGGGGTTCACCGTCACCGCGATCCGGATCTCGCGCCCGAAGGCCATCGTCAGGGCGTCCTCGAGCTGACCTCGGAGCCGGCCCTCGAGCTGTCCCCGGGTGAAGTCGTTGGGGACGGCGACGATCGCGGTGCTCTCGTGCAGGGTCACCGGCTCGCTGGCCGTCAGCCAGGCCCGCTGGTGCGGCTGGAGGTCGTCGACGACCTGTCGCCAGGCGGTGCCGAGGTCCGGCGTGCTCTGGTCCACGATGGGTGGTCCCCTTCTCTCTGCTCACGGTGTTCCACAGCTTTGTCCACAGGTTGTGAACGCGACCCGCTCGCTGTGGAGGAGTCTGGCCGAGACCCGGCACCGGTTCCGGTGGAATCGGTGTTTTCCCAGGTCAGGCGCCTGTTGAAAACCTCGGTGACCCAGGTCACCGGGCCGGTCGGCGGGCGTCCGCGGGAGGCCGGAGGGGAATCTCGACGGCCTCGAACCTAACCCCGGCATCGCGCCACCGGCAAGCCGTCATCCACAGGCCCGTAGGCTGGCCTCGGCGGGGCGCCCCAGGCGCTCTCCGCCGGTTTGACCCTGGGATTCGGCTGCGCGTACCGTTGGCCGGTCGCCCGGTGTCGACCGGTGCCGCACGTCCACGGGAGGTCAGCCTCGCGTGGGTGGGCGGTGCCAGCCGAAAAGCAGTCGTGGGGCGTGTCCGCACGGATCCACGACGGCACTGCCGATCCCGCCGGGGTCGATGTCCCGAACCACCACCGAAGGAAGAGCTCGTGAGCAAGCGTACGTACCAGCCGAACAACCGTCGCCGCCACAAGGTGCACGGCTTCCGCCTGCGCATGCGCACCCGTGCCGGCCGCGCCATCCTCTCCTCGCGTCGCCGCAAGGGCCGCAAGAGCCTGGCCGTCTGACGGCTGCCGCCGCGCCGCCGCCCAGCTCCGACCCCGCTGTGCTCCCACCGGCGCACCGGTTGGTCGACGCGGACTCGTTCCGTGTCGCCGCCCGTGCCGGGGAGCGAGCGGGGTCGCGCACGCTGGTGGTCCACCTGTGGACCCCCGGCGAGGGCCGCGACGACCCACCCCGCGTGGGCTTCGTCGTGAGCAAGGCGGTCGGTGATGCCGTCACCCGCAACCGCGTGAAGCGCCGTCTGCGACACCTGGCCCGGGAGCACGTTCCGTCGCTCCCGGGCTCTGCTGTGCTCGTGGTCCGGGCGCTGCCCGCGGCCGCGGAGGCGTCGTACGCCGAGCTGGGCGCTGACCTCGCGCACGGCCTGCGTCGCGTCCTGGCGCGCTCCGCAGCGGTGCCGGCGTGAAGGCGGTGCACCGGTGAAGCACGTCCTCATCGCGCTGCTGCGCGCCTACCGGGCCGTGATCAGCCCGTTGTACGGCCAGGTCTGCCGCTACCACCCCTCCTGCTCGGCCTACGCCCTGGAGTCGGTCACCGTGCACGGCAGCCTGCGCGGCACCTGGCTGGCGGTGCGACGCCTGTCCCGGTGCCACCCGTGGGCCCCCGGCGGCTACGACCCCGTTCCACCCCGCACCAGCGCGGGCCCTTCTCCCTCACCGACGCAAGGAGCCTGACCCCGTGGACTTCTTCACCTCCATCGGCAGCTTCATCATGACGCCGCTCTACTACGTGATCTCGGTGGTCATGGTGGGGTTCCACAAGGCCTTCGAGGCGGTGGGCCTCAACCCCGCGGGCGGCGCGTCGTGGGTGCTCTCGATCGTGGGCCTGACCCTGGTGATCCGTGCGGCGCTGATCCCGCTGTTCGTCAAGCAGATCAAGTCCAGCCGCAACATGCAGCTCATCCAGCCCAAGGTCAAGGAGCTGCAAAAGAAGTACGGCCACGACCGGGAGCGTCTCGCGCAGGAGACGATGAAGCTCTACAAGGACGCGGGCACCAACCCGTTCGCGTCCTGCCTGCCGATCCTGCTGCAGATGCCGATCTTCTTCGCGCTGTTCCGGCTGATCGACCAGGCCTCGCACGGGAACCCGCGCGGCGTGCTGACCGAGGAGCAGGCCGAGCAGTTCGGTGGTGCGGAGCTGTTCGGCCAGATCCCGATCGCGAACACGTTCCTCAACGCCGACGGCCACCTCGGCGTGATGCTCCTCGCCGCGGTCCTCGTCGTGGCGATGACCGCGACCACGTTCCTCACCCAGCGGCAGCTGATGAGCAAGAACATGCCGGCAGACGCGCTGAGCGGCCCGTACGCCCAGCAGCAGAAGATGCTGCTCTACGTGCTGCCGGTTGTCTTCGCCGTCGGAGGCATCGCGTTCCCGATCGGTGTCCTCTTCTACTGGACGACCTCGAACCTGTGGACGATGGGCCAGCAGTTCTACGTCATCCGCAACAACCCCGCGCCCGGCACGCCGGCGTTCGCCGCGAAGCAGGAGCGTGACCGCGCCAAGGCCGCTCGCAAGGGCCAGCCGGCCGAGGCCACGGCGGTCGAGGCCGTGCCCGAGACGCCGGTCGAGCGACGTCCGGCGCAGCGGCAGCAGCCGCGCAAGCAGACCCGACAGCAACGCAAGTCCGGCGGCGGGCAGCGCCCGTCCGGCGGCAGGACCGAAGGTGGGAAGCAGAAGTGAGCCACGAGACCAGCGAGCAGACCGGCGTCGCGCAGGACGCCCCGGCGGTCGAGGAGCCGGCCGCCGCCGCTGCCGACGCGCGTCCCTCCCGGGTGGAGCAGCTCGAGGCCGAGGGCGACATCGCCGCGGACTACCTCGAGGAGCTGCTGGACATCGCCGACCTCGACGGCGACCTGGACATCGACGTCGAGGGTGACCGCGCGGTCGTCTCCGTCGTCGGGGCCGAGCTCTCGCAGCTGGTCGGCCGGGACGGCGAGGTGCTGGACGCGCTGCAGGAGCTGACCCGGCTCGCGGTCTACCGCGAGACCGGCGAGCGCTCCCGCCTCATGCTCGACATCTCCGGGTACCGCGCGCAGAAGCGCGAGCAGCTCGTCGCGCTGGCCGCGGAGACGGTGACCCGGGTCAAGGAGTCCGGCGCCCCGGTCTCCCTCGATCCGATGTCGCCGTTCGAGCGCAAGGTCGTCCACGACGCGGTCGCCGCCGCCGGCCTCGTCTCGGAGTCCGAGGGCGTCGAGCCCCGGCGCCACGTGGTCGTGCTGCCGGAGTGACCCTCCCCTCGCGATGACCGACGACGTTCCACGTGAAACCGAGACACCCTCCGTGCCCGCCGAGGCGCGGAGGGTGTTCGCGTCCGACCGGTTGCCGCTGGCCGAGCGGTACGCCGAGCTGCTCGCGACCGAGGGCGTGGTCCGTGGGCTGATCGGCCCGCGTGAGGCGCCTCGCCTGTGGACGCGCCACGTGCTCAACTGCGCCGTGCTCGGCGAGTGGGTGCCGGAGGGCTCCTCGGTCGCCGACATCGGGTCCGGGGCCGGCCTGCCCGGGATCGTGCTGGCGATCGCACGACCCGACCTCACGCTGACCCTCGTCGAGCCGCTGCTGCGGCGTACGACCTTCCTGGGGGAGGTCGTCGACGAGCTGGGCCTGAGCCAGGTCGAGGTGGTGCGTGGTCGCGCCGATGCCCTGCACGGCGAGCGCCGCTACGACGTGGTGACCTCGCGGGCGGTGGCTCCCCTGGGCCGGCTGCTCGAGTGGTCGATGCCGCTGGTCGACGCCCACGGCGCGCTGTTGGCGATGAAGGGCTCCTCCGTCGCCGCGGAGATCGAGGAGGCTGCCCCGGTGCTCGGGCGGTTCGCCTGCGCGACCCCGGAGGTGCGCGAGCTGGGGGTGGGCGTCCTGCCGGAGACGACCGTCGCCGTCCGGGTTTCGTGGGCCGATCCGGCGTCGGTATCGTGGCCGCGCACCACCGGGCCGGCTATGCGCGCGACGTCGGGCCGGCGGCGCTCGGGATCCTCGCGCAAGCGTCGCTGACCGGGTCGTACAGCGCTCTCCCCGAAGTTATCCACCGCTCGGCGGGGTGCCCCTGAGCGTGACTGTCCACAGAACGACCGATGTTGTCCACAGGAGCCGTCCGTGCCGGACCCGACCGATGTTTCACGTGAAACGACCGCGAACCGAGGTTTCACGGTCCGCACGGCGGCCGACCTGGCGGCATACGGCACGGGGTTCGAGGACGACCAGACGCCGCTGGCGAAGGCCGCCCAGCACAGCATCCTGGCCCGGCAGGGCGCCCGCGCTCGGCCCGCGGTCCCCCGGCCGGACGCGACCCGGGTGTTCGTCGTCGCGAACCAGAAGGGTGGCGTCGGCAAGACGACGTCCACGGTGAACGTCGCGGCAGCGCTGGCGCAGCTCGGCCAGCGGGTGCTCGTGATCGACCTCGACCCGCAGGGCAACGCGTCGACCGCGCTCGGCATCGACCACCGCCGGGGCACGCCGTCCACCTACGACGCGCTCGTCGACGGCGTACCCCTCGAGGAGGTGGTCGCTCCCAGCGAGGACCTGGAGAACCTGTTCGTGGTCCCGGCGACGATCGACCTCGCCGGCGCGGAGATCGAGCTGGTCAGCGTGGTCGCTCGGGAAGGACGCCTGAAGAAGGCGATCACGGGCCACCCCCTCGTCGGCACTGCGGAGGAGGCGGGCGAGGACCGGTTCGACTACGTCATCGTCGACTGCCCGCCGTCGCTCGGTCTGCTCACCCTCAATGCGCTGGTCGCGGGCGACGAGATGCTGATCCCGATCCAGGCCGAGTACTACGCCCTCGAGGGGCTCGGCCAGCTGCTCGAGACCGTCGAGATGGTCAAGGCGCACCTGAACCCGGGGCTGGACGTGTCCACGATCCTGATCACGATGTACGACGCCCGCACCCGGCTCGCCGCCAACGTCGCGGAGGAGGTGCGCGAGCACTTCGGGCCGCAGGTGCTCCGGACCGCGATCCCCCGTTCCGTGCGGGTGTCCGAGGCGCCGTCGTACGGCCAGACGGTGATGACCTACGACCCCGGCTCCCCCGGCGCGCTGAGCTACCTGGAGGCCGCCCGGGAGATCGCGACCAAGCCCCGGACCAGCCAGGGAGCATCCGCGTGACGACCAAGCCGCCTGCTCGCCGTGGGCTCGGCCGTGGCCTGGGCTCGCTGATCCCCACCGGCCCGTCGCCGGCCGATGCCCCTGCCGAGGATGCTGCGCCGGCCGAGGGCGGCCGCCCGGGTGGCGGTGCCCCGGTCGTCGGAACCGGGTCGGCCCGGGTCGCCGCGACGGGAACCGGACCGGCGGGCGAGGAGCTCGCTCCGGTCGAGGGCGCCCACTTCGCGGAGATCCCGGTCGGGCGGATCACGCCGAACCGCGTGCAGCCGCGACAGGTGTTCGACGAGGACGCGATGGCCGAGCTGGTCCACTCGATCCGCGAGGTCGGCCTGCTGCAGCCGGTGGTGGTCCGGCGCACCGGACGGGACGCCTACGAGCTGGTCATGGGCGAGCGCCGCTGGCGCGCGTCCCAGGAGGCCGGCCTGGAGCGGATCCCGGCGATCGTCCGGGAGACCGAGGACACCGACATGCTCCGGGACGCCCTCCTGGAGAACCTCCACCGCTCCGAGCTCAACCCGCTCGAGGAGGCCGCGGCGTACGCACAGCTCCTCGAGGACTTCGGCTGCACCCACGAGGAGCTGGCCCAGCGGATCGGCCGTTCCCGCCCGCAGATCAGCAACACGCTCCGCCTGATGCGGCTGAGCCCGGCTGTGCAGCGCCGGGTGGCGGCCGGCGTGCTGTCGGCCGGCCACGCCCGCTCGCTGCTGGCCGTCGACGACGCGGACCTGCAGGACCGGCTGGCCTCCCGCGTCGTCGCCGAGGGCATCAGCGTTCGCGGGCTCGAGGAGATCGTCGCCGTCGGCGAGACCGGCGGCGGCAAGCGGACGGCCCGTGTTTCACGTGAAACGGGCGCCGACGTCGACGACCTGGTCGAGCGGTTGTCGGACCGCCTGGAGACCCGCGTGAAGATCGACGTCGGCCGCACCAAGGGCAAGATCACCGTCGAGTTCGCCTCGATCGACGACCTGCGGCGGATCGCCGACATCATGGACCCGCGGAACCGCCAGGACCGGGTGATCTAGCCATTCGCCGATATATCGTTTTGTCGACAAAACGATCTGTCGGGGGCTGCGAGTGGTCCACAACCGCGCAGTTGCGCCCGAATGTCGGTCTGGTAGCGCCCCCAGGGCGACCGACCCGCACATTTGCGGAGTTGTCGACGCGGTGAGCTCGCTCAGAATCGTTCCTGGAGAACCGGATCAGGGCCGCCAACGACCGTCAGCGGCGTCGGATCGGCCGCGAACACGTTCCGGAACAGCCGGGATCAGCCTTGGGCGCGCTTGGCCGCCCGCCGGGCGGCGCGCTCGCGCTTCTCCTCGGCGTCGAGGCGTAGGGCCTCCTCCGGCGTGGGCGCCGACCCGCCGTGGCGGGCGGGCAGCCACCAGCTGCCCGGCGGCTGCTCGTCGGCGGGGTAGCCGGCGATCGTCTCGTCGACCAGGGACGACATCGCGGCGTGCAGCTCGGCGGTCTCGGCGACCGGGTCCTCACCGGTCGGGTGCAGCGGCTCACCGACCCGGATCGCGATGGTCTTGCCCCGGGAGAAGTCCTTGGGGTGGTCCTTGGTGAGCATCCGCTGCGTCCCCCAGAGCGCGACCGGGATGAGCGGGACGGAGGCCGCCGCGGCGATGCGGACGGCACCGGTCTTGATCTCCTTGACCTCGAAGGAGCGCGAGATCGTGGCCTCGGGGAAGATGCCGACCACCTCGCCGGCGCGGAGGTGGTCGACGGCGGCGTGGTAGGACGCGAGCCCCTCGCCCCGGTCGACGGCGATGTGGTGCATCGAGCGCATGACCGGGCCGCCCACGGGGTGGTCGAAGATCTCCTTCTTGGCCATGAACCGCACCAGCCGCCCCGACGGGTTCGCCGCGAGGCCGCCGTAGATGAAGTCGAGGTAGCCGACGTGGTTGCACGCCAGCAGCGCGCCCCCGCTCGTGGGCACGTGCTCCGTCCCGCTCATCTGGAACCGCTGCCCCAGCAGGCGGAAGACCGTCTTCGCCGTCAGGATGATGGGCGGGTAGCTGATGTCGCGCATGCGGTGAGCGTAGAGCCCGGGCCCAGCGAGCGGTCCGGCGGAGGGTCGGTGGGTCAGCGACGTACGGCGAGGAAGTCCGCGATCCGCCCGATCGCCTCCTCCAGCACGTCGACCGCGGGGAGGGTGACGAGCCGGAAGTGGTCGGGGTCGGGCCAGTTGAAGCCGGTCCCGTGGGTGACCAGCAGCTTCTTGGCGCGCAACAGGTCGATGACGAACGCCTCGTCGTCCTCGATCGGGTAGACCTCGGGGTCCAGGCGCGGGAAGCAGTAGAGCGCGCCGCGGGGCTTGACGCTCGAGACGCCGGGGATCTCGTTGAGCAGCCGGTGGGCGAGCATCGCCTGCTCGTAGTAGCGACCACCCGGGCCGATGAGCTCCTCGACGGACTGGTAGCCGCCCAGCGCTGTCTGGATCGCGTGCTGGGCGGGCACGTTGGCGCACATCCGCATGTTCGCGATGAGGGTGAGGCCCTCGATGAAGTCGGTCGCCAGCTCCTTGGGGCCGGAGATCATCACCCAGCCGGCGCGGTAGCCGCAGACGCGGTAGGCCTTGGAGAGCCCGCTGAAGGTCAGGCACAGCACGTCGTTGCCGGCGTACGTCGCCGCGTGGTGGTGCACGGCGTCCTCGAAGAGGATCTTCTCGTAGATCTCGTCGGCCATCACGACCAGGTCGTGGCGGCGCGCGATGCCGACGAGCCCCTTGACGGTCTCCTCGCTGTAGACCGCGCCGGTCGGGTTGTTGGGGTTGATGATCACCAGGGCGTGGGTGTTCTCGGTGATCTTCGACTCGATGTCGGCGAGGTCAGGGTTCCAGTCGTCCTCCTCGTCGCACCGGTAGTGCACCGCGGTGCCGCCGGCCAGGGTGATCGCCCCGGTCCACAGCGGGTAGTCCGGGGCCGGCACGAGGATCTCGTTGCCGTCGTCGACGAAGGCCTGCAGCACCATGGAGATCAGCTCGGAGACGCCGTTGCCGATGAAGACGTCGTCGACGCGGACGTCGCGCAGCCCGCGCGACTGGTAGTAGTTCATGACCGCGGTGCGCGCCTCGTAGATGCCGCGGGAGTCGGCGTACCCCTGGGAGTCCGGCAGGTGGTGCACGATGTCGGCGACGATCGCCTCGGGCGCCTCGAACCCGAACGGCGCGGTGTTGCCGATGTTGAGCTTCAGGATCCGGTGGCCCTCGCTCTCGAGGCGCTGCGCCTCGACCAGGATCGGACCGCGGACGTCGTAGCGGACGTTGCGGAGCTTGCGGCTCTGGCGGATCTGGCGCACGGCGCCCATCCTCGCAGGCGCCCGCCTAGCATGGCGGGCAGGAGGTGCACAGGTGTCCCGCAAGGTCGTCCGGCTCACGCTCGACCACCTCGACGCGCTCACGTCCCCGTGCCGCTCCTGCCTGTTCTGGGAGCTGGACCCCGTCACCCGACGGCGGGTCGAGGACCCGGCCGCGGAGAAGCGGGCCTGGCTCTCGGAGGTGCTGCGCGAGTGGGGCTCGTGCGGACAGGTGGTGCTGGTGGACGGCGAGCCGGTCGGGCACGCGGTCTACGTGCCGCCGGCGTACGCCCCGGGCGCGGCGGGCATCCCCACGGCGCCGGTGAGCCCGGACGCGGTGCTGCTGACGACGGCGTACGTCGATCCGGCCCACGTCGGCGGGGGGCTGGGGCGGATGCTGGTGCAGGGGATGGCCCGCGACCTCATCAACCGCGGGGGGATCCGCGCGGTCGAGGCGTTCGGCACCACCCTGCCCGGCGCGGTGGCGCCGTGCCTGGTGCCGGCCGGCTTCCTCGCGGGCGTCGGCTTCGGGACGCAGCGCGCGCACCCCACGAACCCGCGGATGCGGATGGAGCTGCGCTCGGCGCTGACTTGGCGCGACGAGGTCGAGGCGGCGGTGGAGCGGCTGCTCGGCGCGGTGCGACCGGCGCCGAAACCGGTACGGCCCCCGACGCCGTCGCGGGGGACGGTGTCGAGGGCCGCGGGGCGCTGAGGCTCGAGCCGGCGGGACCGGGGCTCGGGCCGGCGGGTCCAAGGGGGCGGAGCCCCCTCGTCATGCGGAGATGAACTCCGAGAGCTCGTTGAGCAGCGTCGCCTTCGGGCGGGCGCCGACGATCGTCTTCACGACCTCACCGCCCTGGTAGACGTTGATCGTCGGGATGCCGGTGACCCGGTAGGACGACGGGGTGACGGGGTTCTCGTCGACGTTCATCTTGAAGAAGGAGATCTTGTCGCCGTGCGCGCCGGCGATCTCGTCGAGGATCGGGGCGACCTGGCGGCACGGACCGCACCACTCGGCCCAGAAGTCCACGAGGACCGGCTTGTCGGACTTGAGGACCTGCGCCTCGAACTCGGCGTCGGTCACGGCTGCGATGTTGCCCACGTGAGGATCCTTCCCTGGAGTGTGTGTGCTGCTGGGTGCTGCTGAGGAGTGAACACCGGTGCGCCGACGGTTGTTCCGGCGGTCGACCCACCAGCGGGTGCCGGCGGCCGGCTGGTCAGGCGCCGGCGGTCTGCACGGTCTCGGCAGCGACCTCGGCGTCGACGCGCGCCTGGGCCTCGGCCGGGGACGAGGAGACGGTGTCGAGCGCTGCGAGGTAGCGCTCGGCGTCCAGCGCGGCGGCGCAGCCGGTGCCGGCGGCGGTGATCGCCTGGCGGTAGTGGTGGTCGACCAGGTCGCCCGCGGCGAAGACGCCCGGCAGGTTGGTGCCGGTCGAGGGGTGCTCGACGACGACGTACCCGTTGGGGTCGAGGTCCACCTGTCCCACCAGCAGCTCCGAGCGGGGGTCGTGGCCGATGGCGATGAACAGCCCGGTGGCGTCCATCCGTCGCGTCTCGCCGGTGACGGTGTCCTTGAGCGTGATGCCCTCGAGCCGGTCGGTGCCGTGGATCTCCTCGACGACCGAGTTCCACTCGATCTCCAGCTTCGGGTCCGCGAACGCGCGGTCCTGCATGATCTTGGAGGCGCGCAGCTCGTCGCGGCGCACGATGAGGGAGACCTTCGATCCGAAGCGGGTCAGGAAGGTCGCCTCCTCGATGGCCGAGTCGCCACCGCCGACCACGGCGATGTGCTGCTCGCGGAAGAAGAAGCCGTCGCAGGTCGCGCACCACGAGACGCCGCGGCCCGAGAGCTCGTCCTCGCGCGGCAGCCCGAGCTTGCGGTAGCCCGAGCCGGTCGCGAGGATCACCGCCCGCGCGGTGAAGGTGCCGGTGGCGGTCTTCACGACCTTGACGTCACCGGTGAGGTCGACCTCGACGACGTCGTCGGGGACCAGCTCGGCGCCGAAACGCTCGGCCTGGGCGCGCATCTCGTCCATGAGCGCGGGGCCCATGATGCCGTCGCGGAAGCCAGGGAAGTTCTCGACCTCGGTGGTGTTCATCAGCGCGCCGCCGGCCGTCACCGAGCCCTCGAAGACGAGGGGCTGCAGGTTGGCGCGTGCGGCGTACACCGCGGCGGTGTAGCCGGACGGGCCGGACCCGATGATGATGACCTGACGGGTTGCGGTGTCGGACATGAAGTCGACGTCTCCTCGCGGTGCGGTGGCTGCCGGCGTCGCTCCCGCCGGCCGGGACAGGTCCTCGAGCGGCTCGAGGTGCTTCTGCGTCAACCGATCGTAGGCGAGGGTTGTTCCGCGCGTCGGGTCAGTCGCGGGTCGGCTGCGGGTCGGCTGGGCGTCAGCCGGCGGGCAGCGTCGTGGAGCGCAGGGCCTCGCCGGTGCCGCACTGGAGGAGGTCGGCCACCTGGCTGTCGCCGGCGGGGGCCCGGAAGACCAGGACGTGCGGCTCGTCGTCGTAGAGGACCGGCACCGCGACCCCTGCGCCCCAGTCGGCGGGCGTGCACTCGAAGAACGCGAGGTCGGGCTGCGCGCGGTGCTGGTCGCCACGGCCGCGACCGCGGTTCCCCCGGGTCTCGGCGCCCCGGTCGCCGCTGCGCGAGCCGTCGACGACGTCCCGGGCCCGGAGGGCGTCGGCGGCGAACCGCTCGGACCGCACCCGGACGGGGCGACCCTGCGGGGTGACGAAGGCGTTCAGCGCGGAGGTCTCCGGCGCCGCAGCGCTGGCGGTGGCATCCCCTTCCGCGGGCGCGTCGCCGCCGTCGGCCAGCGAGCCGTCGGCGCCGCCGTCCTCGGCGACCGCTCCGCCGGCGGCGTCCCCGTCGACCTCGTCGTCGACCGAGGTCGACCGCTCGGCCGCCTCCCGGTCCACGATCGCCGCGGTCTCGTCGGCGTTGCTGCCGGCGTCGCTCCCTGCGCCGGGCAGGACCTGGCCGAGACCGAGGCCCACGACGGTGACCGCGGCGGCTGCGGCCAGCAGCCCGGCCGCCCGGCGACGGCGGCGCACGGACAGCTCCTCGACGGAGGAGGGGAGGTGCTCGCCCTCGGCGAGCTGGGCCAGCACGCGGTCGAGGCGGGTCGCGACGTCGACGGGCACCGGCTCGACGTGCCGGGCGTCGGCGAGCCGGCGGCGCACCTCCTCCTCCCGGGGGTCGGGACGGGGCTCGGTGTCGGGACGGGTCACGGTGCACCTCCTCCGGTCGGCTCGTGGGGCTTCGGGACAGCGGCCGATCCTGTCAGGCCGGCCTGACCTGGGACGGGCGGGGCCGTCGCCGGGTTCCCTGCGCGTGTCCCCGGTCGCACCGTCCGCTCGATCTCGAGCAGGTCCGCGAGCCGGGCCCGGCCGCGGGAGCAGCGCGACTTCACCGTGCCGACGGCGCAGTCGAGCACGGCGGCCGCCTCCGCCACCGAGTAGCCCTCCATGTCGACCAGGACCAGCGCGGCCCGCTGCTCGGGAGGCAGCGTGGCCAGGGCCGCGAGCACGGCCCGCCGGCGCTCGCCGCGCACGCTGAGCTCGGCCGGGTCCTCGGCGTCGGGGCCCGCCGAGGAGCGCGAGCCGCGGTCGCCGTACTCCTCGAGGTCGTCGGGGAGAGCCTCGGTGCGCCGCACCCGGGCGGCGCGCAGGCGGTCGAGACAGGCGTTGACGACGACCCGGTGCAGCCAGGTGGTGACGGCGGCGTCGCCGCGGAACGAGCCGGCCCGGCGGTACGCCGCCACGAGGCCGTCCTGCAGGCCATCGGCCGCGTCCTCGCGGTTGCCGGTGGTGCGCAGCGCGACCGCCCACAACCGGTCGCGGTGCCGCACGACCAGCTCGCCGAAGGCCGTGCGGTCGCCAGCGACGTGCGCGGCCAGCAGCTCCGCGTCGGTCCGGTCGCCCTGGTCGGTCCGGTCGCTCGGTCGGGTCCGGCGCGTCACCCGCGCACCACGACCTCGCCGACCTCGCCGCGGTAGCCGCCCTCGACGGCCGGCAGCGAGGTCAACCAGACGACGACGTACCGTCCGGTCACCGGCTCCTCCAGGGACACGCGCCCGCGCTCCTCCAGCGTGTCGCCGCCGGCGACGACGAGGTCGCGGACCGCGGTCGGCTCGCTGTCGGAGACGTAGACCGACACCTCGGTCGGGGCGCCGACCAGGGTGAGGTCGACCTGGGCGACCTCCTGGGCGGAGCCGAGGTCGAGGACGATGCCGACGCCGGTCTTCAGGCCGGCGGGACCGAACTGCTGCTCGTAGGTCGCCGTGCGCCAGGTGCTCGCGGGGTCGCCGTCGGCGGCCAGGGGCGCGAGCTCGGGGTTCTCCACGCCGTCGCCGCCCTGCGGGTCGAGGTCGGTGACCCCCTGCACCGCGATCGTCGAGAGCGGTGCCGTGCTGGCGCTGGCGCTCGGGGTCGGGTCGTCCGCGCCCGTCCCGAGCGGTCCGCGGCCGCGGCCGAGGTTGACCGCCACCACGGTCGCGAGCAGCACGGCGGCGCAGATGCCCAGCACGATCGCGAGCCGCATCCAGCGACGGCCCGGGACCTCCTCGAGGGTGCCGGTGTCCTCGACGGCGGGGAGCGCGGCGCCGGTGCCGCGGCCGTCGCCGGTGTCCCAGGGCCAGTACGTCCCGTCGCCGGGCCCGCCGGCGCCGCGGGGGACGTCGGCGAAGGCGTGCGGCCCGGCGTCGCCGTGGCTCACCCCCGGCCGCGGCCGGCGCGCGGGAGCGCCGTCGGTGGGGTCGGGCGCGAAGAGCGGCCGGCTCGGCGGCTCCTCGAACGGCGGCGGGGGCGGCACCGGCTCGGTGCGGCGCTCCAGCCACGACACGTCGTCGGTCGCGTCGTCGAAGATCGGCAGGCCGGCCTCGGTCGGCAGCTCCGCGCGCGCCGGGCCGCGCTCCGGCTCGGGCTCGGGCTCGGGGTCGGGTTCCGGCTCGGGTTCCGGCTCGGGCTCGGGCCGGGCGTCGTGGGGCACCACCTCGGGCACGGGCGGCAGCACGATCGCCGAGGGGAGGTGCACCTGCGGGGTGGACGCGGCCAGCGCCTCGGGCACGCCGGCGGGGTCGCCGACGAACTCCTCGAGGTACGCCGCGACGCCCCGCGCCGTGGTCACGTCGAGGAGGTCGCGCCGGGCGGCGTAGGGGTTGAGCAGCGCCTCGCACAGCGCGTCGAGCGGGCGGGGGACCCCGGCGCGCACCTGGCGCGGGCGGAGCACGTGCCCGTGCTCCTGAGGCGCCGGCGGCACCGCGGACGGCGAGACACCCGCCCACTTGCCCGTCAGCGCGGCGTACAGGAGGCCGGCGAGGTCGGTGACGTCGGTCGCCGTGCCGTCCGGGGGCAGCCCGTGCAGCGCCGCGTCGACGCAGAGGCCGATGACGCGCACGTGGCCGGTGCGCTCGACGAGGACGTTCTCGGGGACGAGGCGGCCGTGGGTGACGCCCGCCGCGTGGGAGGTGGCGACCGCGTCGGCCACCTCGCCGACCAGCCAGGCGGCCTTGCGGGGGCTCAAGGGGCCGCTCGTGGCGAGCAGGATGTCGAGCGAGGTGCCCGAGCCCCACTCGTTGACGACGTAGCAGACGCCCTCGAGCCGCTCGGCGTCCAGCACCCGCAGCACCCGGCGGTCCAGCACGGTCGCCGAGCGCCGGGCGGCGTCGATCAGGCCGGGCGCGCGGTCGTCGCCGGCGTCGATGACGTGCAGGGCGACGTGCCGCTCCAGCACCCGGTCGTGCGCCCGCCAGAAGCGGCCGCCACGGCTCTCCGAGAGCAGGTCGACGAGGCGGTAGCGGTCGGCGAGGACGTCTCCTGGGCGTGCGGTCTGCGGCACGGCCTCCTCATCCCCTTCGACCTCGAGCACCCGGGACGCGCCGACACCGCCCCCGGGTGCGGCCATCGTAGGACCGTCAGCGACCGCGGGGGAGCGGAAGCCGCCGGGTGAGCGTGGCGACCACCGAGGTGACCTCTGTCAGCCGCAGCGCCCGGGCCACCGCGAGGAACACCGCGACGTCGACGAGCACCACCACGAGCGCCCGCAGCACCGCCACGGCGTACGACGACTCGTCGCCGAGCACGTCCAGCAGCACCTTCGCCAGCCAGGCCGCCCCGGTCGAGACGCCGACCGTGATCACCATCCGCACGGCGAACCGGACGAGGGTCGGCGTCCGCAGCCCGCCCAGCCGGCGCCGGAGCACGGCGTAGGACAGCAGTGCACCGACGCCGTACGCCGCGGCGTACGCGAGCGCGAGGGCGGGCGCGGTGCCGGCGTCGTCGGTGGCGTGGACGAGGACCAGCGCGGCGAGCACGTTGGTGGCGCCGACGGCGCACTGGACGTAGAAGACGGTGCGCGTCTGCTCGAGGGCGTAGAAGCCGCGCAGCATCAGGTAGTGGACGGTGAAGAGCACCAGGCCGGGGGCGAACGCGGCGAGCGTGCCGATGTAGTTCTCGTAGGTCGCCGACGCCGCGCCGAGGGAGATCAGGCGCGCCAGCTCCGGCGCCAGCACCGGCAGCAGCGCGGCGAAGGGCAGCACGACGGCCAGCGCGGTGCGCAGCGTCGAGCTGAGCGCGCGCGCCAGGCCGCTGAGGTCGGTCTCGGCCGCGCGCCGCGAGAGCGTCGGGAGGATCGCCGTCGCCAGCGAGACCGTGATGACGGAGTGGGGGACCATCACGATGAGGAACGCCGCGGAGTAGACCGAGTAGCCGGTGGCGTCGGCCTCCCCGCCGGCCGTGCCCTGCGAGGCGAGGCGGACGACGACGGTGTAGGCGACCTGGTTGACGATGACGAAGAGCACCGTCCACACGCCCAGGCGCAGGGTGTGGCCCAGGCCCGTGCCGCGGAAGTCGAAGCGGGGGCGGAACCGGAAGCCGGCCGCGCGCAGGTACGGCACCAGGATCAGCAGCTGGGCGACGATGCCGAGCGTCGAGCCGAGACCGAGCACGAGCTCCTGGTCGCTGCTGTAGCCGGCGGTCAGCTCGGCGCCCTTCGCGGTGCCGTAGAGCAACAGGTAGAGACCGAGGACCAGCACCGAGATGACGTTGTTGGCGATCGGCGCCCACATCATCGGGCCGAAGCGGCCGCGGGCGTTGAGGATCTGCCCGACCAGCACGAACATGCCGTAGAAGAAGACCTGCGGCAGGCACCAGCGGGCGAGGTCGACGACCGACTCCCGGGCGTCGGCGGGGACGTCGGGGTCGACGTACAGGGCCATCACCCAGGGCGCCGCGAGGACCAGCAGCACGGTGACGGCGCCGAGGAAGAGCGCCGCGAGCGTCACGACCCGGTTCGTGTAGGCCTCGCCGCGGTCGGCGTCGCTCTTGGTGGCCCGCACCAGCTGCGGGACGAGCACGGCGTTGAAGACACCGCCCGCCAGCAGGATGTAGAGCATGTTCGGGATGGTGTTGGCGATGTTGAAGACGTCGGCGTGCAGCAGGTTGCCGAGCGCCGCGGCGAGCAGCAGCGTGCGGGCGTAGCCGCTGACGCGGCTGACGATCGTGCCGGCCGCCATCACCGCGCTGCTGGAGAGGATCGAGCGCTGCTCGTCGTCCGCCCGTCTGGTGGCCTCCTGGTCGGTGTGCTGGTCGGTCCCGGTGGTGGTCCGGTCGGGGGTCTCGTCCGTCATGCGGTCTCCTCCTCGCGGCGGGCGCGCAGGACGCTGCGGACCAGGCGCAGGGCGATCGTGCCGAAGAGCAGCACCGCGCCGACCCCCATGGCCACCCAGATGATCCCGCTCGCCTGGATCGAGCGGATCGAGAGCTCCTGGGCCGAGCCGAGCGGGGTGTGGCTGTCCTCGGGGTCCTCGGTGTGGTCGGTCAGCATCAGCCGGACCCGGTGCACGCCGGGCTCCCGCGTGGTGGCATCGAGCAGCACCGAGACCCGCTGCCCGGCGCCGACCTCGACGGTGTCGGGCCCCTCGATCGAGATCGCGGCGGGGTCCTCGGTGACGGCCTGGATGCTGACCTCGACCGGCTCGTCGAGGCCGTTGACGACCGTGGCGCCGAAGCGGCCGTTGGCGCTCGACAGCGCGACGCCCGGCGGCGCCTCGATCGTCACGCTGCCGAGGCGCTCCTCGATCCAGCGCTGCGAGGCGCGCAGGGAGAGGCGGGTGGCGGGTAGCCGGCCGCGGGAGGAGTACGACAGCGCGCCGAGCGCCTCGTCGGCGACCTCGGCCGCGACTCCGGTGTTGTCACGCAGCACGTGCTGGAGCACGTCGCCGGCGCGGATCAGCGCCGCGGCCGTCTCGAAGGTCTCCGGGTCGACGCGGCGCGCCTCCTGCCGCTCGGGCAGGACCAGGTCGTCCGCCGCGACCGCGGTGCCCTGGCGGTCGGCGGCCTCGGCGACGGTGCCGAGGTCGATCCAGTCCTCGGCGAGCCCGTCGAGGAAGCCGTTCGTCGAGACCGGCGTCCAGCCGCTCGGCAGCTGCACCACCAAGGGCTTGCGGCCGGGCTCGAGCAGTCGCACCGCCGCCTCCGCGAGCACGCGCTGGCGCAGCGCCACCGCCGCGAGCGGGTCGTCCGGCCCGGGGCCGCCCGAGGCCGCGCCGGAGGAGGTGACGACCAGGCGGCGACCGTCGACGGTGGCCACCCCGGGCGGGTCCTCGGGGAACATCCGGTCGGTGACGAGCAGCGTGTCGTCGGGGTCGGTGGCCGGCAGCGCGGCCGGGTCGAGGTAGCCGGTGGGCGAGCCGAGGCCTGGGCTGGTGTCGACCTCCCACGGGTCGCTCGCCGCCACGCTGCGCGCCCGGGCGCGGGTCAGCAGGTCGGCGTCGGCGGCGGCCGCCCCGGCCACGTCGAGGTCGCCGTACGGCAGCGTGAGCACCTCGTCGCCGGCCATGGCGGCGCTGAGCCGGCCGAGCCAGGCCGAGGCGACCTCGGCCGCCGCCGCCTCCTCGGGGCTGGGCTCGTGCTCGTCACCGGACGCCCGACCGTCCTCGCGGTCGCCCTGGCCGTCCTGCTCGCCCTCGCCCTGGTCCTCCCCGCCCTCCGGGCCGTCGGACCCACCGGCGCCGGGCGAGAAGCCGACGTCGGGCTCGCCCGACGGCGCGATCGGGCGGCCGTCGACCGTCGGGGCCAGGGAGCGTGGCGGGTTGCCCTCGGCGAGGTCGCGCACCGCGTCGACCAGGGCCGGGTCGACCAGCCAGGTGACCGGCTGGTCGCCGGCGGAGGCGCCGAGGTCGACCAGCGAGCGGAGCGATCCGTCGGGGCCGAGGGTGCGCGACCAGCCCTCGACGTCGGCCAGCGACCCGTCGTCCTCCCGGGCCAGCGAGCGCCGCAGGGGGATGACGACCGCGGCAGGGACCTCGCCGCGCGTGCTGGGCGGGACGAGCGGCAGGAACGTGCGGGCCCGGCCGTCCGCGCCGTCGATGCGGCCCGCCGGCGACTCCCCCAGGGCGTGGACGCCGAACCAGTAGACGCCGGCGGCGCTCACCGCGATGCGGTTGCGGGGCAGCGTCAGCCGGAACTGCGCCGACTCTCCGGGCTCCAGCGCGTCGACCTCGTCGCTGACCTCCACGACGCGGCCGCCGACCTCGATGTCGGCCGGGATCTCCGCGGCCTCGGCCAGCTGGGCGGTCGACGTCATCGGGGTGGAGCCGACGAACGGGTAGAGGCGGATGGCCGACCAGGTCTCGGTGCTGGTGTTGGTGACCTCGCCGGAGATGCGGATCGGGCCGCGTCGTGGGATCGCGCCGGGGGTGAGCGAGGTGATCGTCACCGCCAGCGGGGCGTCGTCCTCCGCCGCGGCGGCGGTCGCTGCCGGCGCCGGCGGCGCGGTCGCGAGGCTCCCCGGGACCGCTGCCGTGGCGGCCAGCGCGAGGGCCGCGGCCGCCAGGGCAGGCCGCAGCGACCGGGGGCGAAGCATGCGGACGACACTATCCGTGTCGATCGGTCCTAGAATCGTCCCCCGTGCCCGACGCTCCGCTTCCTCCCCTGCAGCTCACCGACGTCCAGCGCTCGGTGGCCGAGGAGCTGGACCGGATCGCGCCGGTGATCGACGAGCTGGGCCGTCGCTTCGCCGACGCCGGCCACGAGCTGTCGCTGGTCGGTGGCCCGGTCCGGGACGCGATGCTGGGGCGCCACCACAACGACCTGGACCTCACCACCTCCGCGCGGCCCGAGCAGACCGAGCGGCTCCTCAAGGGCTGGGCCGACGCGATCTGGGACATGGGCCGCGCGTTCGGCACCATCGGCTGCCGCCGGGGCGACTGGCAGGTCGAGATCACGACGTACCGCTCGGAGTCCTACGACCCCTCCTCCCGCAAGCCCGACGTCGACTTCGGCGACAGCCTCGACGGCGACCTCGGCCGGCGGGACTTCACGGTCAACGCGATGGCGGTGCGCCTGCCGGGGCGGCAGGTGGAGGACCCGTACGGCGGCGTCGTCGACCTCGCGCACCGGGTGCTGCGGACCCCGGGCCGGCCCGAGGACTCCTTCTCCGACGACCCGCTGCGGATGATGCGCGCGGCGCGGTTCGCCGCGCAGCTGGGGTTCACCGTCGACGACGGCGTCCGCGAGGCGATGACCGCGATGGCCGAGCGGATCTCGATCATCTCCGCCGAGCGCGTCCGCGACGAGCTGGTCAAGCTGGTGTGCGCGCCGTACCCGCGCCTCGGCCTCACCCTCCTCGTCGAGACCGGCCTCGCGGCCCTTGTGCTGCCCGAGCTGCCGGCGCTCCAGCTCGAGCGCGACGAGCACCACCGCCACAAGGACGTCTACGAGCACACCCTGACCGTGCTCGAGCAGGCGATCGACCTCGAGCACCGGCTCGGCGGCGAGCCGGACTTCGTCTCCCGCTTCGCCGCGCTCATGCACGACGTCGGCAAGCCGCGCACCCGCCGGTTCGTGGCCGACGGCACCGTCACCTTCCACCACCACGACGTGGTCGGCGCGAAGATCACCCGCAAGCGGATGCAGGCGCTGCGGTTCTCCAACGACGAGATCGACGCGGTCGGCAAGCTCGTCGAGCTGCACCTGCGCTTCCACGGCTACGGGTCGGGGGAGTGGACCGACTCCGCGGTGCGCCGCTACGTCCGCGACGCCGGCGACCAGCTCGAGCGGCTGCACATCCTCACCCGGGCCGACTGCACCACGCGCAACCAGCGCAAGGCGGCCCGGCTCGCGCGCACCTACGACGAGCTCGAGGAGCGGATCGCCCGGCTCTCGGAGCAGGAGGAGCTCGCCTCGATCCGCCCCGACCTCGACGGCAACCAGATCATGGAGCTCCTTGGCATCGGCCCCGGCCGCGAGATCGGCCAGGCCTACCAGCACCTGCTCGAGCTGCGGATGGACCACGGTCCGCTCGGCGAGGAGCGCGCCCGCGAGGAGCTGCTCGCCTGGTGGGCGGCCCGGTAGCGGTCAGGTCGTCCAGGGTGCGGGGTCAGCGGTGCACCGTCGGGCGCCCCGCTGACCACGGTCCCCACGTGCGAGCCAGCAGTCGAGCGTGGACGTCGTACGCCGCGCGGGGCTGCGCCGCCCCACTAGGGTGCGGCCATGACCGGCTCTCTCCCCACCGACCTCGAGGCGACCGTGGAGGTCGCCGCTCCGCCCGCTACGGTCTGGTCGCTCGTCGCCGACCCGGCCCGGGCGCGCGAGTGGAGCCCGCAGGTCCTGCGCACCTTCGTCCGCGGCCGCCCGGTGCAGCAGGGCACGACATTCCTCAACCTCAACTCCCGCGGGCCGCTCGTGTGGCCCACCACCGCCAAGGTGACGTCGTTCGACCCGCACGTGCGCTTCGCCTTCCGCGTGTACGAGAACCGCACCACCTGGTCCTTCACGCTCGAGCCCACCGCCGACGGCGGCACCCGGCTCACCAACCGTCGCGAGACCTCCGAGGGCATCTCGGCCGTCTCCCTGCTCCTGACCCGCGTCGCTCTCGGCGGCGTCGACACCTTCACCGACGAGCTCCGCGCCGGCATGGCCGAGACCCTCGGCAAGATCAAGGCCGCCGCCGAGTCGCTCGCCGCCGCGCGCTGATCGTCTGGGCGTGCGGCTGCGGTCCGGGCGTGCGGCTGCGGTCCGGGCGTCGACGATCGTTCAATTGCGCGGATTTGTACGGTTCTAGGGCCGTCCAGGCGCTGAAACCGCGCAATTGCGCGGTTGTCGACGCCGACCGGCGGCCCGGCCCATGCCCGGCCCAGGCCCGGCTCAGCCGGCCTGGGCGCGGCCCGGGAAGTGCAGCTCCCACCCCGGCCGAGGCAGCGGCAGCCGGAGCCCGCAGCGCGAGGCGGCCGCGCGGATCCGATCGATGGTCTGCGCCGGCGTGCCGTAGATGTCGTTCGCGGTGACATGGACGACGTGCCAGTCGAGTGCGTCCACGAGCTCGCTCCGACGCAGGTCCCGCCGCCAGGTCGGCGTGTCGACCCGGTGGTGCGTCCCGTCGTACTCCACGGCCAGCCGGTGGTGCCGGTAGGCGAGGTCGAACTCGACCAGCACGTCACCGTCGGCCGAGCGGATCTCGAGGTTGACCTCGGGCTCGGGCAGGCCGGCAAGGACGATCAGCAGCCGCAGACGTGTCTCCATGGCCGACCTGACCCGGTCGCGGACGAAGGTGGCGGCGTGGCGCGCGGCTGGCGACCAGTAGTCCGTGGTCCGCTCGAGTCCGGCGCGCAGGTCGGCGGCCGTGATGCCGAAGACGCGCAGCATGCTGTCCCCGGCCACCACGAGGTCGACCAGGTCCAGCATGGATGCCAGCTCGACGAACAGGCGCACGGGCTCGGACACGGGCAGGCCGCGCCAGACGCGCGTGCGCGTGGCCGGCGGCGCGACGTGGGGCTTGAGGCCGGGCTGCCAGCGGCGGTCCTCGGCGCGGAGGACGCTGACGTGGATTAGCGGGGACTCGGGCACCGCGACGCCGCACCAGGCGGCCGCCGTCCGGTGGCTCAGCCACGCTCCCTCTGGGTGGAGCGCCAGCGCGCCCTCCATCCGCTCACGCTCGGACGGGGCGACCTCGGCGCGGATGTAGACGCCGCGGAAGATCCGCCGGTAGCGGGAGGTCCGCAGCACCCGGTCGCTCACCCCGGCGCGCACCGCGTCGGCCCGGGTGAAGGGTCGTCGTTCGTCCATGACGTCGACCCTGCCTCGACGACGGCGACCGGTGCGGGTCTCTCCACAGGCGAGCGCCGTCCCTGTGGAGGAACGGCGCTACTTCCGCGCAATTGAACGGTTGTGACGCCTTCGGAGGAGCGACCCGCGACAATTCGGCGCAATTGAACGATCGTCGACCAGCCCCGAGCGGGCGACACCCCGCGAACGGCACACGGCCCGCCCGGAGGACCGGGCGGGCCGTGGCAGGTGGTGCGGGTGGTTCAGGCCGAGCGGGAGGTCACTCCTCGCCGGCGATGAAGGCCTCGACGCGGCGGCGGCCCTCCTCGTCGGGGAGCTGCACCGGCGGGGACTTCATGAGGTACGACGACGCGGAGATGATCGGGCCGCCGATGCCGCGGTCCTTGGCGATCTTCGCGGCGCGGATCGCGTCGATGATGATGCCGGCGGAGTTCGGGGAGTCCCAGACCTCGAGCTTGTACTCCAGGTTGAGCGGGACGTCGCCGAACGCGCGGCCCTCGAGGCGGACGTAGGCCCACTTGCGGTCGTCGAGCCAGGCGACGTAGTCCGAGGGACCGATGTGGACGTTCTTGTCGTGGACCTTGCCCGACAGCGAGCCGGTGAGGTTCGAGGTGACGGCCTGGGTCTTGGAGACCTTCTTGGACTCCAGGCGCTCGCGCTCGAGCATGTTCTTGAAGTCCATGTTGCCGCCGACGTTGAGCTGGTAGGTGCGGTCCAGCGTCACGCCGCGGTCCTCGAACAGCTTCGCCATCACGCGGTGGGTGATGGTGGCGCCGACCTGGGACTTGATGTCGTCACCGACGATCGGGACGCCGGCGTCCTCGAACTTCTTGGCCCACTCGGGGTCGGAGGCGATGAAGACGGGGAGCGCGTTCACGAAGGCCACGCCGGCGTCGATCGCGCACTGGGCGTAGAACTTGTCGGCCTCCTCGGAGCCCACCGGGAGGTAGGACACCATCACGTCGACCTCGGCGTCCTTGAGCGCCTGGACGACGTCGACCGGCTCGGCGCCGGACTCCTCGATCGTCTCGCGGTAGTACTTGCCGAGGCCGTCGAGCGTCGGGCCGCGCTGCACCTCGACGCCGAGCGTCGGGACGTCGCAGATCTTGATCGTGTTGTTCTCCGAGGCGTTGATCGCCTCGGACAGGTCCTTGCCGACCTTCTTGTCGTCGACGTCGAACGCCGCGACGAACTCCACGTCCTTGACGTGGTAGTCGCCGAACGCCACGTGCATCAGGCCGGGCACGGAGCCGGAGGGGTCCGCGTCTCGGTAGTACTCCACACCCTGCACGAGGGAGGTGGCGCAGTTGCCCACCCCCACGATCGCTACTCGAACCGAACCCATCGGGTCTTCCTTCCTGAACCTGTACGGAGTCTGTGTGCGCTGCGCTTGCTGGATCTGCTGCTGGTTCTGCTGCTAGGTCTGTGGTGCGGTGCTGCTGTCCGGGGGCGGGACCATCGGCTGGCCGGCGCTGAGCCCGCGCTCGGCGTTGATGAGGTCCGAGAGCCACCGGACCTCGCGCTCGACCGACTCCACCCCGTGCCGTTGGAGCTCGGCCGCGTAGCGGTCGACCTCCTTCTCGGTCATCCGCAGCTCGCGCTGGACGCGGTCGAGCCGCTCCTGGAGGCGGATGCGGCGGCCCTCGAGCACGCGCAGCCGGATCTCCATGTCGGTGCGACCGAAGAACGCGAACCGGATGTCGAAGTTGTCGTCCTCCCACGCGGCCGGGCCCACCTCGGACATGAGGCGCTCGAACTCGCGGGTCCCGGCCTCGGTGACCTGGTAGACGATCCGGGGCCGGCGGCTGGTGGTGACCGTGCTGCTGGTGGACTCCTCGATGAGGTTGCCGCGCAGCATCTTCTTCAGCGTCGGGTAGAGCGAGCCGTACGACAGGACCCGTCCCCACCCGAGCATGAGGTTCAGCCGCTTGCGCAGCTCGTAGCCGTGCATGGGTCCCTCGTGCAGCAGTCCGAGGACCGCCAGCTCGATGGTCTCCCCACGTCGTGACATGCGACGTATCGTAGCGATATATCCGTGGGTTGCGAACACCCGACCTATCGGACCTGCGCAGGGGTCTCCCGATGGCCCGGATGCGTACCCTGTCCTGCGGCGCGGCCCCGTCCGGCACGGTCCGCCCGGCCCGGTGCGAGGTCAGCGCCGAGCCGTCGTACGCCGACAGGAGAAGCACCAGCGTGAGAGAAGCGAAGCGTCGGGCCGCCGGCCCCGCGGTCAAGAAGGCGCCGAAGCCGGCGCGCACCCGCAAGCAGAAGGTCTGGCGGGTCGCCCGCTGGTTCCTCGCGCTCGGCCTCGTCGGCGCGCTGCTGCTGGGCGCGGCGTTCGTCGTGCTCTACCAGACGATCGACATCCCGGACCCGAACGAGGACTTCGAGACCCAGACGACGTTCGTCTACTTCGACGACGGCAAGACCGAGCTGGGTCGCTTCGCGACGCAGAACCGCGTGTCGATCGACCTCGACCAGATGCCGCAGGAGCTCAAGGACGCGGTGGTGGCCGCGGAGAACGACTCGTTCTGGACCGACAGCGGCATCGACCCCGTCGGCATCGTCCGCGCGGCGTTCAACAACGCCTCGGGCAACGACCGCCAGGGCGCGTCGACGATCACCCAGCAGTACGTCAAGGTCCTCTACCTCTCCCAGGAGCAGAGCTACCAGCGCAAGATCAAGGAAGCGATCCTCTCGCTCAAGGTCCAGCGCCAGCAGAGCAAGTCGCGGATCCTCGAGGGCTACCTCAACACCATCTACTTCGGTCGCGGCGCGTACGGCGTCGAGGCGGCCGCCCGCGCGTTCTTCGACCGCCCGGCCAAGAACCTCGACCTGCGGCAGAGCGCGGTGCTGGCCAGCGTGCTGAACAATCCCAGCCGGTTCGACCCGGCCAACGGCGAGGACGCACGGGAGGGCCTCCTCGGTCGCTACCAGTACACGCTGAACCGGATGGCCGACCTCGACATGATCACCGAGGACCAGGCGGAGAGGGCCAAGCGCCGGCTGCCGGCGTTCCCCGTCATCGAGGCGGGCAGCACCTACGGCGACCAGAAGGGCCACATGCTCACGATGGTCCGCAAGGAGCTCACCCGGCTCGGCTTCGACGAGGGGGAGATCGACGGCGGCGGCCTGCGGGTCACCACGACGTTCACCCCGAAGGCGATGGCCGCGGCCAAGCAGGCGGTCGTCGAGGAGCGCCCCGAGGGCTTCAAGGACAAGGAGCTGCACGTCGGCGTCGCCAGCGTCGAGCCCGGCACCGGCGCGGTCCGCGGGTTCTACGGCGGCCAGGACTACCTGCAGTCCCAGATCAACTGGGCCGTCTCCGGAGGCCAGGCCGGCTCGACGCTGAAGGCGTTCGCGCTGGCGGCGGCCATCAAGGACGGCTTCTCGCTCCGGGACACCTTCGACGGCAACTCCCCCTACGAGCTGCCGGGCGGCATCGAGGTCACCAACCAGGGCGACGCCAGCTACGGCTCGGCGATCAACATGGTCTACGCGACCCAGAAGTCCGCGAACTCCGCGTTCGTCGACATGACCATGGCCATGGACGACGGCCCGGAGAAGGTCGTGAAGATGATGGACGCCATGGGCATCCCGGCCGGCGACAACCGCAACGAAGCCGGCTTCCCCAGCACCTCCCCCGGCCTCGAGCCGGTCGCGACGGTGGCTCTCGGCAGCGCGACGGTCAGCCCGATCAACATGGCCAGCGGCTACGCGACGATCGCCAACGAGGGCGTGTACGCCGAGCCGTTCATCATCGAGAAGGTCGTCGACCGCGGCGGCGAGACCCGCTACGACCACGCCAAGGAGGGCTCCGAGCCGAAGCGGGTGCTCGACGCCGACATCGCCGCGGACGTCTCCTACGCCCTCCAGCAGAACGTCACCGGTGGTTCCGGCACGGCGGCCCTCGAGCTCGGCCGCCCGTCGGCGGGCAAGACCGGCACGGCCACGAACGGCCGCGACGAGGTCTCCTCGGCCTGGTACGCCGGCTACACCCCGCAGATGGCCACCGCCGTCATGTACGTCCGGGGCAAGGGCAACGAGCAGCTGATGGGCTGGCTGCCGGAGTACTTCGGCGGGTCCTACCCCGCGCGCACGTGGACCAACGCCATGCAGACGCTGATGGACGGGCTGCCGGTCGAGGAGTTCCCCGAGCCGGCCTACGTCGACGGCGACGCGCCCACCGACGGGCACGCGCCGTACGTCCCGCCGCCGCCGTCCCCGACCCGCAAGCCGCCGCCGAGCCAGCAGCCCAGCAGCGACATCGAGTCCGAGGAGCCGACGCCCACCCAGCAGCCGTCGCCGACCCAGGAGCCGACGCCCACGCAGCAGCCGTCGCCGACCTGCGACATCCTCGGCTGCGAGCCGTCGTCGACGTCGGGCCCGAGCACGCCGCCCCCGTCGCAGGAGCCGAGCGGCTCGGCCACGCCGGGCACCGGGCCCACGCGGACGGCCGGCGCCTCCCGGGCCGCCGCGCCACGCGGCCGGGACTGACCGGCCGGTGAGCCCGCGCCAGGGGCACGTCCACCCGACGCACGAGGACCCCGTCGCCCGCGCGCTGAGCGAGGGCGTCGGCGGTCCGATGGGCCGCCGGGGCGCCGGCCACCGGTGGTGGACGCCGGTGCGGGTCGTGCTGCTGGTGACGGCGGTCTGCTTCGCGCTCGGGATGGTGCAGAAGCAGAGCTGCTTCGAGGACACGTGGGGCGACGGGCAGCAGCGCTACTCCCACATGTGCTACTCCGACCTGCCCTACCTCTACACCGGGCGCGGGATGGCCGAGCGGGCGTGGCCCTACACCGACGACGAGCAGGTCCGCGACCGCTACGAGGTCATGGAGTACCCCGTCGGCATCTCCTACTGGGCCTGGGGCACCGCCTGGGTCGCCCAGGTCGCCGACCACCTCGGCGTCCCCGACCTCGCCGAACGCGCCGCGGCGCCCGCGGACTCGCTCTTCGGCCGGCCCGAGGTGCAGTCGGAGGTCCGGTGGTACGTCGTCGTCAACGCGGTCGGCCTCGGTGCCGTCGCGCTGCTGACCGCGTGGTTCCTCAGCCGCACGCACCGGCGACGCCCCTGGGACGCGATGATGTACGCCGCGTCCCCGGCGCTCGCGCTGACCGCGCTGGTGAACTGGGACCTGCTCGCCGTGGTGCTCGTCGCCGCCGCGACCTGGGCGTGGTCGCGCGACAGGCCGGTCCTGACCGGCGTGCTCATCGGGCTCGGCACCGCGACGAAGCTCTACCCGTTGTTCCTGCTCGGGGGAGTGCTCGTCGTCTGCCTGCGGGACAAGCGGGTGCGCGACTTCGCGACCGCGACCGCGGCCGCGGCCGTCGCCTGGGTGGTGGCCGACCTGCCGGCGTACCTCTCGGGACCGGAGCAGTGGCGGGTCTTCTGGTCGTTCAACTCCGAGCGCGGCGCCGACCTCGGCTCGATCTGGCTGGTCGTCCAGCAGGCGAGCGACACCGCGATCAGCGCGCACACGATCAACGTGGTCTCGTGGCTGTTCTTCGGCGCGTGGTGCCTGGGCGTGCTGGTGCTGGGGCTGCGCGCGCCGGAGACGCCGCGGCTGGCACAGCTTGCGTTCCTCGTGGTCGCCGGCTTCCTGCTGGTCAACAAGGTCTACTCGCCGCAGTACGTCCTGTGGCTGCTCCCGCTCGCCGTCCTCGCCCGGCCCCGCTGGCGCGACCAGCTGGTCTGGCAGGCCGGCGAGGTCCTCTACTTCGCCGCCGTGTGGTGGTACCTCGGTGAGTACCTCGCGCCCGCCGGCGGCGGCGACGCCGGGTTCTACTGGGTGGCGATCCTGCTGCGGATGGCCTGCGAGCTCTACCTCGTCGGCGTCGTCGTCCGCGACGTCCTGCGCCCCGGCCACGACCCGGTCCGCGAGGGCGGGTACGTCGCCCCGCCGCCGCGCCTCGCGGCAGCCGGCCGGGCTCGACCAGCGGGCGGCTAGTCGACCAGGACCCGGTCGAAGGCGGTGGCGGTGAACCGCACCCGCACGTCGACCTCGTCGCCGACCTCGGGCACCCGCGAGCCCGAGGGCAGGAACAGCATCGAGGCCTGCATGTGCGGCGGCTCGGCGAAGAGCCGCTGCTTGCCGTCGATGGAGAACGGCGAGCGGACGAAGCCGACCGCGTCGAGGCCGCCGCGGGCCAGGGTCGCGGCGCGTGCCTTCAGGCCGGAGTCGCCGGTGGGCGCCTCGAGGCCGATGCCGTGGGCGGTGCCGCCGCTGACGACGAGCAGGTGGCCGGACTTCGGCGCGGTGCGGCCGCGGTAGCCGAAGGAGTCGCCGCGCTCGACCGCGTGCACGTCGAGGACGGTCGCGGTCACGCGCAGCGCGCCGCGGTCGCCGAGCCACAGGGCGGTGCCGGTGCGCGGGCGGATGTCGTAGTCGGCGTACGACGCGCGGAGGGTCGCCAGCTCGGCGTCGGTGAGGTGGCTGACCCAGATCGTGCGGGTCTCCAGCTCGGCGGCGACGACGTCGTTGAGCAGCCGGTCGACCTCGCCGAGGTGGGAGCCCTGGGCGAGCGGCAGGTGCAGCGCGACGCCCTCGAGCCGGGCGCGCGGGTGCGCAGCGACGCTGCGGGCGGCCGCCCACAGCTCGCGGGCGGTGTGGCCGTGGCGCTGCATGCTGGTCATCCGCTCGAGCACGAACCGCGCGTCCGGCTGACGGGAGAGCAGGTCGTCGACGTCCTGCGGGCGGCTGACCGTGTGGACGACGCGGTCGGCGATCGCCGGGTCCAGCTCGAGGGCCGCGCCGAAGGGTCGCCACGGGGTGAGCACGAGCAGGCTGCCGTCGAAGCGGCTCGCGACGTGCGGCAGCTCGTCGTACGTCCCGACGGCCAGGGTGTCGACGCCGAGCCACTGGCTCTTGCGGGCGAGCCGGCCGAGGGTGAAGCCGTAGCCGTTGCCCTTGCACACCGGGACCAGCCCGGGCTGGGCGTCGGCGACCGAGCGCAGGTGGGCGCGCCACCGCTCGCCGTCGACGTGGAGGACGAGGCTCATGCGCGGGTGCCCATCAGCCGCGCCGCTTCATGTAGAGCTCGAAGGCCGTGTAGAGCGGCTTGCTGAGCGGGAGGTCCCACTCACCGACGTACTCGACGGCCTCGCCGCCGGTGCCGACCTTGAACTGGATGAGCCCGACGTGCGGGTCGTCGGGATCGAGGGTCTCGGTGATGCCGCGCAGGTCGTAGACGTCCGCGCCGGCGGCGAGCGCGGCGCGCATCATCGCCCACTGGACCGCGTTGGAGCCCCGCACGTCGCGCTTCTCGGTCGACGAGGCGCCGTAGGAGTACCACGCGTGCGCGCCGACGCGGATCGCGACGGTCGCGGCGACCAGGTCGCCCTCGTGGCGGGCGAGGTGGAGCGTGATCCGGTCGGGCTCCTCGGCGGCCAGCGCCTCGACCATGGTGCGGAAGTACGACAGCGGGCGCGGCGTGAACCGGTCGCGCTCGGCGGTGTGGACGTACAGGTCGTGGAAGGCCTTGAGCTCGGCGAGGACCCCCTCGGCGGTGCTGGTCGAGGTCACCTCGACGCCGGCCTTGGCGGCCTTCTTGATGTTGCGCCGCCACTGCTGGTTCATGCCGGCTAGGACGTCGTCCTCCGACCGGCCGGCGAGCGGCACCTGGAAGACGTGCTGCGGCTGCCCGGCCGCGAACCCGCCGGCGACCGCCTGCGAGCGCCAGCCCAGCTCGCGCAGCTGGGTGACCACGCGGGCGCCGGTGCCGTCGCGCTCGGTCGGCGCGAGCTCGCCGAGGCGGCGTACGTCGTCGCTCGCGATGCCCTCCTTGATCGTCGCCGCGTCCCAGCGGCGGGTCACGACGGGCGGGCCGATCCGGACGCCGAAGGCCCCACGGGCCTTGACGTGCGCGGCCAGCGGACGGAGCCAGGCGCCGAGGTCCTCGTCGGCCCAGTCGATGACCGGTCCCTCGGGCAGGTAGGCGAGGTAGCGCCGGACCTTCGGCAGCTGGCGGTAGAGCACCAGGGCTGCGCCGACGAGCTGCCCGTCGCGCTCCCACCCGATCGACTGGCGGCGCCACTCGGACTTCACCCGGCCCCAGGCGGGGGTCTGGAGGAACGACGCGGAGCGCTGCGCCCGCACGAAGGCGAGGTGCTCGGTCTCGGAGATCTCGCGGACGGTCAGCACGGGGCCGAGGCTACTTCGCACGGGACCGGGGCTCAGACCCGGTCGCGGAGCCAGGCGAAGTCGGCGAGGTGCTGCTCGGCGTCGCCCGGCGTCTCGCAGACCACCGGCGCGCCGGCGTCGCGGACGACGCCGGCGAGCAGGTCGGGGTCGATCTGGCCGGCGCCGAAGTTGGCGTGCCGGTCGGCGCCGGAGTCGAACGCGTCGCGGCTGTCGTTGCAGTGGACCAGGTCGATCCGGCCCGTGATGCGGCGTACGTCGTCAACGACCGTCTCCAGCGCGTTGCCGCCGGCGTGGGCGTGGCAGGTGTCGAGGCAGAACCCGACCTGGTCGAAGCCCTCCGCGGTGGAGATCGCATCCCACACCCGGCCGATCCGGTCGAGGTAGCGGGCCATCGCGTTGTCCCCGCCGGCGGTGTTCTCGATCAGCAGCGGGACCTTGATGTCGGTCGCCTCGACCGCCTTGCGCCAGTTGTCGAAGCCCTTCTCGGGGTCGTCGGCCTTGTTGACGTGGCCGCCGTGCACGATCAGCCCCTTGGCGCCGACCTCGGCCGCGCCGTCCATGTGCTGCTGGAGCAGCTTGCGGCTGGGGATGCGGATGCGGTTGTTCGTGGTGGCGACGTTGATGACGTACGGCGCGTGGACGTAGAGGTCGACGCCCGCGGCCTCGGCGGCCTCCTTCAGCGCGGCCGCGCCACCGGCGTACCGGACCTGGGGGCCCTTGTAGTCCTGCGGGTCCCCGAGGAAGAACTGCACGAGCGGCGCCTGCCGGGCCTGCGCCTCCGCGACGGGGTCGGTCTGGTCGACGTGGGCGCCGATCGGGAGGGTCGCGGAGGTGTCCTGGGCCATGCCCACCACCCTACGAGTGTCCACCGACAGCGATTTCGGGGCGGTCGGCGCGCGCTGCTACCTTGTCCTGTCCACTCGTGACCGCCCACCGACGGGCCGGGAGCGGTGGACACCCGCCGAGCGGCTCCGGCTGCCGGCGGGACGCAAGCCCTCCTGCCACGGAGAGACCGTGGCCGCCGAAGTCCACAGGAGGTGGAGAACGCTTTGCGTGCCTATGAAGTCATGGTCATCCTCGACCCCAGCCTCGACGAGCGCACCGTGCAGCCCTCGCTCGACCGCTACCTCAACGTCATCCGCAACGACGGCGGCTCGGTCGAGTCCGTCGACGTGTGGGGACGTCGTCGCCTCGCCTACGAGGTGAAGAAGAACGCCGAGGGCATCTACGCGGTGATCTCGATCAACGCCGAGCCGGCGACGGTCAAGGAGTTCGACCGTCAGCTCACGCTCAACGAGTCCATCCTGCGCACCAAGGTCATCCGCCCCGACGCTCGCTGAGCCCTCCCGGACCTGTTCCGGGGAGCCAGCCCGCGTCGTCCCTGTGGACGACCACTTCCCGCTGTCGGCGGCAGCCGCCACGATGAGCGGGACGCACACACGACTCTGACCAGCACGAAGCCAAGGAGACCCTCATGGCAGGCGAGACCGTCATCACGGTGGTCGGCAACCTCGTCGACGACCCGGAGCTGCGCTTCACCCCCTCGGGTGCGGCCGTGGCCAACTTCCGGATCGCGTCGACGCCGCGCACCTTCGACCGGCAGACCAACGAGTGGAAGGACGGCGACGCGCTGTTCCTCTCCTGCTCGGTCTGGCGGCAGGCCGCGGAGAACGTCGCCGAGTCCCTGCAGCGCGGCATGCGTGTCGTCGTGCAGGGCCGCCTGAAGTCCCGCCAGTACGAGACCCGTGAGGGCGAGAAGCGGACCGTCTTCGAGATCGAGGTCGAAGAGGTCGGTCCCTCGCTCAAGTACGCCACGGCCAAGGTCACCCGCGCCCAGCGCTCCGGTGGCGGCGGCGGTGGCGGGTTCTCCGGCGGCGGTGGCGGCGGTGCCGCTCCCTCCGGCGGGGACGACCCATGGGCCACCCCGGCGCCCCAGCAGGGCGGCGGCGGCCAGGGCGGGTACGGCGGCGGCGCACCCTCGGGTGGCGGCCAGGGCGGCGGTTACGGAGGCGGCGCGCCCTCGGGTGGCGGCGCTCCCGCGAACGACCCCTGGGGCGCCCCGGGCGTGGGCTCCGACGAGCCCCCGTTCTGACGCACCCCCGGCTCCGGGTCTCCTCGGCCCACCGGCTGGTCCAGCACCACCATCCACGCACATCCCTCAACCATTCCGCCCCTGCCCGCCCTCGTGGCGGCGCCGGGTCGGGCTTCTAGGAAGGAAGCACCACAATGGCCAAGGCAGTGATGCGCAAGCCCAAGAAGAAGGTTTGCCAGTTCTGCAAGGAGAAGGCGACCGGTGTCGACTACAAGGACACCACGCTCCTCCGCAAGTTCATCTCGGACCGCGGCAAGATCCGCGCCCGTCGGGTGACCGGCAACTGCGTCCAGCACCAGCGCGACGTGGCCACGGCCGTCAAGAACGCCCGTGAGGTCGCCCTGCTGCCCTACACCTCGACCGGTCGCTGAGAGGAGCGGGAACGATGAAGCTCATCCTGACCCAGGAGGTCACCGGTCTCGGTGGCCCCGGTGACGTCGTCGAGGTGAAGGACGGCTACGGCCGCAACTACCTCGTCCCCCGCGGTGTCGCGATCCGTTGGACGCGCGGCGCCGAGAAGACCGTCGAGTCGATCAAGGCCGCCCGCGCCACCCGCGCGGTCCGCGACCTCGGCCACGCCGAGGAGATCAAGACCAAGCTCGAGGCGAACAGCGTGGCCGTCAAGGTCCGCGCCGGTGCCGGCGGCCGCCTCTTCGGCGCCGTCACCACCGCCGAGATCGCCGAGGCCCTCACGGCCACCTCCGGCGAGCAGGTCGACAAGCGCACGATCGCGATCAAGAACCCGATCCGCGCGCTCGGCAACCACGAGGTCTCGGTCCGGCTGCACGACGAGGTGTCCGCCACGGTGGCCCTCAACGTCATCCCGGCCTGATCCTCCTCGCTGCCGCTCGCGGCAGCACCGCAGCACCGAACAGGGCCGCCCCTCCTCCGGGAGGGGCGGCCCTGTCGTCGTCCTGGGTGCAGGCAACGCGCCGTTCGTGGAGCTACCGCGTCGTCGGTGCGACTACCGCGCCGTCCGTGCAGCTACCGCGCCGTTCGAACGGCGCGGTAGCCGGCTGGACAGCGCGTTGCATGCGGATCGGCAGGCGTCACCCGGTGGTCAGTGCGCGAGGACGGCGTCGATGCGGACGGTCTCGCCGCGACCGATCTTCTTGGCGCGCACCTGGATGCGGCCGCTGACGAGCGGGTCGAACTGGTCGCGGACCTGGTAGACGTGGAACCGCTCGTAGCGAGGGCCCTTGAGGTCGACCGTGCGCCAGATGCTCTGGCCGATCTTGATCTCGACCTTGCCGAGCTTCGGCCCGCGCGGCGCGATGAGGCGCAGCTCGCGGACGTTCTTGCCCGGGGCGGTCACGACGGCGCCGACCGTGCTGGTCTGGAGGAAGTCGCCGGCGAAGTAGCCGCCCTGGCGGACGACCTTCCACGGGGACTTCTTCCCGGCCTTCCTGGTCGCCTTCAGGTTGCGCGGCACCGAGAACTTCAGGACCGCCGGCGTGGGGTCGACGTTGCCGGCGGCGTCGCGGGCGACCGCCTCGAACCGCTGGTCGCCCGGCGGCAGGTTCCGCAGGTCGGTGGTGCCGGTCGCGCACGGCACGGAGCGGCTGTTGAGGGTGCACGAGAAGTCGACCGGGCTGCGGTCCTGGCTGCCGCCCGCGCCGAGCACGACCTGCACGGTGCGGTCGGTGACCATCGGCCACTCGGGGTTCTCCTCGTCGACCAGCCCGTTGATCCGGGCCGAGCCCGCGGGGACGATCGTGTCGACCCGCGCCTGGACGGTGACCGGCGCGGAGACGTCCTCGACGTCGGTGCTGGCCGGGATGCACAGGCAGAGTCGGCTCGTCGCGTCGATCGCCGCGTCGGCGGTGTCGACCGCGCGGACGCGGAAGGTGTACGGCACGGCGTCGGTCTCGTCGAGGTCGGTGTAGGTCTGCTTCCAGACCTTCGCCGCCTCGTCGTAGGTCCCGCAGGCCGTCCAGCTCGTCGGCGCGCTGGTGGTGGCGTAGAACTGGCACTCGAAGCCGAGCGGGTCGGTGTCACCGTCGGTGAACCGGCCGGTGAAGGCGAAGGTCAGCTGCTTGCTGCTGACCCAGTTCTGCGCGGTCCTGGGAGTCGGGGTCACCGTGACGTTGGGGTCCATCACCGGCGGCACCTCGTCGTCGCAGCGCGTGCCGACCGGGAGCGGCAGCGGCAGGGGCGACTGGAACGCCTCGGTCAGGCAGCCGGGGTCGGCGGCCGCGGGCGCGGCGGCAGGTCCGGTGATGGTCACGAGCGACGCGAGCAGCGCGGCCGCCGGCAGGGCGACGAGTCCTCGCAGACGTCGGGTTCTGGGCATGGGGGCTCCCTCTCTCTGTCGTGCAGGACAACGCTCGGGGGGACCCGAGGCTATGGTCCAGACCGGTCCGGCGCAGGGCTTCGGCCGGATGAGGCGGCCGGCGGCGCCGACGCGGACCAGGGTCGTCCGGACAGCGTGAAGAGCTGCCAGACGACGAGCACGAGCGCGGCCACTGCAAGCACGGCCGCCGGCGTCGCGAGGACGTCCGCGCCGGCGCCCAGCACCAGCACCGGCAGCACGGCCACGACGACGACGAGGGTGACGGCGAACCGCAGCCGGCGAGCGGCCGGCAGGTCCTCCGCGGCGGTCGCGCGGGCAGCGAGCACGTGGCACAGCAGCCCGATGAACCCCAGCTGCGGCAGCGTGAGTGCCCAGGCCAGGGACGCGTCGACGTCCTCGAGCGCCTCGGCCGTCGCCGGCACCCACAGCGGCACCGCGACCGCGCCGGCCAGGGCGGCGAGCGCCACCAGCACGGGTCGCCGCTCGGTGTCCGGGGGGAGCCGGAGGACCCCCACCAGCACGAGCACCCAGCCCAGCGGGTCCGGCAACGCGTCGTACTCCCCGAAGCCGGCGGTGAGGCCGATGACGACCAGCCCCATCGCGACGGACTGGAGCGGCTTCACGGGGTCAGGCTACGGACGCCGGTCACCAGCCAGGCGTCGCCCCGCGCGCGGCGGAGCAGGACCGCCAACCGGGCGCCCATGAAGACCGCGGCGAACACGGCCCAGACGACGACCAGGCCGCCACCGAGGTACGCCGCCGCGAGCACGGCGGGGGCGTGCAGGACGAGCACGACGAGGCCGGCGCGGGCGAGGTACGGGCCGTCACCGGCGCCGATGAGCACGCCGTCGAGCACGAAGACGACACCGGCGACCGGTTGGCCCAGCGCGGCGACGACGAGGACGGGGACGAGCAGGTCCTGCACGGCGGCGTCGCCGGTGAAGAGGTGGCCGAGCACCGGGCTGGCCGCAGCGAGGAGGAGGCCGGTGACCACGCCGCTGACGATGCCCCAGCGGATCATCCTGTCGGTGACGGCGCGGGTGCCGGCCACGTCGCCCGCGCCCAGGTAGCGCCCGGTGATCGCCTGCGCGGCGATGGCGATCGCGTCGAGCACGAAGGCGAGGAAGGTCCACAGCGTCATCGCGAGCTGGTGCGTGGCCAGGTCGACCTCCTGGTCGCGGCCGGTCGCGCCGACGGTGACGGCGTACGTCGTCACCAGGAGCGCGGCGCGCAGGGTGAGGGTGCGCACGACGAGGGAGACGCCGGCCCGGCCGGCGGCACGGATGCCGCCCCAGTCCGGGCGCAGACCGGCACCGTTGGCCCGGGCGCCCCGGACGACGACGGCGAGCAGCGCGGCGGCGCTCGCGACCTGTGCGAGCACCGACCCCACCGCGGACCCGGCGAACCCCAGGCCGTCCCAGGCGCCGACCCCGAAGACCAGCACGACGTTGAGGACGATGTTGAGCGCGTTGCCCGCGACGGCGACCACCAGCGGGGTCCGGGTGTCCTGCAGGCCACGCAGCACGCCGGTCGTGGCGAGCATGACCAGCAGCGGCGTGGTCCCGAGGAAGGCGATGCGCAGGTACGTCGTCGCGTGCTCGGTCACCGCCGGGCTGGGGTCGAAGACCGCGACGAGCGGCTCGGTCAGCAGCACGCCGAGGACCGTGACGATCGCGCCGATGACCACGGCCAGCCAGACCCCGTCGATCCCCTGGGTCAGCGCGCCGCGGGTGTCGCCGGCGCCGACGTGGCGGGCGACCGCGGCGGTCGTGCCGTAGGCGAGGAAGACGCACAGCCCGACGGCGGTCTGCAGCACCACGCCGGCCACGCCGAGCCCGGCGAGCTCGGGGGTCCCGAGGTGGCCCACGACGGCGGCGTCGGAGAGCAGGAACAGCGGCTCGGCGACGAGGGCGAGGAACGCGGGCAGCGCGAGGCGGAGGATCTCGCGGTCCTGGGCCACGTCCTCGGGTCGGCGCACCTGGAGAGAGTAGTCCGGGTAAGAGGCAGACCCGCTTCTGGCCCCTACGCGACTAGCCCGGGCCGGGCGGTGGATAACTACCCGTCGCCTGTGGATACCACGGACCGTCGGTGCTTTGTCGACAATCCAACCGGAATCGCCCGGATGACCACCGGGTGAACCGGATCCGTGCGGAAATGATTTCGCTCCACATGCCGCCGGCCGCGTTTCTGCAGGTCAGCGGGGTTTCGCGCGCGTGAACGGGCCAGTCCTCCACAGGTCGCTCCCCATGCTGTGCACAGCGCGTCGCGTGTCGTCCACGGGTTGTCCCCGGTTATCCCCAGGCCCTGTGGACAGGGTGCTGTCGCTGGGGTAGTCGCGGCACGTACCGTCCGGGAGTCGCGGACCGATGTCGGTGGGCCTCCCTAGCGTTCGAGGAGCCGGCCGGCCCGACGGGGCGCCGGCACCGCAGGACCGGTCACGAGCGCACAGGAGGGGCACGAGTGAGCATCGCCGAGTCGGACACGCGGGGCGTCCCGGAGCCGCCGTTCGAGGAGTGGGGCGACGGCCCGGCTCCGTACGCTCCCGGCGAGCGACCCTCGACGCCCGGCGACCGCACGCCGCCGCAGGACATGGCGGCCGAGCAGTCGGTGCTCGGCGCGATGCTCATCTCCAAGGACGCGATCGCCGACGTCTCCGAGGTCCTGCGCGGGGCCGACTTCTACCGGCCCTCGCACGAGACCATCCACGAGGCGATCATCGACCTCTTCGGTCGCGGCGAGCCGGTGGACATGGTCACGGTCGCGGCGGAGCTGCAGCGCCGCGGCGAGCTACAGCGCATCGGCGGGGCGCCGTACCTCCACACGCTCTCGGCGAACGTGCCGATCGCGGCCAACGCGGCGTACTACGCCGAGATCGTCCGGGAGAAGGCGATCCTGCGCCGGCTGGTCGACGCGGGGACCAAGATCGTGCAGATCGGCTACGCCGGCGAGGGGCACGTCGACGACGTGGTCGACCGGGCGCAGGCGGAGATCTACCAGATCACCGATCGCCGCTCGAGCGAGGACTACGCGCCGCTGTCGGACATCATGGACGGCGTCCTCGACGAGATCGAGGCGATCGGCAACCGCGAGGCGGGCCTGTACGGCGTGCCGACCGGCTTCGCCGACCTCGACGACCTCACCAACGGTCTGCACTCCGGCCAGATGATCATCGTCGCGGCGCGTCCTGCGATGGGCAAGTCGACCCTCGCACTCGACTTCTGCCGGGCGGCGTCGATCCACAACAACCTCACCAGCGTGTTCTTCAGCCTGGAGATGACGCGCTCCGAGATCACGATGCGCCTGCTGTCGGCCGAGGCGAAGGTGCCGCTCAACCACATCCGCAACGGGCAGATGAACGACGAGGACTGGTCCAAGCTCGCCCGCAAGATGGGCGAGGTCTCCTCGGCGCCGATCTTCATCGACGACAGCCCGAACATGACGATGATGGAGATCCGGGCGAAGGCGCGCCGGCTCAAGCAGCGCCACGACCTGAAGCTGATGGTCATCGACTACCTCCAGCTGATGACGTCGGGCCGCAAGGTCGAGTCGCGCCAGCTCGAGGTCTCGGAGTTCTCCCGCCAGATCAAGCTCCTCGCCAAGGAGCTGGAGATCCCGATCATCGCGCTCTCCCAGCTCAACCGTGGTCCCGAGCAACGCGGCGACAAGCGCCCGATGATGAGCGACCTGCGCGAGTCCGGCTCGATCGAGCAGGACGCCGACATGGTGGTGCTGCTCCACCGCGACGACGTCTACGAGAAGGAGTCGACCCGCCCCGGCGAGGCCGACCTGATCGTCGCCAAGCACCGCAACGGCCCCACTCGCGACATCACCGTCGCGTTCCAGGGCCACTACTCGCGCTTCGTCGACATGGCGCACTGACCGGCCCGGGCCGACGACCAGACAGGGTCAGTGCGGTACGCGGATTCGGGCGCCCAGCGCTGCGCCCGTACGACGAGGCGCTGGCCGCCAGGCTCCTCGAGGACGCTCGGGCCGGCCTGGTCCGGGCCGACGTCGACGCGGAGGGCGTGGTCAGCCTGCTCCTCGGCGCCTGGCTCGGCGAGCTCGTGCGCCGCGGCCGCGTCGGCGACGACTGGCTCGACCGCAGCCTCGACCTGCTCTGGCCGCTGCTCGATCCCGATCGCGCGTAGCGCCCGGCGCCTGTGCATAGGGCGCACTACCCTGCGGGCCATGCGCCGCGGACCCGCCACCTCCCTCCCCGCCCTGCTGCTCGCGCTCGCGCTGCCGCTGGCCGCGTGCTCGGACGCAGGTGACGATCCCGACGCGGCGGCCAGCCCGACCAGCGGCCCGTCCGAGGGCACGGCGAGCGGGAGCCCGGGCGACGACGCGGTCGCCCCGCCGACGCCGACCACCACCAGCTTCGAGGACCTCGTCGCGAGCCTCCCGCAGTGCGCCGAGGTCTGGGTGGCCGACCAGGCGCTGCCCGCGGACTACGCCGGGTGCAAGCTGCCCGGCGGCGGCATCGACCCCGGCGTCGTGCTGCAGTGCGTCGACGGCGCCGGCCTGGCGGCGTACCGCGACCGCTTCTGGGCCCGTCTCGGCGACCCCGTCGAGGACTCCGGGGGCGGCGGCACCGGTCAGGACCCCGAGTACGCCACCGAGGTCGGCGCCTGCCAGGGCGAGTGACCCGGGGGACCGGCCCACCTGTCCCCAACGTCACATACCGACGGTCTGTCGCGTACCGACCTGTTGAACTACGTTCAACAGCATGCGCCAGCGCCTCCGCACCACGTTCGCCGGGATCGCCGGACTCACGCTCGTGGGCGCCATGATCGCCGGCCCCGCCGGCGCCGCTGAGCCCACCAGCCGGGCAGCCACGGCCCCGACGAAGACGGCCCCGGCGAAGGCTGCGACGGTCAAGGCCCCGCCGGTGAGGAAGGTCGTCCACCGTCCGATCGCGTTCGAGGTCAGCAACACCAACGAGACGTCCGCGCTGTGCCTGGCCGACAACCGCCCGTACGTCCTGCGGGGGCGGCTGGTCGGCCCGCGCTCGACGATGAGCGGCTCCCCGGGCCGGCTGCGCGTCAACGTGCTGGTGCACGACGCCGGCACCGGCGCGTGGTTCTGGAACCTCCGGCAGGCGCCGGCCTTCGACTACGCCTCCCAGCTGGCGCGCCGCGGTGAGACGTCGTTGGTGCTCGACCGGCTCGGCTACGACCGCAGCCCGCTCGCCAACGGCCACGCCACCTGCCTCGGCGCCCAGGCCACGATGCTGCACCAGGTCGTGCAGCACCTCTACTCGGGCAACTACCGCTTCATCGACCGGGCGAACGAGGACGACCAGCCGCCGCACGCGACCCACGTCGTCGTCCACGGCCACGGGACCGGCGCGACCGTCGCCCAGCTCGAGGCGGCGGAGTTCGCCGACGTCGCCGGCCTGGTGCTGATGTCGGCGCCGACGGCCACGCCGACCGGCCAGGCGCTCCGCGCCGTCACCGACCAGCTCGGCCGCTGCGTCGGCGGCGACGGCTACTCGGCGTACGGCGCGACGCCCGCGGAGTTCCGCTCGCTGCTCTTCGCCAGCGCGCCCGCGAAGGTACGCCGCCTGGCGACCGCCCGGCGCAACCCGACCCCGTGCGGCGACGTGTCGAGCCTGCTGACGGCCGTCGGGTCGGCCGTCCTGGGCGCCGGGAGCGTCGACGTGCCCGTCCTGGTGCTGTCCGGCGGGCGCGACGCCCGCGTCCGGCGGCTGGACCAGGCGGGCGCGGAGAAGATGTTCAGCAGCAGCGCCCGGGTCTGGGCCCGGACCTTCGCCAAGGCCGGGAGCGCGCTGCCGCTCGAGGCCGGCGCGGCGGGCGTGCGGGAGACGGTGCTGCGGTTCCTGGCGGGCGTGCGTCCCACCCTCTGAGCCGGTCGGGCCGGCCTCAGCCTGAGCCTCGGTCCCGGTCTCAGTCCTGCCGGCGACGCCTGAGCAGCCCGCCGCCGTACAGCGCCCACGCCACCAGCACCGGCTGGAAGAGCAGCCGGACGAACCGCTTGGTGTCGGTGTCGAGCCCGAAGGCGTCGGTGCCCTCGACGTACTGCGCGATGTTGCCCGGGAAGATGACGACGTAGAACGCCGCGAGCAACGCGCCGACGAGCCGCTTGCGGCGCGGCAGGGCGACGAACGCGGCGCCGAGCCCGATCTCCACGACGCCGGAGCCGAGCACGACCAGGTCGTCGTCGAGCGGGAACCAGCCCGGCACCTGCGCCTGGAACTCCTCGCGCTGCGTGGTCAGGTGCAGCACCCCCGCACCCACCATGATCGAGCCGAGGGCGACGCGGGCGGCGGTGCGGGCGAGCGGCATGCAGCGAGCCTACTGAGCAGCTACCGGGCCGCTACCGGGCCGCTGCTGGGCTGATGACGGGCCGCTACTGGCGCAGCAGCGGCGCGAAGACCGGGGCTGCCCAGCCGCCGCCGGAGTGCCGCGGGGGAGCCGGCAGCTCGCGACCGCCGTACGCCGCGCCGCCGCGCGCGCCGTCGTACCGCAACCAGGTGCGCGCCGGTCCCTGCCCGCGCCCGGGCTTCGTCCAGTCGCAGACGCCGTCGGGGAACGCGCGCTGCAGGCGGGCCCACTGGGTGCTGGTGAACGGCACGAGGAGGAAGTCGTCGTCGGCGCGGCGCAGCGGGCGCAGCCGACAGGCGAGGCTGTCGTTCGCGCTCGGGCCGCCGGCCTCCTGCCGCGGCGTGGAGAGCCGGGTCTGGAGGACGTCGAGCTCGCGGGTCGTGCAGATCGGGTCGAGGCCGGTGAGCAGGCAGCGGTCCGTGACGTCGGCGGGCCGGCCCGCGACGACCTTGGCCGCCAGCCGGCGCGAGGACCGGTCGCGCTCGACGCGGGCCAGCCAGCGGTCCATGGCGAGCAGCGCCTCGGTCGCCCAGGTGAGGTCGCCGATGAGCGGCACGGCGCCGAACCACATCACCCGGTTGTCGGTGTGGCCCTGGTCGGCGAGCAGCCGTTCCTCGGTCCACCAGGCGTGGCTGTAGTCGTGGGCGATGGCGGGGTCCGGGCCGCCGTGGTTGATCATCGCGACCTCGTCGAGGTGGTTGGCCTCGTTGACCAGGCCGGTGCGGTAGGCGCGGCGGATCGAGGCGGGGTCGCCGACCGTGCGGGCGTCGGTGCGGACCGAGTCGACGTCGAGCCCGCCGACGGCGGCGTTGAGGTCGACGAACTGCGCGGGCGTGATCGCGCCGGCGCGGAGCGCCGCCAGCCCGTACTGCACGCCGGCGTTGGCGAACGGGATGCCGGCGAAGCCGCGGTCCACCGCCTTCTCCTGCGGCCCCCAGGCCGCGCGCGGCCGCCGGCCGAGGAGGTTGACCATCAGGTCGAGCACCGAGCAGCGCACCCCGCCGGGGTTGGTCTCGGAGTCGTAACGGGTGCGGGGGTCGCCGGCGACGGGCGTGCGCGTGCCGGGGCAGTCGTGCTCCGGGTCGAGCGCGGACGTGAACAGCCCCTCGTCGGCCACGATCGCGTTGAGGTGGGACAGGTGCCCCTCGACCTGGGCCACCTGCGTCGGCAGCCACAGGACGCCGGGCGCCCACCGGGTCGGGTCCTCGAAGTACTGCCGCATCAAGTGGTAGTCGGCGAACTGCGCCCCAGCGGTCAGCACGTCGGGGTAGGAGCAGGTGGTGACCAGGCCCTGGTAGATCCCGGGGTAGGCGTTGGCGACGGTGTGCTGGGAGATCGAGCCGCCCGAGCAGCCGGTGCCGATCGTGTAGCGGATCTCGCCGTACCGCTCGACGAGCCGCTCCTTGGCCATCATCAGCGACTCGGCGTTCATCGCGACGTTGCAGTTGTGCCCGGTGTTCGCCAGTGCCGTGGACATCACGGCGAAGCCGCGGCCGAGCGCCGTGATGTAGGACTGCTCGATGCCGGGCAGCGCCGGGATGGTGCCGGCGTAGTCCTCGAGCGGCGGGTCGGCGGGCGTGTACGACGCGCCGCACCCGCCGCCGCCGGTGACGAGCACCTTGCGGTTCCACTGGCGCTGCGGCGCCCACGCCTGCCACGGCCGGCCGGGCCGGAAGAGCGTGAGGATCGTGTAGCGGTCGCGGTCCTGGTAGCCGTCCTCGCGGCGCACGACGAACGGCACCTCCACGCCCTGGTCGGTGGTGGTGGTCGCGACGTCGGCCGGCGGGTCGGCCGGGTCGTAGGGCCGCAGGCCGGGCAGCAGCGGGTTGGCCGAGCGGTAGAGGTAGGTGTAGCGGATCGGCTCCTCGCAGCGGCGGTTCCGCGCGGTCTCCTGGCACTGGTAGTGCCGCTCCCGCGGACCGGTGAACACCGGCCCGCCCGCCGGGTGGTTGGTGACGACGGTCGAGCCGGCCCGCCCCGGGGCGGCGGCCCGGATGGTGGTGCGCCCGGTGCGCAGGCCGGTGACGAGGCCGACGTACCGCCCGTCGCGGCGCACGGCGAACCGGCGGGTCACGTCCCGGCTCCCGGCGCGGACGCGGACGTCGCGGGCGCGCACGCCCCTCGGCAGCCGGACCTCGACGAGCACGTCGCCGCCGGAGACCAGGTCGGCGCGGTTCGACAGCACCTCGACCACGAGCGGTCCGGCCGGCGCGGGCGGCGGGACCGCGTCGGCGGCCGGCCGCGGGACGAGCGCGAGCAGCGGGAGCACCAGGGAGACCAGGGCGAGCACGAGCAGGCGGGACCGCATGCGACGTCCAACGAGGTCCGGTGAGCGACGTCACGGCAGACTGGCCCCGTGAGCGACACGGGAACCGGGACGGTGCAGCAGGTGGGCCGGATGGCCGAGCGCGCGGTCGAGGCCGCGACGAGCGTCGGCCGCGAGGTGCAGGCGCGGATCTACCGGGAGGGCGTCTTCGGCCGGCGGCCCGTCGTCCCGGTCGAGCCGGCCGCGCTCGAGGCGGCCGCGCAGAAGCGGATGAGCCCGCAGGCGTGGTCGTACGTCGCCGGCGGAGCCGGCCAGCAGCGGACCGTGCGCGCCAACACCGAGGCGTTCGACCGCCACCGGATCGTGCCGCGCATGCTGGTCGACGTCGAGGAGCGCAGCCAGTCCGTCGAGCTGTTCGGTCGGCGGCTGCCGTCGCCGTACCTCCTCGCCCCGATCGGCGTGCTCGAGATGGCCCACCGCGAGGCCGAGCACGCGGTCGCGCGGGCGGCCCGCGCGCTCGGCGTGCCGATGGTGCTGTCCACGCAGGCGTCGGTGCCGATGGAGGAGGTGGCGCGCGATCTCGGGGACTCGCCGCGGTGGTACCAGCTCTACTGGTCCAAGGACGACGGCGTCGTCGACTCGTTCGTCCGTCGCGCCGAGGAGATCGGCAGCGACGCGCTCGTCGTCACCCTCGACACCCATGTGCTCGGCTGGCGCACCCGCGACCTCGACCTCGCCTACCTGCCGTTCGCGCGGGCCGAGGGGATCGCGCAGTACGTCAGCGACCCGCACTTCCGCTCGCTCGCCGAGCACCGCGCCGCGAACCCGCCGGCCGTCGACGGACCGCAGCCCCGCCCCACCCCCGCCGCGGTCAGGGCGCTGCTCTCGATGACCCGGCACTACCCTGGCCGCTTCCTCGACAACCTGCGCTCGCCGGTGCCGCGGGCGGCGGTCGAGACGTTCCTCGACGTCTTCTCGCGCTCCTCGCTGACCTGGGAGGAGCTGGCCTACCTGCGCGACCGCACCTCGCTGCCGATCGTGCTCAAGGGCATCCAGGACCCCCGCGACGCCCAGCTCGCGCTCGAGCACGGCGTCGACGGGATCGTCGTGTCCAACCACGGCGGTCGGCAGGTCGACGGCGCGATCGCCTCGCTCGACGCGCTGCCCGCGGTGGTCGACACCGTCGGCGGGCGTGTGCCGGTGCTCTTCGACAGCGGCGTGCGCAGCGGAGCCGACGCCTTCAAGGCGCTCGCCCTCGGCGCGCAGGCGGTGATGGTCGGCCGGCCGTGGGTCTACGGGCTCGCGCTCGGCGGCGAGGACGGCGTCCGCGCGGTCATGGAGCACCTGATGGCCGAGCTCGACCTGACCATGGCGCTCAGCGGGGTCACCGACCTCGCCGGCATCACCCGCGACCTGCTCGCCTGAGCGGGCACGGGACGTGGGCGGACGACACGCGGCCGGGGCGGGACACGGGACCGGCCACGGGCACAGCCATGGGCACGGGCACGGCGACGCCGCCGGCGAGGTCGACGTACGCCGGGGCGCGCGGACGACGCTGCTCGGCGCGCTGGCGCTGGCGGGCATCGCGGCGCTCGTCGGCCTGGCCGTGCTGTGGCCGGACCGCTCGGCGGCGGAGGACCTGCGCGAGCAGGTGTCGTTCCAGGCGCCGGGCGTGCTCCTCGTCGACGGCACGATCCGCGAGCTCGACGGCGGACGGGTCTCGGTCACGATCGCCGAGGGGCCGGACACGGGCGCTCGGCGCACCCTCGACCTCCCGCCGGAGGTGGCGGCCTCCGGCCTCGAGCCCGGGGACACCCTCCGGCTCCAGTCGCCGCCACCGGTCGACGGTGCGGACCGCACCTACGTCTACTTCGGCACCGACCGCAGCGGCCCGCTGTGGCTGCTGGCGGGCGTCTTCGTGCTGGTCGTGCTGCTGGTGGCCCGGTGGCGGGGCCTGCTGGCGCTGCTCGGGCTGGGGTTCGCGGGCCTGGTGCTGCTCGGCTTCGTGCTGCCGGCGCTGCTCACCGGCGAGCCCGGCCTCGCGGTGGGACTGGTCGGCTCCACGCTGATCATGGTGGTGGTGCTCTACACGACCCACGGGTTCTCGGTGCGCACCAGCGCCGCGCTGGCCGGCACCCTCGCCGGGCTCGCGGTGACCGCGCTCCTCGGGCTGGCCGCCACCCGGGCGGCGCGCCTCACGGGGTTCGGCGACGAGGCGGCCGGGTTGCTGACGACGTACGTCCCCACGCTGGACCTGCAGGACGTCTTCACCTGCGCGCTCGTCGTCGCGGGCCTCGGTGTCCTCAACGACGTCACGATCACCCAGTCCTCGGCGGTGTGGGAGCTGCGCGGTGCGGCGCCCGGGATGGGCCGCCGCCGGCTCTTCCTCAGCGGCATGCGGATCGGTCGCGACCACATCGCCTCGACGATCTACACGATCGTCTTCGCCTACGCCGGCACCGCGCTGGTGCTGCTCATGGTGCTCTCGCTCTACGGGCTGCCGCTCGGGGACCTGCTGGCCACCGAGGAGATCGGCCAGGAGGCGGTCCGCACGCTCGTGAGCAGCATCGGCCTGGTGCTGGCGGTGCCGATCACGACCGCGATCGCGGTGTGGACGGTGCCGGGTCCGGTCGAGCAGCCCTCGTAGCCCCCGTGCGGCCCGCCACGACGCGAACGCCTCGCGGGTGGTGCGGGAGGACGTCGCGGACCACGTCGGTCGGAGATCAAGGTGACCGGCCGGTAGTCGACCGGCACTCCGGTGGCGAGCGTGCGCCATGCTGGCCCGGTGCACCACATCGGCATCGACCTCGCCTGGGGCGAGCGCCAGCCCACCGGGCTCGCCGTGCTCGACGAGGACGGGGCGCTGGTGCACGTCTCGGCGGTGCGGACCGACGACGAGATCGCCGAGCGGCTCGCGGCGTACGTCGAGGGGCCCTGCCTGGTCGCCGTCGACGCGCCGCTGGTCGTGCGCAACGAGACCGGATCGCGGCCGGCGGAGAAGGCGGTGACCAGGGACTTCCGCCGCTTCGAGGCCGGCTGCCACCCCTCGAACCTCGCCAAGCCGGAGTTCCGCGACGGGCCGCGCGGCGCGCGGGTCTGCAAACGGCTCGGGCTCGACATGGATCCCCGGTCCGGCCGGGCGCGGCGCGCGATCGAGGTCTACCCCCACCCGGCGACGGTCGTGCTCTTCGGGCTCGAGCGGACCCTGAAGTACAAGGACAAGCGCGGCCGCGAGGTCGAGCTGCTCCGCGGCGAGCTGCTGCGGCTGATGACCTACGTCGAGTCGGTCGTGGACACCGACACCGGTCGCGACGGCGGGGCCTGGGCCGCGCTGCGGCAGGCCGTCGAGACCGCGACCCGCAAGAGCCAGCTGCGCGTGGTGGAGGACCAGGTCGACGCGGTCGTGTGCGCCTACGTCGGCCGCTTCGCCGACCTCCACCCCGACCGGACGACGGTCTACGGCGACCTGGCCGAGGGCTACATCGTCACGCCGTCGCTGCCCGACGAGAGCGCCGCGATCCGCTCCGCCATCCAGGCGTACGCCGCGCAGCACAGCGAGCTGTCGGTCGCCGGCGAGCAGGTGGTCGCGCTGGTGACCTCGATCCTGGACGAGGCCGGCATCAACTACCTGACCGTCACCGGCCGCACGAAGTCGGTCGCGTCGTTCGCCGAGAAGGCCGGGCGGGTGCGCGACGGGCAGCCGATGTACCCCGCCCCGCTCACCGACATCACCGACCAGCTCGGCGTCCGGGTCATCACCTACGTGCAGGACGACGTCGAGGCGGTCGCCGGCCTGCTCGCCGACCAGGTCGTCGTCCACGACGACCGCGACATGGGGCAGCAGACCGCTCGCGAGGGGCGGTGGGGGTACGCCTCGCGGCACCTGCTGGTCGCCCTCGACGCCGCGCGCGAGTCCCAGGCGGCGTACGCCGGTCTGCGCGGGCGGGTCGCGCAGGTGCAGGTCCGCACGGTGCTGCAGCACGCGTGGGCGGAGTTCGAGCACGACATCCGCTACAAGGGGTCGGTGCCCGAGGAGCACGCGCCGGAGTTCGACCGCCGCTTCACCCTCGCCGCCGGGCTGCTCGAGCTGGCCGACCGGGAGTTCTCCACGATCCGCGAGCGGCTCCGCGCCGAGCCCGCCGCGCCCGCCACCCCGGTCGCCGACGACGACCCGCGCCTGGAGCCCCGGGAGCTCGCGGCGTTCCTCGCCGGGCAGTACGCCGACGCCGGCTGGTCGCGCACCGACCATTACGCCTGGATCTCCGGCCTCCTGCTCGAGCTCGGGATCACCTCCCTCGACGAGCTCGGCGACGTCCTGCGGCCCACCTCGTCCATGGCGATCAACGAGCGGATGGACTACCGCTACCCGCCCGGCGCCGTCCGCCGCCTCGACGACGCCCTCCTCGCCGTCTTCGGCGAGCGGTACGTCGACCTCCACGGCAACGCCCACCGCGCGGGCCTGCTGCGCCAGCGGCTGGAGAAGCTGCGCGGCTGAGTCCGATCCCTCCCGGACGTCGGTCGTCGCGCCGGGTCGTGTCGGTTCATCAAGGTATGCAGGCGAACCGTCACTGGCCCGGGTGAGCTCACCGTGGGGAGTGGCGCTCCAGGGACATACCTTGATGACACAGCCGGCCCGGGGGCGGGCCGCCGAGGTCCGGCGGGGCCGGCCGGCCTCAGGAGGACGGAGCGGCGGCGCGGAGCTTGTCGAGGAGGGGGACGGCGGCGTCGGTGAGGAACTGCTCCTGGAGGGCGTCGCCGACCTGGACGAGGGCGATGTCGGTGAAGCCGGCCTCCCAGAAGGCCGAGACCGACTCGACGATCTTGTCGAGGTCGGGGCCGCACGGGATCGACTCGGCGACGTCCTCGGGGCGGACGAACTGCGTGGCGCCGGAGAAGCCCGCGGGGGTGGGCAGGTCGGCGTTGACCTTCCAGCCGCCGGCGAACCAGCGGAACTGCTCGTGCGCGAGCTCCGTGGCCGCCTCCTCGTCCGGACCCCAGCAGATCGGGATCTGGCCGACGGCGCGGGCGCCCCCGGAGCCGATCTTCGGCGCGCCGTCGACGGCGTTCCAGCCCTCGATGAGGTCGGCGCGCGGCTCGACGGCGACGAGGTGGTCGGCGAGCGGGGCGAGCGCCTCCATGCCGCGCTCGCCGGCGACGGCGACGCCGATGTCGACGCCCTGCTCGGGCAGGTCCCAGATCCGGGCGGACTCCACGTCGAAGTGCGACCCGCGGTAGTCGACGAGCTCGCCGGTGTGCAGCGCGCGGATGATCTCGACCGCCTCGACGAGCATCTCCTGACGCTGCCCGATGGCGGGCCAGCCGGCGCCGACGACGTGCTCGTTGAGGTTCTCGCCGCTGCCGAGCCCGAGCGTGAACCGCCCCTCGGCGAGGATCTGCAGCGTCGCGGCCTTCTGCGCGACGACGGCGGGGTGGTAGCGCAGCGTCGGGCAGGTCACGTACGTCATCAGGCCGACCCGCTCGGTGGCGTGGGCGACGGCGCCGAGGGTGGTCCAGGCGTACGGCGCGTGGCCCTGCTCGGTGAGCCAGGGCGAGTAGTGGTCGCTGGAGACCTCGAAGTCGAAGCCGGCGGTCTCCGCCGCGACGGCGTACTTCACCAGCTCCCGCGGGCCGCTCTGCTCGGTCATGAGGGTGTAGCCGAAGCGCGTCATGGCTCAGCGGTACCCACGCCGGCGAGCTCAGTCGTCCTGCTGCTCGTCGACCTTCTTCTTGATCCGACCCATCCCCGGCAGGTTCATCACCAGCTCGCTGAGCTCCCGGGTCACCTCGAGCATCTCGTGCATGTCGGGGGCGACGCTGCCGAGGCGCTGGAGGAGCGGCATGACGTCCTCGCGCAGCGCCGTCTCCAGCGCCGGCAGCTTGTCGACCATCGCGACGACGGCGTCGACCTCCTCGGGCGTCGTCGACTCGCCGAGCCGCACCAGCACCGGCTCCAAGGCCTGCAGCGTGGGCTCGAGCCGCTCGGCCAGGTCGAGCATCCGGCCGACCGCGCCCTCCTCGACGCGGCGCAGCAGCACGTCGGCGCGCTCGCGCACGTCGTCGAGGCCGCCCATCGCGCGTTCGCCCTTGTCGGCGATCCGCTGCGCCTGGTCGACCATGTCCGAGGCTCGCTCGCGCACGTCGTCGACGCCGCCGATCGCCTGGTCTGCTTTCGCGCGGACGTCCTGCACGCCGGCGATCGTGTCGTCGGCCCGCTCGCGGACGCCGTCCACCCCGTCGATCACCTCGTCGGCTCGGACCCGGACGCCCTCGACCTCCTCCAGCAGCCCCTCGACGCGCACCAGCAGCGCCTGCACCTGCCCGATGATCCCGCCGGCCGAGGCGAGCAGCGCCTCGGCACCGGTGAGCAGGTTGGCGGCGCGGGGCGCGACGGCGACCGCCTGCTCGACCAGCTGCCGGAGGTCGCTGGGGCCGGGGACGGACGGGAACCTCATGGGACGCCGGTACCCCCGGATCCGACGTACCGTCGGTAGGCATGACTCCCGCAGAGCTGCTGAAGGACGCGTTCGGGCGCATCGTCGAGAGCGGTACGGCGGTCGTGGACGGCCTGTCCGAGGACCAGCTGGCCTCCCGGCCGGCGCCGGGGACCAACTCGATCGCGTGGCTGGTCTGGCACCTCGCCCGGGTGCAGGACGACCACGTCGCCGAGGTGGCCGGCCTCGAGCAGGTGTGGACGGCGCAGGGGTTCGTCGACCGGTTCGGGTTGCCGTTCGAGCGCGATGCGACCGGCTACGGACAGTCCGCCGACGAGGTCGGCCAGGTGCGTGCGTCGGCGGACCTGCTGGCGGCGTACCTCCGCGCGGTGCACGAGCAGACCGTCGCCTACCTCGACACGGTCAGCGCCGACGACCTCGACCGGGTCGTCGACGAGCAGTGGGACCCGCCCGTGACCCTCGGCGTCCGGCTGGTCAGCGTGGTGGACGACGACACCCAGCACGTCGGCCAGGCGGCGTACGTCAGAGGGTTGCTGCCCTCGTGACGCGGTAGCGCACGAACGACGGCACGGCGAGCGCGGCGACGACCGTGCCGACCACGACGAGCACGCCACCGCCGGCGGCCGCGGCAGCGGTGCCGACCGCGGCTGCCGCGGCACCGTGCGCCACGTCGGCGACGCGCGGACCGCCGGCGACGACCACGACGAACACGCCCTGGAGCCGGCCGCGGACGGAGTCGTTGGCGGCCGCCTGGAGCATCGAGGTGCGGAACGCCGCCGACGCCATGTCCGCCGCGCCGCCGACGACCAGCATCACCAGCGCGACCACGAGCATCGGCCCGCGCCACTGGTCGGCCAGGCCAACCGCGAGGCCGAACCCGGTCATCGCGGCTCCCCACACGACGATGCACCAGATCACCGCCAGCCCCTGCCGCTCGATCCGCGAGACCCAGCCGCTGAGCACGCCGCCCAGCACCGCGCCGGCCGGGATCGCCGCGAAGAGCGCCGCGAACACCAGCCCGCCCTCGTCCGGCCCGCCGAAGTCGAGGTGCGCTATCTCCGGGAAGAGCGCCCGCGGCATGCCGAAGACCATCGCGATGATGTCGACGACGAACGACATGAGCAGCACGGGGTGCCCACGGAGGTACGCCAGTCCCTCGACCACCGACCGCAGCCCGGGGGCGCCGGTCATCGCGCCGAGCACCGGCAACGGGGGCAGCCGGACCACCGCGCTGAGCGTCGCGAGCAGCGTGAACGTGTCGATCAGGTAGAGCCACTCGAAGCCGAGCACGGGGATGAGCGCGCCGGCCACCAGTGGGCCGGCGATCGCACCGGCCTGGAAGACGGTCATGTTCAGCGAGTTGGCCGCCGGCAGCAGCTCGGGCTCGAGCAGGCGCGGCAGCAGCGCGCTGCGCGTGGGCTGGTTGACCGCGAAGAACGCCTGCTGCACCGCGAACAGGCACAGCAGTGGCCACACGCCGATCCCGCCGACGGCGGCCTGCGCCCAGAACAGCCCGCTGGTCACGATCAACCCGACCGTGCTGCAGATGAGGATCGTGCGGCGGTCGAAGACGTCGGCCAGCGCGCCGCCGTACAGCCCGAAGACGACGAGCGGCACGAGCCCGAAGAGGCCGGTGAGCCCGACGTACGCCGACGAGCCGGTCTCCGCGTAGATCTGCGCCGGCACCGCCACGACCGTCAGCTGGGCGCCGATGACCGTGATGATGTTGGCGACCCACAGGCGCCGGAAGTGGTCGTTGCGCAGCGGCCGGGTGTCCGCCAGCAGCCCCCGAAGTCGTCCTGGTGCTGCTCCTGCCACGGGGCGGCAACCTACGCCCGTCCGCGGTCGGGACCCCTGCCGGGGTCACCACCCCGGCTCAGCAGCCGGAGCGCTCCGGCAGGCCGAGCAGCCGGTCGGCGAGCAGGTCGCACCACACCCCGGAGCCCGGCCCGCCGTTGACCGGCCCGTCGGACTCGCCCGGGTGCTTGACCCACAGCGTGCCGTCGAGCGGGCCGTCGAAGACCAGCCGCGGCGCCTTGCCGACCCGCGCCCAGGTGGGGTTGATGACGTCGCCGGCGACGGGGTTCCGCGCGCCGTTGCGGGAGGTGTCGACGACCTGCTTGACGCCGGTGACGCCGATCTTCTTCAGCTCGCGCCGCAGCAGCGCGCCGTAGGCCTTCTCGTCGGCCAGGCTGCGGAAGTTCGACACGTTCGTCGCGATGCCCCGGCCGAAGCCGACGCCGGCCCGCTTCAGCAGCGCCGCGCGTCCGTCGTGCGGCCGCCAGTCGCTGTGGCCCGCGTCGAGGTAGGCCCACGCGCCGGCCCCAGCGAGCCGCTTGACCGCGAACCGCAGCAGCGCCACCCGGTCGCTGACGCCCTCGCAGCCGGGGTCGCCGATGAACGGGATCGCGTCCGGCTCGACGACCACCAGCGGCTTGCTCGAGCCGATGCCGGCGGCGACCTGCTTGACCCAGGCCTTGTACGCCGCACCGTCGGCCGCGCCGCCGGCCGAGTGCTGGTCGCAGTCGCGGTCCGGGATGGAGTAGACGACGAGCACCGGGGTCTTGCGCGCGGCGGCCGCGAGGCCGACGTACTCGCGGACGACGTCGCGGACGCGGTCGGTCGCGTAGTACTCGATGCCCAGCCACAGCGCCTGCGCCTTCGTGGCGATCGGGGCGTGGCGGGCCTCGCCCGCGGTGAACACCGGCATCCGCTTGTCGACGAACAGGCCGCGGGTCCTGCGCGGGTCCTTCGCCTTGGCCTTGGCCTCGACCTCGGTCCTGGCAGCGCCGGCGGTCGCGCTGCTCAGCGAAGGCGGCGCGGGCGTCTCGGCGACGGCGCCGGTCGCGCCGGCGGCGAGCCCGCCGCCGGCGAGGACGGCCGCGGCGAGGTACGACGCGACGCGGGCGCGCGGGGACCGAGGAAGCACCCGCTCAGGCTACGGGCGCACACGCGGCTGCGGGCCGGAACGGACGGGACCGTCCGACCTCACACCTACGATCGTGCGCGTGACCTCACCCCGCCCCGAGCCGCTGACGCCGCTGGCCCTGCCGGACCCCGACGCGACCGGGGCCTGGCTGCGCGCCCGCACCGACGACGGACTGGCCGAGGCCCGCGCGATCGTCGAGCGGCTCCGCGCCGAGCCGCCGGCCGACGCGCTCGCCGCGCTCGAGCAGTGGGACGCCGTCACCCGCGCGTTGTCGAACGTCGCCGCGGCCGGCTCGCTCCTCGGCAACGTGCACCCCGACGAGGCGGTGCGCGACGAGGGCGACCGCGCCGAGCAGGAGGTCGACAAGCTCGCCACCGAGCTCTCCCAGGACCGCGCGCTCCACGACACGTTCGCCGCGCTCGACCCGTCGGGGCTCGACGGCGAGGCGGCCCGCCTGCTCGAGCGGACCCTGCGCGACTTCCGCCGCGCCGGCGTCGACCGCGACGACGCCACCCGGGCGCGGATCGCCGAGCTCAACGACCGGCTCACGGAGCTCGACCAGACCTTCTCCCGCACCATCCGCGACGACGTCCGCTCGATCCGGGTCGCGCCCGATCGGCTCGGGGGCATGCCGCAGGACTGGCTCGACGCCCGCCCCGCCGGCGACGACGGGCTGGTCACGATCACGACCGACTACCCCGACGTGGTCCCCGTGCGGACGTTCTGCCACGACGCCGAGGTCCGCCACGACATCACCGTGCAGTTCCTCGAGCGCGGCTGGCCACAGAACGACGCGGTGCTGCGCGAGCTGTTCGCGCTCCGCCACGAGCGCGCCGAGCGCGTCGGCCACGCCGACTGGCCGTCGTACGACGCCGAGGTCAAGATGATCGGCTCCGGCCCGGCGATCCCCGCCTTCATCGACCGGATCGCCGACGCCGCTCGCGAGCCCGCCGAGCGCGACGTCGCCACCGTGCTCGCCCGGCTCCAGCAGGACCGGCCCGACGCCGACGCGCTCACCAGCGCCGACGTCGCCTACTACGAGGAGCTGGTCCGCAAGGAGCAGCTCGACGTCGACGCGCAGCTGGTGCGGACCTACTTCGAGTTCCCGAAGGTCCGCCAGGGCCTGCTCGAGGTGACCGGCCGGCTCTTCGGGCTGCACTACGAGCCCGTCCCGGACGCACCCGTCTGGGCGCCCGACGTCACGGCGTACGACGTCACCTCGACCGTCGACGGCTCCCCGGTCGGCCGGATCTACCTCGACCTCCACCCGCGCGAGGGCAAGTACGGCCACGCCGCGCAGTTCACCCTCGTCGACGGCGTCGCCGGGCAGCAGCTGCCCGAGGGCGTGCTGGTCTGCAACTTCTCGCGCGGGCTGATGGAGCACGACCACGTCGTCACGCTGTTCCACGAGTTCGGCCACCTCGTGCACCACGTCCTGGGTGGGCACGGCCGGTGGGCGCGGTTCGCCGGGGTCGCCACCGAGTGGGACTTCGTCGAGGCGCCCAGCCAGATGCTCGAGGAGTGGGCCTGGGACGCCGAGATCCTGCGCTCCTTCGCGACGAACGCCGCGGGCGAGCCGATCCCCGCCGACCTCGTCGCGCGGATGCGCGCGGCCGACGACTTCGGCAAGGGGACGGCCGCGCGGGTGCAGATGTTCTACGCCGCGATGTCCTACTACTTCCACGCCGAGCGGCCGGACGACCTCACCGCGCGGATGGTCGAGCTGCAGGGGAAGTACTCGCCCCTGCGCTGGATCGACGGCACCCACATGTTCGCCAGCTTCGGCCACCTCGGCGGCTACTCCTCCGCGTACTACACCTACATGTGGTCGCTGGTCATCGCGAAGGACCTGTTCAGCGCCTTCGACCCCACCGACCTGTTCGACCCCGAGGTCGCCGGGCGCTACCGCGACCGCATCCTCGCCCCCGGCGGCGCCAAGGACGCCGCCGACCTGGTCGAGGACTTCCTCGGCCGCCCCTACACCTTCGACGCGTACGCCGCCTGGCTGGCCTCGGCTGGTTGAGCAGCGAAGGCCGCCGCCCGCTGGTTGAGCAGCGAAGCCGCCAAGGCCTGAGCGTGTCGAAACCTCGCGAGCCGACCGCGGCCTCGGGGACGTCTTGTCCGTCTGCGGCGGTCCGCGGCCGTCCTCCGGCGCGGCGGCGGCCGGGAGGACTCGGGTCGCGGACGACCGGGTCGCGAGCAACTCGCTCGGCCGGCGCCGCGTCCCACCGGCATGCGCACACTCCTGGCCGGTCTCGCCCTGGTCCTCGCGCTCGCCGGCTGCGGCCGGGAGGATCCGCCCGCGAAGGCGGCGACGCCCGCGCCACCCTCGGCCGCGTCCTCGTCGGAACCGCCGGCAGGATCGTCGCTCGAACCGCCGCCCGAGCCGGGGCTCGACCTGCCTCCGGCGCCCGCGGAGCTCGAGCGGGTCGCGCGGGCGTTCCTCCGGTTCGCCCGTGGCCGGGTGGGTCCGCCGGTGGACACGCCGGTGGGGCTCTACCTCGGCGGCCGGTTCGTCCGCACGCTGCCGAACGCGGAGGCGGGTGACCGCGCGGCGTGGGCGGTGTGCCCGGAGGGTGGTTCGTACGCCGGCCGGACCTGCCCGTTCTCCGCGGTCGACCGGCTCGCGGGCGCTCCGCGGGTGGCGGTCTCCTCCGAGGAGCCGCAGCACCCGTGCGCCCACCCCGTCCCGCTGCCGGGGGCCGGCCCCGGGCGATCGGTGACCCTGCAGCCGGACGCGTCGCTGACGTGCGTGGGCTGGTTCGCGGTCCAGCTGGTCGTCAACGACGTCGGTCAGGTGACCACCGTGAACCTGGTCCACGCCGAGCCCTGAGCCTGGGCCGTGGCCGGGTCGCGTGCCCGAGGACGCGCCGAGCCGCGTCCGGAGGCACACGACTCCCGCATCGGCCCCCGCACGGCACCCGCATCGGCACCAGCATCCACCCGCAAGCGCGAGGAGCCGTCAGATCCAGCCCATCCGGCGGGCGACGGCGCAGGCGTCGTGGCGGTTGGCCGCGCCGAGCTTGGTGACGGCGCTGGAGAGGTAGTTGCGGACGGTGCCGGGGGAGAGGGAGGCGCGGGCAGCGATCTCGTCGACGGGTGCGCCGTCGGCGGCGAGCTCCAGGACGTCGGCCTCCCGCGGCGTGAGCGGGCTGTCGCCGGCGGCGATCGCCTCGGTGGCGAGGTCGGGGTCGACGTACCGACCGCCCCCGTGGACGGTCCGGACCACCCGGGCGAGGGTCGCGGCGGAGGTGGTCTTCGGGAGGAAGCCGCGGACGCCGGCCGCGAGCGCGCGCTTGAGGTGGCCGGGCCGGCCGTGGCTGGTCACGATGACCGTGCCGCAGGCGGGGAGGTCGCGGGCGAGCCGCTCGGCGACCGCGATGCCGTCGAGGTCGGGCATCTGCAGGTCGAGGACCGCGACGTCGACGCCGGCGTGGACCGCGGCGGCCACCGCCTCGGGCCCGTCGGCCGCCTGGGCGACCACCTCGAGGTCGTCCTCGAGGGCGAGCATCTGGGCGAGGGCCTCGCGGATGAGGTTCTCGTCGTCGGCGAGCAGCACGCGGATGGGGGTCGAGGTCGAGGTCGGGGACGCAGTCACGGCAGCACCATCCGGACGGTGAACAGGTGGCCGTCGCGGGTGGCCTCGAGGCCGGCGCCGAGCGCGGCGAGCCGGGCTCGTACGCCGGCGAGGCCGGTGCCGCCCCCGGACTCGGGCCCACCGGACCCACCGGCCGGCAGGGCGCCGTCGTTGCGCACGGCCAGCACGCGGTCGGCGTACGACACCTCCACGCACGTCGCACGGGAGTGCCGCAGCACATTGGTGACCGCCTCGCGCACGACCCAGGCCGCTGGCTCGTGCCAGTCCTCGGGCAGCCCGTCGACGGCGACGGTCGCGTCGATCCCCGCCGAGCGGAGCAGCGACACGGCGCCGTCGAGCTCCTGGGCGAGGTCGACCGCGCGGTAGCCGCGGGCCAGCTCGCGCGCCTCCTTCAGACCGTCGTGGGCCAGCGAGCGCACCTCGAGCATCCGGTCGGCGGCCCGGTCGTCCCCGCGTCCGGCGAGCGTGGCGGCGAGCTCGGCCTGGACGGCGATCGTGGCGAGCCGCCGGCCCAGCACGTCGTGCACGTCGCGGGAGAACCGCAGCCGCTCCTCGGCCACCGCCAGCGCGGCCTCGGCGTCCCGGCCGCGGTCGAGCTCGACGACGATGTCGAGCAGCCACAGCGACAGGCGGACGGTGAGCATGAAGAAGCCGCCGGCGAGCAGCCCGTACGTCGCGGTCGGGAGGTCGTCGCCCGGCAGCCAGGCGGCGAGCCCGACGGCCACGATCGTCGCCCAGGCGACCCGCTGGTCGCGGTAGCCGCCCAGCCCCCAGGCGAGGGAGAAGGCGACGACGAGACCGGCCGCCTGGGGCAGGTCGGTCGGCAGGGCGCTCGCGGCTGCCACCGCGACGACGGCCAGCCCGACGAGGACCGCGGTGCTGCGGACCGGGACCGGTCCGACCTGCGGGTAGAGCCGGATCGCGTCGCGCATCGCCCACCCGCCGGCCACGCTCAGCACGACGGCGCCGGCGACGAACGCGGCGTACGCCGTCGGGTGGCCGTCGATCGCCGGCAGCGCGCCGAGCACCAGCACGCCGTTCATCAGCGCCGCGATGACGTAGAGCGACTGGCGCGTGTAGAGGTCCACCCGCTCCACCTGGCCGCGCTCGGCCCAGGAGCCGCGCCACCACCGTCCCGCCGCCACGGGACCGACCCTAGCGACCGGCGGCGCCGCCACCTCCGCGCTCGCCACGGCCGGTCACGACCGGGGCTCCCAGCGCATCGAGCGCCGGGCCAGGTAGATCGCGACGGCCGCCCAGGCGACCAGGACGAGCAGCGGCTGGCCGGCGGCGGACCAGGTGCCGGCGAAGTCGAGGGTCCGCTCGACGTCGTCGGTGCCGAAGCCGAACCAGCTCACCCGCACCAGGTCGGTCATCGCCGCGCCCGGGGTCAGGTCGGTGAACCGGCGCACCTCGTCGGGGAAGCCGATCGCGACCTGGCCCAGCACCGCCAGCAGGATCACCGGCATGCTGGTGATCTGCGCGGCCTCGGCGTTCTTCGTCCAGGCCGCCGTCCACAGCGCGAACGCCGCGAAGAGCAGCAGCGTGACGACGACGGTGAGGGCGTAGAGCAGCGGGTTCAACGGCGCGGGCTGCCCGAGCAGCATCGCGAACGGCACCGCGACGAGCGCCGTCGCCAGCGCGATCACCAGGCCGGGCAGCGCGAGGGAGGCGATGATCTCCGCGTCGGTGCTCTCGCCGGTGCGCAGCCGCTTGAGGACCAGCTCGTCGCGGCGCGTGACCAGCTGGGAGAGCAGGTTGTAGAAGACGGGGAACAGCGCGGCCATCATCAGCGCGGTCACGATCGCGGCCGCGCCGGCGCCGTTGGAGCCGTCCCCGGAGTCGCCGAGCAGGAGCAGCAGGAGCGGCGCCAGCGGGATCACGACGGCGTACGTCAGCGTGAGCTTGTTGCGCACCACCAGCGTCGCGTTGGCGCGGGCCAGGCCGGCGGTGCGGGAGAGCGAGAGCGTGGTCATCGGTCGGCTCCTTCCAGAGCGCGGTCGTCGGTGTGGGCACCCGAGGCGATGGCGAGGAAGACCGACTCGAGGGTGGCGCTGCGGGCCTCCAGGCCGGCCAGGCGTACGCCGCCGTCGGCCGCGGCCGCGAGCAGCGCGGTGAGCGTCGCCTGCAGGTCGTCGGACTCGATCGTGGTCCGGCCGTGGTCGGCGGCGACCCGCCGGACGGCGGTCAGGCCGGCGAGGTCGGGCAGGCCGGCCGGGGCGGCTCCCTCGAACCGGATCGTCGAGGGGTGGTCGGCGCCGAGCTGGGCCGGCGTGCCCTCGCGGACGATCCGGCCGGCGTGCATGATCGCCACCCGGTCGGCCAGCGTCTCGGCCTCCTCGAGGTGGTGGGTGGTCAGCAGGACCGAGCAGCCGCGGTCGCGCAGGCGGGCGACCAGGTCCCACACGCGTCGCCGGCTCTCCGGGTCGAGGCCTGTGGTCGGCTCGTCGAGGAGCACGACCTCGGGCTCGCCGAGCAGCGTGCAGGCCAGGTCGAGCCGGCGCAGCTCGCCGCCCGACAGGCTGCGGACGCTCACGTCCACGCGGTCGGTCAGGTCGAGCTCGGCCAGCGCGTCCTCGACCGGTCGCGGCGCGGTCATCGTCGCGGACCACATCCGCAGGGTCTCACCGACGGTCAGGTCCGCGGGGAACCCGCTGGTCTGCAGCAGCACGCCGGTGCGGCGGCGTACCTCCGCCCGGTCCGCGACCGGGTCCAGCCCCAGCACCCGGACCTCGCCTGCGGTCGGCGGCGCCAGCCCCTCGACCACCTCGAGCGCGGAGGTCTTGCCGGCGCCGTTGGTGCCCAGCAGGGCGACGACCGTGCCCGGCTCGACGACGAGGTCGACGCCGCGCACCGCCTCGAAGGCGGTCGTGCCGGTGCCGTAGCTGCGGCGCAGGCCGCGGACCTCGATGTGCAGGTCGGGGGGTGCGGAGGTGGTCATGGCTCCACCCTCCCGGCGGACCGGACGAGGAGCCAGTGCGCCCGCTCACCGGTTCCGCATGACGTTTGTCAGGTGGCGACCCGCAGACACCAGCGGCGGCCGTGGTTACCCTCCGGTACGTGACGACGCCCTCGTTCGACCTCGGTCCTGACCACCTCGAGCTCCGGAGCTGGGTCCACTCCTTCGCTGCCGACGTCATCCGCCCGGCCGCGGCCGAGTGGGACGAGCGCGAGGAGTTCCCCTGGCCGGTGCTGGAGGAGGCCGCGAAGATCGGCCTCTACTCCCTCGACTTCTTCGCCACCCAGAGCTTCGACGAGACCGGGCTCGGCATCCCGGTGACGATGGAGGAGCTGTTCTGGGGCGACGCCGGCATCGGCCTCGCGATCGTCGGCACGGCCCTGGCCGCGGCCGGCGTCAGCGCGAACGGCACGCCCGAGCAGGTCGGCGAGTGGGTGCCGCAGATGTTCGGCGAGCCCGGCGACCTGCGACTCGGCGCGTTCTGCTCCTCCGAGCCCGACGCCGGCAGCGACGTGGGCGCCATGCGCACCCGCGCGACGTACGACGAGGCCACCGACGAGTGGGTCATCAACGGCACCAAGACCTGGGCGACCAACGGCGGGCTCGCCGACGTGCACGTCGTGACCGCCGTCGTCGACCCCGACCTGCGCGCCCGCGGGCAGGCGTCGTTCGTCGTGCCGCCGGGGACCAAGGGGCTCAGCCAGGGCCAGAAGTTCCACAAGCACGGCATCCGCGCCTCGCACACCGCCGAGGTCGTCCTCGACCGGGTGCGCGTGCCCGGCCGGTGCCTGCTCGGCGGCAAGGAGAAGCTCGACGCCCGCCTCGCCCGCGCCCGCGAGGGCACCCGCGCCGGCGGCAACGCCAGCATGGCGACGTTCGAGCGCACCCGTCCTGCCGTCGGCGCGCAGGCCGTCGGCATCGCGCGGGCGGCGTACGAGGTCGCGCTGGACTACGCGAGGACCCGCGAGCAGTTCGGCCGCCCGATCATCGAGAACCAGGCGATCGCCTTCGCGCTGGCCGACATGAAGACCGCGATCGACGCGGCCCGGCTGCTGGTGTGGCGCGCCGCCTGGATGGCCAGCCAGGGCAAGACGTTCGAGGCGGCCGAGGGGTCGATGTCCAAGCTCGTCGCCGGCGAGACCGCGGTGAAGGTGACCGGCCAGGCCATGCAGATCCTCGGCGGCAACGGCTTCACCCGGGAGTACCCCGTCGAGCGGATGGCCCGCGACGCCAAGATCTACACGATCTTCGAGGGCACCTCGGAGATCCAGCGGCTCGTCATCGCGCGCGCGATCTCGGGCGCGCAGATCCGTTGATCGGCGGTCACCGCACGCCGAACACCCGGGTCCGCCGGGGGCCGTCGGCAGGGACGATCAACACGGAGTAGCGGGTCGTCCTGCGGCCGTTGTGGTCGGTGATCCGAAACCACCGGTGGTTCCCCTCCGCGACCCTCGCGGTCCGGATGCGCTGCCGGCCCGTGCCGTCGTGCCGGGAGAGCCGGACGCGGACGGCACCGCCCGCGCTGACGTTGTCGACGCGGATCCGGTCGTCCCCGTTGCGGGCGTTCTCCGACCGGATGTCGATCGGCTCCGGCAGCGAGCAGCGCCGGACGGCGGCCGCGGCGCGCTCGGGGTGGCCACCCCCGCAGCTGTCGAGCCAGTAGCCCTGGGCGACGACCGGTCCGGCGGTGCCGACGAGCGCGCCGGTCGGGTCCATCACCGTCGCGACCACCGAGAACTCGCCCCGGTCCATCACGAGGACCTCGAACGTCGCCACGCCGGCCTCGTCGGTCACGGCGGTCGTCGTCGCCGGCTCGGTCACGCCCGGGCCGGTGCGGGTGACCTCGGCGACGAGGTCGGGGACGGGCTCGCCGTCGCGGGTCGCGGTGAGGGTCGCCGGAGTCGGCTGCCCGACCGCCGCGTGCGGCACGAGCAGCGTGACCAGGACGTCGGACGGCGTCGGCGGCGTGGGAGCGGGGGCGTCGGCGGCGGCCGGCACGACCGGCGCCGTGAGCGCGACGGCGAGCAGCGAGCTGCCCACCAGCAGGAGCAGCCGGCGCATCAGGCGGCGCTGCCGGAGCCGTCGACGACCACGGTCTCGTCGTCGGGCGTCTCGCCGCCGAGCACGGCGAGCAACCGGCCGACGGCGGCCTCGGTGTAGGGCTCGAGCGCACCGTCGGCGCCGAGGTCGAAGCGGCTGAGGAAGACGACGTGGTTGTCGACCCGCGCCGCGGACAGGCGGATCGCCACCGGGAGCTCGACGCCCTGGGTCGAGGCGGTCCCGGTCGCGGTGATGTTGAGCTGCTCCTCGACTTCGTCGGACGACGTCTCCTCGTCGCTGTCCACCGAGAGCGAGAAGGACACCTCGTCCTCGGACACCTCGATGTCGGTGCAGTCGGCCAGCGCCGTCCGGAGCCGCTCGAACCGCTCCGTCACGTCGTCGACGGAGCCGTACGACGACACCCCGCTGTCCACGGTCGGCGACTCGAGGTCGTTGACGGCGGCGTACGACACCTCCGCCTTGGCCTCCGCCTCCTCCAGGTCCTCGTCGACCGCGTCGAGGCAGCCGAGGTCGGTCTCCGGCTCGTCCGCGTCGTCGCTGTCGTCCTCGCTGTCGTCGTCCTCGTCGACGACGAAGCCGGGGCCGAGGTTCTCGATCGACAGGACGGCCTGGTCGACCTGCTCCTGGTCCAGCACGACGACGCCGTCACCGGAGCCCTCGGACCCGGCGTCGGAGCCGCAGCCGGCGAGACCCGCGGTGAGCACGACGCCCGCGGCCAGCGCGGCCAGGCGCGGACGGCGCGGGCGGGCCAGGGCGGAGGAGCGGCTGGAGAAGGGGGACATGGCGACCTCGGGGAAGCGGGACGGCGGGGAGTGGACCGTACCCCGGCGCCCGGACCGGGCCCCGGCAGAGGATCAGCCGGCGGCGTCGAACCGCAGGCCGAGGGCGTCGCGGACGTCGTCGCAGGTGAGACCTGCGGCGTCGAGGAAGCGCCGCAGGTCGGCCGGGTCGACGTCGCCGCCGGGGCCGGACGAGCGCTGGAGCAGGTCGCCGCCGACGGCGAGCATCGCCTCGGCCTCGGAGCAGCCGATCCGGCGGTACGACTCCAGCAGGCGGCGGTCGGCCTCGGGCAACCAGGCGAAGGGGTCGGTCATGCGGGCGTCTCCTCGTGCGGGCACTGGCGGTGCGGCGGTCGCGACGGGGTGCGGACCCCCGAGCATCCCCCCGGCTCGGGAGGTCCGCCGGTCAAGTGTCAGTCGCTCCGGCGCCGGGACGAGCCGTTCGGGCTGCTGGGCGCCGACTCCGGACGTTCCCGAACACGTCCCGCACACGGCGTACGGCTCCTAGGCTGGTCACCGCAGGCACGCAGCAGGCAGCGACGCACTCATCCGGGAGGGGCGCACGTGCACGTCGACGACACCCGTCGCGAACCCCCTCGCCCACCGGCGGCGCACCCCGGGGCCGGCAGCCGGTGGGACCGGTTCGCCGAGGAGCTGCAGGTGCTGCGGCGGGCGGCGGGCGAGCCGTCCTTCGCCGAGATCGCCCGCCGCGTCGCGGAGCAGCGGGTCGCCGACGGCCTCGACGAGCACGCGGCGCGGGTCGCGCGGACCACGGTGTACGACGCGTTCCGCACCGGCCGCGCCCGGGTGAACGTGCCGCTGGTGCGCGAGATCGTCCGCGCCCTCGACGGTGACCCGGCGCTGGTGGACGCGTGGTTGCGCGACCCCCGGCCTGCCCCGACCTCCGCTACCGACCTCGACCCGGCTCCGGCCCCGGCCGAGCCGCCACGTGCGGAGGCCGAACCGGTTGCCGAGCGGCCCCGGCGTCGCCAGGTGCTCCTGCTGCTCCTCGCGTGCGTGGCGGTGAACCTCGTCGGGCGCGAGGTGGTCGTGCTGCTCGCGCTGCCGGCCCACCTCGACATGGTCGGGACGGCGCTGGCGGCGTTCGCCCTCGGGCCCTGGTACGGGGCGGGCGTCGGCCTGACCACCAACATCGCGGGCTCCATGTCGAGCGGCGCGATCTCCTTGCCGTTCGCCGTGGTCAACATCCTCGGCGCGCTGCTGTGGGGCTGGGGCGTCCGCCGGTGGGGGATGGGCCGCACGCTGCCGCGGTTCCTCGGTCTCAACGTGCTGGTGGCCGTCGCGTGCAGCCTGGTCGCGGTGCCGATCCTGCTGCTCGTCCTCGACGGCTCCGTCGGCCACGGCCAGGAGTCGATCCGGCAGACGGTGGAGGCGTACGGCGCCGAGCTGGTCGTCGCGGTAGGCGCGTCGAACCTGCTGGTCTCGCTCGGCGACAAGCTGATCAGCGGCTTCGTCGCCCTCGTCGCGCTGTCCGGCCTGCCCGCCTCGCTGCGGCGGGATGCAGCGCTGCCGCTCGTCGTCGCGCCGTCCGCGCCGGACGCGCCGGCCGCGCCGAACCGGCCGGACACCGGGTGAGGCAGCGCTTCCGCGGTCGGATCGCGGGGATCGGCACGACGAGCGGCGTGCGGGTGGTGGTCGGGCACTGGCACGACACGCCGCTCGGGGCGTTCGCCGACGCGATGGTCGAGACCCCGGCGGGCCACCGGGTGCTGCTCGCGCCGCACGAGGACGCCGCGGAGTTCATCGCCGCGACCTACACCTTCGACGAGGTGCGGATCGAGCCGTTCGCCGTCACCGACGCGGCCGGGCGCTGGGCGGTCCGGTCGGACTCGCTGACGCTCGACCTGGCCGTTGGCCACCGGACCGCGCTCGGGCGGCTGCTGCGCCTGGTGCCGGACGGGCTGGCCACCTCGCCGGCGTTCTGCACGCTCACCGACCCGGTCGCCCGGGTTGTCCTGGACGGCGTGCGCACGCGCGGCTCGGCGGCGGGGTCGCGGCGGGAGTGGTACGGCGCGACCGACCACCACGCCGTCGCCGCCGCCGGCGGCACGTTCGACGGCGTACCCCTCGGCGACCTCACCCGCGTCGAGCCGCCCCCGCGCTTCGGGTTCTCCTCGACCCCGGCCCGCCCCTCGGTCACCGCCGTCGTCACGACCGTCCAGCTCTGACCCGGGCCGAGCACTACTTCTGGGCCTCCGCACCCCCTTCTGGGCCGATGCATTGACCCGGAAGGGGGTGCGTACCACCTATAGGTGGGACGCGACCACCGGCCCTAGGCCCGCACCGCCGGCATGACGGTCTCGGTGACGAGCCGCAGCGACGCCCAGGAGGGGTCGGCGGGGAGGCCGCCGCAGGCGGGGTGGTTGGTGACGAGGCGGACCTCGCGGGACCGGATCCGCTCGACCAGGTCGTCGGGGGTGCAGACGAGGTAGACGCCGGTCCGCACCATCTCCTCGACAGTGGTGGAGGGGTCGAGGACGTGGGAGGCGGCGTCGCCGTGCCAGGCCTGGTACGCCGTGGCGTCGGCGAGCAGGTGGTGGCCCCAGCGCTCCCAGAACTCCTCGGGCCGCTCGGCGCAGAACACGTTCGCCGGGCCGGCCGGGGCGGTCAGCACGATCCCGGGCTCGCGGCCGAGCTCGCGGCACGCGGCGACGTACTCCTCCTTCAGCGCGGGGTCGGAGTGCTGCGGCTGGAAGGACAGCCCGAGCCGGGCGGCGCGCCGGGCGGCGGCAGGCGTGCCGCCGCCGTAGAGGAGGAAGGGGTGCGGGTCGCTGAACGGACGCGGCGTGACCCGGCCGGTCGCCCACGCGTCCAGCATCGTGGTGATCGCGGCCTCGAGGTCGCGGCCGCGGGTGCGCCACGGCTTGCCGAACAGCGCGTACTCCACCTCGCGGTAGCCCAGCCCGAGCGTGAAGCCGACCCGCCCGCCGCTGAGGTGGTCGAGCACGGCGATGTCCTCGGCCAGCCGCAGCGGGTCGTGCAGGTTCGGCAGGAGCGCGGCGACGGTGATCGGGACCCGCTGGGTGACCGCGGCCATCGCGGAGGCGACGAGCAGCGGGGAGGGGAGGTAGCCGTCCTCGGCCGCGTGGTGCTCGGACAGCATGATCGCGTCGTGGCCGTGCGCGTCGACGTACGCCGCCTGCTCCAGCGACCGGGCGTAGACCTCCTGCCGGGTGGCGGCGTCGCCGCCGGGGACGCGGAAGTCGTAGCGGGTCACGAACGAGGCTCTACCGGGCATGGGCTACAGGGTGACGCTCCGGTTGACCCACGTCGAGGACACGACCATCCCGACCTTCTCGTAGAGGCCGCGCGCACCGGCGCGGGTGTCGGTCGAGAGGTAGCAGCGGGCCGCGCCGTGCTCGCGCGCCCGCCCGAACGCGTCGACGAGCATCGCCGGCGCCAGCCCGCGGCCGCGGTGGTCGGGGCGGACCGCGATCCGGGCGACGTACGCCGCGTCCCCGGCGAGGTGGACGTGGGTCGCGCCGACGAGGTCCTCGCCGTGCAGCAGCAGCCGCAGGTTCCACGGCTCGAAGCCGGGGCGGTCCCACACCCGGGCGCCGAAGTCGGCCAACGACATCCGGTCACGGTCCGACCACTCGAGGAAGGCGTCCTCGACGAGCGTCCACGCCGCCTCGTGGTCGGCCGCGGTCGCGTCCCGCAGCGCGTACCCCTCCGGCAGCGGCCGCGCCTCGACCTCCGCGCCCTCGGGCAGCTCGAGGTCCCAGGCGGTCCAGCGCACCTCGTAGCCGAGGTCGGCCATCAGCCGGTCGGCCGCGCTCCCCTCCGGCACCTGCGTCCCGACGCGGGTGGACCCGGCCGCGCGGGCCTTGTCCTGGACCCACCGCGCGAGCGCCGTGCCGATGCCGCGGCCGTGGTGGTCGGGGTGCACGGCGGTGTAGGCGACGTCGGGCGCGGAGAGGTCGGCGTACGCCACGAGCCGGTCGCCGTCGAGGACACCGACGGTGCTCGACGAGATGTCGTACGACGGCCGCTGCCAGTCCGCGACCACGTCCTCCAGCGTCAGCTCGGCCTCGCCGAGCTCGGCGACCTCCTCGGCGGCGACGACCGCGTGCACGGCCTCGGCGTCGGCCATCGTCAGCGGTCGGCTGGTGAGGCCGGCGGGCAGGCCGGGCAGGCCGGGCAGCCCGGTCGGGGCGGGGTCGGTCATGCGGGAGATGAGACCACGGGAACGGCGGACGGGGCCGCCCCTTTTTCCAGGGCGGCCCCGTCCGGGGTGCTGCGGGTCGCGTCCGTGGGGACGCTGTGCGTCGGGGCGGTGCGTCAGGCGTTCTTGATCGCCGAGACGTCGAACTCGAGCTTGATCTTCTCCGAGACGAGGACGCCGCCGGTCTCCAGCGCGGCGTTCCAGGTCAGGCCCCAGTCCTTGCGGTTGATGGCGGTGCTGCCCTCGAAGCCGACGCGGAGGTTGCCGAAGGGGTCCTGCGCGGAGCCGGTCTCGTCGAAGGCGACGGTGACGGGCTTGGTGGTGCCCGCGATGGTGAGGTCGCCGGTGATCGCCCAGGTGTCGGCGTCGACCTTCTCGACCTGGGTCGAGCGGAAGGTGATCTCGGGGTTCTTCTCGGCGTCGAAGAAGTCGGCCGAGACCAGGTGGCCGTCGCGGTCCGCGGAGCCGGTGTCGATGCTCGCGGTCTTGATGGTCAGCGAGACCGAGGAGGCGGCGGGGTTCGCGGCGTCGATGTGGGCGGTGCCCTCGAACTCCTTGAACGCGCCGCGGACGGTGGTGACCATCGCGTGGCGGGCGCTGAAGCCGATCCGGCTGTGCGAGGCGTCGATGGTGTAGTCGCCGGTGATGTCCTCGACGGCGGTGGTGGCGGCGTCGAAGACCGGCTCGGCGGTGGCGGTGTCGGACTTGCGGCTGAAGATGCTCATGCGGGGCTCCTGAGGTTGCGGTCGTTGCCTCGGGTGCGGTCCGAGGCTCGTTCAAAGTTCAACTAGTCGAACGGACCGCGGTCCGGTTTGATTCCCGAACCGCACGTGTGGTCTGGACCACGGCCGCGCACGGTCGCGCACGGCGTGAGCAACGCAGCAGCCGCGCACCCCGAGGTGGGGTGCGCGGCTGCGGTGCGGTGGTCGGTCCGGCCGCCTCAGGCGGCGGAGCGGACGGCCGCCGTCCGGGCGGACAAGCCGCTGGGCTCGAGCCAGCGCGCCTCCATCCGGGTGCGACCGCGACTGTCGACGACGGGCACCCAGTGCATGGTGGGGCGCGCGTGCGGCCTCGTGGTCACCGTGGATTCCTGCATGGGACACCTCCTGTTCACCTTCTGTTCACCAAGAGTAGCTCGTCCCCACCCAAAGGGCCAGGGGATCGCTGAAGGCGGCACGACGCCCCACCTCGACGGTGAGGCGGGCCGCTGGGTGCTTCGTGCGCTCCCGGGCACGCTCGGGCTGCGGTCCCGGCCCCGTCGCGTCGCCGGGGCGGTCGTGTCGGTGACCCAGCGCACCGCGACGCGGAAGAGCGGCCCGACACGCCGAACCTCTACGGTGGGGAGGGTGAGCACCACCGACGACGCCTCTGCCCCCACGACCACCTTCGCGGACCTGGGCCTCGACGACGCCGTGCTGCGCGCGCTGAAGGACGTCGGCTACGAGACGCCCTCGCCCATCCAGGCCGCCACCATCCCGCCGCTCCTCGAGGGCCGCGACGTGGTCGGCCTGGCGCAGACCGGCACCGGCAAGACCGCCGCGTTCGCGCTGCCGATCCTCAGCAAGCTCGACCTCAAGCAGAAGACGCCGCAGGCGCTCGTGCTCGCCCCGACCCGTGAGCTCGCGCTCCAGGTGTGCGAGGCGTTCGAGCGCTACGCCGCGCACCGCAAGGGCGTCCACGTCCTGCCGGTCTACGGCGGCCAGGCGTACGGCGTGCAGCTCTCCGCTCTGCGTCGCGGTGTCCACGTCGTCGTCGGCACGCCGGGCCGGATCATGGACCACCTCGACAAGGGCACGCTCGACCTCTCCGAGCTGCGGTTCCTCGTGCTCGACGAGGCCGACGAGATGCTCAACATGGGCTTCGCCGAGGACGTCGAGACGATCCTCGCGAGCACGCCCGAGGACAAGAACGTCGCGCTGTTCTCCGCGACGATGCCCGCGCAGATCCGCCGGCTGTCGAAGTCCTACCTGCGCGACCCGCAGGAGATCACTGTCAAGGCGAGCACCACGACGGCCGCGAACATCACCCAGCGCTACCTGCTCGTCAGCTACCCGCAGAAGGTCGACGCGCTCACGCGCATCCTCGAGGTCGAGAACTTCGAGGGGATGATCGTCTTCGTCCGCACCAAGCACGAGACCGAGACGCTCGCCGAGAAGCTGCGCGCCCGCGGGTTCTCCGCCGCCGCGATCAACGGCGACGTCGCCCAGGCCGTGCGCGAGCGCACGGTCAACCAGCTGAAGTCGGGCAAGCTCGACATCCTCGTCGCCACCGACGTCGCCGCCCGCGGCCTCGACGTCGAGCGGATCAGCCACGTCGTCAACTACGACATCCCGACCGACACCGAGTCCTACGTCCACCGCATCGGCCGCACCGGCCGCGCGGGCCGGACCGGCGACGCGATCTCGTTCGTCACCCCGCGCGAGCGCTACCTGCTCAAGCACATCGAGAAGGCGACCAAGCAGCCGCTCACCCAGATGCCGCTGCCGAACGTCGACGACGTCAACGCCACGCGGCTCTCCCGCTTCGACGACGCGATCACCGCGGCGCTCGGGCAGGCCGACCGGATCGAGAAGTTCCGCGACATCATCGGGCACTACGTCAAGGAGTACGACGTGCCCGAGGTCGACGTGGCCGCCGCGCTCGCGGTCGTGGCCCAGGGTGACACCCCGCTGCTGCTCGACCCGGCCGCCGAGGCGCGCCCGCAACGCCTCGACGACCGCCCGGACCGCAAGGACCGCGGCGACCGGCCCGAGCGCGGCGAGCGTCGCCCGCGCGGCCGCACCGACGTGCCGATGGCGACGTACCGCATCAACGTCGGCAAGCGGCACAAGGTCGAGCCCCGCCAGATCGTCGGCGCCATCGCCAACGAGGGCGGCCTCCAGCGGGCCGACTTCGGGCACATCCAGATCCGTCCGGACTTCTCGCTCGTGGAGCTGCCGGCCGACCTGTCCCCGACCGTGCTGAAGAAGCTCGAGGACACCCGGATCTCCGGCAAGCTCATCGAGCTGCAGCCCGACCGCGGCCCCGGCCGCACCGACCGCCCCGACCGCAAGCCGCGCCACAAGGGCTGACGAGGACGCGCCCTCCCCGTCCGGTCCCTGCGGGACTGGTTGTCCACAGGTCCGCGCGGGGTGGCGGGGTAGTCCGTGACGTTCCGCAGGTGGGTCCGGCCCGATCCCCTGCCGAACGTCACGGACTACAGCGACGGCGGCCGGCGGGGATCGACCAGCCGGCGCGACCGGCTCAGAGCAGCGCCGCCACCATCGCGGAGGCGGCGACCTGGCCGGAGGCGGCGGCGATGAGCACCGACGCCATCGGCATGGGCAGCGCGGCGGTGTGCGCCATGTCGCCGGCGGCGTGGACGAACGGGCGGCTGGTGCGGCCCATGACGTCGACCTCGACGCAGCCCGACGGGAGCGTCGCGAGGCCGAGCTGCTTGGCGAACGGCGCGGCCTGGGTGCTCGTCGGCACGACGAAGACGCCGGCGTGCTCCTCGGTCGAGCCGTCCGCGAAGGTCACGGTCGCCCCGCCGGCGCTGCGGCAGAACCCGACGACCGGTTCGGGCCGCACCTCGACGCTCGCAGGCAGGTCTGCCTCGACGGGCGCGCCGTCGGCGAGGACGGTCAGCCGCGAGGCGACGGGGGCCATGATCCGGGTCAGGTGACCCGCCGCCGGCCCGCCGCCGAGCACGGCGACCGGGCGGCCGGCGTACTCGTGACCGTGGCAGAACGGGCAGTGCGCCGCCTCCCGCCCCCACAGGTCGGCCAGCCCCGGCTTGTCGGGCAGCGCGTCGCGCAGCCCGGTGGCGAGCACCAGCCCGCGGCTCCGGACCGCGCTGCCGTCGGCGAGGTGCACTGCGTGACCCGCTCCGTCGGGGCCGTCGGCGTGGATGCGCTCGACGGCGACGTCGCGCACGGTGACGGTGTCGTACGCCGCGAGCTCGGCGTGGACGGCCGCCCGCAGGTCGGCGGGCGGGGTGCCGTCGTGGCTGAGGAAGTTGTGCATGGCGTCGACCGTCGCGTTGCGGTAGCTGCCGCTGTCGAGCAGCAGCACCGACCGGTGCACGCGGCCGAGGGTGAGGGCGGCCTGGAGGCCGGCGGGTCCGCCGCCGACGACGACCGCGTCGTAGAGGTGCTCGAGTGACTTGTCCATGGCCAGGAGTCTGTGAGTTCATGTCGACATGAAGTCAAGTGATCGCGTGCAGCCCTTCTCCGTCGGCGACCTGGCGGGCCGGTTCGGGCTGGCGACCCACGTGCTGCGGCACTGGGAGGACGTGGGGCTGCTGACCCCGGCCCGGGACTCCGCGGGGCGCCGTCGGTACGGCCAGGACGAGGTCGTGCGGGTGGCGGTGATCCTCCGCAGCAAGGCCGCCGGCATGAGCCTCGAGCAGATCGCGGTGATGCTCGACGCCGAGGCGGCCGACCGCCACGAGGTGCTGCAGGCACACCTCGACGACCTCGACCGGCGGATGCGCGAGATGGAGCGGTCGCGGGAGATGACTGAGCACGCGCTGCGGTGCGGGGCGCACGACATCGCGACCTGCCCGCGGTTCAAGGCGGCCGTGACCGACCTGCTCGAGGGCCGGCTCGAGGCGTTCCCCACCGGCCAGCAGATCCACGCGATGCTCGGCTGAGGGCGGCTGTCGCCACCGCCTGGTAGAAGGGTCCGCATGCGACCTCTCGGGCACCTCGCCGTCGCGGCCGTCCTCCTCGTCGGAGCGGCGGCGGCCGGCTGCAGCGCGGACGGCGACGACGGTCCGGAGCCCGACGAGGCCGCGGCGACGCTCGCCGGCGCGCTGGCGACCGGCGACCTGGCGGACGTGGCGTTCGCCGACGGCGCGCCGGAGGAGCCGCAGGCGGCGTACGACGAGGTCGTCGCGGGCCTCGGCGTCGGCGATGACCTCCGACCCACCGTCGAGGTCGGCGACGTGCGCGAGGGCGAGGACGGGTCGGCGACCGCGATGCTCACCTGGACCTGGCCGCTCCTCGACGGCGCAGAGGCATGGACCTACGAGTCCGAGGCCGCCCTGGTGGAGGCGGAGGAGGACTGGCGGGTCGCCTGGGAACGCTCGCTGGTCGAGCCGAGCCTGGCCGAGGACGAGGTGCTGGACCGCACGACGATCGCGGCGGCCCGCGGCGACATCACCGGCACCGGCGGCACCCCGCTGGTCACCGCCCGCCCGGTCGTGGCCATGGGCGTGGACCGGGCGCGGGCGAGCCGGCGCGAGGCCGTGGCCGACGCGCGCGGGCTGGCGCGGCTGGCCGGCCTCGACGTGGAGGGGTACGCCGCGCGGGTGCGGCAGGCGGGCGACAAGGCGTTCGTCGAGGCGATCACCTACCGCCGTGGCGAGATCCCACCGGCCGTGGCGCAGGGCATCGGCGCGCTCGACAGCGTCATCAGCATCCCGGGCGAGCGGCCGCTCGCGCCGACGCGCGAGTTCGCGGCGCCGATCCTGGGCACGGTCGGCGAGGTGACCGCGGAGATGGTCGCCGAGGACCCGTCCCTGCGACCGGGCGACCGGGCGGGTCTCTCCGGGCTGCAGGCCCGCTACGAGGACCAGCTCCGCGGCACGCCGGGTGTCGTGGTGGACGCGCTGGGCCCGGGCGGGGAGGAGCGCGAGCTGTTCCGCCTCGACGCGACCGCCGGCGACGAGCTCGCGCTCACCCTCGACGCCGACCTGCAGCAGGCCGCCGAACGCGTGCTGGCCGACGTCGGCCCGGGAAGTGCCCTGGTCGCGGTGCGGCCCAGCGACGGCGCCCTGCTTGCCGCGGCGAACGGACCGGGCACCGACGGCTACAACATCGCGACCTACGGCCAGCTCGCGCCGGGCTCGACGTTCAAGACCGTCACCAGCCTGGCGCTGCTGCGCGCCGGCCTCGACCCCACGAGCGCCGTGCCGTGCACGCCGACGCTGACCGTCGACGGCCGGTCGTTCACCAACTACTCCGACTACCCCGCCGCCGCGCTCGGCCGGATCCCGCTGCGGACCGCGGTGGCGAACAGCTGCAACACCGCCTTCATCTCCCAGCGCGACCGGCTCGAGCGCACCGGCGCCGACGACCTGGCTGCGGCGGCCGCGTCCCTCGGCCTCGGGGTCGACCACGACCTCGGGTTCCCGGCGTACTTCGGCAGCGTCGAGCCGCCCTCCTCCGAGACCCAGGCTGCCGCGGACCTCATCGGGCAGGGCGCCGTGCTGGCCTCGCCGATGGCGGTGGCGACGGTCATGGCCAGCGTGCAGGCCGGGGAGACGGTCGTGCCGCGGCTGCTCGAGCAGGTCGAGGTGGCGGTGCCCGAGGGCGTCGAGCCGGTGCGCAGGCGGGAGGTGGCCGCCCTGCGGACGATGCTGCGCGCGGTGGTGACCGAGGGCAGCGGGTCGGCCCTCGCCGACGTGCCGGGCCCGCCGGTGATCGCGAAGACCGGGACCGCGGAGTTCGAGGACGACGGCCGGATCGACACCCACGCCTGGATGGCCGCGGCCCAGGGCGACCTCGCGGTGGCGGTCTTCGTCGAGCGCGGCGCGTCGGGCTCGCGGACGGCCGGACCGCTGCTCGAGGCGTTCCTGCGAGCGGCCCGGTGAGGGAGTCGCAGCGGGTCTCGAGACGGTTCCGGGCGGAACCTCCTCAACCAGCCGGGACGTGAGAACGGCCCGCCGGCCCGGGGGTTGAGGACCGGGTCGGCGGGCCGTGCGGCCCGGCCGCGACGTGGGGGACAGCGCGGTCGGACAAGGGAGAACCCCTCGCCGCATGGGGTCGGCAAGGGGTTCAGTGCCGCCTTCTAGGTGCTCCCTCCGAAGTCGACATGCACAGCATTCCACGCAGGTCCTGGGGTGTCAGCGATTTCGTCGAGAACGCCGAGGTGACAGGCTTCACGCCATGACCGGACCAGACCGCCTGCCCCTGCTCGACGACGCCCAGCGCGACCTGTTCGTGGGGGGCCGGTGGCGACCGGCGGAGGCCGGCGCCCGGTTCGAGGTGCTCGACCCGGCCGACGGCTCGGTGCTCACCGACGTGGCCGACGGCTCGGTCGCCGACGCCCGGTCGGCCCTCGACGCGGCCGTCGCCGCGCAGGCCGACTGGGCCCGGACGGCGCCCCGGGAGCGCGGCGAGATCCTGCGGCGCGCCTTCGAGCTGGTCGCGCAGCGCGCCGACGACTTCGCGCTGCTGATGAGCCTGGAGATGGGCAAGCCGGTGTCGGAGGCGAAGGGGGAGGTGACGTACGGCAACGAGTTCTTCCGCTGGTTCTCCGAGGAGGCGGTGCGCATCCACGGCCGCTACATGCCGAACCCCGCCGGTGGGAGCCGGCTGCTGACCCTGAAGAAGCCGGTCGGGCCGTGCCTGTTCGTGACCCCGTGGAACTTCCCGCTCGCCATGGGCACCCGCAAGATCGGCCCGGCCATCGCCGCCGGCTGCACGATGGTGGTCAAGCCGGCCGCGCAGACCCCGCTGACGATGCTGGCCCTGGCGGCGGTGCTCGCCGAGGCCGGGTTGCCCGACGGCGTGCTCAACGTCGTGCCGTCCACGCACGCCGCCGAGATCAGCGAGGCGCTCCAGGCCGACGACCGGCTGCGGAAGGTGTCGTTCACCGGCTCGACCGCCGTCGGCCGGGTGATGGTCCGCCAGTCCGCCGAGCGGCTCCAGCGGGTCAGCATGGAGCTCGGCGGCAACGCGCCGTTCCTCGTCTTCGCCGACGCCGACCTCGACGCCGCGGTCGACGGCGCGATGGTCGCCAAGATGCGCAACATGGGCGAGGCCTGCACCGCCGCGAACCGGTTCCTCGTGCACGCCGACGTCGCCGAGGAGTTCGGCCGCCGGCTCGGCGAGCGGATGGGCGCGCTGCGCCTGGGTCGCGGCCAGGACGAGGGCACCGACGTCGGCCCGCTCATCGACGAGAAGGCCGTGGCGTCGGTGACCGAGCTGGTCGGCGGCGCCGTCCAGGACGGCGCGCGCGTGGTCGTCGGCGGCGAGCCCCACGAGGGGCCGGGCTACTTCTACCCGCCGACCGTGCTGCTCGACGTGCCCCAGGGATCCGCCATCAACGCCGAGGAGATCTTCGGCCCGGTCGCGCCGATCACGACGTTCGAGACCGAGGAGGAGGCGGTGGCGAAGGCCAACGACACCGAGTACGGCCTGGCCTCCTACGTCTACACCCGCGACCTGGCCCGCACCATCCGGCTGGCGGAGTCGCTGGAGTTCGGCATGGTCGGCGTCAACACCGGCCTGATCTCCAACCCCGCCGCGCCGTTCGGCGGCGTCAAGGCCAGCGGCTTCGGCCGCGAGGGCGGCTTCGAGGGCATCGAGGAGTACCTCGAGACGACCTACGTCGCCCTCCCCGCCGGCTGAGGCGGCCCGGGACCTTCAGGGCAGCGCGGCGAGCCAGCGGTCCCAGCCGCGGGCGAGGGGGTCGCGGCCCTGGACCGGCGGGTGGTCGTTGGTCCACCAGGCGAAGACGTCGGCGACCGGCCCCGCCTGGCGCAGCCGGACCGTCACCGACAGGTCCAGCGCGGGCGCGACGGCGGCGCGGGCCGCGAGCGCCAGCGGCCGGAGCAGCGGGGCGTACCGGTCGGGCACCAGGTCGCTCGGCAGGACCGGGCCGCCCGGCAGGTCGACGGTGACGTCGAGCAGCACGTCGTCGTGGACGGCCAGCTCCCAGCGCGCAGCCGGCACGCGGAGCGACGGCGAGACGAGCGAGCGCTGCACGCGGCGCAGCAGCTCCAGGTCCAGCGGCCCCACCTTGCGGTCGAACGTCGCAGCGTGCGGGACCGCGCTGAACCGCCACGTCGTGGCGCGGTCGCCGTACGTCGTCCGGCCGGCCTCCTGCGCGTCGTGCAGCAGCCCGCCGCCGGCGTCGACGGCCACCGTCGTCCGGGACGTCTCGACCCGCCACGTGACGGCGCCGAGCACGGCGTCGGCGACGCGGCGGTGGTCGGCCAGGACGCGCCGTACGCCGGAGCGGAGCGTCTCGTCGGCGAGGAGCACGTCGGCGCGGTCGCGGGCGTCGCGCAGCTCGAGCCGGTAGGACGACCACCCCTGCGCCGCCGCCGCGCGGGCCACGCCGCGGACGACCGTCACGGCGCGGGCCGCGCTGGTGCCGGGCTCGAGGACCACCGCCACGACGGCGCCCCGGTCGCGGGAGGGGCCGCTCACCTCGACCTCGGTGACCGGGTCGAGCCGGCCGACCTGGGCCCGGACGTCTTGCGCCTCGTCCACGGCCGGCTCCGCGCACGCGCCGAGGACGGCGACGCCCATCGCCAGCAGGGCAGCGCACGCCGCCGGCCGTCCCCCCCAGGTCGCCATCCCGCCATCGTGAGGCGTGGCGGGGCGGGCGTCCCGCCTTCGTCGAGATGCAGGGGTGTTCCTTGAGGTTCGCCGGGCGGGCGGGCGAGGGCCGTGCGGTGCCAGGATGCGGGGATGGAGCCGTACGCCGAGCCGCGCGCGCAGTACCTCCGCTTCGCGCGCGAGGCCGACGACTCGCCGTGCTTCCGCGACTGGTCGCTCGCGATCGCCGAGGACCCCGAGGTGCTGGCCTGGCTGGCCGCCCTGCCTGCGGGCAAGGCGCAGCCCAACCTGGTGCTGGCCGCGGCCCGGTGGCACGGCGTACCCGCTCCCGGTCCGTACGCCGCGCTCCGCGAGGCGCTGCTCGGCCCGGCGTCGGCGGCGATCCGGGCGACGGTGCTGGAGCGGCGCACCCAGACCAACGAGGTACGCCGCCTGGCGACCCTCGTCCCGGCGTTCGCCGCGCTGGCTGCCGACGGAGGCGCGCCCGACGAGCCGGTGGCGCTGGTCGAGGTCGGCGCGAGCGCGGGGCTGTGCCTCTACCCGGACCGCTGGGGCTACCGGTGGACCGACCCCGCGGGCCGCACGCTGGCCGAGGCGCCGCGCGCCGGCGCCGGCGAGCTGAGCTGCACCGTCGACCTGCACCCGGGCGCGGCCGGCCCGCCGGCGTACCCCTCCGCGCCGCCGGCCGTCGCCTGGCGCGCGGGCCTCGACCTGCACCCGCTCGACGTGACCGACCCCGACACGACCGGCTGGCTGGAGACGCTCGTGTGGCCCGAGCACGACGACCGTCGCGAGCTGCTCCGGCGCGCGGTCGAGGTGGCGCGGGCCGACCCGCCGGACCTGCGCGAGGGCGACCTGCTGACCGGCCTCCCCGCGCTGGTGGAGGAGGCGGCCGCGCACGGCCCGGTGGTGGTCTTCCACAGCGCGGTGGTGGCCTACCTGGTCGAGGAGGACCGGGCTCGGTTCCACGACCTGATGACCGACCTCGTCGCGGCCGGCGCCTGCCGGTGGGTCAGCAACGAGGGCCCGAACGTGCTGCCGCGGGTCACCGCGACCGGTCCGGAGCCGCCCGCGACGCCGACGTTCGTGCTCGGGGTCAACGGGCGGGCGGCCGCCTGGACCCACGGTCACGGCCGGTCGATGACCTGGCTGTGAGGCGGCTGGGAGACTGGGTACCCGCACCCCGCGACCGCGCCGTTCCGCCACCCTCTCCATCACCCTCTCGGAGGACCGCATGACCCAGACCCGAGGCCGCATGCGCTCGACGAGCGTCGCGATCGGCGTGACCGCGGTGGTCGCCGCGGGCCTCACCGGCTGCGCCTCCTCCTCGGCCGACTACGCGGCCGTGTGCGTCGACCCCGAGACCGAGCAGCGCGTCGACGACGACCAGTGCGACGACGACCGCGACTACACCGGTGTCGGCACCGGCTTCTTCTGGTACTACCTCGGCGCCAGCTCGCGCGTCCCCGCCCTCGGCGCGCCCGTCTCCGGCGGCACCTGGAACGGCTCGGCGCTCTCCGGGCGGGTCCAGCGCGGCGGGCTCCCGTCCACCGGCGGCTCGACGGTCAAGTCGACCACCAAGACCGGTGGCTTCGGCGGCAGCAACCGCGGCTTCTCCGGCTGACTCGCCGCCCGACCCACGCCCGCCCTCGGCGTCCTCCTCCCGCACCGCACGACCACCCCGCACCAGCCCGCGCCACCAGACAAGGAACCCCATGTCGGACCTGCTCAGCTCCCTCGGCCACGCCGTCGTCTACGCCGTCCTCGCGGGCGCGCTGCTCGTGGCGGCCTACTACGTGCTCGACCTGGTCACGCCCGGCCACCTCGGCAGCCACCTGCGGGGCGTCGACGAGCGCGGCGACGAGTCGGTGCACGCGGCGAGCAAGTCCGCAGCGGTCGTCACCTCCGCCTGGCTGGTCTCGAACGCAGCGGTGCTCTTCACCGCGATCTGGACGAACGGTGCGCGCGACCTCGGCGAGGCGCTCGGTTGGACGCTGGCCTTCGGCGCGCTCGGCATCGTGCTCAACGCGGTGATGTTCTTCGTGATCGAGGCGATCACCCCCGGCGACCTCCGCAAGATCGTCACCTCGCCCGGCCCGGTGCGCCCGCTGGCGTACGTCGCCGCGTCCAGCGCCCTGAGCGTCGGCCTCATCGTCTGCGCGAGCATCGCCTGATGTGGCGTCACCGGGCGCGCCCGCGCCCCGACTGGGAGCGCATCGTCACCGAGCAGGGACTGGTCTACCCGACGACCGCGAAGCCGGACGGCACGACGGTGCCGTACTGGAACGAGTCCGCGTGGTACGAGCTCACGATGGACGAGGTCGAGATGCTCGAGGCCGCGACCGAGGAGCTGTGGGCGATGTGCGTCGACGCGGCCGGGCACATGGCCGCGACGATGACCGACGAGCGGCTCGGCCTGCCGCCCGGCACGCTCGGCCTGGTGCGTGAGTCGATCGCGCGCAACGACCCGGCGATCTACGCGCGCTTCGACCTCGCGTACGGCGCGGACGGGTCGGTGAAGATGCTCGAGGTCAACGGCGACACCGCCACCGGGCTCGTCGAGACCGGCGTCGCGCAGTGGCGGTGGGTCGAGGACGTCATGTCCGACGTCGACCAGTGGAACAGCGTCCACGACCGGTTGGTCAACGCCTGGCGCCGGTTGCTGAACTTCGGCGCCCTCGGCGACGGCAAGGTGCACTTCCTCTTCGACCTCGGCGAGGAGGGCTCCTACGACGGCGGCGAGATGGAGATGACCGTCGCCTACCTCGTGGACTGCGCGGTGCAGGCCGGCGTCAACGCCTACGCGCAGCCGATCGCCGAGGTCGGGTGGAACCCCGACGCGCGCGAGTTCCGCGACGCCCACGACCAGCCGATCCGCACGGCGTTCAAGCTCTATCCCTGGGAGCAGATGCTCGGCGAGGAGTTCGGCCGGCTCATCGTCGACGGCGCCGAGCGGCAGCCGGTGCGCTGGTTCGAGCCGCCGTGGAAGGTGCTGCTCTCCACCAAGGCGATCCTGCCGGTGCTCTGGGAGCGCAACCCCGGCCACCGGCTGCTGCTGCCGGCGTGGTTCGACGAGCCACGCGACCTCGACGAGTGGGTCGCCAAGCCGCTGCACGGTCGCGAGGGCGACAACATCCGCATCCACCTCGCCGACGGTTACGAGACCCGGATGCCCGGCGTGTACGGCGACGAGGGCTGGGTCTACCAGGGCTACACCCAGCTGCCGGTCTTCGAGGGCAACCACGTGGTGCTCGGCTCGTGGATCGTCGACGGCCAGGCCGCCGGCGTGATCGTCCGCGAGTCCGACGGCCCGGTCACCGACTACTTCAGCCGGGTCGTCCCCCACGCCATCAGCGACGCGCTCTCCCCCGACGACGCCCAGGTCCAGGCCTGGATCCTCGACCGGGTCGCCGCCGACGCGCCGCGCCTGCCGCCGCGCTGAGGGGGTTCCGGGGCGTCGGGGTCACCGGTGAACCGGGGACCCCCTTGCTTACCACGGCAGATCTGCCCCGATATGCGAGGGAGTCACCGGTGAACCGGGGACTCCTGCACCCTCAGGCCGGCGGGCCCAAGGTGCTGGCGAGCCGGGTCCGGGACGTGATGCCGAGCTTGCGGTAGACGTGGGAGAGGTGCCACTCGACCGCCTTGACGGTGACGACGAGCTGCTCGGCGATCTGGCGGTTGGTGAGGCCGTCGGCCGCCAGGCCGGCCACCCGCCGCTCGGAGGCGGTGAGGGCGGCGAGCGCCTCGGACTGCACCCGGCGCGGCCGCTCGCCGAACCGCTCGAGCAGGCGGCGCACCCGCCCCTGCAGCGGCCACAGCTCCTGCCGCCCGGCGTACTCCTCCGCGCTGCGCAGCAACGCCAGCGCCTCGGCCGGACCGCCGGCGCTGCCGACGCCGGAGCCGGGGACGAGCAGGAGCTGGCCGGCGAGGTCGGTGTCGAGCTGGGCGGCCAGCCGCTCGGCACGCACGCCGTCCGCTGCGGCCTCGGCGAGGGTGGCGCGGGCGCGGCGGAGCAGCTCGGTGCGGCGGGCGCCGGAGTCGGCGGTGGCGAGGGTGCGCAGCGCGCCGGCCACGGCGTACGGCGAGCCGGAGGCCTCCGCGACCGCGAGGTGCTCGTGGGCGAGCTCGGCGCCCTCGCGGAACCGGCCCGTGCGGACCAGCGCCAGCGCCGCACCCGCCCGCCACGGCACCTCGAGGACGTGCTCGAGGGACGTCTCCGGCGACGGGTGGGTCCCGGTCAGCACCGTCCCTGCCGCGAGGAATCCCTCCAGTGCCGGCTCCGCGTCGCCGAGCGCGGCGGAGACCTCGGCGCGCGCGTGCAGTGCGAAGGCGGCGACGTCGCCCGGGCTCGCGGTGTGCGCCGCCAGCCGGTCGCTCAGCCCGACGGCGTCGGCCAGGTCGCCCCGCGCGAGCCGGCAGTCGACCGCGGCCGCGGCCACCCGCACCCCGTCGCGGTCGGGGAGCGGCCGGTCACGCAGCCGGGTCAGCGCCGAGAGGGCCTCCACGACCCGCCCCGCGCGGACCAGCGCGGTCACCTCGTCGACCGGGCCGTCCACGGCGGTGGTCAGGGCGTCTGCGGGCACGGCCGCCACCCTAGGAAGCGAGCCCTCCCCGCGTGTCCGGTTCGCGCGACATCGCCGCGGGTGGTCCAGCCAGGTGCAGGTCGGCGTCGCGGCCGAGGAACGCCAGCAGCTGCCCCGCGTACGTCGCGTCGTCGGCGACGGGACGCACCGGCCCGAAGCGCACCCCCCGGTCGGCGGGGTCGACGACCACCCCGGCCACCGCGAGCAGCCCGCGCGCCAGGTCGTCGGGCACGGAGCGGCCGCGGCCGGTCGCGCGGCCGACGTCCCACGCATGGACGGTGATCTCGAGCGCGGCCGCTGCGACGAGCACCGGCCCGGCGAGCCCGGCGTCGCCGACGGCGACCGAGCCGTTCCGGCTGGTGGCGGCGGCGCGGGTCCAGGCGGCGAGCAGCGCACAGGCCTTCTCGCGCAGCGCGTCGACTCGGGTCCGCGTGGGCGGCGGCGGGTCCACCCGGACGACGCCGCTCGCCGCCTCGGTGAACGCGTCGAGCGCGTCCTCCATGTGCGCCAGCAGGGCCCGCAGGGTCCATGCGGTGCACGGCGTCCGCCGGTCGAGGTCGGCTTCGGCGACGTCGGCGAGGACGCCCCGGGCGTAGGCCAGGGACCGGTCGAGCAGCTCGACGGCGCCGTCGAGCGCCCGCGTCATGGCACGGGCAGGTCGTCAGGCTGCTGCGTGGCGTCGGGCCGGTGGTCGGCGGGCAGCCGGTCGGGCAGGCCGAACGTCGCGAACAGCCGGGCGTCGAAGAACGCCGTCACGTGCCGCACCTTGTCGTCCTCCAGCTCGATGACCTGCAGCTGGAAGGGGGTGAAGTCGCCCTCGGGCGTGCGCATGTAGAGGCCGTACGCCGGCTGCCCGTTGGCCCAGGTGGCGAGCATCGGCATGTCGTGCTGGCCGCCGGGGCACTCGTTGCCGATCAGCCAGCCGATGTTGGCCGCGCCCTTGAACCAGCTGGTGAACGGCGGCATGTCCCAGGTCGCCTCGGCGGTCAGCATCGAGACGATCGCGCCGACGTCCTTGCGCCAGAAGGCGTCGACGTACCGCTCCAGCAGCTGCTGCTGCGCCTCGCTCAGGTCCGGCTCGACGGTGTCCTCGGTCAGGCCGCGGTCCTTCATCTGCGCGTGCGCGCGCTGGAGCGCTGAGTTGACCGCCGCGACGGTCGTGTCGAGCGCCTCGGCGACCTCGGCGGCCGACCAGCGCAGCACGTCGCGGAGGATCAGCACCGCCCGCTGCTTGGCCGGCAGGTGCTGGAGCGCGGCGACGAAGGCGAGCCGGATCGAGTCGCGCTCGGCGACCACCACGGCGGCGTCCGGCACCGGCTCGAGCCAGGCGATCTCGTGGTCGGTCTCGAGCGCCTCGCCAGCCATCTGGTCGGAGGTGCCGAGCCCCGCGGGCAGGGGTCGCCGGGGCCGGCCCTCGAGGTTGGTCAGGCACACGTTCGTGGCGATCCGGTAGAGCCAGGTGCGCACCGAGCTGCGGCCCTGGAAGTCCGCCGAGGCCTTCCACGCGCGCAGGAACGTCTCCTGGACGAGGTCCTCGGCCTCGTGCACGGAGCCGCTCATCCGGTAGCAGTGCGCCAGCAGCTCGCGCTGGTAGCGCTCGGTGAGCGTCGGGAAGTCGCTCAGCTCGGGGTTGCTCGTCGTTCCTGCCGTCACCGTCGTCACCGTCGTCACCGTCGTCACCGTCATGCGCTGTGCCTCCACCTCGGTCAGTCTGCTCCGCTCACTGACCGGCGTCGAGGGCAGAACTCATCGGTGTGCGCGCAGGTGCTCCTCGACCAGCTCGAGCGCGCGCCGGGCGGCGGGCTCGGCGAGGGCCCGGTCGGCGGGGACCAGGCCGACGCGGGTGCGCCGGTCCAGCAGGTCGTCGACGTCCGCCGCGCCCTCGTGGGTCACCCCGAAGACCAGCTCGGCCAGCGTGACCGGCACGCCCTCGGCGACCGGCGCGAGCAGCTCGGCCTCGTCCAGGCCGGTGACCTCGACGGCGTTGCCGAGGACCAGCGCGGCGTCGGTGCCGAAGCGGCGCACGAGCCGCTCGGGCTGCTCGAGCGCCGCCAGCGTGGGGCGGGGGGCGGCCCCGAGCAGCGGGACGGAGCGGGTGCGGCAGGGCCCGGCGGCCAGGCCGGCGGTCGCGGGGAGGGCGAGCGCGGCGTCGACGGCGTCCTGCGCCATCCGGCGGTACGTCGTCAGCTTGCCGCCGACCACCGTCACCAGGCCGTCGCGCCCGACGAGCACGGCGTGCTTGCGGGACAGGTCGGCGGTCGAGCCCCCGCCGTCCGTCCCGGCCCCGGACTCCAGCAGCGGGCGGAGCCCGGCGAACGCGCCGACCACGTCGCCGCGGTGCAGCTGGCGGGCGAAGCACGCGGACACCACGTCGAGGAGGAAGCCGATCTCCGGCTCGGTCGGCTCCGGCACGTCCGGGACCGGGCCGGTGACCGGCTCGTCGGTGAGGCCGACGTACACCGTCCCGTCGGGCTGCGGCAGCACCAGCACGAACCGGTTGGTCTCGCCCGGCACCGGCGCGAACACCGAGACCTGCTGGCCGGGCAGCGCCTCGGCGCGCAGCACCAGGTGGGTGCCGCGACTGGGACGCAGCGTGACGTCGTCGGCGAGCTCGCCGGCCCACACCCCGGCGGCGTTGACGACCGCGCGGGCGCGGACGGTCGTCGTGGCGCCGGTCAGCTCGTCGCGGAGCAGCACCTCGGTCCGAGCATCGGTGCCTCCGGTCGCCGGGGAGGTCGACAGGACGCGGGCGCGGGTCCGCACGGAGGCGCCGTACGCCGCCGCGGTGCGCGCCACGGTCGTCACCAGGCGGGCGTCGTCCTCGAGCCGGCCGTCCCAGCTCAGCATCCCGCCGCGCAGGCCGGCCGGCCGCAGGGCGGGCGCGAGCGCGAGGGTCTCGGTGGCCGACAGGCGGCGCGGCCGCGGGAGGGTCTCGGCGTGGGTGCGGGCCCCACGGCGCAGCGCGTCGCCGGCACGCAGGCCGACGGCGGTGAGCGCGGCCTGGGCGCGGGTGACGCTGCTGGTGAGCGGCACGACGACCGGCATCGGGCGGGTCAGGTGGGGTGCGGTGACCTCCATCAGCACGCCGCGCTCGACCGCGGACTCGTGGGCGACGCCGACCTGTCCCTTGGCGAGGTAGCGCAGGCCGCCGTGGACCAGCTTCGAGCTCCACCGCGACGTGCCGAAGGCGAGGTCGTGGGCGTCGACGGCCAGCACGGACAGGCCGCGGGTGACCGCGTCGAGCGCCACGCCGGCGCCGGTGATGCCGAGCCCCACCACGAGGAGGTCGACCTCGGTCGGAGCAGCGGCGAGGCCGGGGGTGATCCGCTCCCTGGTCGGCTCCGTCATTCGCTGCGGCCCGGTCACGGCTGCAGCGTCCGGGTGAGCACGACGCGCATCTCGGCCTCGAGCGCCTCCTCGGAGACGTCGTCGTCGACCATGGTGTGCGCGGAGAGCACGAAGCCGTGGGCGGAGAGCACGAGGCCCCGCGCCATCGCGGCGGGGTCGCCGGCGCGCACGTCGCCGGAGGCCTGGGCGTCCCGGAGCGCCTGCTCGACCAGCTCGAGGATGAGCTGCTGGGAGCGGCCGCGCCGGTCCAGGAGGTAGGGGAGGATCAGCTCGGGGTCGAGCTCGACGATCCGCACGAACAGCTCGTTGCCGCGCAGCACCTTGACCGTGCGGACCAGCTTGTCGACGAGCCGCTCGACGACCGTGCGGCCGGGGGAGTCCTCGTCGTCGGCCTCGGCAGCAACCACCACCTCGGTCCACTCGCGGGTCATCAGGTCGGCGAGGAGCTGCCGCATGTCCGACCAGGTCCGGTAGATCGTCATCCGCGAGACCCCCGCCCGGCGCGCGACCTCGGTCAGCGTCGTGCGCCGCCAGCCGAGGTCGAGGATGCAGGCCCGGGCCGCGTCGAGGTACGCGTCGCGCGGGCCACCGGTCTCGGCACCGTTGTGACGAAGTGACGTCATGTGTCACAGTGTAACGCATGACGCACGACACCTCTGCGATCGCGACGCCCGCGGCCGAGATGCACCCCAGCCGCTGGGGCGACCCTGCCCGCGCCGCCGCACTGCCCGAGTCCGCCCGCGGCCTGGTCGAGGCGGTCTTCGGCATCGACGAGCAGCCCGCTGTCGCCGACGTGGTCGTGCCGCCGTCCGTGCTTAGGCCGACGGTCCTCGACGCACTGCGGGACGTCGTCGGCGCCGACCAGGTGCTGGTCGACGACGACACGCGGCGACTCCGCACGCGCGGCAAGTCGACGCCCGACCTGCTGCGCCAGCGGGCCGGCGACCTCTCCGACGCGCCCGACGCCGTCGTCCGTCCCGCCGACCACGACCAGGTGGCCGCCGTCCTCGCCCTCGCGGTCGAGCACCACCTGGCGGTCGTGCCGTTCGGCGGCGGGACGTCGGTGACCGGCGGGCTGGCGGCGCGGCGCGAGGGGTACGCCGGCCTGGTCTCGCTCGACCTGGTCCGGATGAAGCGGTTGGTCGCCGTCGACCACACCTCGATGACCGCCACCCTCGAGCCCGGTCTGCGCGGTCCGGAGGCCGAGGCGCTGCTGGCCGCGGAGGGGCTGGTGCTGGGCCACTACCCGCAGTCGTTCGAGCACGCGACGATCGGCGGCTTCGCGGCGACGCGGTCGAGCGGGCAGTCGAGCGCCGGCTACGGGCGCTTCGACGCGCTCGTCGTCGGGCTGCGCGTCGCCACGCCCCGCGGCGAGCTGCGGCTCGGGTCGGCGCCGGCCAGTGCGGCCGGGCCCGACCTGCGGCAGCTGCTGCTGGGGTCCGAGGGCGCCTTCGGCGTGATCACCGAGGTGACCGTGCGGGTGCGGCGGCTGCCCGCCGAGAAGGTCTACGAGGGCTGGGGCTGGCCGTCGTTTCCCGACGGCGCGGCCGCGATGCGGACGCTGGCGCAGGCGGGCCTGCTGCCGACCGTGCTGCGGCTCTCCGACGAGCACGAGACCGCCATCAACCTCGCCCGGCCCGACGCGATCGGGGCGGAGGGTGCGAGCGGCTGCCTGATGGTCGTCGGCCACGAGGGCGAGCCCGACCTGGTCGCGGCGCGGCGGACCGCGGTCGCCTCGGTGCTGACCGGCCTCGGCGGCACGCCGCTGGGGGAGGAGCCGGGCCGGGCCTGGGCGCACGGGCGGTTCGACGCGCCGTACCTCCGCGACTCGATGCTCGACGTCGGCGTGCTCGTCGAGACGCTGGAGACGGCGACGTTCTGGTCGCGCGTGCCGCAGCTGTACGACGCCGTCCGCACCGCGCTGGTCGACGCCCTGGGCGAGCCGTGCCTGGTGCTGTGCCACATCAGCCACGTCTACGAGACCGGCTGCTCGCTCTACTTCACCGTCGCCGCGGCCGGTGGCTCGCGATCGCTGGAGCGGTGGCAGGTCGCGAAGGCCGCCGCGAGCGACGCGATCGCCGCAGCGGGCGCGACCATCACCCACCACCACGCGGTCGGCACCGACCACACGCCGTGGCTGCCCGCCGAGGTCGGCGACCTCGGCGTCGGCGTGCTCCGGGCGGTCAAGGCCGAACTCGACCCGACCGGGGTCCTCAACCCGGGGGTGCTGGTCCCGTGAGTGTCCAGCGCTCGTTCACGTTCCTGGTCAACCCGGCCTCCGGTGGTGGCGCGGCGCCCGAGGCGGTCGTGCCGGTGGCGCGGCTGCTGCGCGAGGCCGGCGCGACCGTCGACGTGACGTACTCACCCGGACCGCGGGCCATGCCCGGCCTGGTCGCCGCGGCCGTCGAGCGCGGCGACGTCGTGGTGTCGGTCGGCGGCGACGGGATGCTCTCGTCGCTGGCCGGCGAGGTGTCGGCGGCCGGTGGCACGCTGGCGGTGCTGCCGGCCGGGCGCGGCAACGACTTCGCGCGGATGCTCGGCCTGCCCGACACGCCCGAGGACCTCGCCGCGCTGCTGCTGTCCGGCTCCACGTGCCGGGTCGACCTGCTGTGCGCGTCCTTCCCGGGCGCCGCGCCGCGCGAGGTCGCGGGCTCGGTCTACTGCGGCGTCGACGCCCGTGCCGCCGAGCTCGTCGACGGCGCGCACCGGCTGCCGCGGCGGCTGCAGTACCCCTACGCCGCCGTCCGCGCCCTCCTCACCTACGCCCCCGCCCGCTACCGGCTCTCCGTCGACGGCGAGGAGCGCGAGCTCGAGGCCGCCACGGTCGTCGTCGCCAACTCCGCCTACTACGGCAAGGGCATGCGGATCGCCCCGCCCGCCTCGGTCACCGACGGCGTCCTCGACGTCGTCGTCATCGAGGCCGCGTCCAAGGCCGCGCTCGTCCGCTCGCTGCCGAAGGTGTACGACGGCGGGCACGTCGACCTCCCCGAGGTCACCGTGCTCCGCGGTCGGCGGGTCGAGCTGCGCGCCGACCCGTCCCGTGCCGCCGGCCCGGGTGTGCCCGTCGGTGGTGACGGCGAGCCGCTCGGCACGCTGCCGCCGCTCTCCGGCGACCCGCTCGTCGTCGAGGTCCGTCCCGCCGCCGTCGCCGTCGTCTGCTGAGCCGTCCCGAGCGTCAACGATCGTCAATTGCACGAAAATGTCGGGGTCCAGGGCCGTCGAGGCGCTAGAACGGCGCAATTGAACGATTGTCGACCGGCCCCGAACCCCGGCCGTCCGCCGGCTACCCCGCGAACGTCCAGACGAGCAGCTCGGTGGGGACGGCGGCGGTGACCTGGTGCGCGGGCTCGTCGGTGAAGAGGAAGGCGTCGCCGGCGGCCAGGGGCTCGGCGAGCGAGCTGCGGGTGAGGGCGCCGGTGACGACGTAGGCGTGGACGAGCGGGGCGGCGGGGAGGGCCAGCGTCTTGAGGGCGTCGAGCCGCGCGACCGAGAGCACCGCGCCGGGCTGGGGGGAGACCAGCTCGACCAGCCCCCCGCCGGGAGCGGCGGAGGCGGGCACCGGCGTGACGGCGTACGTCGGGTCGTCGGCGGCGCGGTCGGGGTCGGCGGCCAGCCAGACCTGCACGAAGCGGGCCCGGCCCTCGGGCGTGGCGTGCTCGGCGTGCTCGACGCCGGAGCCGGCGGCGAGCACGGCCACCTCGCCGGGGGAGACGACGGCCTCGTGCCCGGAGGAGTCGCGGTGCGAGAGCCGGCCGGTGACCACCCAGGTGACGATGTCGAGCCCGGAGTGCCGGTGGGTGTCGAAGCCCTTGTCGGACGCGAGGTGGTGGTCGTCGTGGCAGACCATCGGACCGAAGCGGAGCCGCTCGGGGTCGTAGTGCTCGCCGAACGAGAACGCGTGGGAGGTCACCATCCCGCGCGAGCGGCTGACGAAACGGGCGGAACCCCGGCGGATCTCTGTCGTCACGTCCATGATTGTGCCCGTGGCCCCCGCCTCCCCCGACCTCCCCCAGCTGCCGCCGGGCTTCCGCTTCGGCACCAGCACCGCGGCGTACCAGGTCGAGGGCGCAGCGCGTGAGGACGGCCGCGGCCCGTCGATCTGGGACACCTTCACCCACACGCCCGGCCGGATCAACGACGGCTCGACCGGTGACGTGGCGTGCGACCACTACCACCGGTTCCACGAGGACGTCGCGCTGATGAAGGACCTCGGCGTCGGCGGCTACCGGCTGTCGCTGTCGTGGTCGCGGATCCAGCCCACCGGGTCCGGCGCGGTCAACGCGCAGGGTGTCGACTTCTACGACCGGCTGCTCGACACGCTGCTCGCGGCCGACGTGCAGCCGATGGTCACGCTCTACCACTGGGACCTGCCGCAGGCGCTCGAGGACGACGGCGGCTGGCTCAACCGGGCGACCATCGACCGGTTCGCGGAGTACGCCGCGATCTGCGGCGAGCGGTTCGGCGACCGGGTGGAGCACTGGGTGCCGGTCAACGAGCCGAACGTCGTGATGATGATGGGCTACGGCATCGGCGTGCACGCGCCGGGCAAGGCGCTGATGTTCGACGCGCTGCCGGTCGCCCACCACCTGCTGCTCGCGCACGGCCGCGCCGCGATCGCGCTGCGCGAGTCGGTGCCGTCCGGCGTGACCGCGAGCGTCGGCTGCGCCAACAACCACGCCCCGATGTGGCCGGCCTCCGAGGACGCCGCCGACGTCGGGGCGACCAAGCTCTTCGACGCGATGTGGAACGGCCTGTTCATCGAGCCGATGCTGCTCGGCCGCTACCCGGTCGACCTGGCCCCGCTGCTCGAGGACGTCGTGCTCGACGGCGACCTCGCGACGATCCGGCAGCCGCTCGACTTCTACGGCGTCAACTACTACAACCCGTGGCGGATCGCGGCCGCCGGCGAGGACGCCGAGCTGCCGTTCGCGTTCCGCGAGCTGCTCGGCTACCCGACGACCGACTTCGGCTGGCCGGTCGTGCCGGACGCGCTGCGCGAGTGGCTGATCATGTTCCGCGCCCGCTTCCGCCACGCCCTCCCGCCGCTCTACATCACCGAGAACGGCGCGGCGTACAACATGGGCCCGGACGCCGACGGCGTGGTCGACGACCAGGCGCGCATCGACTACCTCGACGGCCACCTCCGCGCGGTCGCGACCGCGGTGCAGCGCGGTGTCGACGTCCGCGGCTACTACTGCTGGTCGCTGCTGGACAACTTCGAGTGGTCCGAGGGCTACGAGCAGCGGTTCGGGCTGGTGCACGTCGACTACGAGACGCAGGCGCGCACGCCGAAGCGTTCCTACCAGTGGTACGCCGACGTGATCGCCGCGCAGACGAGGTCGCTCGGGTAAGGGGTCCGCAGGTCGCCGACGACCTCGATTGTCCGGCATCAGATCGCCCCCGGTCCGGACCACCTCGGCGTAAGAGACCTCTTTCCCAGGTTCTCGAACGGTCCGCGTCCCATGGCTTTACCTTCGACGGGCGTCGGCACTCAGGCCGGCCCTCAGGAGGTCGAGCACATGAAGAACATCAATCACTACGGCGCCGTCCTCGCGGCCGCAGTGCTCGTTACGACCGGCGCCGCTCTCGCGACGCCCGCAGAGGCGCACACCACTGGCATCCACGACAACTGCACGAATCTCAACAAGACGTGGAAGCACGGCGTTGGCCGCAAGGGCGCTGTCGACAAGACCAGCGGCAGCAAGGTCACGAACTTCTACCGCAACACGAAGCAGTACAACCTCGCGGTGAGCCACAACGGCACACTCGACCGCGACAAGGACGGCATCGCCTGCGAGAAGAAGTAGCCCGCCGGATCCGTCGGTCTCCATGCCGACGAAGGAGGGACGTAGACGACGCAGAAGCGAGCAGTCCTTGCGGGGTTCGGGATGGCCACCGTGCTGGTGGTGGCAGGAACGGCTGGCGCCAGTGCCGCGGGCCTGATCACGACGTCGCAGACCAAGAATGGCGCTGTGACGAGCGCGAAGGTGAAGGACGGGTCGCTGACCCTCCAGGACTTCAAAGCCAGCGAACGCGCAAAGCTTGTCGGGCCGGCCGGGGCTGACGGGGTCGCTGACACCACGATCGTGCAGAGCCCGACCGTCGTGGTGCCGGCGGACGACACCGGGACCGTCATGGCGTTCTGCCCCGCGGGGATGCGGGTCACGAGCGGCGGCTACTTCAGCAGCATCGCGGTCGCAGCGAGCAGCCAACCCGACAACGACGGGGACTCGTGGGGGGCGATCGTCAAGAACTTCGGCAACCTGATCCCGGTCGAGTCCACGCCTACGGTGTTTGCGTCTGAGTCGCTCCTGGCTCGCAGCGGAGCAGGTCGAGGCGGCACGGGGTCAGGTTGTCCGTCTGTGACAGGCGTGGGACCTCGCGTTCCGGGGTCGTGTGCCTAGGTGCGCGCTTCGGCGCGTCCTGAGACACACGACTACGCCGCCACTCGCTCACTGAACTGTTGGTGGGATGGCTCCCCGCGGAATCTCCTCGGTCCCGGCCGGTCAGACCGAGTGGCGCACGGCCATGGTCGCGCGGACCGAGTCCTCGTCCCAGGGCTCGCCGAGCCACTCGTACATCCCGCGCAGCACGGTCGGGTCAGCGACGTACTCGTCGTAGTGGACCCGGTACGCCGCGTCCCCGAGGTCGGCGGCGAGCGCGAGGATGCGGTCCTCGATCCGCGCGAGCTCGGCTGCCTTCTCGACCGGGTCGCCCTGCGCCCACCACTTGCTGCGCAGCACGTCCGCGTGGTCGCGGGTGTTGACGAGGAACCGGGCGTCGGGGAAGACCTTCCGCAGCCACGCGACGTACTCCTCGAGGTCGTCGTGGTACCACCGGATCTCCTTGAACCCGGCGACCCGCGTGTCCTCCTCCGGCCGCAGCACGGTGTCGACGACGAGCCGCCGGATGCCCGCGATCGAGCGCTGGGCGGGGAAGTCGGCGATGCCGTAGAAGGGGTGGGTCGGCTGGCGCAGCCGCTCCTTCTTCTCCGGGTCCGAGCCGCGCCGCGACTCGGTGACCATCGTGCGGTGGAAGGCGAAGAGGTGGTGGAGGGCGTCGCGGTTCTCGCCGCGGACGAGGTAGCCAGGGAGGGCGTTCAGCAGGCCGGAGACCAGCGTGGAGCCGGAGCGGCCGTAGGTGACGACGAAGAGGTAGGCGAGGTCGGGGTTCTCGCGCTTGCGGTGCCGACGCAGCCGCGCCCTGAGCTCCTCGACCTCGGATTGGGTCACCGCGAGTCCCGCCGTGCGAAGACGTACATCGACTGCCCGTCGGTCTCCCGGCCGTGCACGAACTCCTCGACGACGAGGCCCGCGTCCCACACCAGCTGCTCGAAGTAGCGGCGCTCGAACCGCACGCAGTGCAGCGCGCCCTTCCACTCCAGCTTGAGGTAGTCGGTCGGGTTCTCGACGCAGTCCGGCACGTCCTCCTCGACGAACGCCGTCATCAGCGCCCGGCCCTCCGGCGCGAGGATCCGCGCGATGGTGCGGGCGTAGCCGGCGACGTCGTCGGCGAGCATGTGGGAGAAGACCGAGTAGGAGTAGAGGACGTCGACGCTGCCGGGCTCCGCCGGGATGTCGTAGGTCGCCTGCCCGTCGGGGTTGTAGCGGGCGTTGTGCTGGTCGACCAGCGTGAACCGGGTGTGCTCGTCGGTGAGGTGGTCCTTCGCCCAGCCCAGCAGCTCGGGCTGGACGTCGACGCCGTGGTAGTCCGCGACGTTGCCGAGCAGGTGCTTGACGCCGATCGCGAGCCGGCCGGCGCCGCAGCCCCAGTCGAGCAGCCGCTTGCGGCGGCCGAGCCCGGCGCGCTGGCGCAGCAGCTTGACGTCGCGGATGCCGGCCTCGACGAAGTCGGCGTCGCGCTTGAAGTGCGCGCCGCCCATGCGCAGCCGGTACGGCGGGAGCGGCACGGCCGCGAGGTCGAGTGCGGCGGGTGTGTCGGTCACGGCCGGGAGTCTACGAGCGCGAGCGCCCGGTCCAGCAGGGTCGCCGCGCGGGCGTCGAAGGAGTGCTCGGCGACGACGCGCTCGGCGGTGCGCCGCCGGGCGGCCGCGTCCGGCCAGTGCTCGTCCGGGTCGCCGGTGGTCAGCGCACGGAACTCCTCGTCGGTCCGCCACACCCGGACCGCGCCGGCCGCGTCGCCCAGCACGTCCGCCAGCCCGGTCACGTCGTCGGAGAGCAGGCGCCCGCCGGTGGCAAGCACGTCGAGGACCCGGTTGGAGACGAACCCCTCCGCCCGCATGTCCTCCCAGTGGTCGTTGAGCACGATGCCGGCGCTCGCGTAGAGCGCGCCGAGCTCGTCGTTGGCGACGTGGTCGGCGAGGACCGGCACGTCGTCGGGCCAGCCCCGGCCGATCACGTTCAGGTCGAGACCGGTGCGCTGCGCCGCGGCGACGCTGGCCCGCAGCTCGCCGCGGGAGTTGCCGACGAAGAGGGCGCGCGGTCCCCGGGCGGGTGCCCATCGGCCCGCGTCGGGGTGGAACCGGGTGGTGTCCGTGCACTGCGGGAGCGGCTCGATGCCGTGGCGGGCCGCCCAGGTCGCCGAGGCGGCGAAGGCGGCGTCGTAGGCGTCCAGCTCGCCGGAGGTGACGAGCTCGGGGTGGCTGATCACCCAGAGCAAGGTGGCGGTGTGCGCGGGCGGCTCGACCCGCTCGAGGCCGCGGAGGACGAGGGTGACGTCGTCGAGCTCCCGGGTACGCCGGGCGCGGGTCTCGGGGTGGTCGATCGCGACCCACTGGCCCCGCCGCTCGAGCGCGGCGGCCAGCGAGCGTGCGAAGTGCCAGTCGCCCCACCGCTGCCCGCGCGGCGCGGCCGGCGCCGCGATGTCGATCGACCACCGCAGCGCGCGGCGACCCTCGCGGATCGTCAGTGGCCGGCCGGGCGCGTCGAACCCGGCGGCCCGCCAGAGCTCGTCGTCCGACCCGGTCGTGACGACCACGGAGCGGCTGTCCCCCGTGACGACCAGCCGCGACTCCGGGACGAGCCGGACCTTGCCGCGCCGGCCGGTCCGGACGGCGTGCGCCCCGGGCCAGGGGGCGGCGAGCGGGACGTGCGCGGCACGGACGGCGTCGTCGACCGGGAGGCCGGCGAGCGGTCCGGCGCCGATGGTGAAGTCCGGCGCCAGGAGCAGCGGCTGGGCGACCGCGACGGCGTCGTCCTCGAGCGCGGCCAGGAGAGGGGGCAGCCAGGGCCAGCGGGGCGGCCGCACCTCGGGTCGGACGCCCACCACGACGGCCGCAGGCTCGGGGTCTGCCACGACCCGCACGGTCGGCAGGTCGGCGACCACCGCGGTGAGGATGCGGGTCGCGGTGCGGACGTCGGTGACCAGCTGGGCGGACACGTCCGGTGTGCGGGCGAGGTGGCGCGCCCACTGGACGGCCCGCGCCAGGTCCTGGACCTCGACGACCACGCTGACCTCGGCCGACGCGGCGCGCTCCTGCGGCTGTGCCATCCGCGCCAGGAGCCGGGCCGCGTCGTCGGTGCCCACCCACTCCTCGATCGGGCCGGTGGCGTCGAGGTCGACGAGCGGGTGCGGGGAGCGCTGCCGCTCCTCGGGGTCGGCCAGCCAGAAGCTCAGCGGGTCGGGCGCGTGCTTCGCCCAGCGCGCCCTGGGGTAGAGCCAGTCCGGCTCGAAGAGCGGGTGCGGCGTCGCGCCCTCGGGACGGTGCCGCACCCAGTGCTCGGCCGCCTCGGCCCGCGAGCCGAACGCCCGACCTGCCTGCGCGGCGTACCACTCGACGTCGAGGAGCGGGCTGGCCGCGACGAGGGCGATCGCCTCGGTCTCGGAGGTCCGCGGCGGCACGGCCGTACCCTACTCAGCACCATGCCTGCCCCCGCCGAGCCCGCCGTGTCGCTGCCCGCGGACCTGCGGACCCCGGCGCTGGTGCTGACCGACGACCCGTCGGCGGTCGGCAGCCGGGACGGCGTGACGGTCTGCGACCCGGCGTCGGCCCCGCAGCGCGACGGCGGCTGGGCGTCGGTCTCGCTCTCCCTGGCCGACGAGACCGCGCTGCGCCGGGTGGTCTCCGCGCTGCCGCCGCTGGGCCGGGCGCGGTCGTACGCGGTGGTGCTGCGGTCGGCGGTCTCACCGGTGACGCTCGTGCCGCGGCCCGAGTGGCCGGCCCTGGCCGAGCTGGACGTCCGGCTGGTCGACGGTGGCGCGGTCACCCGGGTCGAGCTGGTCAAGGGCGTGCCGGTCGCCGACGTGCTGGTGGCCCTGGCGCGCGGGACCGGATCGCCGGCCGTCGCCGGCCACGGCGGGCTGGTCGCGGCGCCCGGGCTCGACCTCGGGCTGCCGGCCGTCGCCGACGTGGTCACCGACGACGTGCCCGCCTCCCTCGTGGCCACCCCGCCCGCCGAGGCGTCGACGATCCTCACCGTCCAGCCGGTGCTCGTGCCGACCGGGACGGACCTCGAGGTGGGGCCGCTCGACGAGGGTGTGCTCAACCCGCGCGGCTCCGCGGTGCCGGCCACCCGTCCGGCCGTCGACCTCGACCCCGGGTGGCGGCCGACCGCCGCGCTGGTCGCGTCGTTGCGCGACGTGGAGGCCGTGCGGGTCAGCTGGCCGGCACCGGAGCGGCTCGTCGCCGGCCTGGCGCTGGCGGGGGTGCCGCTGGTCGGGGTCGCCCCCGTGCCGCCCGCGGCCCGCGAGCGCCTCGGCGACGCGCTCGCCGACCTGCTCGAGCCGGGCGCCGCGGCGCTCGCCCGGGACGTGCGGTCGGTGGTGCTCAGCCGGGCCGCGCAGGACGCCCACGCCGTCCCGGCCTGGCGCGAGCGCGTCGGCGCCCGCGCGGGGCTCCGCGTCGCCGGCGAGCCCACCATCAGCCTGGTGCTGACAGGCGGCGCGGACGACCGGGCGCGGGCCCAGGTCGCGCGGCAGGTCGGCGTCGAGGTCGAGGTCGTCGAGCCGGGTGCCCTGCCGACGGGGGACGTCGTGCTCGAGACCGCGGCGGACGGGTGGTGGGGCCCGGAGGTGCTGCGCGACCTGCTGCGCGCGCGGCGCTGGTCGGGGGCCGAGGTCGTCGAGATGCCCGCGGAGGTGGTCCACGCCGAGGCGATCGGCGCGACGGTGCGCCGGCGGCTGGCGACGCAGGCGTACGTCGCCGGGCCGGACCGGTTCCCCGGGGCCGCCGGACTCGTGCTGGTCGACCGGGCCCTGGCCGGCCTCGGGACCGATGCGCTGCGGGCGGCCGGCGCGACGACGTACCGCACCCACGGCCTGGCGCACGTCGCGCGCCTCCGCGGCCACGCCGGGGTGGGGGACCTGCTCCGGCGCGAGCACGTCGTCGCCCAGTGGCGCGGGCTGCACCTCGGACCGCTCGTGGAACCGGACGCAGGAGGATCGCGATGAGGGGCCAGCCACGGGTGCGCCGCAACGACTGGAGCGCGATCGAGGTGCCGGAGCCCGGGGCATGGGAGCCGCGGCTGTCGGCGAGCGTGGTGGTCCCGGCGTACCGGGCCGAGGCGCTGCTGCCGACCGTGCTCGCCGGGCTCGCCGCGCAGACCTACCCGGCCCACCTGCTCGAGGTGGTCGTCGCGAACGACGGCCCCGACGACCTCGTGCTGCCCGAGGTCCGGCCCGAGCGGACGCGCGTCGTGCGGGTCGAGTCGGGCTGGGGCCGCGCGAACGCCTGCCACACCGGCGCGCTCGCCGCCGACGGCGACGTCCTGCACTGGCTCGACGCCGACATGCTGGCCGAGCGCGAGCACGTCGAGGCGCAGCTGCGCTGGCACCACGTGGTCGACCACGCCGTGGTGCTCGGGCACAAGTGGTTCGTCGACCCGGCGCCGGTGCTCGCGGCCGGGCCGGAGGCGGTGCGAGCGGCCGTCGCGGACGGGTCGGTGGCGGCGTACTTCGACGGGCAGCCGCACGAGCCGCACGACTGGGTCGAGCAGGTGTACGCGCGCACCGACGACCTGCGAGCCGCCGGCCCGCGGGCGCTGCGCACGCACGTGGGGGCGACGGCGTCGCTGCCCCGCTCGCTGTACGACGCCTCGGGCGGCATGGACACCTCGCTGGTGCTGGGCGAGGACATCGACCTCGGTTACCGCCTCGCCGAGGCCGGCGCCGTCTTCGTCCCCGACCGCGCCGCGCGCAGCTGGCACCTCGGGCCCTCGCACGTGATGAACCAGCGCGAGGACGTCAACGCCCACAACGACCCCTACCTCGCCGACCGCGTCCCCGACCTGCGCCCGAAGCGGCGACCCGGCCGGCTCTACTCCGTCCCGTACCTCGAGGTCGTCCTCGACACCCGCGGCCAGCCCCACGACGCGGTCTGCACGGTCGTCGACGCCGTGCTCGCCTCGACGCTGGCCGACCTGTCGGTGGTGCTGCTCGGCGACTGGGACGCGCTCACCGACGACCGCCGCTCGCCGCTCGCGGACCCGCTGCTGGACACCCGGCTCGTGCACGTGTCGTACGCCGGCGACCCCCGCGTCCGGTTCCTCGACTCGCTCCCGCCGGGCCGCTGCCCGGCGATGTTCCGGATGGTGCTGCCCGACGCCGGGTGGGCGCCGAAGCGACCGGCCCTCGCCGCGCTGCTCATGCACCTCGAGCGCACCCACCACGGCCTGCGCCAGGTCCACTGCCCCGACGGTGCGGTCGTCCGGATCGAGCGGACCGCTGCGGTGTCGCGTGCCCACCTCGTCGCCGAGCCGGGGGAGGACCTCGACGACGTCATCGACCAGCTGTTCGGCTCGTGGTGGCTGGAGGCCGACGACGCCGGCTTCGTCCTCTCCGCCTCCCTGAAGCGCCCGCGCCTCCCCGGCACCGCCGGCCCCGCCCTCGACCCCGCTCGGGCCTGGG
>NZ_JAANMS010000070.1 GCF_011250565.1 Nocardioides sp. IC4_145
CGGAGTCCGCGGGTCGGGGGCGGGCCGCGCGACGACCACCACGGGCAGGCCGAGGCCGGCGGCCGCCTGCAGCTTCGGCCAGGTGTGGGTGCCGCCGGAGTCCTTGGTGACCAGCACGTCGGCGCGGTGGCGGCGTAGCACGGACAGCTCGCCCTCCAACGTGTACGGCCCGCGGCTGGCGAGCAGCTCCCATGCCGGCGGCAGGTCGAGGTCGGGCGGGTCGACCACGCGAGCCAGCACCGCCAGCCCGCCCAGGTCGGGCACGAACGAGGCCAGCTCCTGCCGCCCGACGGTCAGGAACGGCCGCCCGCCCAGGGTCGCGGTGAGCGCCGCGGCCTCGGCGTGCGTGGCGACGTACCGCCAGGCGGGGTCGGGCTCCCACCCGGGTCGCTCCAGCCGCAGCAGCGGGACGTCCTCGGCGGTGCATGCCGCGACGGCGTTCGCGCTGATCCCGCGTGCGAAGGGGTGCGTCGCGTCGACCACCACGTCGTACGCCGCCAGGACGGCGCGCAGGCCGGACACTCCGCCGAACCCTCCGACGCGGACCGGCCCGACGGGCAGCCGCGGCCGCGCCACCCGACCGGCCAGGGAGGAGGTGACGTCGACCCCGGCGTCGACGAGGAGCCGCGCGAGCTCGCGGGCCTCGGCCGTACCGCCGAGCAGCAGGACCCTCATCGGACGAGCCCCAGCTCGAGCATGGGCAGGCCGGCGGGCGCGCCGCCGCGGGCCAGCGCGAACAGCGCGTCGACGTCGAGGTGCTCCTCGACGAGGTCGGCCAGCAGCTCGAGCCGCCGCTCGCGGGCCGCGGGGAACGAGACGCCGGACGGCGGCAGGCCCACCGCGTCCGCGAGGTACGCCGTCCGGAACTCGTCGCCCTCGAGGCTGCCGTGCCACATCGTCCCGACGACCGGCCCGACGCGGGCCCCGCCGAGGAGGTCCTCGACGCCCGCGGACCGGGTGACCCGGCCATGGTGGATCTCGTAGCCGCTCGTGCGCGCGCCGAGCGCCTCGCCCGACGGCAGCCGCAGCACCTTCTCGCGACCGAACGTCGTGGTCACCGGCAACAGGCCGAGCCCGGCGACGCGCGATCCGGGCGGGCCCTCGACGCCCTCGGGGTCGTGGACCGCGGTGCCGAGCATCTGGAAGCCGCCGCAGATGCCCAGCACGGGCCGGCCGGCGCGGGCGTGCCGCTCGATCGCGAGGTCGAGGCCGCGGGCGCGCAGCCACGCGAGGTCGGCCAGGGTGGCGCGCGTCCCGGGCAGGACGACGAGGTGGGCGTCGGCCAGGTCGCGCGGGTGCGAGGCGAAGACGACGTCGAGGTCCGGTTCGAGGCCGAGCGCGTCGACGTCGGTGAAGTTGCTGATCCGCGGCAGCCGGACGACCGCGACGCGGACCCGGTCGTCGGCCCGGGCGCGCCGGCCCCCGAGGTCGAGGGCGTCCTCGGAGTCCAGCCAGACGTCGGGGTGCCACGGCAGCACGCCGTGCACGGGGCGCCCGGTGAGCTCCTGCAGCCGCTCCAGCCCCGGGCGCAGCAGCCCGAGGTCGCCGCGGAACTTGTTGACCACGAAGCCCGCCACCAGGGCCTGGTCGGCCGGCTCCAGCACCGCCAGCGTCCCGAGCATCGCGGCGAACAGGCCGCCGCGGTCGATGTCGCCGACGACCACCACCGGCAGGCCGGCGTGGCGGGCCAGGCCCATGTTGACGTAGTCGCTCGCGCGGAGGTTCACCTCGGCCGGGCTGCCGGCGCCCTCCGCGACCACGACGTCGTACCGCGAGACCAGCTCGTCGTACGCCGCGTGCGCGGCCGCCGCGAGGTGCCGTCGACCGGTCGCGAAGTCGGTCGCGGACACCTCGCCGGCCGGCCGCCCCCTGAGCACGACGTGGCTGCGACGGTCCGAGCCGGGCTTGAGGAGCACCGGGTTCATCGCCGGCTCGGGAGCGGCACGGGCGGCCAGGGCCTGCACCCACTGCGCCCGGCCGATCTCGGCCGGGGTGCCGTCGCGGTCGTGGCAGACCATCGAGTTGTTCGACATGTTCTGGGCCTTGTAGGGCGCGACCGACACCCCGCGGCGGGCGAACGCGCGGCACAGTCCGGTCGTCACCACAGACTTGCCCGCGTCGGAGGTGGTGCCGGCGACGAGCAGGCCGCTCATGCCGGTGCTCGAAGCAGGAAGCAGTCCATCACCCAGCCGGCCTCCGCGCGGGCGGCCTCACGGGCGGCGTGGACCGAGCCGAGCACGTCGCCGACCCGGCCGGCGACCAGCCGCTCGCCGAGCGCACCGAGGTTGGCGCCCCACCAGATCGACCAGTCGGGGAGCGCGGCGAGCCTCTCGAGGCTCGCCCCGGACCCGAGCATGACGACGAGGTTCCGCTGGCCGGCGGCGACGTCCTTGGCGAGCCGTCGCGCGGTCGTGAGGTGCACGGGCTGCCCGACCTCGTGCAGCACGACCCGGTGCCGCGCGGCGAGCACCTGGGGCGCGCTGATGCCAGGCACCACGTCCCAGGTGAGCGGCGTCCGCTCGGCTGCCCGGTCGAGCACCCTCAGCGTGGAGTCGTAGAGCGAGGGGTCGCCCCAGACCAGGTACGTCGCCGTGCCACCCCGCGCGCCGAGCACCCGGGCCCACGCGTCCGCCCGGGCCGCGTGCCAGGCTGCCACCGCGCCGGGGTAGTCGCCCGGGTCGGCGCGGTCGCGCTCCGCGTCGACCACCTCGACGAGGTCGAGCCCGTGGTCGGTCGCCACCCGCCGGCGTACCTCCAGCAGCTCGTCGTGCTCGTCCTTGCGGACCGCGACGACGTAGTCGGAGCCCGCCAGCGCGGCTGCTCCCTCGGCGGTGAGGTGCTGGGGTCCCATGCCCAGGCCGACGACGTGGACGTGCGTCACCGGTCACCGTCCTCGAGGTCGCCCTCGACCTCGAGGTACACCTTCTGCATGGACGCGAGCGTCTCGGCGTCCGGCTCGGCCCACAGCCCGCGGTCGGCGGCCTCGTGCAGCCGCTCGACGATGCCCCGCAGCGCCCACGGGTTCGAGCGGCGCAGGAACTCCTGGTTGGTCTCGTCGAGCACGTAGGAGGCGGCCAACGACTCGTACATCCAGTCGTGCACCACGCCCGCGGTCGCGTCGAAGCCGAAGAGGTAGTCCACCGTCGCGGCCAGCTCGAAGGCGCCCTTGTAGCCGTGCCGCTGCATCGCCGCGATCCAGCGCGGGTTGACCACCCGCGCCCGGAAGACGCGGTTGGTCTCCTCCTGCAGCGAGCGCGTCCGCACCGCGTCGGGGGTGGTCGAGTCGCCGACGTACGCCTTCGGGTCCGTGCCGGTCAGCGCGCGGACCGTGGCGACCATGCCGCCGTGGTACTGGAAGTAGTCGTCGGAGTCGGCGATGTCGTGCTCGGCGGAGTCGACGTTCTTGGCCGCCACCTTGATCCGGCGGTACGCCGTGCGCATGTCGTCGGCGGCCGGCGCACCGTCGAGGCCGCGGCCGTAGGCGAAGCCGCCCCACGCGGTGTACACCTCGGCCAGGTCGGCGTCGTCGCGCCAGCTGCCCGACTCGACGACCTGCAGGATGCCGGCGCCGTAGGAGCCCGGCTTGGAGCCGAAGATGCGCGTGGTGGCGCGTCGCTCGTCGCCGTGCTCGGCGAGGTCGGCGCGGGCGTGGGCACGGACGTAGTTGAGCCCATCGGGCTCGTCGAGCCCCGCGACCAGGCGCACCGCGTCGTCGAGCATCGCCACCACGTGCGGGAACGCGTCGCGGAAGAACCCCGAGATCCGCACGGTCACGTCGATCCGGGGCCGGCCGAGCTCCACGAGGTCGATCACGGCGAGCTCGCTGACGCGACGCGACATCTCGTCCCAGACCGGTCGCACGCCGAGCAGTGCGAGCACCTCGGCCACGTCGTCGCCGGAGGTGCGCATCGCACTGGTGCCCCACACCGACAGGCCCACCGAGGTGGGGTGCTCGCCGGTCTCCTCGAGGTAGCGCTGCACCAGCGACTCGGCCATCGCCTGCCCGGTCTCCCAGGCCAGCCGCGACGGGACGGCGCGCGGGTCCACGGTGTAGAAGTTGCGGCCGGTCGGCAGCACGTTGACCAGGCCCCGCAGCGGTGACCCCGACGGGCCGGCGGCGACGTACCCACCGTCGAGCGCGTGCAGCAGCGCGTCCATCTCGTCGGTCGTGGCCGCCAGCCGGGGGACCACCTCGGTGACGGCGAAGCGCAGCGCGGCGCGGACGCCCGCGTCCCCGTGCAGCGCGTCGACCGCGTCCGGGTCCCACCCGGCGTCGGCCAACGCCGTCACCAGCCCGCGGGCCTGCTCCTCGACGGCGTCGACCTCGGCCGTGCTTGCGCCCTCGGCCAACCCGAGGGCGGTGCGCAGGCCGGGCACGGCGTGGCCGACGCCGCCCCACACCTGGGAGGCCCGCAGGATCGCGAGGACCAGGTTGACCAGCGCCTCGCCGGTCGGTGGCTGGCCCAGCACGTGCAGGCCGTCGCGGATCTGGACGTCCTTGATCTCGCACAGCCAGCCGTCGACGTGCAGCAGGAAGTCGTCGAAGTCGTCGTCCTCGGGCCGCTCCTCGAGACCGAGGTCGCGGTGGAGCTCGGCGGCCTTCATCAGCTGCCAGATCTCGCCCCGGATCGCCGGCAGCTTGGCCGGGTCCATCGCGGCGATGTTGCCGTGCTCGTCGAGCAGCTGCTCGAGCCGGGCGATGTCGCCGTAGGACTCCGCCCGCGCCATCGGCGGGACCAGGTGGTCGACGATCGTCGCGTGCGCGCGCCGCTTGGCCTGCGCGCCCTCGCCGGGGTCGTTGACCAGGAACGGGTAGAACAGCGGCAGGTCGCCCAGCACCGCGTCCGTGCCACACGCCGCCGACAGCGCGGCGTTCTTGCCCGGCAGCCACTCGAGCGACCCGTGCTTGCCGACGTGGACCACCGCGTGGGCGCCGAAGCCGCCCTCGGCCTCGGGCGCTTCCAGCCAGCGGTACGCCGCGAGGTAGTGGTGCGTGGGGGCGAGGTCGGGGTCGTGGTAGATCGCGACCGGGTTCTCCCCGAAGCCGCGCGGCGGCTGGATCATCAGCACGACGTTGCCCGCCACCAGCGTGGCCAGCACGAGCTCGCCGGCGTCGTTGACGAAGAGGCTGCCCGGCGCCTCGCCCCACGCGGCGGCGATCTCCTCGCGCAGCGCAGCCGGCAGGTGCGCCGTCCACGCGGCGTACTGCTCGGGCGACACGCGCACGTGGGCGTCGGTCAGCTGGCCGGAGGTGAGCCACTCCTCGTCCTGCCCGCCCGCGGCGATCAGGGCGTGGATGAGCGCGTCCCCGGCCTCGGTGTCGTCCTCGAGGTCGAGGCCGGGCACGGCACCGGGGCCGCCGAGGTCGTAGCCGGCATCGCGCAGCCGGCGCAGCAGGCGGACCGTGGAGACGGGGGTGTCGAGCCCGACGGCGTTGCCGATCCGCGAGTGCTTGGTGGGGTACGCCGACAGCACCAGCGCCACCTTCTTCTCGCCGTTCGGCACGTGGCGGAGGCGGGCGTGGTTGACCGCGAGGCCGGCGACCCGTCGGCAGCGCTCCTCGTCGGCGACGTAGCGGGGGAGCCCGTCGGGGTCGACCTCCTTGAAGGAGAACGGCACGGTGATGATCCGACCGTCGAACTCCGGGATGGCCACCTGGTTGGCCGAGTCCAGCGGCGTGACGCCGTCGTCGTTGGCCTCCCACTCCGCGCGGCTGCTGGTCAGGCAGAGCCCCTGCAGCACGGGCACGTCCAGCGCCGCGATCCGCTCCACGTCCCATGCCTCGTCGTCGCCGCCCGCGCTCGCCGACGCCGGCACGCTGCCACCGGCCGCCAGCACGGTGACGACCAACGCGTCGAAGGTCGCCAGCGTCGTGAACAGCTCGTCGGGCGCGCTGCGCAGGGAGCCAGCGAAGACCGGCACGCCGACGGCGGTGCCGGTCGCGTCGACGGCGTCGGCCAAGGCGTGGACGAAGCCGGTGTTCCCGCTGCTGTGGTGGGCGCGGTAGTAGAGGATCCCCACCCGCGGCAGGTCCGCGTCACTGGTGCCCCTGCCGCCGGTCGGCGCGGGCCGCTCGGCGACGCCCCACGCAGGGATCGCCCGCGGCGGCTCGAACCCCTCGCCGGTGAGCAGCACGGTGTCGGAGAGGAACGCGTGCAGCTGGGCGAGGTTCTCCGGGCCGCCCTCGGCCAGGTAGCGGTGCGCCTCGGCCGCGACCCCCATCGGCACCGACGAGAGCTCCATCAGCTCGGCGTTCGGCTGCTGCTCGCCGCCCAGCACCACGAGCGGGACACCGGTCTCGCGGATCCGGCGGAACCCGCTGCACAGGTCCTGGGGGCCGCCGAGGATGCGTGCGACCACGAGGTCGGCACCCTCGAGGGCCGCGGCCATGACTTGGTGCGCGGGCCGGGCGGGGTTGGCCAGCGTGTAGCCGGCGCCCGAGGCCCGCGCCGAGAGCAGGTCGGTGTCGGACGTGGACAGCAGGCAGATGCGGGCAGGGTCGGCCATGGCCGGGTCCTCCTCCGGGGTTCTCGCCCCGTCGAACGGTCGGATCAGACCCACGACGAGTGTCTGGCTGGCGACCCGGAGGTCGCGTCACAGTGGCGGAACCGCCCCGGAGTCTCACCGGGTTCCTGCGCAGCGGGCGTGGCCGGAGCCTACGGGACCCGCAGCGGCCCGCCCGGCGGGGCATCCGCTGTGGACCAGGTCCGGCTACGGCTTGGACTTCCACACGCGCACGTAGTCCACCTTGAGCGTTGCGGGCAGCCTGCGTTCAGGACGACTGAGCCCGTTGTTCAGGATGATGTAGTGGCGGGACCCCGTGACGCCGGTCTTGTGCCTGCCGACCTTGCGACCGTCGTAGTAGAACGTCACGCGGCCAGGTCTCCAGTCCGCTCCGAAGGTGTGCCAGCCCCCGCCGCCGGGCATCCTGCCGTCCCAGCGGTCCGGGTAGCCGCCAGCGCTGCCGCCGGCCCAGTGGTAGTGCCAGGCGACCGAGTCGCCGAGGCACTCCATGATGTCGATCTCCCCGTCCTCGGGGTGCTGCTTGCCGTTCAGCCAGAAGGCCGGCCAGTTCGGCCCACAGCTCCCGACGTCTCCGAGCGACGGGTCGGTGTTGGCCCGCAGGAAGATCCGCGCCTCCGCGTAGCCGTAGCGGAACTGGTAGTCGTGGAACGACTGGACCAGGCCCGAGGCGTAGCGGTACTTCCTGCCTCGGTTGTCGACGGTGTCGCGTCTCACGGCACGCAGGTGCAGCTTGCCCCGAGCCACCCGGACCTGCCGGGGGTGGTACGCCGCGATCTCGGCGCTGTTCACCGGCTTGGTGACCTCGCGGTCGGACCCGGCCAGCCAGTTCGGCCGCCACTTGTCGCGGTCGAGGCGGGTGCCGCGGAACTCGTCGCGGAAGACGAGGCGCCACCGGCCCGGCACCCCGACGGGCCGCACGGTCGACGAGCGGGGCTCGGCCGCGACGACGGACCTCGCGGATCCGCCGGAGGTGTTCCGGTCCGACGAGGCTGCGAGCGACCCCAGGAGGAGGCTCAGGCCCAGGAGGACCAGGAGCGGGAGAGGGGAGCGGGGGCGTGCTGCCACGGGTTCAACCCAGTCGGTCGGGAACCGGGGTGACCTCGTGCACCCCTTGCCGCGCCAGGTTACCGCCTGGCCGTCACGGCCTGACCAGGCTGAGGACCTGGCTCAGGGCCAGCACGAGCACGACGAGTCCCTGCGCCGACGCGACCACCGCCAGCACCCGGTCCTGGTCCCTGGTCTCGCCCGGGTGGTGCGCCTGCAGCATGGAGAGCAGGCCCAGGAGGGCGATGAGGCACAGCAGCGGAACAGCGGCACTCACCTGCGCTCACCCCTGCCCGACGTCCAGGGCGCGGCGCCGGGCCCGGCGCTCGACCGCCACCTCCGTCGCCGCGGCCACGACGGTGAGCTCCGCCAAGCCGATGAGGCCCGCCAGCGGACTCCACACACCGGCGAGGAGCATGACCTGGGCGACGACGACCGCCAGGGCGCAGCTGATCGCGATCGACAAGGTCACCGCGAACAACGGGGAGGGCGGTCGCAGCAGGCCCACGACCGCCGACCCCGGGCAGACCAGCACGAACCAGAGGACCAGCGCCGGCTGGACCGGCGCGCCCAACCCGCCGAGCGCGACGGCGACGGCGGCGACGCCGGAGAGCGTCGTCACCCAGGCCCGGAGCATCACCGAGTCCTCCAGGAGCCTCATGGGGCCGGACCTCCGGCCGGTGCGCCGGCGAGCTGGAAGACGGTGGCGTCCCGGTTCTCGAAGACCACCCGGAAGCGCGGCGAGGACCTCAGGGCCTGCACGATCGCCAGCAGCCCGTTCCCCGGCACCTCGCCCCGCGCCGTCGTGGCGGCGACCTGGGAGCGGGTGATGATCAGGTAGGAGGCGCGGTAGCCGTCGGTGTCGCTCATCCAGCGGGTCATCACCCCCACCGGGTCCGCGAGGATCCGTCGGATGTCCTCGGGGTCCTCCTGGGCGATCGGGACGTAGGTGAAGCGCTCGTAGTCGCGGAACTGGGAGGGGTAGTTGCGCGAGCCCTCGACCAGCAGCGTGTCCGGGGGCGCGTTGTCGTGGACGTACTCAGCGGCAGCCACCTCCTCGGGCGTGAAGTGGTACTGGCGGTCGTTGCCGAACTGAGCGACCCCGAAGCCCAGGACCAGGTAGACCGACGTGAGGCCCACCACGAGCGCGCGGTGCCGCCGGGCGGCGGTCCCGGGCGGCCAGAGGAGGAGGGCGGCGAAGTAGACCAGCCCCGGCAGGGCGAACAGGTACGCCCGGAACACCACCTCGTTGCCGTACGCGCTGAACCCGACGATGAGGGCGGGCACCGCGGCCAGGACGATCGCGGGCCGGGCGCGCCGGGACCGCCACGAGACGAGGAACCCGCACGCGGCGAGCGCGCACAGGACGCCTGTGAACACCCGCGTCACCAGCGAGACCACCACCTGTCCACTGCTCGCGGTCCCGTAGCCGATCAAGGTGCTGTCGAGGTTGGTGGTCACGGCGCCCACCTCGCCGAGGGCCTCGGCAAGGGCGGTGCGGGTGTACGGCTCAGCGACGTACAGCACCCATGCCGCCAGCACGGCCGCCATGAACCAGGGCAGGGTCCGCAGGCTCGTCTGCCGCGAGGCGACCAGGGCGGTCAGCATCAGCACGGTGATCACCGGTGTCAGCTGGTGGGTGCTGGCGATGCAGACGAGGAGCAGCAGGACCACCGCGCACATGCCGACCCTGCGTGCCGGGGTCGCCGGTGGCGGCGCGCGCAGGGAGGACCGGCCCGGGAACCAGCGCAGCAGCACGGCCAGCACCAGCAGGTACCAGACGACGTTGATCCCCTGCGGGGAGAAGTAGCCCTGGCCCACCCAGTTGCCCAGGACGAACAACCAGCCACCGACCGCCCGGGTCCGGGGGTCCTCGGTCAAGGCGGCCAGGACGGCGAGCACCGCCCCGAGCGCGAGCAGGTTGAGGAACAGCTCGGCAGCGGCTGCGTAGTCGAGGCTGCTCTCCAGCCCGGCCACGTCGGTGAGCATGGCGTTGCCGGCGAAGAAGCCCGGCCAGCTGTGGTAGATCGGCAGCACCCCGATGTGCGGGTCGACCGTGCCGGTGCGGTCGATGTAGTCGACGATCCCCGCGTGCTTCCAGGCCCAGGAGTAGCGCGGCGTCATGCCGTAGGCCAGCAGCGGCGTGCTGAAGGCGAGGGTGGACAGGGCCAGGGGGTACGCCGTCAGCAACCATCCGGGGGACGTGGGCCGGGCGAGGGCGCGCGCGAAGCTGAACAGCAACAGGGCCATCGCCACCGCCGCCGTCCAGGGCAGCACCGAGACGAGGCCCAGGTCGGTCATCGCGCTCGGGTCGACCGACCGCAGGGCGACGACCCACAGGACGCCCACGACGCCGAGCTCGGCGAGCGAGCCCGCTTCGCGCGTCCGGAGCAGGCGCCCGACCTGCTGCAGCGGTGGCGGCGCGAGCTCGCTCCCCAGGACGGCGTTCACGCGTCCGTCCTGGCCGTCACGGGGGAAGGCTCCGGCGCCGCCGCGTGGCTCTGCGCCTGGCTCCGCACCTGGTGCAGCACCGGGCGGACGTTGCGGGCCGCCCACCAGCCGCCGGGGGAGTAGTGCCCGGTCTTGGTGACGATGCCAGCGACGTGGTCCAGCCAGGCCAGCAGGACCAGGGACGGATCGCCGAGCGCGTCCTCGCCGGACCCGGGCCGCGCGAGCAGGTCACGGACCAGGTCGCCCAGCTCGCGGTCCTCGCGGAGCATCCGGACGGTCAGGAGGAAGTGTGTGGAGTCGACCTCGGCCAGCCCGTCCGGGCGGGCCCGCTCCCAGTCGATGACGCCGGAGACGTGCCGGCCATCGTCGGACAGGACCACGTTCCCGGGCGCGAGGTCGCCATGGGTCCAGCACCGCGTCACCACCCGTCCCGCGAGCCCTCGGCGCAGCGCTTCCCGCAGCGCACCGGTCGCGTCGGCCGTGGCCGGGTCGGCGAGCCACCGTTCGAGGGTGGCGACGGGCTCGTCCACCCAGGTGGCCAGCAGGTGCTCGTCCACGACGGTGTCGCGCCCGGTGTGCTCGTGCAGCGAGCCGACCCGGTCCAGCACGACCGCCACGGGGTCGGCCAGGCCTGCGGGGTGGGCCAGGACGAGCCTGCCGTCCTGGCCGTCGACGTAGCGCTCGACCACCGCCGCGCGGCCTGCGGCGTCCCGCCCGGTCGCCAGCGTCCGTGGCAGCAGCGCTGCCCAACCGGCAGGCAGGCGCGGATCGGACGCGAGGGACCGCACCGCCCGGTGCGAGCTCGTCAGCGCCTCGGACCCGCGGGCGGTGAGGGCGAGCTTGAGCACCCCCTCCGCGGTCGACCCACCCACCTCGGCGACCACCACGTCGCCCACGGTGGGAAGCACGCGGCGTACCTGCCAGCGCTGGTCGAGGCTGAGGGTGGCCGCGAGGTCGGGGTAAACGCCTCGCAGGAGCCGGTCCCGACCCCGCCCGTGGAGCGCGGCGCGGACGCGGCTCGCTGCGCAGGCGGCGAGCGCCACGGGCCGACCACCGACCCGGGGCAGCCACACGGGTCGCAGCACGGTGCCGAGCAGGAGGACCGCCGCCACCGACTGGGTGCCCAACCACGCGAGACCGAGCCCGGCCAGCCCCGAGGTGCGCAGCAGCACCCAGATCAGCGCGAGCGCGGTGGCGTGCACAGCCACGGTGACGAGGAGCAGCCGACGCATGCGCCGGCGGACCCGCTCGACCGCGGTGTAGACCACGACGACCGCCGTCGGCAGGGTCGACAGCGCCAGCAGGCGCAGCACGGTGGTCCCCCCGTCGGCGTACTCGGCCCCGAACAGGCGCATCAGCAGCGGCGCGAGCAGGACCGTCGCTGCGACCAGCGGCGCCAGGATCGAGATCGTGTGCACGAGCGCGCGCCAGCTGTACTCGTCGAGCCGCGCGGTGTCGCCCGCCCCCTCGACCAGCAGCGACGTGGCCATGCTCCGGCTGACCAGGTAGAGCGAGTAGGAGATGCTCCAGGCGAGGGTGAAGTACGCCGCGGTCGCAGCACCGGAGACCTCCAGCACGAGGAGGGGCAGGGCGCTGGTCACGCCGGTGCTGACGAGTGCAACGACGTAGTCGAGGCAGGCGAACCGGGCGACCTGGCGCGCGGTCGCGGGCTGTGCCGCCGAGGCGGTGCGCGCGACGTGGCGGGGAACCAGCTGCCGGGCCAGCAGCACGCCGAGCACCACCAGGACCGCGACCACCGGGACCGTCCACGCGACGAAGACCCCCGAGGAGGCGACGGCGACCGCCGGGACCAGGAGGGCCAGCAGCCTGAGCGCCCCGAGCGCCGCGTTCTTCACCAGCACCCAGTCCGACCGGCGCAGTCCCGACAGCGCGCCGTCCTGGAGCACGAACAGGGTCCAGAGCACCAGCGCGACGACGAACCAGGCGTCGAGCCGCGGGTCGCCGGTCCCGAGGGGGAGCGACGGTGCCCACCACCGGGCGCCGGCGACGAAGAGCGAGCCCAGCACGGCGGCGGCGGCCGCGGCGGCCAGGAGGCACGCCAGGATCATCCGGTCGCTGTGGCGCCCAGCGGTGGGCAGGAACCGCGCGAGGACGTTGGCGAGATCGAGCTGGGCGAGCGTCGACAGCAGGGCGAGGGCGGCCACGAGGGCGGAGCCGATCCCCACCTCCTCCACCGGGAAACGTCGCGCGGCCAGCACCCAGAAGGCCATCCCGAGCACCGCGCTCGCCCCCGAGTTGAGGACCAGTGCGTAGCCGTTGCGCAGCAAGGGGTGGCCCAGGCGGTCGGCGAGCCGGCCGGTGCGCCGCGGCGCGATCGGGGCGCCCGGCAGCGGCCGCTCAGCCATCACGAACCCCCAGGGCCCGCTTCACGGCGGTGCGTCCCGCCAGGTCGAGGCGGCTGAGGGGCAGCCGCTCGAGGTAGTACTCCTCGTAGGGGTGCGCCACGGCTCCGAACCGGCTCTTGAACTGGTGGAGACCGGCCGACGAGCCGGACTCGCCCATGAGGTACCAGCGGCACCCGGCCTCGCAGGCGGCCTGGATCGCGCGGGCGTGCAAGAGGCGGTTGGCCTGGGTCTGCGCGGCGAGCCGCTCGTCCATCGCCCCGCGCGTGTAGTGGGCGTTGCGACCCTGCAGGACCAGGATCGCAGCCACCGGTCGGCCTGCGTGGCGGGCGACGGACACCCGGCAGGACGCGCCCATGGCCGCGGCGATCGCCTGCAGCTTGGCCGGCGGGTCCCGCCGGGCCAGCCGGGCCTGCGCCAACCGGGCGGGCTCGTGCTGGCGCGCAGCCCAGCGGTCGACGGACCGCCGGAGGAGCTGGTGCAGCTCCGGGACGAGACGTCCGGTGGTGTCGGTCTCGACCTCGACCCCCAACCGCTCCGCCTTGCGGACCTGGCTTCGGGTCGCCGCCCGGAACCGTTCCCGCCAGACGCGGTCGAATCCACCGTCGAGGTCGAGCACGTGCGCGCACGACGGCTTGGTCGAGACCCCCCGTCGCCCGGCCACGGCCATCGACCACTCGGCAGCGTGCAGGGGGTGGGGGCGCAGGTGCACCCGGAGGGACGGCAGCGCCACCAGGTCGTCGACCACGGCGGTGATCGCGTCGGCGGTGACGCCGCCGTCGACGAGCGGGCCGCCGAAGCCCCAGCTCGCCGGCATCGAGTCGAAGGCGGCTGCGCGGCCGGTCCGGCGGGCGCTGCGGACGAGAGGGAGCAGCGCTCGGCGGCCGTCGACGAGCTCGTAGCACCTGCTGTTGTCGACGTACCGGCCGGTGGAGCACAGGGCCTCGATCCACGCGGGAGACTGCGTGGGCAGGGCGTCGGGGTCGGACGCCAGCAGCTCGTGCCAGGTCCGGCGGTCGACCGGACCGTCGCCGTCGGTCCGTGCGCTCGCCCCGCCGGTGCTGGTCACCTCGCACCTCGTCCCGCCCGTGCCGTGACGATGACCCGACGGGTCCGCCGGGCCGCCCGCCACGCGACCGTCCGCAGCCGCGGCCGGTGCGGGGCGTGGGGGATGCCCTCGCCCCTGAGCAGCCGGTCGAGCTCGTCGACCGTGGTGCCGGCCAGCACCATGACCCGGGCCCGGGTGAACGCGTCGTCCTCGGTGGAGGACAACGCGTGCCGGACCGCCATCGAGGACGTGTATCCGGCCTCGACCACCTGCTCCCGCACCCGCGCGCTGTAGCAGCCGTGCGGGTAGGCGAACGCCGTGACCGGTCGCTGCAGCTCCTGCTCCAGCAGGTCCTTGCTGCGGTGCACCTCCGCGCGGCACTCCGACGTGCCGAGCTCGTCGAGCCGGGGGTGCGTGTGGCTGTGCGCGCCGACCTCGATCCCTCGACGCGCGATGTCGTGCAGCTGCTCGGGGTGCAGGATCGGCCGACCCTGCTCGCGCTCGCGTGCCAGCCAGCGAGCCGTCCCGCCGACGAACGCCGTCGGCACGTACAGGGTCGCCGTCTGACGGTGCTCCTCCAGGACCGGCAGGACGGTGGAGTGGAAGTCCGCGAACCCGTCGTCGAACGTCAGGACGACCGGCCGCTCCGGCAGAGGCCGCCCCCCGGGTCGCGAGCCCTCCGCCAGCTGCGCGAGCGTGAGGCTCCGGTAGCCCCGGCGGGCGAGGTGCTCCATGTGCTCGGCGAACCGGCGGGGGTGCAGCGTCCAGGGGCGGAAGCGCGCGGACGACTCTCGCGAGACGCTGTGGTACATCAGCACCGGGACACTGGTCATCACGCCGTCCCCGCCGTCACCCGCCGTGCCTCGCCGACGCTGCGTGCGTAGGCGAACGGCCCCCGCACGATGCCGAGGAGCTGCCACGGCAGCAGGGACCAGGGGCTGCCCGCACCGGGGCCCGGGGTCGCGCGCGACGAGAGGCCGACGAGGTGGGCCACGGCACGCGGAGCGAGGCGGGCGAAGACGAGCAGGAGCGACGGCCTTCTGACCACCGTCCGCGTGAGGTAGGCGCCGAGCCCGACGCCGTACCCGAGGGCCTGCGCCCGGGCGTCGCTCGGTCGCCGCCGGTGGTGGTGGTGCACGATCGCCGACGGTTCGTACACCAGGGTGTGGCCGGCCCTGACGACGTCGACGAACGCCGCCAGGTCGTCCCCGCCCCGGCCCCGGGTGCCGGCGCCGAGGGCCGGGTCGAACCCCCCGATCCTGCGCAGCACGTCGGTCCGGAAGGCCATGTTGGCGCCGGAGCCCAGGGCCCCCGCGGCGTACGGGAACAACGGGTCGTCGGGTCGCGAGTCGTCGAGGTCGAAGGTGCGGGTCGAGAACCCCTTGCTGAAGCTGCCGTGCGCCTCGATGAGCGCCTGGCCGGGCGTCAGGAGCTCCGCCGGCCAAATCAGCCCGGTCACGCAACCGACCTCCTCGACGGCGAAGTGGTCGGCCAGGGCACGTACCCAGCCCGCGTCCACGACGACGTCGTCATCGGTGAAGGCGACGACCGGGGTGGCCACGTGGTCGAGCGCGTGGTTGTGCGCGCGGGCGAGGCCGGGCACGTCGAGCCGCAGGTAGGTCACCGCGGGGAACTCGCGACGCACCAGGTCGCGGGTCGCGTCCGTGCTGGGAGCGTTGTCCACCACGATGACGCGCAGGCCCGGGTGCTCCGTCGCGAGCACCGACCGCAGGCACCGCCGCAGCTCGTGGGGGCGGTCGCGGGTCGCGACGACCACGGTGACCGCGGGACCGGTCCTGCTCGGGGGTCCGGCTGGTCCACCGGGAACCCGAGACGTCTTCGGGGACGCCGTTGCCGTCGTCATCGCGGTGCGGATCTCGGCGAGGTCCGAGGATGCGATCCGGCCGTCCTCGAGCGGTACGTCCACGCTCCCGACCGGTCGACCGGCATGCCGCACGAGGACACGCGCCCGGCGGTAGCCCGGTGCCGGTGGCGGCGGGGAGGGGTCGGTGAGCTCGAGCTGGAGCAACCGCACAGGCAGGAAGTCGCTCTGGACCGCGGCTGGTGCGCGGCCGAGCAGCCCGCCTGTCCTCGCCAGGCCGTATCCGGCCGTGGTGAGCAGCAGGCCGAGGGCCATCGCCCCCGCGCGTGCCGCGCCGAAGGGGTCGCGGCGCCGAAGCGTGTCCCCGAGGCTCGCGACCACGCTCCGGGGCAGCGTCCGCGTCACGTAGGAGCGCTCGGTGCGCAGCGCGTCGCCGGCGCCGACGAGCCCGGCGACGGTCGCCTTGGACCGGCCCTCGGCGAAGGTGCGCCGCGCGAAGTACCTGAGCCGCTCGCGGTCCCGCGTGACGTGGTGGTCCACGACTGCGCGCGGCTCGAAGACGATGCGCGCCCCCGGCCGACGCTGTCGGATCCGGATGCACAGCTCGGTCTCCTCGCACCCGCCCGCGGACCGGCCGACGCGGCCGACACGGGTGGAGAACGGACCGGCGTCGGCCAGCACGTCGGCACGGAACGCCATGGCGGCCCCGTGGACGTTGCGGACCTCCCCGCCGGCCGCGGGCATCCCTCGGTAGCTGCACCCGACCACCCAGTCGAACTCCGCCGGCCACCACCGGGGCCGTGCCGTCTCCCAGCGCGGCACGGCCGCACCGCCGGCCGCCACCACCGCCGGGTCCGCGAACGGAGCGGTCAGGTGCTCCAACCAGTCCGGTCGGGGCGTGGCGTCGTCGTCGAGGAAGGCGACCAGCGCGCCGGTGGACCTGGCCACCCCGGTGTTCCGGGCGCCCGAGAGCCCGGGGTCGAGCTCGTTGGCCACGACCTCGACCTGCGGCTCCCAGGCACGCCGGGCGCGGCTCAGCAGGGCTTCGTCGTGGTCGACGACGAGGACGACCTGGTCCGGGGGGCGGGTCTGGTCCTGCAGGGCGTCGACCGCGGCGGCCAGGTCGGCCCAGCGCTGCTCGGTGAAGGCGCAGACGACGACCGTGGTCGAGTCCGCCGGCCGAGCAGGGGGGACTGGCGTCCTCACGGGACGTGGGGTCCTCGTCCGTTGCTCGCGCTCCCGTGGCCCGGGAGCGGAGCACCGGGGACGGCCTGCTGAGGCCCGCCGGGCAGGTCCGGCAGGTCCGGCAGGTCGGGTGCGGCTTCCGGCACCGGCAGCCGGGGGACGTCCCCGACCTCGACGACGGAGGGCCGGTCCGGAGCCGGCAGCGTGCTGGGCAGGATCCCGGCCACCGAGCCAGGGGGCGCCGCTGCCTCGGCGGAGTAGCGGGTGGCGACCGCAGGGCACTCGCCCCAGATCGCCCGCACGATCCGGACTCCGTCGCGCAGCGCCTTCAAGTTGCTCTGGCCGTGGATGCGGCGCAGCTCGTAGCTGGGCACCTCCCAGACCTTCAACGCTCCCTTCGCGGCGCGGACGTTGAGCACCGTCTCGACCTCGAACCCCTCGCCGAGGGGTGACTCGACCGCCGGATCGGGGGCGTACATCGGACGTGGCGTGCAGAGCGCGGGGAGGCAGTCGGCCCAGAACGCGTTGTAGCCGTAGCAGAGGTCGGTGTAGCAGGTCCCGTAGACGCAGTTGACCAGGCTACGCAGCGCCCGGTTGCCCAGACGACGCGTCCGTGTGAGGTCCGCGCTGCCACCGCCCTGGACGAACCGGGAGCCCTTGGCCACGTCGGCCCCGGCGACCAGGGCCGAGACGAACCGGGGGATCTCGGCCGGATCGGCGGACCCGTCGGCGTCGAGCGTGACCAAGATGTCCCCCCGCGCCGCCACCAGGCCGATGTACAGGGCGTTGCCCTTCCCGCGGCCCGACTGCACGACGACCCGTACGTCGGGTCGCAGGCGTCGTGCCGTCTCGACGGTGCCGTCGGTGGAGCCGCCGTCGACGAGGACCACCTCGAACAAGCCCTCGGGCAGTCTCGCCATCACGAGCGGGAGGTTCTCGGCCTCGTTCAGGGTGGGGACCACCACGCTGACGCGCGGAGACCTCAGGTTCCTGTGGGCCCTGTCCGCTTCGACCGGGTGACGTCCCGGCTCATGACTGTTGCTGCTGATCTCCCACGCGTGCTGCATCGCATCGCACCCCATGCTCCTGACACGGTCCGAGCCTCCCCCGGACCGTTGTGTTGAC
>NZ_JAANMS010000071.1 GCF_011250565.1 Nocardioides sp. IC4_145
GTCTCCTCACCCCCGGTCCCCCGGCCCCCGCGGTCGGGCGTGTCGCGACCTCTGGACGTGACACAGGACCGGGATCCGGCTGGGTTCTTGGTGCTGGCACCCGACGGTTCGTCGGGCTGATCGGGTCTCCTGGTCCGGTGCGGCGCACAGCCGACACCCGAACTCGTTCCAAGCCCGGCGGACCGGGGGTGAGGAGACGCGATTCAGAAGTCAAGATGTGCCGCACCCCGGCGACCCGCCGGAGCAACCGGACCATCTTGGCAGAGAACAGGGGCCGGACCAAATTCCTGGCGCCCTACCTCGTCCGCCGCCGCGCGCGGCGTCCGACACGCCGCTCAGCGGCGTCGGTAGCACAGGTCGGTGATCGCGCGGCCGGCCTCGACGCCCTTGCGCTCGAACCGGGTGACCGGGCGCTCGGCCCAGCGCTCGACGACCCCGCCCTCGAGCAGCGGCTCGGCGTCGAGGACCTCGAGCATCTGCTCGGCGTAGTCGGCCCAGTCGGTGGCCAGGCGCCACACCGCCCCGGGCCGCAGCCGGCTCGCGGCGAGCCGGGCGAAGTCCGCCGAGACCAGCCGGCGCTTGTGGTGCCGCGTCTTGCGCCACGGGTCGGGGAAGAAGGTCCACAGCTCCTCGACGTCCCCCTCCCCCAGCAGGTGCTCCATCGACCACACCGCGTCGACGCCGCAGAGCCGGACGTTCTCGGCGCCGGCCTCGGCGAGCTTCCACAGCGTGTCGGCGACGCCGGGCCGCCAGACCTCGAAGGCCAGCACGTCGTGCGCCGGGCGGGCGGCGGCGAGCGGGGCGGTCGCCTCGCCCACCCCGGACCCGATCTCGACGACCAGCGGGGCGCGACGCCCGAACCACTGCTCGAGGGAGAACCCGGGCCGGTCGACCGCCTCGTCCGGGATCACCCACCGCTCCTGGTGGGCCGCCCACGCCTCGGCCTGCCGCGGGGTGAACCGGCTGCCGCGGCGGGAGTAGCTGAGCACCTCCCGCACCCGCCGACCGTCCTCGGTCAGCTTGTGGTGCGGTCGGGCGGGGGTGACGGGACGCTCCATGGTTCCTTCCGGGGCGGGTGCTGCTGCTCGATGCTGCTGGGTCTGCTGCTGGGCGTGCTGGTCGGGAAAGCAGATCGGCCCCGGACCACAGGGGTCCGGGGCCGATCTGGTACCTCAGGTGCGGTCAGCGACCGCGGGGATCACTTGGTGATCTTGGTGACCCGGCCGGCGCCGACGGTGCGGCCACCCTCACGGATCGCGAACCGCAGGCCCTCGTCCATCGCGATGGGCTGGATGAGCTCCACTGCCATCTCGGTGTTGTCACCCGGCATGACCATCTCGGTGCCCTCGGGGAGGGTCACGACGCCGGTCACGTCCGTGGTGCGGAAGTAGAACTGCGGGCGGTAGTTGTTGAAGAACGGCGTGTGGCGGCCGCCCTCCTCCTTCGAGAGGATGTAGACCGAGGCCTCGAAGTTGGTGTGCGGGGTCGTGGTGCCCGGCTTGATGACGACCATGCCGCGCTCGACGTCCTCGCGCTTGGTGCCACGGAGGAGCAGACCGACGTTCTCACCGGCCTGGCCCTCGTCGAGGAGCTTGCGGAACATCTCGACACCGGTGACGGTGCTCTTCTGCGAGCCCTCGCGGATGCCGACGATCTCGACGTCCTCGCCGACCTTGACGATGCCGCGCTCGATGCGACCGGTGATGACGGTGCCACGACCGGTGATCGTGAAGACGTCCTCGACAGGCATGAGGAACGGCTTGTCGGTCTCACGCTCGGGGGTCGGGATGTAGTCGTCGACCGCCTGCATGAGCTCGGCGATCGAGTCGCCCCACTTCGCGTCGCCCTGGAGCGCCGGGAAGGCAGCAACGCGCACGACCGGGATGTCGTCGCCCGGGAACTCGTACTCGCTGAGGAGCTCGCGCACCTCCATCTCGACGAGCTCGATGAGCTCCTCGTCGTCGACCATGTCGCACTTGTTGAGCGCGACCACCAGGGCCGGCACGCCGACCTGGCGCGCGAGCAGCACGTGCTCGCGGGTCTGCGGCATCGGGCCGTCGGTGGCGGCGACCACGAGGATCGCGCCGTCCATCTGGGCCGCGCCGGTGATCATGTTCTTGATGTAGTCAGCGTGACCCGGGCAGTCGACGTGCGCGTAGTGGCGCGCCTCGGTCTGGTACTCGACGTGCGCGATCGAGATCGTGATGCCGCGCTGACGCTCCTCGGGAGCCTTGTCGATGTCCTCGAACGCCGAGGCGGCGTTCAGGTCCGGGTGCTTGTCGTGCAGGACCTTGGTGATCGCCGCGGTCAGCGTGGTCTTGCCGTGGTCGATGTGACCGATCGTGCCGATGTTGACGTGCGGCTTGGTCCGCTCGAACTTCGCCTTAGCCACGGTGGGCTCCTCCTGGTGTGGTTGTTACCTGACTCGTACTAGCTGGGTGGTGCCGAGGGTCCGGTCCCCCGAACGGGATCGTTCAGCGGAGACCGGCGAGGATCACTCGCCGCGGACCTTCTTGATGATCTCGTCGGCGATGTTCGTGGGAACCTCGGCGTACGAGTCGAACTCCATCGAGTACGACGCCTGGCCGGAGGTCTTGGACCTCAGGTCGCCAACGTACCCGAACATCTCGGAGAGCGGCACGAGGGCGTTGACGACGATGTCGCCGTGACGCTCCTCCTGCGCTCGGATCTGGCCCCGTCGGCTGTTGATGTCGCCGATGACCGTGCCGAGGAAGCTCTCCGGCGTGGTCACCTCCACGGCGAACATCGGCTCGAGCAGGACCGGCTTCGCCATGCGGGCGGCCTCCTTGAAGGCCTGGTTGCCGGCGATCTTGAAGGCCAGCTCGGAGGAGTCGACGTCGTGGTAGGCGCCGTCCTCGAGCGTGAACTTCACGTCGACCATCGGGAAGCCGGCGAGGACGCCGAACTCCATGCCCTCCTGGCCACCCTGGTCGACCGAGGGGATGTACTCCTTCGGCACGCGTCCACCGGACACGTTGTTGACGAACTCGTAGCCCGCACCGGTACCGGTCTCGGGGTCGATGTTCGGACCGAGGGAGACGACGACCTTCGCGAACTGACCCGAACCACCGGTCTGCTTCTTGTGCGTGTAGCTGTGGTTCGTGACCTCCTTGCGGAGCGTCTCGCGGTAGGCGACCTGCGGCTTGCCGACGGTGGCCTCGACGCGGAACTCGCGCTTCATCCGGTCGACGAGGATCTCCAGGTGGAGCTCGCCCATGCCGGCGATGATCGTCTGGCCGGTCTCCTCGTCGGTCTTGACCGTGAAGGTGGGGTCCTCGTCGGAGAGGCGCTGGATCGCGAGACCCAGCTTCTCCTGGTCGGACTTGGTCTTGGGCTCGATGGCCACCTCGATCACCGGGGCCGGGAAGGTCATCGACTCGAGCACGACCTGGTTCTGCGGGTCGCAGAGGGTGTGCCCGGTCTTGGTGTCCTTCAGGCCCATGACGGCGACGATCTGGCCGGCGCCGACCGACGCGATCTCCTCACGCTTGTTCGCGTGCATCTGGTAGACCTTGCCGATCCGCTCCTTCTTGCCGTTGACCGAGTTGACCACGGTCGAGCCGGCCTCGAGCTTGCCCGAGTAGACGCGGACGTAGATCAGCTTGCCCAGGTGCGGGTCGGACGCGATCTTGTAGGCCAGGCCGGAGAACGGCTCGTCGTCGGAGGGCTTCCGAGCGATCTCGACCGCCTCGTCCTTCGGCGAGTGGCCGATGATGGCCTCGATGTCGAGCGGCGAGGGCAGGTACTTCACGACCGCGTCGAGCAGGGGCTGGACGCCCTTGTTCTTGAACGCGGTGCCGCACAGGACCGGGTTGACCTTGTCGGCCAGGGTCGCGCGGCGGATCGCGGCCTCGAGCTCCTCCACCGAGAGGTCCTCGCCCTCGAGGTACTTCTCCATGATGGCGTCGTCGGCCTCGGAGAGGGTCTCGAGGAACTTCTCGCGGTACTCGGCGGCCTGCTCGGCCATCTCCGCGGGGATCTCCTCGACCTCGTAGTCCTCGCCCATCTTGGTCTCGCCGCGCCAGGTCAGGGCACGCATGCCGACCAGGTCGACGACACCGAGGAAGTCGCTCTCGGCACCGATCGGGAGCTGCAGGACCAGCGGGGTGGAGTTGAGGCGCTCGACCATCATGTCGACGCAGCGGAAGAAGTCCGCGCCGGTGCGGTCCAGCTTGTTGACGAAGCACATGCGCGGCACGGAGTACTTGTTGGCCTGGCGCCACACCGTCATCGTCTGCGGCTCGACACCGGCGACGCCGTCGAACACCGCGACCGCGCCGTCGAGGACGCGCAGCGAGCGCTCGACCTCGGCGGTGAAGTCCACGTGGCCGGGGGTGTCGATGATGTTGATCTGGTGGTCCTTCCACCAGCAGGTCGTCGCGGCCGACGTGATCGTGATGCCGCGCTCCTGCTCCTGCTCCATCCAGTCCATCGTGGCCCCACCGTCGTGGACCTCACCGATCTTGTAGGTGATGCCGGTGTAGAACAGGATGCGCTCGGTGGTGGTGGTCTTGCCGGCGTCGATGTGCGCCATGATGCCGATGTTGCGGACCTTGTTGAGGTCCGTGGTGATGTCGACTGCCACGTTGGTTCAGCGTCCCTTGAGAGAAGTTTGGTGGTCGCGGGTGGAGCGGGAGCGGCCCGAGCCGCCCCCGCCCGAGGTCACCAGCGGTAGTGCGCGAAGGCCTTGTTGGACTCGGCCATCTTGTGGGTGTCCTCGCGCTTCTTCACCGCGGCACCGAGGCCGTTGGAGGCGTCGAGGATCTCGTTCATCAGGCGCTCGGACATCGTCTTCTCACGACGGTCCTGCGCGTAGCCGACGAGCCAGCGCAGCGCGAGCGTGGTGCCGCGCGTGCCCTTGACCTCGATCGGGACCTGGTAGGTCGCGCCGCCGACGCGGCGGGACTTGACCTCGATGGCCGGCTTGACGTTGTCCATCGCGCGCTTGAGCGTGACGACGGGGTCGGTGCCGGTCTTCTCGCGGCAGCCCTCGAGCGCGGAGTAGACGATGCGCTGGGCGACCTGCTTCTTGCCGTCCATCAGCACCTTGGAGACGAGCTGGGAGACCAGCTGCGACCCGTAGACCGGGTCGACGTCGATCGGCCGCTTCGGGGCCGGACCCTTGCGCGGCATGTCAGCTCTTCTCCTTCTTCGCGCCGTAACGGCTGCGGGCCTGCTTGCGGTTCTTCACGCCCTGGGTGTCGAGCGTGCCGCGGATGATCTTGTAGCGCACACCGGGGAGGTCCTTCACCCGGCCGCCGCGCACGAGCACGATCGAGTGCTCCTGGAGGTTGTGACCCACGCCCGGGATGTACGCCGTGACCTCGACGCCGCTCGACAGGCGCACGCGGGCGACCTTGCGGAGGGCGGAGTTCGGCTTCTTCGGGGTGGTGGTGTAGACGCGCGTGCAGACGCCTCGGCGCTGCGGCGAGCCCTTCAGGGCAGGCGTCTTGTTCTTCGACACCTTGTCCTGGCGGCCCTTGCGGACCAGCTGCTGAATGGTGGGCACCGGGTGGTTCCCCTTCTTGTCGACTCTCAGTGCGCGGCACGGTGCTGCGCACGGTGTGATGCGGGTGTGCCGGGTGGTGCTCCCAACCGGCGCTGCTCGCCCCCGAGGTCGGGCGTGTCGTCCGACGCACGCCACCACCGAGGCGGTGGCGAGGGCTTGCGCGCCCGTCCTGCGGCGGTCCGTTCCCGCCGACTACTTCTGAGCACGCGCAACGGCCTGGTTGTCCCAGACACGAGGACCGAGGCTACCGGGCGCCCCGACGGGGGTCAAAATGCGCGCGAGGCCCCCGGAACGCGCGGCGTACCACGCGATCGCGAGGCCGACGCCGAGCAGGGTGATGCCCCCTCCCCCGACCAGCGTCCAGCGGGCGCCGAAGGTCTCCCCGACCCAGCCGACGACCGGGGCGCCCAGCGGGGTGCCGCCCATGAAGATCATCAGGTAGAGCGCCATCACCCGCCCGCGCAGCTCCGGCGCGGTGGCCACCTGCATCAGGGTGTTCGCGGCGGTGATCATGGTCAGTGCCGAGAGGCCGAGCACCGGCATCCACACCGCGAAGGTGACGTACGACGGCAGCAGGCCGGCCACGACCTCGGCGATCCCGAAGAGCACGGCCGCGCCGACCACCAGCCGCAGCCGGACCGTCGGGCGGCGCGCCGCGAGGAGGGCTCCGGTGAGCGAGCCGACGGCCATGAAGGTGCCGAGCAGGCCGTACTCCGTCGCACCCTTGCCGAAGACGTCGGTGGCCATCAGCGCCGAGGTCATCTGGAAGTTCAGGCCGAAGGTGCCGACCACGAAGACGACCACCAGCACCAGCACCAGGTCGGGCCGCCCAGCGACGTACCGCACGCCCTCCCGGACCATGCCGGGCGAGCGTCCCTGCGTGGGCGCCGGCCGCAGGCGGGACGGGTCCATCCCGCGCAGCGCCAGGATCGGGGCGAGGTAGGTGACCGCGTTGGCCATGATCACCCAGCCGGTCGCCTGGGTGCCGCCGCCGAAGGCGCCGATCAGCACGCCCGCGATCGCCGGCCCGACGATGCGGGCGGCGTTGAACGAGGCGGAGTTGAGGCCGACGGCGTTGGTGAGGTCGTCGTCGGTGACGATCTCGCTGACGAACGACTGGCGCGCCGGCGCGTCCATCGCGGTGCCGATGCCGAAGACCAGCGCGAGGACGTAGACGTGCCAGACCTCCGCGACACCGGTGACCGCGAGCAGGCCGAGCAGGAAGGCCGGCAGCGCCATCATCACCTGGGTGACCTGGAGCAGCGTGCGCTTGGGGAAGCGGTCGGCCACGACGCCGGCGAAGGGCGAGAGGAGCAGGGCGGGCAGGAACTGCAGACCGGTCGTGATGCCGACGGCGGTGCCGCCGTTCACGGCCAGGTGCAGCACCAACCAGTCCTGGGCCACGCGCTGCATCCAGGTGCCGGTGTTCGAGACGAAGGCACCGGTCGCGTAGAGGCGGTAGTTGGGGTTGGCGAGGGAGCGGAACGTGGGGCTCAAGCGTTGGCCAGTCTTTCCAGGATCGGAGCGGCCCGGCGCAGGACCGCGCGTTCGTCGGGGGTGAGCTCGCGGAGGCGACAGGTCAGCCACTCGTCGCGGCGGCGACGGTCGGCGAGGACGGTGGCGCGGCCCTTGTCGGACAGCTCCACCACGACCAGGCGGCCGTCGGACTCGTGCGGGCGGCGGGCGACGTACCCGCGCTCCTCGAGGCCGTTGACCGTCCGGGTCATGCTCGGCGGCTGCACCCGCTCCGCGGCGGCGAGCTCGCCGATGGTGAGCCCGTCGGTGCGGTAGAGGCAGCCGAGGACGCCCATGTGGGCGATCGAGAGCTCGTTGTCGGGGTGCCGCTCGACGGCGAGCCGGCGTCGCAGCCGCATCACCGAGAGGCGGAGCTCCGACGCCAGGCCGGCGTCGGTGCGGGCGGTCTTCTCCACGGTAGGCATGTCGTGAGCATAACTACTTACCCTCGCTAACTATTCCGACGAGGAGAGGCCCTCCCCGGTGCTGCTGGGGAGGGCCTCGTCGGGTGGGTCAGGAGCGGGAACCGACGGCTCAGGTGAGCCAGTCGGTGAGCGGGTCGATGGCGAAGTAGATGACGAACAGCACGCCCACGACCGCCAGCAGCGGGTGGATCTCGCGGGTCTTGCCGACGACCACCTTGATGAGGAGGAACGCCAGGAAGCCCGCGCCGATGCCCGCGGTGATGGAGTAGGTGAACGGCATCAGCACGATCGTCAGGAACGCCGGGATCGCGATCTCCGGGTCCGCCCAGCGGATCTCGGTGACCTGCTGCATCATCAGGAAGCCGACGAGCACCAGCGCCGGGACGGCCGCCTCGGACGGGATCGCCTCCACGACAGGGGTGAAGAGGGTCGCCAGCAGGAAGAGCGCGCCGGTGACGATCGACGAGAGCCCGGTGCGGGCGCCCTCGCCGACGCCCGAGGCCGACTCGATGTAGGAGGTGTTGGACGAGACGCCGCCCGCGCCTCCGGCGATCGCCGCGACCGAGTCGACGACCAGGATCCGCTGGGTGTGCGGCGGCACGCCCTCCTCGTCGTTGAGGCCGGCCTCCGCGCCGATCGCGGTCATCGTGCCCATGGTGTCGAAGAAGTCGGCGAGCATCAGCGAGAAGACCAGCAGCAGCGCGGCGATCACGCCGATCGACGAGAACGCCCCGAACAGCGAAAACTCACCCAGGGTGCCGAAGTCCGGTACGTCGACGATCCCGTCGAAGGAGGGCACGGTCAGCGACCATCCGCCGACGTTGTCCGCGGCGCGCGCACCCAGGTCGAGCGCCGCTTCGAGGGCGACCGCGACGACCGTGGCGAGCACGATCGAGATGAGGATCGCGCCCTTCACGCGACGTACCCAGAGGGCGATCAGCAGCAGCAGGCCGCCGGCGAAGATCAGCACCGGCCAGCCCTCGAGCTGGCCGCCCGTGCCCAGCTGGACAGGGACGGTGCTGTTGTTGGCGTCGGGGATGCGGGAGACGAAGCCAGCGTCCACGAAGCCGATGAGCGCGATGAACAGGCCGATGCCGACCGAGATCGCGACCTTCAGCTGGGTCGGCACCGCGTGGAAGACCGCGCGGCGGAAGCCGGTCAGCACGAGCACCAGGATCACGATGCCCTCGAGCACGACCAGGCCCATCGCGTCGGCCCAGGTCGACTGGGTCGCGACGGTAAAGGCGACGAAGGCGTTGAGGCCGAGACCCGCGGCGAGCGCGAGCGGGAAGTTCGCGACCGCGCCCATCAGGATCGTCAGCACGCCCGCCACGAGCGCGGTGCCGGCGGCGATGGCCGGCAGGTTCGGCTCGGCGCCGCCGCCGAGGTAGTTGCCCTCGGAGTCCTGGACGTAGCCGAGGATCAGGGGGTTCAGGACGATGATGTAGGCCATCGTCAGGAAGGTCACGACACCGCCGCGGACCTCCTGCCCGACGGTCGAACCACGTTCGTGGATGCGGAAGTAGGAGTCGATGCTCACGGGCGGTCAGCATGTCAGAACCGGAGACCTCCCGAGTACGTTGTCTCGCGTGGAGCTCCGCGACGACCAGCCGACCCAGCACGAGGTCGGCGGACGCACCTTCCTCGTCGCCGACGTGCAGCCGCTCGACCTCGACGGCGTCCGCACCGTCGAGGTCGGCGTGGGCCTGTGGCTGCTCGGGTTCCTCCTGCTGCTCCCCTTCTACGGCCGGCTCGCCGACGAGGGCCGCACGTGGTGGCTGTGGACCTGCCTGGCCGGCTTCGGCCTCGGGCTGTTCGGCCTGGAGTACTGCCGCCGCCGGCGCAAGGCGCGGCTCGCCCGCGACGAGCAGCGGGATGGCTGAGCCGCCTCCTCCGCCCACGCGGTGGGCGCTGGCCGGCCCGGCGCGGGGCGGGTACGCCGACAACTTCGCGCGGCTCGTGGCCTCCGGCGCCGACGTGGACGGCGAGGCCCGGCTGGCCGACGCGCTCCTCCCTCGCGGCGCGCGCGTGCTCGACGTCGGCTCCGGCATGGGCCGGGTCGCGGCCGCCTTGCTCGAGCGGGGCCACGACGTGCTGGCCGTCGAGCCGGACGCCGACCTCGTGGCCCAGTCACGGCGTACCTATCCGACGGTGGAGGTCGTCGCGGCCGACGTGCTCGAGCTCTCCCCTGACGAGGTCGGGACGTTCGACCTGGTCGTGTGCGTCGGGAACGTGCTGGTCTTCCTCGCCGAGGGCACCGAGCGACGCGTGCTCGCGCACCTGCGCTCGCTGCTCGCGCCGGGCGGTCGCATCCTCGCGGGTTTCCACCTGCGCGGGGCTCCCGCCGCCGCCCGGCGCTACCCGCCCGAGGAGCTCGTCGCGGACGCCGAGGCGGCCGGCCTGCGGGTCGACCTGCGCGTGGGCAGCTACGAGCTGCACCCGGCCAATGACGAGTACGCCGTCTGGTTGCTCTCGGGCGCGGACTGACCCCGCCGGCGCCGCAGGAGTGCCACCTCGACCCTGCAGGGGCGCCACTCCGACCCTGCAGGGGCGCCACTCCGACCCTGCAGGAGTGCCACCTCGGCGGTGGGTCAGAAGGTCTCGATGTCGTCGGGGGTGATGGTGTCGACGACGGGCTCGGGGAGCGGCTGGGGCTCGTGCTTCTTGGCGAGGCGGACCTCGGAGTGGGCGCCGCAGCCGTGGTCGAAGGAGACGACGCGGCCGTCGTCGTTGGCGTCGCCGTTGGCGCAGACGCCGAACATCTCCGAGAGCGGGCCGTTGATCCGCATGAGGAAGCCGCAGGTGGTGCAGGAGTCGGGCGCGGCCTGGGCGAGCGGGGAGGACGGGCCCTGGTCGCCGTCGTACCACCGCTGCGCGGCGAGGTCGCGGCCCTCCGGGGAGAGCGTGCGGACCCGGCCGAGGCCGAGGTCCTGAGCGACCCGGCGCACCTGCGCGCGGTCGTCGGCGTCGAGCGGGTCGTCGCCGTAGGCGTAGGTGGGGACCAGGCGGGGGTCGTCGTCCTCGACGGGCAGGAGGTCGCCGGGGCCGAGGTCCCCGGGCTTGATCCGCTCGCGGTAGGGCACCCACGGCGGCGCGACGATCGCGTCGTCGCCGGGGATGAGGACGACCTCGTCGACGGTGACGTGCTTCTGGCGGGGAGCGCGGGCCACGGTCACCGACCAACGCCAGCCGCGGTAGCCCGCGCGCTCGCAGGCGAACAGGTGGGTGACCAGCCGCTCGCCCTCGACCTGGTGGCCGAGGTGCTCGCCGACGTCCGCGGCACCGACCTCCTCCACGAGGGCGGCGCGGGCGACGTCGACGGCCGCCACGGCGGCGGAGTCGGGCTTGGCGCGCACGAGAGTCGTCACGGCCGGAAGTGTGACTGATCCCCGGCCCGGGTGCCATCTCGGGGCGGGTGTCGCCGCCGGCGGCGCCGGGCCCGCACGGCAGGATGGGCGCATGACGTCCGACCGTCCCGAGCCCGACCCGGAGGGGCCGGCGGGCCGCGGCATCGGGGCCGGGCTCGGCACCGGCGCCCGGGCCACCGCCCGTGGCGTGGCCGCCGCCGGCCGGGCGACCGGGCGGGCGAGCCGCTACCTCGGGCGGCAGGCCACCCGCGCGGCCAACGCCGAGGGCGCGGGCGAGTCGGGACTGGCCCGGCTGATCCAGATGCACTTCTTCAACACCGCCGGCGACGCGGCCGTGGCGATCTCGCTGGCGGGGTCGCTGTTCTTCCAGGTGCCCTCGGGCGAGGCGCGGGGGCAGGTGGCGCTGTTCCTCGGCCTGACGATGCTGCCGTTCGCGGTGGTGGCGCCGCTGATCGGGCCGTTCCTCGACCGTTTCGCCCACGGGCGTCGGTGGGCGATCGGCGCGACGATGGCACTGCGGGCGTTCCTGTGCTGGGCGCTGGCGACGTCGGTGACCGGCGACTCGCCGTGGCTGTTCGCGGCCGCCCTCGGCGTCCTCGTCTCCTCCAAGGCGTACGGCGTCACGCGGGCCGCCGCCGTGCCGCGACTGCTCCCGGCCGGCTTCACGCTGGTCAAGGCCAACGGGCGGGTGAGCCTGTCGGGCATCGTCGGCGCCGCCGTGTCCGCGCCGCTGGCGGGGCTGGCGTCGTTGGCCGGGCCGGAGTGGAGCCTGCGCTACGCGTTCCTGCTGTTCGTCCTCGCCACCGTGTGCGCCATCCGGCTGCCGGCCGCGGTGGACTCCAGTGCCGGCGAGGGCGACCTCGTGCTGCGCGGCGACAGCGACGCCGAGCCGGGCCGCCGGACCCGCACCCGGATCCCGCCCGCGGTGGCGTTCGCCCTGCGGGCCAACTGCGGGCCGCGGTTCCTGTCGGGCTTCCTGCTGATGTTCATGGCGTTCCTGCTGCGCGAGAACCCACCCGACACCGCCCTGTCGGCGGAGGTGATGATCGCCGTCGTGGTCGGCGCGGCCGGCCTCGGCAACACCGCCGGCGTCGCCGCGGCCTCGCTGCTGCGCCGGATCAACCCCGCGGTCACCGTCGTGCTCGCCCTGCTGGCCGACCTGGCCGCGGTGCTGGTCGCCACGCTGTTCTACGGCGTGCTGTGGCTGGCCGTGCTCGGTCTCACCGCAGGCCTCGCGCAGTCGCTGGCGAAGTTCTGCCTCGACTCCACCATCCAGCGCGACATCCCCTCCCGCGTGCAGGCCAGCGCCTTCGCGCGCAGCGACACCACGCTGCAGCTGGCGTGGGTCGTCGGGGGGTTCATCGGCATCGCGCTGCCGCTCGAGCCCGCGCGGCTGGGCCTGGGTGTCGCCGTCGCCGTGCTCGGTGCGTGGACGGCGTACGTCCTGCTCGGCCGGCGCGCGTCGGTCACCGGTGCCCGCACGGCGCACCCGCAGGAGGACGGGGCGCCTGTTGGTGCCGACCCGGCCGCCGCAAGTGGCGACCCGGCGCACGACGACCTGCCGGACCCCCAGCCGATGCCGCGGCTGCGGCGGGACGGGCCTGCGCAGCCCTAGGTCAGAGCTCGAGCTCGTCGGCGAGCGCGCGCAGGAGCTTCGCGACCGGGGCAGCGGTGCGGGCGTCGGGGTGCCGGCCGTGGCGGTAGCCCTCGCCGACCCCGTCGAGGAGGCGGATGAGGTCCTCGACGATCGGCGCCATCTCCTCGGGACGGCGGCGGCGCGCGGCCGACTGACTGCGGGAGACCGAGGTCGGCTTGTCCAGCACGCGGACCTGCAGCGCCTGGTCGCCGCGGCGGCCCTGGGCGATGCCGAACTCCACGCGCGTGCCCGGCTTGATGGTGGTCATCCCCTCGGGCAGGGCGTCGGCGTGGACGTAGACGTCCGGCCCGTCCTCCTGGGACAGGAAGCCGAACCCCTTGCCGGCGTCGAACCACTTCACCTTGCCACTGGGCACGGCCTGACCTCTTCTGCTCGTTGCGCGCCGGCAACCTGCCGGGCGACGGCACAGCCTACGAGGGACGCCAAGGTGCCCTCCACCGATTCCCCCGGGGTGGCTCGGCGGGACGCCGTCAGCGCGCCGCAAGGTGGTCGTCGAGCCAGTCGGGGAACTCCGCCAGGCTCTCCAGCACGACGTGCGTGCCGGCGTCCAGGAGCTCCTCACGGGTGCAGCCGCCGGTGAGCACGGAGACGCTCAGCACGTCGGCGGCGAGCGCGCCCTCGACGTCGTGCACGTGGTCGCCGACATAGACCGAGGCGCGCTCGCGGACCAGCACGTCGGCCTTGCCGACGCCCCACACCCAGCCCTCGAGGTGGTCGACCTCGAGGCCGAGGTGGTCGAGGTGGAGCCGGGCGTTGTCGGGGAACTTGCCGGTCACGACGATCGTGCGCCCGCCGCGGCGGCGCACGGCGTGCAGCGCCTCGCGTGCACCCTCGAGCAGCGGCACCGACGCGATGGCGTGGTCGGGGTAGAGCGCGCGGAACCGGTCGCCGGCGGCCGGGATCGCCTCGGCGGCGAGATAGGGCTCGAGCAGCAGGTCGAGCGGCGGGCCGAGGCGGGCGGTCATCGTCTCGACCGGGAAGTCCACGCCGAGCTCGGCGCCCAGCGCCCGCAGCACCGACCCGAAGCCCGGAGCGGTGTCGATGAGGGTCATGTCCAGGTCGAAGCCGATCACCAGGGGCTCGGACGTGGGCTGCTGGGCGGACACCCGGCGAGGGTAGCCGGGGCGCCCCCGGCGTCCACAGGACCGACCGATCCCACCCGCTCGGAGCCCGGGTGGGCCACAATGGACGACTTCGACGAGACGACGTGTGGGACGGGAGGGACGCGGGTGCTGCCGACCTCGACGCGCGTACGCCGCCTGCTGGCCGCGGCGGCGACGCTGCCCGCCCTGGTGGTGTCCGCCCTCGTGCCCCTCGCGTCGGCGGCGCCCGCGGCCGCGGACGAGATGGCCTTCGAGACGGGGGCCGAGCCGCCGTTGCACCTGGTCACGCTCTCCGGGCCGGGCGTCGCCGGCTACCGCGGCCCGCTCGCGGACTCCTACGTGCGGGTGGCCATGCTCCGCGAGCAGGACGCCCTGATCGAGGCGGCCGGCGCGCCGGACCCGGCGTACCGCTTCACCAGCGCGCTCAACGGGTTCGCCGCCCGGCTGACCCCCGCCCAGGCCGCAGCGCTGCGCGCGGACCCCGACGTGGTCACCGTCGAGCGCGACCGCGTCCGCTCGCTGACCGGCGCGCCCGTGCGGACGGCCGCGGCCGGCTCGCCCGGCGGCGGCCGCGGTGGCGCCGGTGTGGTCATCGGCATGGTCGACTCCGGGCTCGCGCCCGACAGTCCCGTCTTCTCCGGCGCCCACCGCCTCGGGCGCGCACCGGCCGGCTTCGGCGGCGCGTGCGCGGTCGCAGAGGACTGGCCGCGCGAGCGCTGCACCAGCAAGGTGGTTGGGGCGCAGTGGTTCGTCCGCGGGTTCGGCGAGGACGCCGTGCGGTCGGGCGCCTCGCTCAGCCCGCGCGACGACGACGGGCACGGCACGCGGATGGCCTCGATCGCCGCCGGCAACAGCGGCGTGACGGTGCGGGTCGGCGCCCGCGAGGCGGGCCGGTTCGGCGGAGTCGCGCCGCAGGCCCGGCTCGCCGTCTACAAGGCGTGCTGGACCGCGCCCGACCCGCGCGACGACGGCTGCGCGACCTCCGACCTCGTCGCGGCGGTGGACCAGGCCGTCGCCGACGGCGTCGACGTGCTGAGCCTGGCGGTGGCCGGCGGCAGCGGGTACGACGCGCTCGACCGGGCGCTGCTCGGTGCAGCCGAGGCCGACGTGGTCGTCGTGGCCGCGGCCGGCAACGACGCGGGCACGGCGTACGCCGCGCACCCCGGGCCGTGGGTCACCACGGTCGGCGCCGCCGTCGGACCGCAGCGCCGCGGCCGGGTGGTCGCCGAGGACGGACCGGCGCTGACCGGCGCGACCTCGACGGGCCGCGCGGCCGGGCCCGCCCGCGTGGTGCGCGCCGTCGACGTCGCCGCGCCCTCGGCCCGCCCGGCCCGGGCCCGCGTGTGCGCGCCCGGCAGCCTCGACGCCGCGGCCGCCGCCGGCCGGATCGTGGTCTGCGAGCGCGGCGGACGCGTGGCGCGCGTCGAGAAGTCCCGCGCGGTCGAGCTCGCCGACGGCGCCGGCATGGTGCTCGCCAACGTCCGGCCCGGATCGACCGACGCCGACTTCCACGCGGTCCCGACGGTCCACCTCGATCGTCCGGCCGCCCGCGCCCTCGCGCGCTGGCTGGCGCGCCACCCCGAGGGCCGGGTCGCGCTGCGCCCCTCCGGCACCACCCCCGCCCCGGACCGGGTGCTGCCGTGGTCCGCCACGGGCGACCCGTCGGGCGGCGTGGTGAAGCCCGACGTCGTGGCCCCGGGCAGCGGCGTGCTGTCCGCGGCTCCGACCACCGGACGGGCGGCCGCGTGGGACCTCTCCGCGGGCACGTCCGCGGCGACGGCGTACACCGCCGGGGTCGCCGCGCTGCTGCGGCGGCGTCACCCCACCTGGTCCGCGACGGCGGTCCGCTCGGCGCTCGCGACCACCGCTGCCGCCGTCGACGCGCCCGTCCTGCGGACCGGCGCCGGACGGGTGCGGCCCGAGGTGGCCGGCCGCCCGGGCCTCGTGCACCTGGTGCGCCCCGGCGACTACCGCGCCTGGCTGGAGAGCAAGCTCGACGGCGAGCTGAACACCCCCTCGGTGCTGCTGCGCCCCGGCGTCACCACGGCCACCCGCACGGTGACCAACGTGACCGGCCGCGCCCGCTACTTCTCCTCGCGCGCGATCGGCTTCGGCGGCCGGGTGCAGGTGCGCCCCGCGGCGGTCCGCCTGGGTCCGGGCGAGAGCGCGACGTACACCGTGACCGTGCAGGGCCCGGCCGGGCCCGGCGACGGGTACGTCGTGTGGCGCGGCGGCTCGGGCACGGTCACCCGCGTCCCGGTCGTCGTCGGCGGGCGCTGAGCGGTCAGCGGCCCTCGGCCATCGCGGTCAGCCGCTCGAGCGCGACCGGCGCGTCGCGGGTGACCATCGGACCGATGTCGGCGGCGCCCGGCCCGGTGACCGTCGTCGACACCGTGACGACGGCACCGTCCCCCTCGGCCCGGACGACGTGGTCGATGGCGATCACCAGGTCCCCCATCGTGAGCCGGTCGAGGTAGCGCGCGCCGGGCTCGACGACCTCGAGCACGAACGGCACCTCGATCCCGCCGGCGAGCCGCATCGTGCCGGCCGCGCCCTCGGCGAAGTGGCCCTCGAGCGCCACTGCCTCCACCGCGGGGTCCCAGGCCGCCCAGCTGCCGACGTCGGACCACAGCGCCCAGACGGCGGCAGGCGGCGCGGTGGAGGGAGCGGACTCCTCGTGCTCGAAGCTCATGGGCCGAACCTAGGGGTTCAGCGCCGTCAGCGGGTCGAGACCGGGCTGGAGCGAGGCGAGGTACGCCGCCGCCTGCTCGACCGACCAGCCGCGGGACTCGCGCAACCCGGCGGCGATCACCGCGAGGTAGGCGTCCGAGGGCCGGGTGTGCTCGACCGCCTCGGCCCCGTGCGGCGCGGTGAACGTCAGCATCGGGGATCCGTCGGCCTCGCCGACCTCCACGAGCGTCTCGTAGTGGCCGGGCCCGACCTCGTGCCGCCCGCCGTCGAGCGGGTCGAGGACCAGCTCCTCGATCGGGTCCCCGGCGGCCGGGATGCGGTACATCTCCTGGGCGGCGATGTCCGCGAGCTGCGCCGCGGTCACCAGGTAGGCCCGCGCGGCGGTCCGCCCGGGCGTCGCGTGGTCGTAGAACGCCACGCCCCCGCCCCACTGCGGCGAGCGCCCGGCGAAGTACGTCGTGCCGGGCAGGTCGACCGCCTCGGAGCGCAGCGGCGGGGAGGTGTCGCGGGCCCCCGGGTTGTGCCGGCTTCCGCCCGGCGGGCAGCCGCCCTCGAGGTAGCAGGCGAGCCGGTCGGCGGCCATGTTCGACCCGTAGGAGACGTACCAGACCAGCCCGTCGACCACGGCTCAGCCCTCCTTGGCGACCGTCATCTGCCGGTCGCCGAAGCGGACCAGGTCGCCGGGCAGCAGGGTCGCCGGCTTGCCGGCCGACAGCGGTCGGGAGACGCCCTGGCGCACGAGGATCGAGCCGTTCGTCGACCCGCGGTCCATGACGACCAGCACGCCGTCGGGGGCGACCTGGAGCTGGGCGTGGGTCTTCGACAGCGACATGTCGGAGGAGCGCAGCGGCACGAGGTGGCGCACCGGCTCGCCCTGGCGGGCCTCCGGCCGGCGGCCCACGAGCACGAGCCCCTCGACCACGAACGACTCGCCGCTGTCGAACTCCACCCGCCACCGGGCCGGGCCCTCGCCGGTCGAGCGGATGACGGTGCGCTCGGCCGTGGTGTGGCTGCGCGGGGCCGCGGGGGCCGCCGGGACTGCCGGGGCGGCGTGGGCGGGCGCGACGTGCGCCGGAGCCGGCGTGCC
>NZ_JAANMS010000072.1 GCF_011250565.1 Nocardioides sp. IC4_145
GTCTTGTCATGCCCTCATCCGGGCGTTCCCCCCGCAGGCTCCTCGCCTCGCTCTCCGGTCTCGCCGTCGCCGCGACCGGACTCTCCTTCGCGCCGCTCCCCGCGCACGCTGCTCCTGACGGCAGCGGCCTCGTCATCAGCGAGGTGTACGGCGCCGGCGGCAACAACGGCGCTGTGTACAACGCCGACTTCGTCGAGCTCTACAACCCGACCGACCGCGCCATCTCGGTCGCGGGCATGTCCATCCAGTACCGGTCGGCCAACGGCAACCCGGGTTCGTCACCGGCTCCGCTGTCCGGAACCGTCCCCGCCAGCAGCTACTACCTCATCCAGATGAGCGCGGCCGGTACCACCGGCGCGGCTCTCGCGAACCCCGACGCCGCGCCGGCGAAGTTCAACATGGCTGCGGGCGGCGGTCAGGTGATCCTCGCCAGCACCACCTCGGCGATCGCCACGCAGGGCGACCTCGCCGGAGCGCCGAATGTGGTGGACATGGTCGGTGCCTCGGGCTCGACGAGTTTCGAGACCAGTGCGACCTCCGCCAGTGCCACAGCAACACAGTCGCTGAACCGTGCGGCGAGCGGAGGTGACACGGACGTCAACAGCGCCGACTTCCGTCTCGCGGCGCCGAGCCCGCAAGGCAGCGGGAGCGCCGGTGGACCAGAGCCCGACCCGGAGCCGGAGCCGGAGCCGACCTCGACGACCATCGCCGAGATCCAGGGCACCGGCATGACCTCCACCATGGTCGGTCGGACGGTCACCACTCGTGGCGTCGTCACGGCCGTCCCGGAGCGCCTGTTCGGGTTCTACCTCCAGACGGCTGGCAGCGGGGCCACCGCCGGCGCCGCGTCCGAGGGGATCTTCGTCTACTACCCCCAGGGCAGCGGTGAGATCACGGTGGAGCCGGGCGACCACGTCGAGGTGACCGGTCAGGTCGCCGAGCACGCCGGCCAGACGCAGATCCGGTCGGGCGCGGCGAGCACCCAGGTCCTCACGGAGCCGGCAGCGCCGCCCGTCGCTTACGCAGGAGACTGGCCGGCGACGCCGAAGGCGAAGGAGGCGCTCGAAGGCATGCTCTTCAGCGCCGACGACTACGAGTTCACCGTCAGCGACACCTACTCGACCAACCAGTTCGGAGAGGTCGGGCTGGCGCTGGGTGACAGGCCGTTGATCCAGCCGACGGAGGTCGCCGACGCCCAGGACCTCGCCGCGATCGCTGCGGTCGAGGCGGACAACGCCGCCCGGGCGATCACCCTCGACGACGGCTCGAGCACCGACTTCTCGCGCAACCCGACCCTCACCCCGGCGTACGTCTCGACGACGGCTCCGGTCCGGGTGGGCGCCGCGGCGGACTTCACGGGTGACGTCATCATCACCGAGGGTGGTGCTCCGGACTCGCCGAGCTACCGGTTCCAGCCGGTCCGCTCGGTCGACGCTGCTCGCGACTACACGGCCACCGCGCAGGTCGTCTTCGAGAACACCCGGACCAACGCGCCCGACGAGGCGCTGCTGTCGGCTGACGGGACGCCGGACGTGAAGGTCGCGGCGTTCAACGTCCTGAACTACTTCACGACGCTGGGTGCCTCGACGCGGGGCTGCCAGTCCTACACGCACGCCAGCGGCGAGCAGAACAACGTCCGCACCGGTTGCGACCCGCGAGGCGCGTGGGACGCCCAGGACCTCGAGCGACAGCAGGAGAAGATCGTCGCGGCGATCAACGCCCTCGACGCCGACGTGGTCGGGCTGATGGAGATCGAGAACTCCGCCCGTCTCGGCGAGACGCCCGACGAGGCCACCCAGACCTTGGTGGACGCGCTGAACGCCGACGCCGGCGCCGGCACGTGGGCGGTGAACCCGTCCTCGAGCGAGCTGCCCCCGGCGCAGGACCAGGACGTCATCACGAACGCGCTGATCTACAAGCCGGCCGCGGTCGAGCGGGTGGGTGAGGCGCGCGCGCTGGACGCGAAGGACGGCGCGTTCAGCAACGCCCGGGAGCCGATCGGTCAGGTCTTCGAGCCGGTCGACGGCGGTGAGGAGTTCCTCTACGTCGTCAACCACTTCAAGTCCAAGGGCTCCGGTGCCGACGACGGCACCGGCCAGGGCAACGCCAACCCGGACCGCGTGGCGCAGGCCGAGGCGCTCGTCGAGTGGGTCGGCGGGGTCCAGATCGAGACCGGCGTCGACGCCGTGCTCCTCGGAGGCGACTTCAACGCCTACACGATGGAGGACCCCATGCAGGTCCTCTACGAGGAGGGCTACGAGGATGTCGTGTCCGCTGCAGGCACGGGTGAGTTCTCCTACTCGTTCAGCGGCCTCTCCGGCTCGCTCGACCACATCGTCGCCAACGCGGCCGCGATGGAGCACTTCACCGGCGCGGACATCTGGAACATCAACGCCCCGGAGTCGATCGCCTTGGAGTACAGCCGGTTCGGCTACCACGGCAGCGACTTCCACGAGCCGGGCCCGTACCGTTCCTCCGACCACGACCCGGTCATCGTCGGCCTCGACCTCGTCGACGAGCCGACCGTCCCCGGCCCCACGGACCCGGGCCCGACGAACCCCGGTCCCACGGACCCGCCGACGCCGGGTCCGACGGACCCGACGGACCCCGAGCCCACGGACCCCGAGCCGACGGACCCCGAGCCGACGGACCCGACGGAGCCCCCGGCCGTAGAGCCGGTGACCCCGGAGATCAGGTCGTTCTGGTACCCGAAGAACGTCGTCGCGGGGAAGACCCGGGCGACGCTGACGGTCAAGGTCTTCGCCGACGGTGAGGCCGCGGACGGCTGGGTGCGCGTGTCGTTCCCCGGCAAGAAGACGAAGGTCGTGAAGCTCGAGGACGGCGTGCTGAAGGTCAGGCTGTGGAAGTTCGGCGGCGCCGGCGACAAGGCACTGACGATCACCTACAACGGCCGAGGCGACGTCGCCCCCAGGACGATCGAGCGGGTCGTCACCGTCGTGAAGAAGTAGCCAGCAGCACTGTCAGCGAGCGGGAGTCGACCACCACGGTCGGCTCCCGCTTGCGTCATGCGGAGGGAGCACCCGCTCGCCCCGTCCGCATGACGTCCGCGGGATCGGGCCGGCGCTACGCCGTCCGGCCCGCCTCGGCCAGCACGAGCGCGGCCTGGACGAGCGTGAGGTGGCTGAAGGCCTGCGGGAAGTTGCCGGTCATCCGGTTGGCGACGGGGTCGTACTCCTCCGACAGCAGGCCGACGTCGTTGGCGAGCGTGGCCAGGTGGTCGAAGAGGGAACGGGCGTCGTCGAGCCGGCCGGCGAGGGCGTAGGCGGAGACGAGCCAGAAGGAGCAGGGGAGGAAGGGGTGCTCGTCGCCGGTGAGGCCGTCGACGCCGGTCTCGGTGCGGTAGCGCAGCACCAGCCGGTCGCGCACCAGCTCCCGCTCGACCGCCTCGATGGTGCCGAGGACGCGGGGGTCGTCGCCGGGCAGGAACCCGACGAGGGGGAGCACCAGCAGTGACGCGTCGACCTCGTCGGTGTCGTAGTGCTGGGTGAAGGTGCGCTTGTGCTCGTTCCAGCCGCGGGTGAGGACCTCCTCGCGCACCTCGTCACGGATCCGCCGCCACTCCTCGACCGGCCCCGCCAGGTCGTGCTCTTCGACCGCCCGCACCGCGCGGTCGAACGCCACCCACACCATCGCCTTGGAATGGGTGAAGTGGCGTGGCTCGCCGCGGATCTCCCAGATCCCGTGGTCGGGCTCGCGCCAGTGCTTGGCCAGGTCATCGACCAGCGCGCGCTGGAGCGCCCAGGCGTCGGGGTCGGCCCGTCCGCGGACGGCCCGCACGCGGTCGAGTGCGTCCATCACCTCGCCGAGCACGTCGTGCTGCTGCTGCACGGCCGCGCCGTTGCCGATCCGGACCGGCAGCGAGCCCTCGTAGCCGGGCAGGTGCAGCAGCTCGTGCTCGGGCAGGCGGCGTGCGCCGTCGATGGCGTACATGATCTGGAGGTCCTCGGGGTCGCCGGCGACCGACCGAAGCAGCCAGTCCCGCCAGACCATCGCCTCGTCGGAGTAGCCCGCGTCGATGAGCGAGGTGATCGTCAGCGCGGCGTCGCGCAGCCAGCAGAAGCGGTAGTCCCAGTTCCGCTCGCCCCCGATCTCCTCCGGCAGCGACGTCGTCGGCGCCGCGACGATCCCGCCGGTGGTCTCGTGGGTCATCAGCCGCAGGGTCAACAGGGACCGCTGCACGAGCTCGGCTTGGGGCACGTCGCCCCGGCACACCGCGATCCAGCTCTCGTCGTCCTCGATGCTCTCCTCGACGCGGTGACCGAGGTCGTGGAGGTCGTCGAGCGGCACGTGCGAGGGCAACCAGGTCATCGTGAAGGTCAGGTCGTCGCCCGCGGTCACGTCGAAGACGTCGTTGTGGCTGTGGTCGCTCGCGCGGGGGAGCCGCGGTCCGCTGAGCACGAGCTGGTCCGGGCCGGCGATGGCGACGATCACCTCCTCGCCCCGGATCCGGTGGCGGCGCACCCAGGGGTGCACGGCGCCGTAGTCGAGCCGGATCCGCCACTCGTGGCGCAGCCGCACCGTGCCCGACACCCCGGTGATGCGGCGTACGACGTCGGCCCGGTCGTCGCCCGGCGGCATGTGGTCGGTCAGCCGCACCACGCCGTCGGCGGTCGTGAACGTCGTCTCCAGCACCGACGAGGCGCCGAGGTAGCGCCGCTCGGTCGAGTAGACACCGTCGGGCACCAGCTGCCAGTGGCCGTGCTCGGTGGTGCCGAGCAACGCCGCCAGGCAGGCGGGGGAGTCGAAGCGTGGGAGGCACAACCAGTCGATCGAGCCGTTCGTGCCGACGAGCGCCGCCGTGTGGCGGTCCCCGATGAGTGCGTAGTCCTCGATCGGCAGGGCCATGCCGCGAGGCTAACGGGGCGGACCCACCTGCGCCCCCGAGGACGGGCGGCCGCGGCCCGTCACCGCGGTGGTCCTAGCATCGGGCGGGTGATCGACGTCGCCGCCCGCGTGCACCTGACCCTGCGTGCCGGTGGGCACACGATCTCCTCCGCCGAGTCGCTGACTGGCGGACGGTTGGCCGTGAAGCTGACCGAGACGCCGGGCGCCTCCGAGACCTTCCTCGGCGGGGTCGTCACCTACGCCACCGAGCTCAAGCACAACCTGCTCGAGGTGCCGCAGGAGGTCATCGACGAGCACGGCGTGGTCTCCGCAGAGTGCGCCAAGGCGATGGCGGTCGGCGTGCGGAAGATGACCGGCTCGACGTACGGTGTCGCGACCACCGGCGTGGCCGGTCCGGGGGAGCAGGAGGGCAAGCCAGCAGGCACCGTGTTCGTCGGGCTGTCGGGTCCGGGACTGCTGAAGGCGATCGAGCTGCAGCTCGGTGGGGACCGCGGCACGATCCAGGAGCTCACCGTGCAGCAGGCACTGTCGGCGCTCGAGGACATGCTCGGCACGGAAGAAATCGCGATCGGGTAGCGTTGGCCAACCGACCAGGAAGGGGAACCCGCATGGTGCTGTTTCGTCGGCTTCTCGGCGACGTGCTCCGCGAGCGCAGGATGCAGCGCGGGATGACCCTCCGACAGGTCTCGGCCGAGGCGCGCGTCAGCCTCGGCTACATCTCCGAGATCGAGCGCGGCCAGAAGGAAGCCTCCTCCGAGCTCCTCGCGTCCCTCTGCAGCGCGCTCGACGTCCCGCTCAGCGACATCCTGCGCGACGTCTCCTCCGCGGTCGCCGTCGAGGAGGCCGCCCTGGCCCCCATCCCGATCACCGCCAGCAAGGTCGCGGCTCGCCGCGGCGCCGGCGAGGTCGTCGCCTCCGCCGCCTGACCCGGCTGCTGGTCGGCTCCCGGTCGGTCAGCCCGACCGCGCCGGTTGGCAGGACGGGCACCAGTACGCCGCGCGCTCCCGGCCGGCCGGCCCGGTCATGGTCACCGCGATCGGCGTGCGGCACCGGCGGCACGGCGACCTGTCCCGCCGGTAGACCCACATCCGCTCCCGCTCGCGCAGGTCGCCGGTGGTGGACTGCACGGCACGCTCCTTGTTGAGCTCGAGCATCTGCTTGCCGCGGCGGACCAGCCGCGGCAGGTCGGCCACCGCTGCGACCGGGTTGCGCGGGTCGACGCCGGAGACGAAGCAGAGCTCGGCCATGTACATGTTGCCGATGCCGGCGAGGTTGCGCTGGTCCAGCAGCGCCTCCCCGATCGGCCGGTCCGGCTCGGCGAGGAGCCGGCGCAGCGCCTCGTCCTCGTCCCAGTCGGGCCCGAGCAGGTCCGGCCCGAGGTGACCGACCACCGAGTCCTCCTCGGCGGTCGGCAGCAGCTCGACGATCCCCAAGGTGAACCCGACGGCGACGCGGTCGTCGGTGGTGAGGACCACCCGAGCCTGGTGCGCGGGTCGCTTCCACGGCTCGCCGTGCCGGTGCACCCGCCACGCGCCCTCCATCTTCAGGTGGGTGTGCAGCGTCCAGGCGCCCTGGTCGCCGTCGATCCGCGTAAGGATGTGCTTCCCGCGCGACAGCGACCGCACGACCATCGAGCCGGCCAGGTCGGCCGTCGCGTGCTGCGGGACCCGGAAGTCTGTGCGCTCGAGGACGTGGCCCGACAGCGTCCGGTCCAGCAGCCGCGCGGCGCGGTGGACGGTGTCGCCCTCAGGCACCGGCACCTCGCAGCCGCAGTCCCTTGGGCGTCGAGACGAATCCCGCCGCGGTCAGCGCCTCGCGCAGCGGCGTCGCCCCGGAGCCGAGCAGCTGCTCGCCGTCGGCACGCTCCACGGTCAGCCGGCCCAGCGAACCCCGGCGCGCGGCCTCGGCCAGCGCCTGGGCGGCCGGGGTGAGGCGCTCCTCCTCGTCGGACCAGGTGAGCAGGGTGCGGCCGCCGCGCTCGACGTACATGGTCAGCACGCCGTCGACCAGCACCACCATCGCGCCCGCCTTGCGACCGGGACGGTGGCCGGCGGCCGGCTTGCCGTCGCCCGCCTCGCTCTCGACGACCCGCTCGGGCCACGGCAGCGCAGCGCCGTAGGGGTTGGCCGGGTCGGTCGCGGCCAGCGCGACCGCGACCGGCTTGGCGTCGGGCGCCAGCTCCGAGAACGTGCGCAGCCGGTCGATCGCGCCGGACGTGCCGAACTGCGCGGCGCCCAGGCCCTCGACGAAGTAGCCGCGCCGGCAGCGACCGGAGTCCTCGAACGCCGACAGCACCTTGTACGCCGCCGCGAACCCGCCCGGGAGCCGCTCGCTCACGACCGCACCGCGGATCACCACGCCGTGCCGGTCCAGCAGCCGCTCGGCGGTGGCGTGCGCACGCCGGGTGGGGTCGTCGTCGATCTCGGGGAGCACCGCCCAGCGGCCGGCGGTCTCCGGCGGGCCGGTGCGCGCGGGCATCCGGCCACGGGTGGTCTGGCTCATCCGGACCCGCGGCGCGGCCCGCTTGGTGCGGTGGCTGGCCGACCCGGCGCGCACGAGCGCGCGCAACGGGGTGAGCGTGTCGTTGCTGATCCGACCCGCCCACACCAGGTCCCACAGCGCGGCGGAGACGGCCGGGTCCGGGGTGGCGCCGACGACGCCGGTGACGGTGTCGGCGAGCTGGCGGAAGAAGTAGGCGCCGCCGGGGGCGAGCGCCTCGAGGATCGCCTGGTGGAGCTCGCTGTGCTCGAACGGCTCGTGCTCGGGCAGGGTCAGGGCTGCTGCGTCGGCGAGGTGGAGCGAGACCCAGCCGTCGGACCCGGGGAGCGCGCCGTGGCCGGCCCAGACCACCTCGCCGGACGCGGTGAGCTCGTCGAGGTAGGAGGACTCGTAGTCGCGCACCCGGGCCGAGAACACGAGCGGCTCCAGCGCCGAGGCGGGGACGGGGCAGCCGGCGAGCTGCTCGATGACCGTGAGCACGCCGTCGACGCCACGCGGTCCGCGACCGGAACCGATGTCGACGTGCTGCCAGGCGGTGAGGAACCGGCCCAGGGCGGCCGGCTCGACCGGCTCGACCTCCTTGCGCAGGCGCGCGAGCGAGCGGCGGCGCAGGCGGCGCAGCACCTCGGCGTCGCACCACTCCGAGCCGGAACCGGAGGGGCGGAACTCCCCGTCGAGCACCCGCCCCTGCCCGGCCAGGCGCTGGAGGGTGTGCCGGACGACGGCCTGGCCGAGCCCGAGCCGGTCCGCGCACTGCTCAGTGGTGAACGGTCCGTGGGTGCGCGCATAGCGTGAGACCAGGTCGGCGAGCGGGTCCTCGACCGGCTCGGTGAAGATCGAGGGCGTGCCGGGTGGCACGGCGACGCCGAGACCGTCGCGCAGGCGAGCGACGTCCTCGATCGCCGTCCAGCGCTCCTCGCCGGCCATCCGGACCTCGGCGACGCGGCGCGCGTCGGCGAGCGTGCGCAGCCAGCTGGCGGCGTCGCCATCCTCGACGCAGCGCAGGGCGACCTCGGCGGTCGTGAGCGGGCCCAGCCCGCGCAGCAGGTCGGCGACGCCCTCGGCGTCCCGGGCCCGGCGGTCGGGGTGCAGCCGCTGCACCTCGGCCTCGACCTCGGCCAGCACGTCGGGGTCGAGCAGCTCGCGCAGCTCCGCGCGGCCGAGGAGCTCGGCGAGCAGGCCCTGGTCGAGCGAGAGGGCCGCGGCCCGGCGCTCGGCGATCGGGGAGTCGCCCTCGTACATGAACTGCGCGACGTACCCGAACAGCAGGCTGCGCGCGAAGGGTGACGGAGCGTGCGTCGAGACGTCGACGACCTGCACCTCGCGCCGGTCGACGCTGCGCATCAGCGCGACGAGGGAGGGCAGGTCGTAGACGTCCTGGAGGCACTCGCGGACGGCCTCGAGGACGATCGGGAACGAGGGGTACTTCGAGGCGACCTCGAGCAGCGCGGCCGAGCGCTGGCGCTGCTGCCACAGCGGCGAGCGGCGACCCGGGTCGCGCCGGGGGAGCAGCAGCGCGCGGGCGGCGCACTCACGGAAGCGGGAGGCGAACAGGGCCGACCCGCCCACCTCGGTGGTGACCAGGTCCTCGATCTCCTCGGCCTCGAACACCACGACGTCGCCGCCGGGCGGGTCCGCGTCGGTGTCGGGGATCCGGATGACGATGCCGTCATCGGAGGCGACCGCCTGGCCGTCCACGCCGTACCGCTCGCGCAGCCGGGCGTTGATCGCCAGCGCCCACGGCGCGTGCACCGGCGTGCCGAAGGGGGAGTGCAGCACCAGCCGCCAGTCGCCGAGCTCGTCGCGGAACCGCTCGACGACCAGGGTCCGGTCGGTCGGCAGCGCGTTGGTCGCCTCGAGCTGCTCGTGGAGGTAGGTGACGAGGTTGCCGGCGGCGTAGGCGTCGAGACCGCGCTCGCGGGCGACCGCCTCGGCCTTCGGCGGCGGCAGCGCGCCGAGCTCGCGGGTGAACGAGCCGATGGCGGCGCCGAGCTCGGCGGGCCGGCCGGGGGCGTCACCCTTCCAGAACGGCAGCCGGCCCGGGATGCCCGGCGCCGGCGTCACCAGCACGCGGTCGTGGGTGATGTCCTCGATCCGCCAGCTGGTCGCGCCGAGCGCGAAGATGTCGCCGACGCGCGACTCGTAGACCATCTCCTCGTCCAGCTCGCCGACCCGCTTCCCCGGGCCCTCGCCGCCGACGAGGAAGACCCCGAACAGCCCCCGGTCGGGGATGGTGCCGCCGCTGGTCACGGCGAGCCGCTGTGCGCCGGGGCGACCGGTGAGCGTGCCGTTGACGCGGTCCCACACGATGCGCGGTCGGAGCTCGGCGAATTCGTCGGAGGGGTAGCGGCCGGCGAGCAGGTCCAGCACGGCGTCGTACGCCGAGCGGGGGAGCCCGGCGAACGGCGCGGTGCGGCGGACCAGCTCGAAGAGGTCGTCGGCCTGCCACGCCTCCATCGCGGTGACGGCGACGACCTGCTGGGCCAGCACGTCGAGCGGGTTGGTCGGGACGCGCAGCGACTCGATCGCGCCGGTGCGCATCCGCTCGACGGCGACTGCGGTCTGCGCGAGGTCGCCGCGGTGCTTGGGGAACAGCACGCCGCGGGAGACCTCGCCGACCTGGTGGCCGGCCCGGCCGACCCGCTGCAGGGCGCTCGCGACGCTGGGCGGGGACTCGATCTGGACGACCAGGTCGACCGCGCCCATGTCGATGCCGAGCTCGAGGCTGCTGGTGGCGACCACGGCCGGGATCCGGCCGCGCTTCAGGTCGTCCTCGATGAGCGCGCGCTGGTCCTTCGAGACCGAGCCGTGGTGGGCCTTGGCGACGACGGTCGCGTACGGGTCGTCGGCCGAGACCGGGCGGGATGACCCCGACTGCGCCATGACCTGGGCCGGTGGCCCGGTCTGCCCGCCGCCGGTCTGGCGCTCGAGCGCGTCGGGAGGCGGCGCGGCTCGCTCGGTGGCGATCTCGTTGAGCCGGGCGGTCAGCCGCTCGGCCAGGCGCCGGGAGTTGGCGAAGACGATCGTCGAGCGGTGCTGCTCGATAAGGTCGACCACCCGCTCCTCGACGTGCGGCCAGATGGACTGCGCGCGGGCCGGGTCCTCGGAGTCCTCGTCGTACCCCTCCGGCGCCGTCATGTCCTCGACCGGGACGACGACCTGGAGGTCCCACTCCTTGCTGGCGGGCGGCGCGACGATCTCGACCGGGGCGCTGCCGCCGAGGAAGCGCGCGACCTCCTCGAGCGGTCGGACCGTCGCCGAGAGGCCGATGCGCTGGGCCGGGCGCTCCAGCAGCGCGTCGAGCCGCTCGAAGGTGAGCGCGAGGTGCGCGCCGCGCTTGGTGCCGGCGACCGCGTGGACCTCGTCGAGGATCACCGTCTCCACGCCGCGCAACGACTCGCGCGCCTGCGAGGTGAGCATCAGGAACAGCGACTCCGGCGTCGTGATCATGATGTCGGGCGGGCTGGTGACCAGCTTGCGGCGGTCGGCCGCCGGGGTGTCGCCGGAGCGCACGCCGACGGTCACCTCCGGCACCTGGGTGCCGAGCCGGTCGGCGGTCTGCCGGATGCCGGTCAGCGGCGTGCGGAGGTTGCGCTCGACGTCGACCGCCAGCGCTTTCAGCGGCGAGACGTAGAGGACGCGGCAACGCTTCTGCTTGTCCGCGGGGCGGGGCTCGGTCAGCAGCCGGTCCAGCGACCACAGGAACGCCGAGAGCGTCTTGCCCGAGCCGGTCGGCGCCACGACCAGCGCGTGCCGGCCCGCGCCGATCGCCTCCCAGGCGCCCGCCTGCGCGGGCGTCGGCGCGGCGAACGCAGCACGGAACCACGTGCGGGTCGCGTCGCTGAAGCGGTCCAGCGCGCCGGTGGTGTCGGTCGGGTCGGGCACGTCGTCCATCCTCGCTCAGGGCACCGACAGTGCTCCTGGTCGAGCGGTCGGAGGCGCCGCAGGGCGCTTGTGCGGACCGTTGCCCGGGTACGTTCGGGAGCATGAGCCAGGAGCACCAGCACGACGCCACGGACCAGGACCGCATCGACCGCCGCGCGGAGCTCCTGCCCGAGGAGGAGACCGTGGGCAGCGCGGACCCCGAGGCCCAGGCCGCGGCGATCCTCGAGGAGTCCGACGCGCGCACCGAGGACCCCGAGGGCACCCAGGGGGAGTTCGGCCAGACCGGCGCCCGCACCTCCGAGCAGGCCAGCCACACCCCCACCGGCGCCTGAGGCGGACCTGCCGCCTCGACGGACCTGCGTGACTGCTGTCACGTCCGGCCGTTGTACGACGCGTGACGAGACGTCTGGCGACAGCAGTGGCAGCGGTGGTGGCGATGGTCGTCGTGGGAGCGGGCGCCGTGGCGCCGGTGCCCGGCACGGCAGGGGCTGCCCAGGCGGCCGCCGGTCCGTGCGCGGCGTGGATGGACCGCGGCAAGACCGCGGACCAGCGCGCCGACGCCCTGGTGGCGGCGATGGACCTGCCGCAGAAGCTCCACATGCTCACCTTCGACGACCCACCGTGGTTCCTCTACTACGGCACGGCCGGCCACGTCGGCGCGACGCCGGAGCTGTGCATCCCGGACCTCGTCCTCAGCGACGCCGGGTCCGGCGTGGCGGGCCTGCAGATCGCGACCACGACGTTCCCCTCCGGCGTCGCGCAGGCCTCCACCTGGGACCCCGTGCTCCAGCGTCGCCTCGGCCGCGCCATCGGCAAGGAGGCGCACCAGAAGGGCATCAACGTGATGCTCGCGCCCGGGATGAACATCGCGCGGACGTCGTTCGGCGGCCGCAACTTCGAGTACTTCGGCGAGGACCCGCACCTCGCGGCGCGCACCGCGGTCTCGGTGATCAAGGGCATCCAGGACAACCCGGTGCTGGCCGACGCCAAGCACTTCGCGGTCAACAACCAGGAGACCGACCGGATGACCGTGGACGCCCGCGTCGGCGAGCGGGCGATGCGGGAGATCTACCTGCCGGCGTTCGAGGCGGCGGTCAAGGAGGCCCGGGTCGGCTCGGTCATGTGCGCCTACAACCGCGTCAACGGTCCCTACGCCTGCCAGAACGACGCGCTGCTCACCAAGGTGCTCCGCGACGACTGGGGCTTCGACGGGTTCGTGGTCTCCGACTGGGGCGCGGTGCACTCCACCGCCCGCTCGGCGATGGCCGGGCTGGACCTGGAGATGAACGCCGTCGAGAGCCCGCTGCCGACCGGCGGCATCTACGGCGCGGGCAACCGGTTCTTCGGCGCCGACCAGCTCCGCGCGGCGCTCCGCAGCGGTGCGCTGACGCGCGCTCGACTGGACGACATGGTCCGCAACATCGTGCGACCGATGTTCGAGCACGGGCTCTTCGACCGGCCGGTGCGCCCCGGTCTGCTGCCGTTCATCCGCGACGTCAGCTCGCCGGCCCACCTCGCGCTCGCCCGCCGGGTGGCCGCGGAGGGCACCGTCCTGCTGAAGAACCGTCGTGGCCTGCTCCCGCTCGACCGGTCCGGTGGGCGCACCATCGCCGTGATCGGCTGGGCCGCGAACCCGGTGGGCGCGGCCAACGCCACCGCTGGGGGCGGCTCGTCGCACGGCTCGGGCCTGCCGCCGCGCGTCGTCTCGCCGCTGCAGGGCATCCTCGCGCAGGCGGCACGGAACGGCGACCGCGTCGTGTACGTCGAGGGCTCCTCGGGGCTCGACGCCCGGCTCGCGGCCGCGGCGGCCGACGTGGCGGTCGTCGTCGCCACCGACGGCGCGACCGAGGGCGCCGACCGGCCGGACCTGGGGCTGCGGCCCAGCGTGTGCCTCACCGTCTTCTGCACCGCGATCCCGATCGAGCAGGAGCGGATGATCGAGGCGGCCACCGCCGCAAACCCGCGGACCGTCGTCGTCCTCGACGTCGGTGGTCCGGTGCGGATGCCGTGGCTCGCGAAGGCCGGCGCCGTCCTCGTCCCGTGGTACGGCGGCCTCGAGCACGGCAACGCCCTGGCCGACGTGCTCTACGGCGTCCGCGAGCCCGGCGGTCGGCTGCCGCAGACCTTCCCGACGACCGAGCGACAGGTGCCGTTCACCCAGGCGCAGTACCCCGGCCGGGCCGGCCGGGCGACGTACTCCGAGGGCCTGCTCGTCGGCTACCGCTGGTTCGACGCCAAGCGGAAGAAGCCGATGTTCCCCTTCGGCTACGGCCTGGGCTACACCCGGTTCCGCTACTCCGGCCTCGCCGTGCGTCGCGACGGCGCCGGCGCGGTCGTCTCCTTCCGGATCACCAACACCGGCAAGCGGGCCGGCGCCGACGTCCCGCAGGTGTACGTCGCCGCGCCGGCCGGCCGCGGGGAGCCGCCCCGCCAGCTCAAGGGGTTCCGCAAGGTGCGCCTGGCCGCAGGCCGGTCGACGCAGGTGCGGGTACGCCTGGACCGCCGCGCGTTCGCGCACTGGGACAGCCGTCGCGACCGGTGGGCGGTCGAGCCGGGCCGCTACGGCGTGCTGGTCGGCCCGCACTCGCGCGACCTGCGCCTGCGCGGCGCCGTGCAGATGCGAGGCTGACCCGGCCTGCCGGGACCGGGACCGGCCTCGAAGGAAAGGTTGTCGGATGACGCGACGTCGGACGTGGATCGCGGTGGTGGCCGCCGTCGTGGTCGCAGCGCTCGTCGTGGTGCTGTGGGTGCGCGACCATCGTCGCGAGGAGGAGTGGACGCACGGCGACGACGTCCAGGTCGGCGCCCAGGTGGCGGCCGCCCGCGGTCGGGTCTTCGCGGACGCGGTGGAGGCGGCCGGCGGACCGCGACGGCCGACCCTGCCGGGACCGCAGAGCGTGGCGGTGCGGGTGGAGTGGTCGGGGTCGCCGGACCCCGGCGGCTGGTACGAGTTCATCCTCCTCGACGGTCGTCTCGAGCCGGCCCGTCCGGTCCCGGCGGACAGCGCCTGGGCACCGGGGGAGGAGACGGGTGCGGACTGGTCGGGCGCCTACGACGCGCTGGCCGAGCACTACCCGTGGCTGTCGGGGACCGCCGAGCGGCGGGTGGCCGGCGGCTGGACCTCCGACCACCAGGCTCTCGGCCTGCGAGCGCGGACCGACGGCACCGGCACCCTCGTCTACCGCCTGCCCCGCGCCGCGCTGCCCACGTCGGCGCCGGAGCGCGACCTGCGCCTGGCCATGGTCCACGTCGACGCCGACGGCGAGGTCAGGTGGGCGAAGGAGGTCCCGCTCGAGCGCCTGCCCGTGCCAGCCGCTCCGCCGTCCGCCTGACCTCGTCGCGCAGCTCCGGCGGGCCGACCACCTCGAAGTCCGCGCCGAACCGGGTCACGAGCGCGACCAGCCCGGCCCACGACCACGACCCGACGATGAGCCGGCAGCGGTCGGGGCCGAGCGCCTCGACGAGGCCGTCGGAGGCGAACGGGACGACCTCCGACGCCGCGAGCGCGAGCACCACCTCGCCACGACAGGGCCAGTCCGCGGCGGAGCCCGTCGCCCCACGGAGCCGCCCGGTCAGGTACGCCGCCACGTCGGCGCCGCCGGGCAGGTCGCGCGGCGTGAAGCGCGGGCCGGTCGGGGTGCGCGGCGCGATGCGGTCGACGCGGAAGACCCGCCAGGCGTCGCGGTCGAGGTCGAAGCCGACGAGGTACCACCGGCCCGCCCGCGTCACCACGTGGTGCGGCTCCGCCCGGC
>NZ_JAANMS010000073.1 GCF_011250565.1 Nocardioides sp. IC4_145
CGCCGGCTCCGCCGCCCGGCCCACCCCCGCGCCGATCCCGATGACGCGCCTGGCCAAGGTCGAGCTGCGCAAGATGTTCGACACCCGCTCCGGCTTCTGGTTGATGGCGAGCATCGCCATCCTCGCGGTGCTGGCCACCGCCGCGACCGTCGTGTTCGCCCCGGACTCGGCGATCACCTACGAGTCGTTCGCCTCGGCCATCGGCTTCCCGATGGCCGTGATCCTGCCGATCATCGCCATCCTCTCGGTCACCGGCGAGTGGAGCCAGCGCAACGGCTTGACGACGTTCACGCTCGTGCCGAGCCGGGGCCGGGTCATCTGGGCCAAGGCGCTCGTCTCGGTCGGCGTCGCCGTCGTCTCGATGGCGCTCGCCGCCTCGATCGGTGCGCTGGGCAACCTGCTCGGCTCGGCGGTCAACGGGACCGATGCCGTGTGGGACGTCTCCGCCGCCGCGCTCGCGCAGATCTTCCTCGCCAACGTCCTTGGCCTGCTCGTCGGCTTCATGCTCGGCGTCGTCATCCGCTCCTCGGCGCCCGCGATCGTCGGCTACTTCGTCTACTCCGCGCTGCTGCCGACCGTCTTCGGGATGCTCGCCGCCTTCCAGGACTGGTTCGCCGACCTCCAGCCGTGGATCGACTTCAACTACGCCCAGACCGCCCTCTTCGACGAGTCGATGACCGGCGAGCAGTGGACCCAGCTCGCTGTCACCGGCGTCGTGTGGCTCGCCCTGCCCATCGCGTACGGCGTGTGGCGGGTGCTGCGGACCGAGGTGAAGTAGCCGCTCGCGCTCGGCTCGGCAGGGCTCAGCAGGGCTCGGCAGGGCTCGGCTCGGCGTGCGGGGGTCGTGTGCCCGAGGACGCGCTGAGTCGCGTCGTCAGGCACACGACCCCTCGTCGGCGTGGGAGGCTTCCGCGCATGACTCGGCGCCTGCTCCTGCTGCTCAGTGCCCTGCTGCTGGTGCTCGTGCCGGCGCCGGCTGGCTGGTCCGCACCGTCGGACGACGAGGACCAGGTGACGATCAGCTTCGGGATCCCGTCGGGTTCGCCGGGCGAACGAGTCGTGATCGCGGCCGACGTCCGGCGCGGCGGCGAGCCGGCCGCTGGACTGACCGTCGTGTTCACGTGGCGGAGCTGGTACCCCGACGCCGAGGTCACCGAGTCCACCACCACCGACGAGAGCGGCTTCGCCCGGACCGAGGTGGTGCTGGGCATGCAGACGCTGGTGACCGGCACGGTGCTGGACGCCACGGGCGCGCCGGTCACGTCGGCGACCGCCCACCACTCCGAACCAGTCTGCCGCTGCACCCCGCCCCTGGCGGCCCGGCTCACCGGCCTCGACGCGCGCAACGGGGACGACCGGCTGGTCCTGCGCGGGACCGACCATGCTGCGGGCGCGACAGCGGACCTCTACCGGGTGGACGCACGGGGCAAGGCCGAGCGCATCCGCCGCAGCTCCCTCGACGGTCGAGGCCACCGTGCGTGGCGGGTCACCGACCGCAACGCCCGGCGCGTCACGCGCTACTTCGCCCGTGTGCACCCCACGGACACCTCGCGGAGGGCGACGACGATCACCGTCCGCGTGCGCTGACCGACGGGGTCGTGCCGAAGTACTGGTAGAAGTCCCTCGACGACTGCGACCTCACGCTCAGCACCCCGCGGCCCACGGCACTTCCACCAGCAGTTCGGTGGCCGTCAAGGTCGGTCGACGCCGGAGACGGCCGAGCCGCTGGCCGAGACCGTCGGCCGGTCGGGGGAGCCGGGGAAGGTCAGCGGCAGCTCGAGCGGCGCGCTGAGCCGGACGGTGACGCGGTCCTCGGACGGGTCGACGGCGATCGTGTGCCGCAGCCCGGGGTAGCGGCGGTAGGCGCCGACCTGCGTCAGGTAGTCCCGGACCGCGGCGGACGCCTGGGCGGCCGTCACCTCGAGCCGCCCCTCGGGCACGCCGCCCTCGTAGACGTCCGCGCCGGTCGCGCCCAGGTCGGCTCCGTGCAGCGCCGCGCCGTCGGCGAGCGTGCTGAGACCCGAGCGTTGGAGGTACGCCGCGGTCGCGTCGACCACCACGGCGACCGCCATCGCGAGGAACACCGCGAACCCGACGATCAGCACCGTCACCTGTCCCCGCTCGTCGCGGGTTCCCCGCTCAGTCCGCGGCCGCACCGGTCACCTCCTGGTACTGGCCGATCGGCACCGTGTGGGTCGCGTCCAGCGCGAAGCTGGGTGCCTGCCCGCCCAGCACCTCCGGCATCAGCGGCAGGTCGACGCGCGACTCGATGCGGACGGTGATCACCGAGGTGCCGCTGTGGCAATCGGCCGGGTACGGCGTGCAGGTCACGCGCACCGAGAGTGGAGCCCTCCCGAGACCCTGGTCGGCGAGCGCCCGGCGCGCGACCAGCTCGGCCTGCCGGGTGCCCTCGGCGTCGTTGCCCGCGAGGGCGTAGGCGCGGGCAGCCGATCGGGCGGCCGCCTCCACCCCGAACGCGCCGCGCTGGACCTCGAAGACGCTCAGCAGGATCCACAGCATCGGCACCAGCAGCAGGATGCCGAGCCAGGTCACCTCGACCAGCGCGCTGCCCCGGTCGCTGCGCCGCCGGAGGAACCGCGTCACGGCGCGGCCTCCAGCGGTCGCTCCTCGACGGCGTGCCCGGTGACGTCGAGCTCGATGGCCGGACCACCCAGCCCGAGCGCGGGCACGCGGGCCCGGACCGTGACCTCGATGCCGGGCTGGCCGTCGACCACCACCTGGCGGGCGACGACGTCCCGGGCGAACCGCCCGGACACGGCGCCCGTGATCTGGTCCCGGGTCAGCGCAGCGCCGTCGGCCGGACCGCGGCCGGCGGTCGCGGCGTACCGCGCTCCCTCGGAGGCCGCCGCCGTCAAGGTGTTGCGCACGAGCAGCACCAGGGAGACCTGGAGGATGCCGAGGAAGAGCGGCACCAGCACGACCAGCACCAGCACGAAGTCCACGACGGCGGCCCCGCGCTCGCGCCCGGCCGCCCGTCGCACTACTGGACCTTGCTCAGCGCGCTGTTGAGCATCTGCGCGAGCTGCTGGTCGGCGACCCGCCAGATCACCATGACCAACCCTGCGGTCATGACGGTCACGAGCACCCAACCGGGCACGTCGCCGCGCTCGTCGCGCTCGCGCGGCGCGGCGACCGTCAGCAGCAGTACGTGGAGCCGCAGGAGCGCGGCATCGAGGTGTTCCATGGTGATTCCTTCCCGAGACAACGGTGGGGCGCCGGTCGGCGCTAGGGAGTGGTCAGGCTGAGCCCGACGACGCCGGGCCAGAACGCGAAGAGCACGGTCACGGGCAGCACGAGGAAGACGACGGGCACCATCATCAGCACCTCGCGTCGGGCGGCGACCTCGATCAGCTCGCGGCGTCCGGCCTCCCGTACGTCGGCGGCCTGGGCATGCAGGACGTCGGCGAGAGGCGTGCCGCGCTCGACCGCGACCGCGATGCCCTGGGCGAATCGGGCGACCAGCGGCAGCCCTGAGGCCGCGGCCAACCGGTCGAAGGCGACGGGGACCGGCTCGCCGGTGCGGACCGCTGCCAGCACGCGGGAGAGGTCGCGGGACATCTCGCCTCCGCTGCGCTGCACGACCCGGTCGAGGGCCGAGACGGGACTCTCGCCCGCGGCGACCGACAGGGCGAGCAGCTCGGCCACGGTGGGGAACTCCGCGAGGATGCGGCGTTCCCGCGACCGGACCTGCCCGGACAGGTGGTGGTCGCGGGCGAGCACGCCGACGACGAAGGCGATCACGCACAGGACGGCCGACGCGAGGACGCCGCCGGGGTCGCGGAGCGCGTCGAGGACGCCGTACGCCGCGGCGACGGCGAAGGCGACCAGCCCCCAGAGCACCTGCTCGACGCGGAAGTCGTGGACCGTGGCGTCCGAGCCGGCCCGCTCGAGCCGGCGGCGCACCGAGGACGCGCCGCCGAGGACCCGCTCGACGGTCTCGGCGGCCGAGCGCAGCAGGGGCCCGTAGACGGCGGCGACCACCGACCGCGGAGCAGGCTCGGCTGCCACGGGGCCGGGTCCGGAGCGGGGCAGGTCGCGCAGGTAGGGCAGCACGCGGGCGGCGAGCTGGGGGCGACGGGCCGCGGCGACCCGGGCGACGACGAGCAGCAGCCCGACCGCCGTCGTCGCGCCGAGCAGGCCGCCCCAGACTGCCGGCGTCACGAGAGGATCCGTCGCTCGGTGGGCAACCGGCCGATGCGCATCATCAGCCGGTAGGCGACCACGCAGGTCGCGGCGCCGACGACGAGCACGAGGACGCCGCCGGGGGAGGCGTACCGACGGATCACCTCGGACTGGAAGGACATGAACAGCAGCACCAGCCACGGCGCCGCAACCGCGAGCCGGGCGCCGTTCACCGTCCAGGCCTGGCGGGCCTCCAGCTCCGAACGGGTGCGGAGGTCGTCGCGCAGATAGCCCGAGAGGTTGCGCAGCAGGCGGCCGAGCTCGCCGCCACCGACCTCGCGGGCCACGCGCAGTCCTTCGACGACGCGGTCGCCGACCGGGTCGGCCAGCCGGTCCTTGAGCCGGTCGAGGCACTCGCCGAACCGCCCGGTGACCTGGTAGTCCAGCGCGAACGACGAGAACGACGGCTGCAGCGGCTCCGGCCCGCGCGTGCCGAGCGCGGCCAGCGCGTCCGGCAGCGACATCCCTGCCCGCACGGCGCTGGTGAGGTGGTCGACGGCCTCGGGCCACACCTCGGCCAGCTCACGCTGCCGGCGCCGGGCCCGGCCGGAGACGACGGCGACCGGCAGGTAGGCGCCCATCACGCCGAAGGCCACCGCGACGGGCACGGTCGCGGAGACGGCCTGCACGACGACGGCGACGAGCGACCCCGAGACGAGGCTCAATGCGGTGAACGACGCCGGCGAGACCGAGCGCATGCCGGCCCGGTCGAGCATGCGGCGCGCGGGTCCGTCGCCGCGGGTGGTCGTGCGCGGGGTGCGCGGCAGCGCGAAGGCCGACCACACCAGGAGCAGCCCGACGCCGACGCCCAGCCCGACCAGCGCGCCCACGTCAGCGGTCCTCGGCCGCGCCGCCGCCGAGCAGCGCGTGCGGGTCGATGCCGGCGCGCTCGAAGAGGTCCAGGCGTGGGGGCATGCCGCCGACCCGGCGCAGCTCGCCACCGGCGCGGCGGAAGATCGGCTCGGTCTCGATGATGTCGTTCTCCACGCGGCCGGGCACGCCCACGACCTCGTTCACCCGGCGTACGCCGTGCTCGTCGACGCCGAGGTGGACCAGCAGGTCGACCGACGAGGCCACGGTCGGGACGACGAACCGCGCCGAGATGTTCTCCCCGGCGAGGAGCGGCAGGGTGCACATCTTGACGAGCGCCTCGCGGGCGGAGTTCGCGTGGATGGTGCACATGCCCGGCAGGCCGGCGTTGAGGGCCAGCAGCAGGTCGAGGCACTCCTCGGCGCGGACCTCACCGACGACGAGGCGGGAGGGCCGCATCCGCAGGCTCTCCTTGACCAGCTCGCGCAGCCGCACCTCGCCGGTGCCCTCGAGCCCCGCCTGGCGGGTCTGGAGCGGCACCCAATCCGGGTGGTGGAAGCGCAGCTCGAAGACCTCCTCGGCGGAGATCACGCGTTCGCCGCCCGGGATCGCGCCTGCGAGGCAGTTCAGCATCGTCGTCTTTCCCGCCTGCGTGCCGCCCGCGACGATGACGTTCAGCCCGGCGCGGATCGAGGCGTCCAGGAACGACGCCGCGCGGGGGCTGAGCGAGCCGAGCTCGACGAGGTCGGACAGGCGGGTGGCCTTCAGGACGAACTTGCGGATGTTGACCGCCGAGAAGCCCCTGCTGATGCCACGGAGCACGACGTGCAGGCGGTGACCCTCCGGGAGCATCGCGTCGACGAAGGGGCTGCTCAGGTCGATGCGGCGGCCGCTGGACTTCAGCATGCGTTCGACGAGCTCGTCGACCTGCGCGCTGGTGAGCATGAGGTTGGTCAGCTCGTGGCGGCCGTTGCGGGCGATGAAGACGCGGGTGGGGTCGTTGATCCAGATCTCCTCGACGGTGGGGTCGTCGAGGAACGGTTGGAGCGGGCCGAAGCCGGCGACGCGGGCGACCAGCTCGCCAACGACCGCGCTGGGGTCGTGGACGGCGGCGACCTGGCCGGTGAGGCTGCGCTGGTCGTGGTCGCGGACGACGGACTCGGCCAGGCGGCGTACGACGGCGGCGTCGCGCTGCGGGTCGACGCCCTCGCGGCGCACGAGCTCGCGGACGTGCTGGTCGAGCTGCTCGACGAGGTCGAGGTGGACGTCCGCGCGGGCGGGCGCGGACGGATGGGTCAGTGACATGCAGGTCCCCCGAGATGGTTGCTGCTGACCGGTCCATCATCACCGCGATGCGCTCCGTGTAAAGACCTCGTCCGGCGATCTGTGGAGAACGGGACGGATGTGACCGGAGAGGTGCTCCCGAGGTGCAGTCGGTGCCGGCACGGGCTCCCGACGACCGGCCGGCCCGGCGCGTGACGGGCGTCTCACGTCCCACTGGTCCAGACCGGGGCTTGACGCCGTTTGGGCGGGGTCGAGGAAGGCAACACGAGTGCACACATGGCTGCGCCGCTGGGACCCGGTGCACCCACTCGCTCATTCATGCACCCGGGGAACGCCCGGCAGGACACGGAGACAGTCATGCGATCGATCACGCCCGCGAAGAAGTACCTCGCCATCGCCGCTGCGGTGGCGGTCACCGGATGGGCCGGCGCGGCCCCGGTCGCCGCGGAGCCGGGCAACGGCAACGGCAACGGCAAGCCGGGCCAGGCCCAGGGGCCGGGCAACAGCAACGGGAACGGCCAGGGCAACGGGAACGGGAACGGCCAGGGGGCCGTCAACCCGGGCAACGGGAACGGCGGTGCGCCCGGGGCCGCCAACGGCAACGGGAACGGTCCCAAGCCGGACAAGGGCCCCAAGCCGGGCAACGGCCCCAAGCCGGACAAGGGTCCCAAGCCGGGCAACGGCCCCAAGGACGACAAGGGTCCGAAGCCGGGCAACGGCCCGAAGGACGACAAGGGTCCGAAGCCGGGCAACGGCCCGAAGGACGACAAGGGCCCCAAGCCGGGCAACGGCCCGAAGGACGACAAGGGCCCCAAGCCGGGCAACGGCCCGAAGCCCGGGAACGGCGACCCGGCTGGCAACAACGGCACGGTGAAGATCGCCCAGGTCGGCGAGGACGACGGGATCCCGAACAACAACCCGCACCCGGGCTGCAGCTTCCAGGTCGAGTGGTACGGCTTCGACGAGGGCGACTACTGGTCGACCGTCACCTTCACCCCGCAGGCGCCGACGTCCGACATCACCATCAGCGGGACCGAGCCGTCGCGGGTCTTCGTCGGCGAGGACCCGGCCTCCGGCGCGGGCACCGCGACCGGACTGGACGCCACGCAGGTCTACACGCTGTCCTTCACCGGCGAGCCGCACCCGAAGCAGGGCTACCACGTGCGGCTGACCGTCGCGACGCCGTTCTCCCAGGGCAACGACACCAAGACCAAGGTCTTCTGGGTGGCGCCGTGCACGTCGACCCCGGCCGCGCCGAACCCCACGACCACGCCCGAGGCCGGCAGCGACGCCGACGAGCCGACCGCCGACGGGACCGAGCCGGCGACGACGGAGGAGCGCGACGCCACGACGGAGCTCGAGCCGGGAGTCCTCGGCATCCAGGCCACGGCCTCGCCGACGGAGGAGGCCGAGGCGGGCGTGCTCGGCGCGACCGCCGAGGACGACGACGCCGCGGTGCCGACCGCCGTCGACGCCGGTGAGGACGGCAACCCCGTCCTCGACCTGGTCTCCTCGCCGCTGCCCTGGCTGGTGATCGGGCTGGGCCTGGGCGTCGCCGCCCTCGCCGTGGTCCGCCGGAGGCAGGGTGCCTGATCCCGGCAGCACGACGAGCCGCGGTCGCGGCCGGGCCAGCCAGTGGCTGGCCCTGGTCGTGGCCGCGGCGCTCGTCGTGGTCGGGGTGGTGTGGCTGGCGCGCGACACCGGCGAGCCGCGGGTGGTCGAGGAGCAGCCGTCGGCCGCCTCGACCCCGAGTCCGAGCCCGTCGATCGGCACCACGGCCGAGGCGGTGCCGGCGCCGCGCCGCCCGGGCGCGCCAGTCCGGCTGCGCATCCCCGACCTCGGCGTCAATGCCCCGGTGGAGCCGGTCAAGGCTCCCGGTCGCACGCTCGTCCCGCCGTCGGACCCGCAGCGGCTCGGCTGGTGGGCCGACGGCGCCCGCCCGGGCGACCAGGAGGGCAGCGCGCTGGTCGCCGGCCACACGGTGCACACCGGCGGCGGCGCGCTCGACGACCTCGAGGAGCTCGAGGAGGGCGCCCGGATGGTCGTCCGCACCGACCACGGCGTCCTGCGGTACGCCGTGGAGCGCGTGCGCATCTACACCAAGGGCCGGCTCGCGCGGGACGCGGAGCGGCTGTTCAGCCAGGGCGTGCCCGGCCGGTTGGTGGTCATCACCTGCGAGGACTGGGACGGCAGCCGCTACCTCAGCAACGTGGTCGTCACCGCCACGCCCGTCTGAGCCAGTCGGTCCGACCGAACGGCTCGACCTCGCCCGCGGGCCTGGCAGCAGCCCCGCCCGGCGACGTACGGTGCCGGGGTGGCTCGTCTCGGAACCCTCCTGCTCGGCCTGGCCCTCGCCGCGGCCCTGCTCGTCGTCCCGGCGCCGGCGCAGGCGGCGAACCCTGCCCAGACGTACGCGCAGACAGCCTTCTCGACGACCAACAAGGTCCGCGCCAACCACGACCGCTCGGCGCTGAAGAACGACGCGTGCCTGCGCAAGGCCGCCGTCCGGCAGGCGAAGGTCATGGCCGGCCAGGCCAGCCTGTTCCACCAGCTGCTCGGGCCGCTCCTGGACGGCTGCGCGCTGGGGCTGGTGGGGGAGAACGTCGCCTACGGCTACCCCAGCGGCAAGGCGGTCGTGAGGAAGGGCTGGATGAAGTCGGCGGGCCACCGGGCGAACATCCTGCGCAAGGGCTACACCCGGATGGGGATCGCGGCGCGGAAGGCCGAGGACGGCTCCTGGTACGTCGCGCAGGTCTTCGGCCGGCCGCTGGGCTGACGGCCGCGCCGCGGCGATGAGCGCGGCCTCATGCGAGCGGCGTACTCTTGCCCCTCGTGGCAGGCCCCGACTTCGACGTAGCGATCAAGCAGCTCCAGGCGACCATGCGCACCATCGAGCAGGTGCTCGACGTGGACGCGATGCGCAGGGAGATCGCCGACCTCGGTGAGCAGGTGGCGGCCCCCGACCTCTGGGACGACCAGGCCAACGCCCAGCGCGTCACCGGCCGGCTCTCCGCGCTGCAGGGCGAGCTCGAGCGGTTCACCGCGCTGTCGGACCGCATCGAGGACCTCGGCGTGCTGGTCGAGCTCGGTCAGGAGGAGGGCGACGCCGACTCGATGGCCGAGGCCGAGTCGGAGCTGGCGAAGATCCGCAAGGCGGTCGAGGCGCTCGAGGTGCGCACCCTGCTGAACGGCGAGTACGACGCTCGCGAGGCGCTCGTCTCGATCCGTGCGGGCGCCGGTGGCGTGGACGCGGCGGACTTCGCCGAGTCGCTGATGCGGATGTACACGCGCTGGGCCGAGCAGCACAAGTACCCCGTCGAGGTCTTCGAGACCTCCTACGCGGAGGAGGCGGGCCTGAAGTCGGCCACCTTCGCGATCCACGCGCCCTACGCCTACGGCACCCTCTCGGTCGAGGCCGGCACCCACCGCCTGGTGCGGATCAGCCCCTTCGACAACCAGGGTCGTCGCCAGACCAGCTTCGCCGCGGTCGAGGTCGTCCCGGTGCTCGAGCAGACCGACGAGATCGAGATCCCCGAGGAGGAGATCCGGGTCGACGTCTACCGCTCCGGAGGTCCCGGCGGCCAGTCGGTCAACACGACCGACTCCGCGGTGCGCCTGACGCACCTCCCGACCGGCACGGTCGTCAGCTGCCAGAACGAGAAGAGCCAGCTGCAGAACAAGGCCAGCGCCATGGTCGTGCTCAAGGCCAAGCTGCTCGCGCTGAAGAAGGCCGAGGAGAAGGCCCAGCTCGACGAGATGCGCGGCGACGTGCAGGCCTCGTGGGGCGACCAGATGCGCAACTACGTGCTGAACCCGTACCAGATCGTCAAGGACCTGCGGACCGGCTACGAGTCGGGCAACCCCTCGGCGGTCTTCGACGGGGACCTCGACGGCTTCCTCGAGGCCGGCATCCGCTGGCGCCGGGGCGCCGACAAGGCCGCCGAGAACTGAGCCGGAGACTGACCCGTCCGCCGGGCCTGCCCGGGTCGGGACAGCCTCAGCGCACCTTGACGGCGCGCGAGCGGGGACCGACCGGTCCCCAGCCCTCGCTGTTGCGCGCCCGCACGGCGAAGGTCCAGCGGGTGCCGCGCGCGGCCTGGAACGTGACCGCCCTGCCGGCCAGCACCTCCGAGCGGAGCGTCTGGCGGACCTTCGAGCCCTGCATCCGGTGGGCGAGGACCTGGTACGCCGCGACGGGTGCGCCGCCGTCGACCGCCGGCACCGACCAGCGCACCGCGGCGGTCGCCGGGCCGCCCCTGGCCCCGGGCTTGGCCGTCGGCCGACCCACGGCGCCCGGGCGCTCGACGACGACCGGCTCGGGCTCCTCCGGCTGGTCCGGCGCGGGATCCGTCGGCCCGCCGGCGCAGCCGGTGACCGCGAGCGTGTAGGCGCCGAGGCTGCCGTAGTCGTCGTAGCCCAGTGACGGCGCGCCGACCCCGTCGACGACGACCCGCCAGCCGGCGCCGCTGACGGCGCGGGTGACGGTCGCGGCCACCGGGCCGAGCGGGTCGGCCGAGGCGACCTCGGCGCCGCTGGGGTCGACCAGGGCGATGCGCGGGTCCAGGTCGGGGCCGATCGCGGCCGGCCGCACGGTGGCGGTGACCTGGCCGGCGCAGGCGCCGAGGTCGTAGGCGTCGGTGTCGGTGCGGCTCGTGATGTACGCCGTGCCGGTGGGCAACGCGCTGCCCTCGTCGGCGCGGAGCGGCAGCCCGGAGGCGGCGATCACGGCGACGTCGTCCTGGCGCTGGGTGGCGCCAGGGTAGGAGCCATTGCTCCACTGCGTGACCCGCCGCGTGTACGGCGCCCCCATGATCGGCCCCCAGGAGTCGTGCCCCTCGTAGTAGTCGTCGCGGCCGCGCCCGTCGTGCTCGAGGCCGAGCGTGTGGCCGACCTCGTGGCTGACCGCCTCGGCGATGCCCGCGGGGTGGTCCTGCACGCCACCGGGGAAGATCCACGCCGGTCGCAGCCGGCCGTCGGGGTCGACCTCGTCGAAGACGTCGAGGAACGCCACGCCGGCGCAGTCCCGGTCGCACCAGTCCCAGGCCGCGGGGCTGTCGGTGACGAGGGCGGTCATCCCGTAGGTCGTGTCGGCCGGGCTGCTGCGCCGCAGCGCGGCGGGGCCGGGGTCCTCGGTGGTGACGTCGACGTCGAAGGGCGCGTAGTCCTCCGCGACCCGCGCCCAGACCTCCTGGATCGCGGTGCGCTCGGCGGCGGAGAACGACCCGGGGGAGCCGTCGGTGTCCCAGGGCCCGTGCACGCCGGCGGGGAAGGGGTCCTCGATGACGTTCCACTCGCTGCCGGTCACCGTCGCGCCGTCGAAGTCGAGGTGGATGACCCGGCTCGCGCCCGGGTTGCTGTGCAGCGAGAACGTGTCCGCCAGCGGGTGCGGCGCGCGGGGCGCGAACCGGCGGGCCGAGCGCGGCAGCTCCTCGGGCAGCGGGTCGACGACCACGACGGGGCCGTCGGTGGTCGCCGCCATGCTGCCGGCGTCGGTCGCGGTGGCGGTGGCGGGTGCGCCGACGAGTGCCGGCGCGAGGCCGGCGCCCAGGGCGAGGACGAGGAGGGAGGAGGCGGTGCGCATGACGGGTCGACGGT
>NZ_JAANMS010000074.1 GCF_011250565.1 Nocardioides sp. IC4_145
GGGCCTGGGTGGAGACGTAGTAGGGGTGCACGTCCCGCGGCAGCTCGACGAACTCCACCAGGTCGTGCTCGGGGTTCAGGCCCGAGAAGACCAGACCCGCGTCGGACAGCTGCTGGCGGTAGGCGTTGTTGACCTCGTAGCGGTGGCGGTGCCGCTCCTCGATCTGCGCGGCGCCGTACAGCTCCCGCACGATCGAGCCCTCGGCCAGCGCGGCCGGGTAGAGCCCGAGCCGCATCGTGCCGCCCAGGTCGCCCGAGCCCTCGACGTACTCCTTCTGCTCGGCCATCGTCGCGATGACCGGCTCGGCGGTGTCGGGGTCGAACTCGGTGGAGTCGGCCTTCTCCAGGCCGGCGACGTTGCGGGAGTACTCGATGACCATGCACTGCAGGCCCAGGCACAGCCCGAGCGTCGGGATCCCGTGGGTGCGGGCGTAGGTGAGCGCGCCGACCTTGCCCTCGAGGCCGCGGATGCCGAAGCCGCCCGGGACGCAGATCGCGTCGACGTCGCTGAGGAGCCGCTGCTGCCCGGCGGGCGTCTGGCACTCGTCGGAGGGGACCCACCGCAGGTGCACCTTCGCCTCGTGCGCGAAGCCGCCGGCCCGCAGCGCCTCGGCGACGGACAGGTAGGCGTCGGGGAGGTCGACGTACTTGCCGACGAGGGCGACGGTGACCTCCTCACGCGGGTGGTGGACACGCCGCAGCAGGTCGTCCCAGGCGGTCCAGTCGACGTCGCGGAACGGCAGGTCGAGGCGGCGCACGAGGTAGGCGTCGAGGCCCTCGCGGTGCAGCACCTTGGGGATGTCGTAGATCGACGGGGCGTCGGCGCAGGTGATGACCGCCTCCTCGTCGACGTCGCACATGAGCGCGATCTTCTTCTTGATGCCCTCGGGCAGCTCACGGTCGGCGCGGCAGACCACGGCGTCGGGCTGGATGCCGACCTGGCGCAGCGCGGCGACGGAGTGCTGCGTGGGCTTGGTCTTCAGCTCGCCGGACGGGCCGATGTAGGGCACGAGCGAGACGTGGATGAAGAAGCAGTTGTCGCGGCCGACGTCGTGGCGCACCTGGCGCGCGGCCTCGAGGAACGGCAGCGACTCGATGTCGCCGACCGTGCCGCCGACCTCGGTGATGACCACGTCGACGGCGTCGTCGCCCTCGCCGGCCATGGCGCGGACGCGGTCCTTGATCTCGTTGGTGATGTGCGGGATCACCTGGACGGTGTCGCCGAGGTAGTCGCCGCGGCGCTCCTTGGCGATCACGCTGGAGTAGACCTGGCCGGTCGTGACGTTCGCGATCTGGTTGAGGTCGGTGTCGAGGAAGCGCTCGTAGTGACCGATGTCGAGGTCGGTCTCGGCCCCGTCGTTGGTCACGAAGACCTCACCGTGCTGGAACGGGTTCATCGTCCCGGGGTCGACGTTGAGGTAGGGGTCCAGCTTCTGCATCGTCACGCGCAGACCGCGCGAGCGGAGCAGCCGGCCGAGGCTCGAGGCCGTCAGACCCTTGCCCAGCGAGGAGGCGACGCCTCCGGTCACGAACACGTGCTTGGTGGGCGTCGGGTTCTTCACGGGACTCCATGCTATCCCAGGAACCGGCGGATCAGCCCAACGGCACGGCGCCGTCTGCGCCGGTCGCGCCGAACTCCCCGCCCTCGCCCGCCAGCCGGCGCAGGACGCCGAGCACCGTCGTCACCTGGCCCAGCGTGCTCTCGGCACCGTCGACCGTCGTGACGACGTCGGCGACCGGCTCGCGGCGCAGCGCCGCGAGCAGCCCGCCGGCGCGCCCGGCCGCGGTCGTGCCGGCCACCACGACGCCCCGCGAGGTCTCGGTCGCGCCGCTGAGCAGTCCGTCGAGCACGGCGAGCGTCGCGGCGGTCGGCTCGCTGTCGCCGAGGACGACCAGGACGGCCGGAGCGCGCGGCGTCTCGCCCTCGGGCGAGACGACCAGCTCGGCGGCGGCCAGGCTCTGCCGGACGGTGCGGGTCTCCTCGGTGGGCGCGCTCGCCTCCTCGCCGGTCGTCGCCAGAGCGACGCCGAGCAGCTGGCCCATCCGGGCGTACGTCGCCGCGTCGGCGTCGACCACCCCCGCGCCCAGGTCGGCCGCGAGCTGGCTGCCCAGCGTGTCGACCAGCGCCTTCTCCGAGGCCACCAGCAGCGCCGGCTGCACGTCGTAGCGGCCGGTGACGGAGCCACCGGCCAGCTCGACCTGCTCGGTCAGGCCCGCGACCGTGCTGTCGTCGGCGCCGGGCATCGCCAGCAGCGCGACCGGCCGGTCGGCCAGCCGGCCGTCGTACAGCTGCTCGGCCGCGGCGCCGGCGAACGTGTCGCCGTAGCCGGCCGCCAGCCGTGCCTGCTGGGTCACCGCCCGGGCCGGGGCGGGCTGCGCGTCGTCGCGGCCGAGCTCGCTGAGCGGGCCGCCGCCGAGGACGACGCCGACGGCCAGGGCCAGGAACACCGCGACGAGCGAGACGACGTGGTGGCGGTAGGTGATCACGGGAGGAGTCCTTGCAGGGTCTCGGAGAGCTGGTCGGCCCACTCCTGGCCGACCGGGGTCACGCCGACGGCCGCGGCGAGCGCGACCAGTCCGGCGACCATGACCAGGAGCAGGTGGTGCGGGCGCACGCGCCCGGAGTAGAGGTAGGGCACCGCGGCCGCGTCGACGAGCCGCGCGCCGAGCTTGAGCCGGGTCAGGTAGGTGCTGGCGAGGCCGGAGCGCTCCCGGTCGAGGAACTCCTCGAGCGTGGCGTGCATCCCGACCCCGATGACGACCGCCGCGTCGCCGGCGTCGGCGAGCAGCAGCGCGGCGTCCTCGGCGGTCGCGTCGGTCTCGATGCGCAGCGGGCGGACGCCGAGCCGGTCGAGCGAGTCGACCACCTCCTTGCCGCTCGTGCCGCGGCCGGTGCGCACCACGACGTCGCGCGCGGCCTTGAGCGCGGCGGCGGTGGGTACGCCGTCGGGCACGGCGGCGTCGACGACCACGACGTCGGGGCGGCGGCCGATCCCGCGGACCGTGTCCGCGCTGCGACCCACCGCGACCACCACCGGCTCCTGCTCGCGCAGGTAGGGACGCAGCAAGGTCAGCTCGGCCTCGACCTCGGGGCCGTCGGCGACGACCACGACCGTGCGTCCGGCGATCCTCGTCGCGGGCACCGGCACCCCGACGCCGTGCAGCAGCAGGTCCTGCTCACGCTGCAGGAACGCGGCGCTGTTGTGGGTGAACGTCTCCAGCTGGGTCGCAAGGCCCCGCCGGGCCCGCGCCAGCTCGGTCTCCACGGTGGCGGCGTCGAGCGCCCGACCGCTGGCCACCACCCGGCCGCCGTCCGCGCCGTCGTCCTCGAGCACCGAGCCGGCGTGCAGCCGCACCCGTCGCCCGTCGTCCAGCCCGGCCAGCGCGCCCGGGCCGACGCCGTCGACCATCGGGATGCCGGCGCGGAGGAGCACCTCCGGGCCGAGGTTCGGGTAGCGGCCCGAGACCATCGGCGCGACGTTGACGACCGCCGCGACCTGGGCGTCGACCAGCCGTTGGGCGGTCGCGCGGTCGAGCGCGGGGTGCTCGAGGACCGCGATGTCGCCGGGGCGGAGCCGGGGCAGCAGCACGCGGGCACGTCGCTCCACCCGCGCGGTCCCGGCCACCCCGGGCAGGTCGGAGGTCTGCGGGCGGGTGGGGAGTCTCATGGCCGACCCATGGTCACAAACGCGGCCGGCCCCTCGGCGTACCTCTTCCGGCCGGGCGCGTCGGCGTGGCCCGCGTCACCCGGCAGCGAGGGCCCTCGCGCTGGAGGCGACCTCGAGCAGCTCGCGGGCGTGGGCCAGCGCGGTGTCGCTCTCGGTCATCCCGGCCAGCATGCGGGACAGCTCGCGCTCGCGCGCGGCCTCGTCGAGCACGGTGAGGCCGGAGCTGGTGACGGTGCCGTCGCTGGACTTCTCGACCACGACATGGCGGTCGGCGAACGCCGCGACCTGTGGGAGGTGGGTCACGACCAGCACCTGGGCGGACCGGGCCAACCGGGCGAGGCGACGCCCGATCTCCACCGCGGCGGTGCCGCCAACCCCGGCGTCGACCTCGTCGAAGACGAACGTCGGCACCGGGCTGGTGCCGGCCAGCGCCACCTCGAGCGCCAGCATCACCCGGGACAGCTCGCCCCCGGACGCGCCCTTGTGCAGCGGGCGCGGGTCGGAGCCGGTGTTGGCGGCGAGCAGCAGCTCGACCTCGTCGACCCCGGAGGAGCCGTAGCGCAGGTGGCGGTCCCCCACCAGCAGCGGAGCGTGCGGGCCGGTCGGGCCACCGGGGTGCGCCTGCGGGTCGAGCTCGGTCTGCCGGACCTCGACGCTCACCCGGGCGTGCGGCATCGCCAGCAGGCCGAGCTCCGCGGTGACCTCGGCCGCGAGCCGGCCGCCTGCCTCGGTCCGGGCGGCGGTGAGCGCGCCGGCGACCTCGGCCAGCTCACCGCGCAGCGTCTCCCTCTCGGCGCGCAGCTCCTCGATCCGCTCGTCGGTGCCGTCCAGCTCGAGCAGCCGTCGCGAGGACGTCTCCGCCCACGCCAGCACCTCGTCGATGGTCTCGCCGTACTTGCGCGTCAGCGCGGTCAGCGCCGCCCGCCGCTCGGAGACCGCCGCCAGCCTCGCGGGGTCGGTCTCGATGCGGGTGGCGTACGACGCCACGTCGGCGGCGACGTCGGAGAGCAGGTAGGTGACCTCGGCCAGCCGGTCGGCGAGCTCGGCCGCCTCGGTGTCGTGCTCGCGCACGCCGTCCAGCGCCGACCGGGCGGCCGAGACCGTGCCCAGCGCGTCGGGCGCGCCGTGCTCGCTCGACAACGCCTCGCGGGCGACCTCGGCGGCGGTCCGCAGCGTGTCGGAGAACCCCAGGCGGGTCTCCTCCGCAGCCAGCAGCTCGTCCTCCCCCGGCTCCGGCGACACCTGCTCGACCTCGTCGAGCCCGAACCGCAGGAGGTCGGCCTCGCGGGCCCGGTCGCGCGCGGACGCCACGACCTCGTCGAGCTCGCGCTCGGTCGCCTCGAGCCGGGCGTACACCGCGCGGTACCGCTCGCGCAGGCCGGTCACCGCCTCGCCGCCGAACCGGTCGAGCGCCTCCCGCTGCCGCCGTGGCTGGAGCAGCCGGTGCTGGTCGGACTGGCCGTGCACGGCGACCAGCGGCTCGGTGAGCTCGGCCAGGGTCGAGACCGGCACGCCCGCGCCGCCGACGTACGCGCGCGAGCGGCCCTCCGCCGAGACGTTGCGCGCCACCACGACCCGGTCGTCCTCGACCGCGCCGCCGGCCTCCTCGACCGCGGCACCGAAACCGCTGAGCGTGCTGGCGTCGACGACGCCCTCGACCCGCGCCGAGCGCGCGCCCGACCGCACCGCCCCGCTGTCGGCACGACCGCCGAGCAGCAGGCCGAGGGCGGTGACGATCATGGTCTTGCCGGCGCCGGTCTCACCGGTGATGACGGTCAGCCCCGGGCCCAGCTCGAGGGTCGAGGAGTCGATGACCCCGAGCGAACCGATCCGGATCTCCTCGAGCACCCTCACGCCTCCCGTCGTCGTCGTTCCGCCTGGCCCCGCCAACCCTCGACCGGGAGGCCGAACTTTGCCACCAGCCGATCGGTGAACGGGGAGTCGTGCAGCCGCACCAGCCGCACCGGGTGCTCGCCGCGGCGCACCTCGATCCGGGCGCCCGGCGGCAGGTCGACCGTTCGTCGGCCGTCGCACCACAGCACGCCCGCTCCCTCGGTGCGCGCCAGCACCTCGACGGCGAGCACCGAGGTCGGCGCCACCACCATCGGCCGGGCGAAGAGCGCGTGCGCGCTGATCGGCACCATCAGCAGCGCCTCGACGCCCGGCCACACGACCGGTCCGCCGGCGCTGAAGTTGTACGCCGTGGAGCCGGTCGGCGTCGCGCACACCACCCCGTCGCAGCCCCACCGCGACAGCGGGCGGCCGTCGACCTCGACGACCACCTCGAGCATCCGCTCGCGGGCGGCCTTCTCCACGCTGGCGTCGTTGACCGCGAAGGTGCGGGTCACCAGCTCGCCGTCGCGGAACACCTGCACGTCGAGGGTCATCCGGTCCTCGGCGACGTAGCGCCGCTCGACCACTGCGTCGATCGTCGACTGCACGTCGTCGACCTCGGCCTCGGCGAGGAACCCCACGTGGCCGAGGTTGACGCCCAGGACCGGGGTGCGGCTGCTGTAGGTGATCTCGGCGGCGCGGAGGATCGTGCCGTCCCCGCCGATGACCACCGCGAGCTCGCAGTCCGCGGCCGCGTCCTCCTCGCTGTCGGTGATCTCGATCGCCGGGGAGTACGCCGACGGCTCGAGCGCCAGGTCGGCCGCCTCGGCGGCAAGCACCCGCACGACGATCCCGCTGGCGCTCAGCGCCTTGCAGAAGGCCAGTGCGACCTCGCGCGCCTCCTCCCGCCCGGTGTGGGCGACCATGAGGACGCGCCGGGTCGGCGGGGCGGAGGCGGTCATGGGCCCACTCTCTCACCGGGCGCCGACGGTGGCGGACCGCCGCGCACGACGGCGTGGACCTCCTCGGCGTCGATGCTCGCGGGGCCCTTGCGCAGCCACAGGAAGAACTCGACGTTGCCCGACGGCCCGGGCAGCGGGCTCACCGTCACCGCCCGCGCGCCCCAGCCCCGCTCCGCGGCCGCGGCCGCCACGGACAGCACGGCCTCGGCTCGCAGGCCGACGTCCCGCACGACGCCACCCTTGCCGACCCGGTCCTTGCCGACCTCGAACTGCGGCTTGACCATCGGCACCAGGTCGCCGTCCTCCGCGACGACCGCGACGAGCGCGTCGAGCACCAGCTCCAGGGAGATGAACGACAGGTCGCCCACGACGAGGTCGACCGACCCGCCCACCAGCTCAGGGGTGAGCTCGCGGACGTTGGTCCGGTCGTGCACGACGACGCGCTCGTCCTGCTGGAGGCGCCACGCGAGCTGGCCGTAGCCGACGTCGACGGCGACCACCTCCGCCGCGCCCTCGCGCAGCAGGACGTCGGTGAAGCCGCCCGTCGACGCACCCGCGTCCAGGCACCGGCGTCCGGCCACCTCCAGGCCGAGCGGCTCGAAGGCGGCCAGCGCCCCGGCCAGCTTGTGCCCGCCCCGGGAGACGTAGTCCGGGCGGTCCGGGTCGTCGGCGACGACCAGCGCGACGTCGGTGGTGACGCCCGTCGCGGGCTTGGTGGCCCGCGCACCCTGCACGGTCACGCGTCCGGCGGCGATCAGCTCGCTCGCGTGCTCGCGGGAGCGCGCCAGGCCGCGGCGCACCAGCTCGGCGTCCAGCCGGAGTCGACGAGGTGGCACGGCGTTCAGGCGGGGTCGGTGGGAGACGAGCCGGGCGGTACGTCGGTCGCCGGGTCTGCGTCCAGGGCGCGGCGCAGCTCGGTGTGGGCCGTCTCGAAGACACCGACGTGCTCCTCGATCGGCCGCTCCTCGAGCTCCTCGACGGCGGCCAGCACCTCGTCGACCCGCGGGACGCCGGTGGGCACCGGTCCGCCGGCGGCCGGGGCGTCGCGGGGGTCCTCGGGCTGCTGGTCCATGCGGGGGAGGTTACCGGTCGGCGGGCGCCGGGGGCTCCAGGTCGCTGACGTCGGCCGGCTCCCCTGTCGCGTCCAGGTGGGCCCATCCGGCGACGGCCACGACCCGCCACCAGTCAGCGGCGCCGCCGGACCCGTCGACCTGCACGCGGCCCCGCACGACGCCGGCCCGCCAGCCGCCGACCTCGCAGGTCGCGCCCGTCCCGTCGCCGTCGGTTCCCGGAACCGCCTCGGGGTGTGCCTCGAGCAGTCCCGCGAGGTCCGGCGCGAGGTACGTCGGCCGCTCCTCCGGCCGGGCCGCGACCAGCTCCGGCAGCCCCGTGACACCGGTGAGCACCAGCAGCGTGTCGAGGTCGGCGTTCCGGCCGCCCGCGATGTCGGTGTCCAGCCGGTCACCGACCATCAACGGCCGCTCGCCGCCGACCCGGCGGACCGTCTCGTCGAGCAGCGGCCGTTGCGGCTTCCCCGCCACGACCGGAGCCACTCCGGAGAAGCGCTGGACGGTCTCCACGAGCACGCCGTGGCCGGGAGCCGTGCCGTAGGCGGTCGGGATGCTGAGGTCGGTGTTCGACGCCACCCACCACAGGCCGTCGCGCACCCGGACCGCCGCGCGCATGATGTCGCGCCACAGCACGTCCGGCCCGTAGCCGGTCACCAACGCCTGCGCCTCGTCCTCGACCCCGACCGGGCTGAGACCGGCCGACCGCACGGCCTCCTCGAGACCAGCGGCCCCCAGCAGGACCACCGGCGCGCCCGGCGCCAGCCGCTCGGCCAGCACCCGGGCGGCGGCCTGGGCGGACGTGACCACGTCCTCGGGCCCGGCCGGGACACCGATCCGGGTGAGGTGGTCGGCGACCGTGCTCGGCGGCCGGGAGGCGTTGTTGGTGATGAACGCGAGCCGTTGACCGGCCGCCCGGGCGGCCTCGAGGTGCTCGGGTGCACCGGGCACGGCGTCCCCGCCGACGTACACCACCCCGTCCAGGTCGAGCATGGCCAGGTCGTGCGTCCGGGACAGCGGCGCCGGGGAGCCCTGCAGCACGTTCGCCTCCTTCCGGCGTCGTCGAGCGGGCAGCCTACGATGCCTCGATGGACCCCAGCGCCGTGGTGACCCCGCCCTACGTCGCCGGCCCCTTCGCGCTGGCGCCGTTTCGCGCGCTGATGATGGCTCCGCGTCTGGTCGGGGACCCCTCCTCCGCACGCGCCTTCGCCCGGCCCTACGGCGCCGTGCCCGAGCGCCTCGAGCGGTGGCGCGTGCGCGGCCAGCTCAGCCGGGACGAGGCCCCGGCGGTCTACCTCCACGAGTACACCGCGGGCGGCATCACCGTCCGGGGGCTGGTCGGCGTGCTGGACGTCTCGCGCCGAGCGGCGACGCCGGAGGAGCGGGCGATCTTCCCGCACGAGGGCATCCACCCCGCGCAGGCCGACGAGCTCGCGGACCGGATGACCCAGATGGCGCTCAACCCCGCGCCGATCCTGCTCGTCCACCGGGGACGGCCCGAGACCCGCGAGGTCCTCCGCCAGGTCCGGAGCGAGCCTCCTCTGCGCGAGTTCACCGACCGCGCCGCGCAGCAGCACCGGCTCTGGGCGGTGCGCGACCCCGAGCGCCAGGCGCTCCTCGCCGAGCAGCTGGCCGGGACCCGCGCGCTCATCGCCGACGGGCACCACCGCTACAGCGCCTACCTCCGTCTCCAGCGCCGCGCGCCGAGCACTGCCAGCGGCGGCGGCCTCGCGATGCTCGTCGACCAGGACGACACCCCCCTGTTCCTCGGTGCGATCCACCGGTTGCTGGTGGGCAGCCGGTACGACGACGTCCGCGCCGCCGCGGAGCACGTCGGGCTCCGCTTCCAGGACCTCTCCCCCGTCGCGGCGGTCGACGCACTCGCACCGGACACGCTCGTGGTCACCGACAGCAGCCGTTGGGCGGCCCTCCACGTCCCGGTCGGGCCGGAACGGCTGGCGATCGAGGTCCTCCACGAGGACCTCGTCCCCGCCCTGGCCCGCGGACCGCACCGGATCGGCCACCACCACTCAGCCGAGGACGTGCTCGCGCACGCCGGTCCCGAGACCGGGACGGCTGTCCTCGTGCCGGCCCCCGCGGTCGACAACGTCCTGCGGATCGTCGCCGCGGACCGTCTCCTGCCGCAGAAGGCCACGTCGTTCCAGCCCAAGCCGAGCACCGGCGTGCTCATCCGGTCGTTGCGCGACGAATGAGCTTGCCGGTCCGGACCTCGACCTCGGTCCGGGACGCGGCGCTCCCGCCGGCACGGTAGAACCGGCGACGTACGGCGCCGCACACCTCCACCTCGTCACCGAGTCGCCAGGACGCCACGCTGCGCCGCGGACGCGCGGCCCAGACCGCGCAGTCGAGGGCGTCGACGGTCTGCTTCGACCTCCCGCGGTCCCCCGTCCTGGTCACCGCCAGCCGGAACGTCCAGACGGCGTCCCCGCTGGGCAGGACCCGCTCCTCGGGCGCCTGCGTCACCCGGCCGACCAGCCGGACCTCGTTCACGTGCTCCACCCGGCCGTCAGCGGCCGGGTCCTTCAGCTTCGTTCGTGCGGACATCCGCATCACCTCCGAGCACCACGCTCGGCGCCGGCACCGACGGTGCTTCGGGGCGATCGGTGGTCGTGTGGAGCGTGCTGCTCGAGTGCGACGTGTGGAGGAGAACCGGGCCGGTGGGAAATGCGAAGCGGGGCCATACCCGAAGGTATGGCCCCGCTTGCTAATGGTATGTCCGGCGGCGTCCTACTCTCCCACAACCTCGCGGTTGCAGTACCATCGGCGCTGAAAGGCTT
>NZ_JAANMS010000075.1 GCF_011250565.1 Nocardioides sp. IC4_145
GGGGCGGGTGGGACGGGGTCTCGCGGATCTAGGCTCGCCCCGCCGGCCGGGGCTGGCGGGGTCGACGATCGTTCAATTGCGCGGAAATGTCGGTGCGCAAGCGCTTGCACACTGACATTTCCCAACAATTGCGCGATTGTCGACCGCGCCCGAGCGACCCGTGCCGGCCCCCGCCGAGCGGAGACGGCGCGGATCAGGCCTTGGCCGAGGCGGAGAGTCGGGCGAGCGCCTTGCGGACGATGCCGGGGTCGGTGGTGGTCCACATCGGCGGGAGGCTGGCCTTGAGGAAGCCGCCGTACCGCGCCGTGGCCAGCCGCGGGTCGAGCACGGCGACGACGCCGCGGTCGGCGGTGGTGCGGATCAGCCGGCCCGCGCCCTGGGCCATCAGCAGCGCGGCGTGGGTGGCGGCGACCTGCATGAACCCGTTGCCGCCGGCCTGGTCGGCGGCCTTCTGCCGCGCCGACATCAGCGGGTCGTCGGGCCGCGGGAACGGGATGCGGTCGATGAGCACCAGCTGGCAGGTGTCGCCGGGGACGTCGAGCCCCTGCCACAGCGACAGCGTCCCGAAGAGCACCGTGTGCGGGTCCTCGACGAACTGCTTGGCCAGCTCCGGCAGCTGGGCGTCGCCCTGGGCGAGGGTGGTCAGGTGCGGGAGCCGTTCGCGGACCGCCTCGGCCGCGGTCTCGGCGGCCCGACGGGAGGAGAACAGCCCGAGCGCCCGCCCGTCGGCGGCGTCGATCAGCTCGACGATCTCGTCGAGCTGGGCGGCCACGAGGCCATCGCGCCCCGGCGGCGGTAGGTGGCGGGCGACGTACAGGATCCCCTGCTGGCCGTAGTCGAACGGCGAGCCGACGTCGATCCCTCGCCACGGCAGCACGGTGTCGGTGCGCTGCGCGTCGGCGGCCTCGTCGACGACCCGCTCGGACGGCTTGAGCCCGACGCTGGTCGCCACCGACCCGAAGTCGCCGCCCAGCATCAGGGTCGCGGAGGTGAAGACGACGCTCTTCTCGCGCAGCAGCTTGTCGCGCATCGGGCCCCACACCTGCAGCGGCGCGACGCACAGCCGGGGCGGCATCCGGTCGCTGCCCTCGGTCATCCACAGCACGTCGGAGTCGAGGTCGGCGGCCATCCGCTCGGCGGTCGCGAAGACGTCCTGCACCGACCCCTTGGCCTGGGTCAGCCCGGCGTCGGCGGACTTGTCGCCCTTGTCGTCGCCCTTGGGGTACGCCGACAGGCAGGCGCGCGCCGCGTCGCGGACCAGCACGAGGGCGTCGCCGAGCTCTTGCGGGATCCGCTCGAAGCGGCCCGGCCGGGCGTCGGTCATCGCCGAGCGCAGCGCCTCCGCGGCGTCGGCCAGGTCGTCGGCCTGCGAGCCCTCGACGTGGCGCTGGCTGCGCCGGGCGGCCCGCTCGACCTCGGCCGCCCACAGCTCGTCGGTCGCGGCCTGGGTGACCCGCGCGGTGAGCTCGTGGGCCTCGTCGATGACGACCGCGTCGTACTCCGGGATCATCGGCACGCCCTCGATCGCGTCGATCGCGAGCAGGCTGTGGTTGGTGATGACCAGGTGCGAGCGCTGCGCCTTCTCCTTGGCCAGCTCCGCGAAGCACTCCTGCCCGAAGGGGCACTTGCTCGCCCCCAGGCACTCGCGGTGGCTGACCGAGACCTGGCGCCACTCGCGGTCGGTGTGCCGCGGCGCGTTGTCGCGCTCGCCGCTGCCGCTCTCCTCGGCCTGCTCCTCGGCCCAGGCGCGCAGCTCGAGCACCTTCTGGCCCATCGAGCCCTCGGGCAGCTGCACCAGCGCACCCTGGTCGTCGGGCACGCCCTCGCGGACACGGTGGAGGCAGGCGTAGTTCGAGCGGCCCTTGAGCACGGCGTACGACGTGTCGACGTCGCGGGCGGACTCGTCCTTCGCGACCGCCTCGACGAGCCGCGGGAGGTCCCGCTCGACCAGCTGGTGCTGGAGCGCGAGCGTGGCCGTGGCGACCACGACGCGGTCGGGGTGGAGCAGCGCGGGCACGAGGTAGGCCAGCGACTTGCCGGTGCCGGTGCCGGCCTGGACGAGCAGGTGCTCCTCGTCGGCGAGCGCCCGCGAGACGGCCTCGGCCATCCGCACCTGGCCCGCCCGCTCGGCGCCGCCGAGCGCCCGCACCGCGCCCGCCAGCACCTCGCTCACGCGGGTCGTCGGCGCGGTCGGCGAGGCGGAGGTCGGTGGCACCCGAGCACCCTAACCGCGGCCGCCGACACCGCCGGCCGCCGTGCGGCGGGGCTGTGGACGACGTCACCCGCAGCGAGCGGACAGGCGCCGAACGACCTCAGGCGCCCGCCGCGGCGAGCCGCTCCCCGGCGCGGTCGATGTGCTCGGGCGAGAGCACGTGGCCGATGGCGAGCGCAGCGGCCCCGATGACGCCGGCCCGCTCCCCGGCGCGCGAGGTGGTCACCGCGAGGTGCTGCGTGGCCAGCGGCAGCGAGCGCTGGTAGACGACCTCGCGGATCCCGGCCAGGAGACTCTCCCCGGCGTCCGCGAGCGAGCCGCCGATGACGATCGCGGAGGGGTTGATCATGTTGACCAGCGTCGCGAGCACCTCGCCGATGTCGCGCCCCGCCTGGCGCACCGCCTGGACGGCACGGGCGTCACCGCTGCGGACCAGCCCCACGACGTCCGCGGAGCCGGCCGCCTCGACGCCGGCCTCGCGGAGCGCGCGAGCGACGGCCGGGCCGGCCGCCACCGCCTCGAGGCACCCCTGGTTGCCGCACCGGCACAGCACGTCCGCGGCTCGCGCGACCGCGACGTGGCCGAGGTCGCCGGCGGTCCCCTGGGCGCCGCGCTGGAGCTGGCCCCCGGAGATCAGGCCGGCGCCGATGCCGGTGCTGACCTTGATGAACACCAGGTCGTCGACGTCGGGCAGGTGGGCGTGCTGCTCGCCGAGCGCCATGATGTTGACGTCGTTGTCGACGAGCACCGGCACGTCGAACGCGCGCTGCACGTGGCCGGGCACGTCGTACTCGTCCCACCCGGGCATGATCGGCGGGTTGATCGCCCGGCCGCTCGAGTGCTCGACGGGCCCGGGCAGTCCCATGCCGATCGCGGCCAGCTCGCGGACCTCGCGGCGCTGGTCGGCGAGCAGGTCGGCGACCACCTGCTCGACCCAGCCGAGCACGTGGTCGGGGCCGAGGGCGACGTCGAGGTCGGCCCGGCGCTCCACGAGGATCGTGCCGCTGAGGTCCGACAGCGCGGCGGTGGCGTGGCTCGCGCCGATGTCGACCCCCGCCACGACCCAGGCCATCGGGTTGAGCGCCAGCAGGGAGGGCGGACGGCCGCCGGTCGAGACGCCACCGCCGTACGGCGCCACGAGCCCCAGCCGCATGAGCGTGTCGATCCGCGACGCGATGGTCGAGCGGGCGAGCCCGGAGAGGTCGGCGAGCTGCGCGCGGGTGCGAGGCCGGCCGTCCCGAAGGAGCTCGAAGACGTCGCTGGTCCGCACGGCCGCAGTGTTCCACGCACCCTTCGGGACGTCCAGCAGTCGACTTTTGACGGACTATCGACAGAAGTGGGTGACGCGTGCCACAGTGCGTCCGTGACCACCACGTCGCACACCTCGACAGACGGGACGCCCGGCGCGCCGGCCGCGCCCGCCGGCGCCGTCGTGCTGCGCGCGTCCGGCCTGACCAAGTCCTTCGCCGGCCACACCGTGCTCGCCGACGTCGACCTCGAGCTCCGCGCCGGCCAGGTCCTCGGCCTCGTCGGCGAGAACGGCGCGGGCAAGTCGACGCTGATGAAGATCCTCGCCGGCGTGCACTCCCCCGACGCCGGGACCGTCGAGATCGGCGGTGAGACGGTGACCTTCAGCCACCCCGTGCAGGCGCAGCAGGCCGGGCTCTCGACGGTCTTTCAGGAGTTCAACCTCCTGCCCGAGCGGACGGTCGCCGAGAACGTCTACCTCGGCCGGGAGCCCCGCCGCCGCGGCCTCGTCGACGTCGAGCGGATGCAGCGCGACACCGACGAGCTGCTCGCCGGGCTCGGCGTGACCGGGCTCCGGGCCGGGCAGCGGGTGCGCACCCTCTCGGTCGCCGAGCAGCAGCTCGTCGAGATCGCCAAGGCCGTCAGCTACGACGCCCGCGTCATCCAGATGGACGAGCCCACCGCCGCGCTCGCCGAGCACGAGGTCGAGCTGCTCTACTCCGTCATCGCCCGGCTCACCGCCCGCGGCGTCGCGATCGTCTACGTCTCCCACCGGCTCAAGGAGATCTTCGACCTCTGCGACACCATCACCGTCCTCAAGGACGGCCGCCAGGTCACCACCCGCCCGGCGACCGACCTGGACGACGCCGAGCTCGTCCGGCTCATGGTCGGCCGCTCGATCTCCTCCTTCTTCCCCGACCCGCTCCCCGGCACCGAGGTCGGCGAGCCGCTGCTGGAGCTGCGCGGCGCCGGCAACGGGTACGTCGACGGGGTCGACCTGACCCTGCGGGCGGGCGAGGTCGTCGGCATCGCCGGCCTCCAGGGCTCGGGCCGCACCGAGCTGCTCGAGGCGGTCTTCGGCGTCCGGCCGCTGACCCGCGGGACCATGCGGATCGGGGGGCACGACGTACGCCCCCGCTCCCCGCGCGCGGCGATCCGCGCCGGCCTCGCCATGGTCACCGAGGACCGCAAGGCCACGGGCCTGGCGCTCAACCAGACGATCCTCGACAACGCCCTCGGCGTCGTCCGCGCCGTCTTCCCCCGCCGCACGGGCGCCGCGCGCCGCGAGCTGCCCGGCCTGCTGTCCTCGCTCGAGGTCTCCGCCCGGGCGATGGACCAGGAGGTCCAGTTCCTGTCCGGCGGCAACCAGCAGAAGGTCGTGCTGGCCCGCTGGCTGACCACCGAGCCCCGCGTCGTGCTGATGGACGAGCCCACCCGCGGCATCGACGTCGGCGCGAAGCACTCCATCTACGAGCTGATGCGCGCGCTCGCGGCCCGGGGCGTCGCCGTCCTCATGGTCTCCAGCGAGCTGCCGGAGGTGATCGGCATGTCCGACCGCATCGTCGTGATGCGCGACGGCCGGGTGGCCGGCGAGCTGCCCGCCGGGTCGACCGAGGAGCAGGTGCTCCAGGTCGCGACCGGCGTCACCGGGGAGGCGAGCGCATGAGCACGCTCCTCCGGCGCGGGACGCCGCTGACCTCCACCGGCATCGTGCTGGTCCTGCTCGCCCTCAGCCTGGTCGTCGGCTTCGTGCTGACCGCGGTCGAGGGCCGCAACTTCCTCAGCTCCGGCAACATCTCCGCGCTGCTGACCGGCATCAGCATCCTCGGCTTCATCGCGATCGGCCAGACGCTGGTGATCCTGGTCGGCAGCCTCGACCTGTCGGTGCCGTACGTCGTCAGCCTGGTCAGCGTGCTGGCTGCCGGCACGATGGCCGGCCAGGACGGCAACGTGCTCCCCGCGGTCCTGCTCGCCCTCGCGGTGGCCGCGGTGATCGGGCTGGTCAACGGCGCGATCGTGGCCTACCTCGGCGTGCACGGGTTCATCGCGACGCTCGGCACCGGCCTGGTCGTCAGCGGCTACCTCGCCACCAACTACCAGGGCAGCCACGGCTCCGCGCCGCGCTCCTTCCGCCTGGTCGGCGCTACGCAGGTCGGCCCGGTGCCGCTCTCCACGCTGATCCTGCTCGGCTGCGCGGTGCTCGTCGTGCTCATGCTCCGCCGCACCCGGGTCGGCCACCACCTGTACGCCGTCGGCGGCAACCGCGAGGTCGCCCGCCTGTCCGGCATCCGCACGTCGGTCCCGGTCCTGGTCGCCCACACCCTCTCCTCGGTGCTGGCCGCGCTCGCCGGCCTGCTCCTGCTGGCCCGGCTCAGCGTCGGCAGCCCGACGATCGGCAGCCAGGGCGACTACGACCTGATGTCGATCGCGGCCGTCGTCCTCGGCGGCACGCTGCTGGCCGGCGGCAAGGGCAACGTCGTCGGCACCCTCGCCGGCGTCGCGATCTTCTCGGTCCTCGACAACGTCATGGGCGTGATGGGCGTGAGCGCCTTCCTCCAGGACGTCGTCCGCGGGCTCGTCATCGTCGTCGCGGTCGCGGTCTACGCCCGGCGCGAGATCGACCGCCGCCCCGCCCGGTTCGAACGGCCCACCGGCCTGGACGCCGCCCTCCAGGAGGCGAAGTGACCACCTCGACCCAGCTCCTCGACCGGCCCGAGCGCCCGCCGCTGGCGGACCACCACCGCAGCCTGGGCGGGCGGGCCGCAGCGGCGCTCGCCACCCCCGGCGGCGCGGTCTACGTCCTGGTCCTGCTCCTGCTGGTGGCCACCATCGCGGCGAACCCCAACTTCGGCGACCCCGGCGTGGTCATCCGCTTCCTCGGCCGCACCGCGCCGATCGCGATCGCGGCGATCGGGCAGTACTACGTGATCGTCTCCGGGGAGTTCGACCTCTCCATGGGTGCGGTCGTCGCCGCGCAGGTCGTGATGGCCGGCAACCTGATCGGGCAGGACGACAGCCGGATCCTGCCGGTCATGGTGCTGATGCTCGCCGTCGGCGTGCTCATCGGCGTGCTGAACGGCCTCGGCACCACCCTGCTGGGCGTCCCCAGCTTCATCGTGACGCTCGGGATGATGCTGGCGCTCGGCGGCCTGGTCGACCACCTCACCGGCGGCGCGGCCACCGGCAACCCCGCCGACGCGTTCCGCGAGATCGGCCGCGGCGGCATCCAGGACGTGCCGGTCGTCGACGTCATCCCCTACCCGCTGCTGATCCTGGTCGTGCTCGGCGCGCTTGCCTCGTGGTCGATGCGCCGCCCCTTCGGCCGCAGCCTCGTGGCCGCCGGCGACAACGCCGACGCGGCCCGCGTCTCGGGCAGCTCGCTGTGGTGGCTGAAGACCCGCGCGTTCGTCATCTCCTCGCTGTCGGCGACCGTCGCCGGGATCCTGCTCGTCGGGTACGCCGGCGTGCACCCCTCGGTCGGCCAGGGCTACGAGTTCACCGCCATCACCGCGGTCGTCCTCGGCGGCGTGCTCCTCGGCGGTGGCCGCGGCTGGGTGCTCTCGGCCGCCGCCGGCGCGGTCGCCCTCGAGCTGCTGTTCGTCCTGCTGACGGCCCTCGGGGTCGAGTCCACGTGGCGCGCCACCGTGCAGGGCCTGATCATCATCGCCGCCGTCGCCGTGGCCGGCCGCGCCTGGCAGCGCGGGCGGCGCCCCCGACGTACCTCTCCCTCGTCTCGGCACCTCACCCACCACCAGCCCACCCCGGGCACAACCACAGGAGACAACTGATGCGCACACCGTTGCGAAGCAGGTCGCTCAGGGGCGCCGTGGCGTCCGTCGCTGCCCTGGCCGTCCTGGCCGCGTGCAGCACCGACGAGTCCATCGACGACCCCGCCCCGCAGGCGGGCGAGGAGTCGGCCTCCGAGACCGAGGAGTCCGGCGGCGGCGAGGAGTGGTTCGTCCAGGCCGACTTCGACGAGCAGGACGAGCAGCGGTCGGCGACGTTCGAGGGCGACCCCGAGCAGCCGTGGCTGCAGTACATCGACGGCGAGATGACCGACACCGCCGACTACACCTCCAACAAGGCGCAGAAGGTCTGCTTCGCGAACGCCTCGATCTCCAACCCCTGGCGCCAGACCGGCTGGATCACGATGAACCAGCAGCTGAAGGTGCTCCAGGACGAGGGCGTCATCTCCGAGATGGAGACCCGCGACGCCCAGGACGACGACAACACCCAGATCGCCGACATCGACTACTTCATCAGCGAGGGGAACTGCGACGTCTTCGTCATCTCCCCGAACTCCACGGCCGCGATGACCCCCGCCGTCGAGCGCGCCTGCGAGACCGGCAAGCCGGTCATCATCTTCGACCGCGGCGTCGAGACCGACTGCTACACGACGTTCATCCACCCCATCGGCGGCTACGCCTGGGGCATCGACACCGCCAACTTCCTCGTCGAGAACCTCGAGGAGGGCGACAAGGTCGTCGCGCTGCGGATCCTGCCGGGCGTCGACGTGCTCGAGACCCGCTGGGCCGCGGCCGAGAAGATCTTCGAGGAGAACGGCATCGAGGCGGTCGACTACTTCACCGGCGCCGACCCCACCAAGATCAAGGGCATCATCACCGACGAGCTCACCAAGGGCGACGTCGCAGGCGTCTGGATGGACGCCGGTGACGGCGCCGTCGCCGCCATCGAGGCCTTCGAGGACCAGGGCGTCGACTACCCGGTCATGACCGGCGAGGACGAGATGAGTTTCCTGCGCAAGTGGGAGGAGACGGGGCTGACCGGGCTCGCGCCGGTCTACTCCAACTTCCAGTGGCGCACCCCGCTGCTGGCGATCCAGAAGATCGTCGCCGGCGAGGAGGTCCCGAAGGAGTGGGTGCTCCCGCAGACCCCGATCACCGAGGACGAGCGCGCCGACTTCCTCGAGGCTAACGAGGGCATGCCCGACGGCCACTACGCGAAGTTCGGTGGCGAGGACCTGCCCGGCTACCCGCAGGTCTGGCAGGAGCGCCAGATCCCGTGACCCTGCGCCCCTGAACCCGGCCCGGCCGGGGGTGGACGGACCCACCCCCGGCCGGGC
>NZ_JAANMS010000076.1 GCF_011250565.1 Nocardioides sp. IC4_145
CCCCGGCGCCCACCCCGGCGGCGACCCCGACCCAGCGCCCGACGTGCACCTGAGGACGGTCGTCGACGGACTCGACGGTCCCCGGGGCGTCGACGCCCTCGGACGCGGGATGACCCTCGTCACCGAGGCCGACGGCACCTTCAGCCTCGTGGTCGAGAAGGGCCGGGGCCACGGACCCCGGCGGACCCGCGTCGTCGAGCTCGGACAGGTGACCAGCTCGCTAGCTCCGGCGATCGCCCTCGGCCGTGGCCGGACCGTCTGGCTCCTCACCACCGCCGACGACCCGGGAACGACGGCCGACGACGACACGGCCGCCCGGCTCTTCAAGTGGCGTCCGTGGTACGACGCCGTACGCGAGGTCGCCGACATCGGTGCGCACCAGGTCGCCGACCCGGACTCCGCCGACCTCGAGTCCAACCCGACGGAGAGCAACCCGTTCGGCCTCACGGCCCTGCGTGACGGCACCGTCCTGGTCGCCGACGCCGCCGGCAACGACCTCCTCCGGGTCAGGCGCAACGGCAAGGTGACCACGGTCGCCCGGCTCCTCCCGCGGACCGTGACCGTCCCGCCGGGGCTGCCCGGCGCGGGCAGTGCCGTGCCGTCCGAGGCCGTGCCGACCTCGGTGACCGTCGGTCGTGACGGCGCGTGGTACGTAGGTGAGCTGCGCGGCTTCCCGGCCACTCCGGGCACCTCGCAGGTCTGGCGGATCGAGCGCGGCGCGTCGGGCGCGACCTGCGACCCGGCCGCCCCGACCACCGGGCCCTGCACCCGGTACGCCGACGGGCTCACGTCCGTAGTCGACCTCGCCACGGGCAAGCACGGCATCTACGCCGCCGGCCTGTCGAAGCTCGGCTGGCTCGCGATCGAGGCCGAGACCCCGCCGCCGGGCGCCGACATCGGCTCGGTCCACCTGCTCCGCCGGGCCGGGGCAGAGCCTCGCGAGATCATGCCGGGTGCCTTCCGGCTGCCGGGCGGCATCGACGTCGCCGGTGACCTCTACGTGGCGGGACCGATCTTCGGCCCGGGCACGCTGCAGGCGGTCGGCCACCACCGGCGTCACGACGGACGGCACGGAGCCGCCTGGCGCCGCTGGCTCGGCTGAGCCCGTTCGCTGCGCCCGGCCCGTGCCTCGGGCCGGGCGCAGTCCGCGTGTCGGCCGCGGCCGGCACGCGACCGAGGATCCCTCACCTGGATGATGACGCCGTCCGTGGGGTTGAGCATCCTCGGAGGTGCCCGGCCCCACCGCCGAGCGCCCTCGTGCACAGCGCTGCCACCCCCCACTCGGCCGCGCGCCTGCCCAGACGAGCGGTCGCCACGGACGGCTGGTGGGGCCGGGCCTCACGCGCGTAGCGCGGAGCTGCCCTCCAGGCGGGTCACCACCGCCACCGCCGCCAGCTGCGCGTTCACGTCGAGCTTGCGCAGGACCGCCCGCACCTGTGACCGCACGGTCGACATCGAGATGTCGAGGTTCCAGGCCAGGACGGCCGCCGACTGGCCCGCCCGCAACCCGGCGAGCACCTCACGCTCCCGCGGCGTCAGCCGTTCGAGCCGCACCAGCAGCCGGCGCTCCTCCGGCGGCACGGCGGCCCACCGGGACAAGGCAGAGTCCCGCAGCTCGTCGGCCGGGACGTCGTCACCCGCCTCGACGGCTTCCAGCGCGCCGTACATCTGGTCGATGCTGGCGGCCGCGTCGAGCACGCCTCCGGCGCCCGCAGCCAGCAGTGCGCCCCAACGGGCGCTCCCGGCACCTGACGCCACCACGAGCCACCGGTGCGCGTCCCGTCGGACCAGGGCACAGGCCGCGGCCAGGGACAGCGGGTCCTCCACCTCGCACACCAGGACGCCCGACCTGACCACCGCCTGTGCGGAGGTGGGACCCGGGCCGCTGGCACGCACCGGGCCGTAGCGCCACCGGGAGGTCGCGACGGGCCGGCCGCGGCTGCTCAGCGCCGCCGCGACGGCTTCGCCCATGAGCTGGTGCTCAGCGAGCACCTGGACGCTCGACGGCTTGACGGGCTGCGCATGCGCATCCATGACGAGACCGTCTCCCTCCGGACGTCGTTGTCGCGGCTCCACGTGACGTGGTGGCACCGTTGGACGGTGCCGTCGACGTGACGGTTGTCCACGGCGAGCCGGAGCGGCGTGCTGCCGGGCAAACCTCCCCCGATCTGGTGAGACGACCGCGTCGTCACGGCGGCGACACCCGGTCGCCCCGATCGTCCCGCCGTCCTGCCGGGCGCTCTCGAAACGGGAAAATTTGCCACGTGGGGAACGCTGCGCCGCACGACGTCCCCACAATCGGGTACGGGAAATGAGATGTGGGCCACACGGTGCCCGCTGACGACGACGGTGCAGCGCATGACCGCGCGCAGCTACGACGTCGATCACCAGTACCTCCCGTTCAGGCGTGGCGGTGCGACGAGGGCGGGGAAGCGGGACCTACCGTCACTGCCAGGGGGATCTCGGAGGTGGGGAGTGAGGACGGAGGCGACGACCACCAGCGCCTGGAACGTCCTGGTCATGGCGTGCCTGGTGACACTGCCGCTCGCCCTCGTGAGCTGGATCGCGCCGGGCGAGCGCACCATGGACCGTGCTGCGCTGACCCACGAGGTGGTGCTCTACCCATCCGTGCTCATCGCCGGCGTCGTGCTCTACGTGTGCTGCCGCCTGGCTGCGAACCCGACGACCTGCTGGCTGACCGCAGCGGTCACGTTGGTCGGTGCCCAGGGCATCGGTCAGGCGGCGGTGCGGATCGCGCGTCCCGAGGCGGTCGCCCACCACACGGGCTGGCTCATCGGCGTCGACCTGTGCCTGCAGGCGCTCCTGGTCGCGATGACCGTGCTCGCGGCCCGTCGCACGTTGCCCTTCGACCCCTTCCTGACCGGGCTCACCGTCGGGGTCCTCGCCACGGCAGCCCGGCTGGTCGTGCTTCAGCTGCCGTCCCTCGGCCTCGACGATCTGGCGCTGTGGGCCGCCTCGATCGTCCTGTTCTGCGGTCAGGTCGCCGTTGCGCTGCTCCTCGTGCGTCTGCCGCGGAGCCCGATGTGGTTGCGCGCCAGGATCGGGCTGGCGATCGTCCTGCTCGCCCTCAGCCGGCTCGCCATCTCGTCGGGCCCCCTCGACCGGCCGGGCAACACCGCTGCCATCGTCGGCACGGTCGTGGGCACCGCTGTGCTGCTGGACGCGGCGTTCCGGCTCTTCCAGGTGCTCGCTCGGCGACACGGCAACACGGTGCGCGGCCTGCACGATCGGCTCGAGCACCTCGAGGCGGATGTCCGGCACGACCGCGCTCGCCTCCACGAGCTGGGCGCGACCATCGCAGGCATCGCCAACGCCTCCCACCTGCTCCACACCCAGATCGCGCTGCCGCCCGACCGCCGTCGGGCGTTGGAACGCACGATCGACGCGGAGGCATCCCGGTTGCAACGCCTCATGGACCGCCGGCCGGTCATCGCACCCGAGGAGGTCGAGCTCGACCGCGTCCTGGAGCCGGTCGTCACCGCGCACCGGGCGCGGGGACGCACGGTCACCTGGCGACCCACGGGGGTCAAGGCCCTCTGCCGGCCCGACGACATCGCCGAGGTCGTGAACATCCTGCTCGAGAACGCCGCTCAGCACGCCGGCACCCCGTGCGACATCACCGTGGACGACACCGGCGCGGGGATCGAGATCACCGTCGCCGACCAGGGCAGCGGCGTCCCTGCGGAGATGGCCCGCGACCTGTTCACCTGGGGCAGGCGGGGAGCGCGCTCGACCGGTCAGGGCATCGGACTGAGCATCGCCCACCGGCTGATGGTCGAGCAGGGCGGCGACCTCCGGCTCGCTCCGGACGGTCCCGGCGCCCGACTGGTGGCCGTGCTGCCTGACAGGCACCAGCCGTGGGAGGACCGCGGACGATGACGGGTGCCACGGTCCGCAGGCCCCCCGCGCGGGTCGCCATCGTCGAGGACCACACGCTGTTCGCCGACTCCCTGGACCTGGCGCTCACCATGGAGCACTACGAGGTGCGGCGGGTCTCCGTGCGCGGGACCAACAGCTCCCTGGCCTCGGTGCAGGCCACCGTCCTGGCGGCCCGCCCGCGGATCGTGCTGCTCGACCTTGACCTCGGCCACCTCGGGGACGGGGCACGCCTCATCGCACCCCTTGCCGCGGCCGGCCTGAACATCGTCGTGGTCACCGCCTCCTCGAGCCGGGCCCGCTGGGGCGAGTGCGTCCACCTCGGTGCCCGCAAGGTCATGAGCAAGGCACAGCCGCTCAACGAGATCCTCGCGGTCGTCCGCAAGCTCAGCCGCGGGTCCGTGGTCATGGACGTCGCGGAACGGGAGGCGCTGCTGCACTCGTGGCGCGAGCAGCGCGGCGAGAAGCAGCGGGCGCGAGCGCGGCTCGAGCGACTGACGCGACGCGAGCGCGAGGTGCTGGGGCTGCTGGTCGAGGGCAGGACCGTGCGCGAGATCGCTCAGCAGGGGGTGGTCTCCGAGGCGACGGTGCGCACCCAGGTGAAGTCGATTCTCGCCAAGCTCGAGGTGTCCTCCCAGCTCGCGGCCGTCGGCCTCGCCCACCACGTGGGCTGGGCGACCCCCGATCACTGAGAACGGCCCCTGGTCTTGCCCGATTTGCGGCATGCCGGCCCGGCGGCAGCCCCCTACGTTGAGCGGGACGTTGGACGGAGCCGGTCGGCTCCGCGGGGACCGAGAGGTGGACGAGGCGTGACGGACCTGCTGCTCCCACTCCAGGCCACCAGCTCGCCCGCGGCGCTCGGCACCACGCCGGCGACCTACGTGCCTCCGGTCCCCTCGCTCGTCGTCCGCCCACGGACCCGCACGGGCGTCGCCGTCGCGCTCGTCCGTGACCTGGTCGCCTCGTTGCTCGGTGCGGTGGTCCTCGTGCTGGCGCCGACGGGGCCCCACCCGCAGGTGGTCGCGTGCACGCTCCTGCTGTGGTGCGCGGTGGCGCTCCGGCCCGACCAGGTCCACCCGTCCCACCGTCGCCGCCGCCGCCTCGAGCGTGCGTGGTCCGTCGCACGCCCCGCGTCCCTGGTCGCGCTGGCCGGCTGCGTGGCCGCCGAGGTGCCGGGCCGGGTGCTGCCCCTCGCGCTGTCCAGCGGCACGAACTACACCGCCGGCCAGGCCTTGGCGCTCGCCTGCTCGCTCGCGCTCCCGGTGGCTGCCGCACGGCTGGTGAGCCCCGCGTCCGTGCCGGCCCCGATCCTGGTGGCGGGCGCCTCCCCCGTGGTCACGCGACACGTCACCGACGCGTTCCGACGCGGCGAGCCGGGCGCCGTGGTCCGTGAGGCCCGGATCGTCGAGCGGGAGCGGGGCGAGCAGCGCCCCGGTATCGAGGACGGCGACGCCGCGCAAGCGGTCACGGCCGTCCGGTGCGGGTTCGCGGACCTCCCCGCGGTCGCGGCCAGCACGGGCGCTCGCACCGTCGTCGTCGTGCCCAGCGGTGACGAGCACCCCACGCTCGTGCGCCGGCTCCAGTGGGAGCTCGAGACGACCGGCTGCCGTCTCCTGCTAGCGCCCGGGCCCCTGGACGTCTCCCCGACCCGCGCCGCCACCTGGCACGTCGACGGTCAGCCCCTCCTCGAGGTGCGCCCGTCGCGCCACGGTGCGCAGACCCGCCGAGCGATCGCCGTCGTGGAACGGGTCGTCGCGCTGGTCGCGCTGCTGCTCCTCGCCCCGCTGCTGCTCGGCGTCGCGATGCTGGTCCGCCTGGACTCCCCCGGTCCCGTGATCTTCCGCCAGACCCGGGTCGGGCGCCGTGGGGCGTGCTTCACGATGCACAAGTTCCGCACGATGCGCACCGAGCCGCTCGACCCCGCGCTCCTCGTGAACGAGGCCGACGGCGTGCTCTTCAAGATCAGGCAGGACCCGCGCATCACCCGCGTGGGTGCTGTCCTGCGCCGCTACTCCCTCGACGAGCTGCCCCAGCTGTTCGACGTCGTGCTCGGGTCGATGTCGCTCGTGGGGCCGCGACCGGCGCTGCCGGAGGAGGTCGCGGCCTACGAGGAGGACACCAGCCGACGGCTCGCGGTGCGCCCCGGGATCACCGGTCTCTGGCAGGTCTCCGGCCGCTCGGACCTCAGCTGGCAGGAGACCGTCCGGCTCGACCTGTCGTACGTGGACAACTGGTCGCTGGGTCTGGACCTCAGCATCCTGTGGCGGACCGTGGGCGCGGTCGTGACCCACCGCGGCGCCTACTGACCGGTCACCGCGGACGTCCCCTAATTGGGTGACGACTGCCCTAGTGGCGTGTGTCACCTTGGTCCGCGTGACCCCGTGGCCGCTCATCTGGACCCGTCGTGCCCTCGCCTCGACGCAGGCGCTCTCCCGCCGCAACGCACGCGAGGCCGCCTTGGAGTGCCGCCTCCGCCGTCTCGAGCGCGAGGCGGCGGAGGCGGCACTCTCCCGCAGCTGAGGCGCTCGACAGCAGCTTCCCCAGGGGCGTCGGCTGACCCGCCGGCCTCGATCAAGGCGGACCACCGGTCCGCAGGAGACCACCTGAGGGTCCAAGAACCCACGCGCGCTTGCCGGGACCTGTCAACGGCAGAGGCCGCCCCCGCCACCGGCGGGAACGGCCTCTGTCCGCTGCTTCTCGGGCGGGCTGACAGGATTTGAACCTGCGACCCCTTGACATCCGGCGCGTGGAGGTTGTCCGGCCGGCGTCCTTCGACGGTTCTTGACGATGTGCGCTGTGACCTGCGCGGATACCGACGACGCGGCTATCTAGGCCCTCGTCGGTGTTGACGCCTCACGCTCTTCTTGGACGGTTCACGCTGGGGTTTCCGGGACATAAACGCGGCAGGACTCAAGTCCTACGGGCCTGTCGGCTTTGCGGGTCCTCGGCTCGGCGGCGTTCAAGATCGGCGGTTCGTTCGCGGAGCGCGATGCCGACCGCCGTGGCGATGACAGCGACTGCAACGCGCGCGAACCTCTGGACTTTCAGCAGTTGCAACCCCGGACCTCGTAAACCTTTCGAGGCAGCGGCTTAACGAACGCTCGCGGACAGAGCACGGGACAGTCAGAGCCACCCCGGTCCCACGCTAGGGATGCGTCAAAGCACTCCGGGCCGAATGAGCGGATGGCACTAAGCCCGGATCCACCGACCGGCAGCGGCAACGGGTCCCGGCTGGCTGAGGTTGTCGCTGGCGGCATGACCGCAGGGGTGGGGGCCTGACCTCGCTGTCAGGTGGTTCCACTCAGGGTCCGGGCGGGCCGATCGCTCGGCGGTTGGTCAGGTGGGCGCCGCGGTGGGCGGACCGCAGCCGTGGCCGAAGAGTCGGAGCCAGTCGGGTTCCCATGGCCAGGCGCGCGGGAGGTGCAGCGTGATTCGCCGGGCGGAGGACGCCAGGCGGGCCGGGACGGTGATGAGCTTGCGGCGGATCGTGGCCGTGGTCGCTCGTGCCAATCGCGGGCCGGTGAGCGTCGCTGCGGCGCGGGTGAGGTTGAACGCGATCACCGCGAGGACCAGCCAGGCAGCGTTCGCCGCGAACTTGCCAGAGGGCAGGTGCGCCAACGCGGAGTTCTTCAGGTCGGCGTGGACCTGCTCGATGACCGCGTGCCCACGATGGGTCTTGTCGGCTGCGACGGTGTCCAGCACGGTGGGGTCGGTGGTGGTGAAGAAGGCATGGAACCGCCAGGTGTCGAACAGCGTCTCCTGCCCATCAGACGACTTCGGGTTGAGGTCGGGGATGCGTCGGACTACCAACCTGCCCGACACTCGGTCGGCCTTCT
>NZ_JAANMS010000077.1 GCF_011250565.1 Nocardioides sp. IC4_145
GGGCGGGTCGACGGGCGGGGCGGTCGGCGGCAGGCAGACCGTCGGGGGCAGCATGGCCACGTGCGTCTCGTTCGGCGAGCGGAACGACGCGGCGATCGTCTGGCCGATGAGGACGCCGAGCTCGACGACGACGTGGGCGCGCGGCGCGAGCACGTGCCCGCCGAAGTCCGAGCCGACGTCGAACCTCACCGACGTGGCGTCGGGGAAGTTCCAGATGAACGGGCCGCGGGCCCGGACGCCACCGGTGGTCGGTTGGGCGCCGCCGGGGGTCAGGTTCATCTTGCTCGTGATCCGCGGCGAGGTCCCCCGGACGTTGACGAGCACAGCAGACCCGGTGGGGACGTCGTACGCGATGGTCGTTGCCTCGGTGAGCTCGGCCTGGGTGAGGGTGAAGACGTTGAGCCGCGGGTCGGTGCCGCGCAGCTGGACCACCCGGTTGACCTCGTCGCCGGCCCGCACCAGGGTGCCGGTGGCGGGCGCGGCACCCCACTGGGTCGAGAGCGCCCGCAGCTCCGCGAACGCGGCCGGGAAGTCGACCGGGTTGGCGGCGAGGTAGGAACCGCCGCCGTTGTGGTTGACCCCGCTCTGCGGGACGACGTACGCGCTGCCCCGCTGCAGGTTGAACCACTGGCCGTGGGTGCCGGCGACCACGAGCGTCGCGACCGTCGCGGCGACGGCCAGGTCACCGCCCACGGTCATGCCGGTCGGCAGGCTGCCGCCGTACGCGACTGAGCCCTCGGACTCCGAGGTGCGGTGGCCGTCGCCCTCGACGAACTCCGTCCAGCCGGTCGCGGCGCCGAAGGCGTGCGTGGTGGCCACGCACGAGGTGCCGCTCGCGGCGCCCGCCGCCCCGGTGGTCACGAGCGCGCCGAGCGGCACCGCCAGTCCCACCACGGCCCCGACCACCGCGGTGGCCACCAACCCCTGCATGCGTGCGCGCATGGCGACACCACTCCCCCGTTGCCCCTGCTCGTCGTGCCCAGCCCTCTCGGGCACCGTGGCAGCGGGTGGAGTGGTGTCGGGGTGCTTGTGGGGCGACTGTTACCGGCCTGTGGGCGGACCGGTCCGCGCTCGTTCCCGTGCGGACCGGTCCTGGAGGTCAGTTGACGCCGCGCGCGCGTCCCTCCCAGTACGGCGCGCGGAGCTCGCGCTTGAGGATCTTGCCCGTCGGGTTGCGCGGGAGGGCCTCGAGGACGTCGACGCTGCGGGGGCACTTGTAGTGCGCGAGGTGCTCGCGGCAGTAGGCGATGATCTCCTCCTCGGTCGCCGAGGCGTCCGGCTTCAGCGCGACGACGGCCTTGACCGACTCGCCCCAGGTGTCGTCGGGGATGCCGATGATCGCGACCTCCATGACCGCCGGGTGCTCGGCCAGGACCCGCTCGACCTCCGGGCTGTAGATGTTCTCGCCGCCGCTGATGATCATGTCCTTGAGCCGGTCCTCGACGAAGAGGTAGCCGTCCTCGTCGAGCTTGCCCATGTCCCCGGTGCGGAACCAGCCGTCCTCGACGATCACCTCCGCGGTCGCCTCCGGCTTGTTGAGAAACCCCTTCATCAGCTGTGGGGTCCGCAGCCAGATCTCGCCGTGCGTGCCGACCGGGAGGTCCTCGAGCGTGGCCGGGTCGACGATCCGGATCTCGACGCCGGGCACCGCCTTGCCCGCAGAGACGAGCCGCTCCGGGTGGCCGGACGCCTCCGCGGTGCGGTGGTCCTCGGGCATCAGGTGGGTGGCGACGCCGGCGACCTCGGTGAGGCCGTAGACCTGCATGAAGTCGGTGTCCGGCCAGGCCTGCATCGCGGCCCGCAGCAGCGGCGGCGGCATCGGCGCGGCGCCGTAGGTGTAGGTCTTCAGCGCCCCGAACAGCTTCACCGCGTCCTCGCCGGACTGCAGCACCTGCGCGAGCACCGCCGGCACCAGGAAGGTCCGGTTGGCGCCCTCGAGGATCGCGCCGGCGAGCGACATCCCGTCGGGGTCGCGGGTCATCACGCTCGGGATGCCGTCGTGGATGCCGAACAGGACGTACGACGAGCCGCCGACGTGGAACAGCGGCATTGCGACCATCGACTTGTCGCCGGGCTCGAAGCCCCATCCGTCGTGGGCGTTGACCGTGTGGTTGACCATGTTGCGGTGGGTGAGCATGACGCCCTTGGGCCGGCCCGTCGTGCCGGAGGAGTACATCACCAGGCACACGTCGTCCGGCTCCACCTCGGGCCGCCGGTCGACGGGCGTCGCGCCTGCGAGCAGCGCCTCCCACGCGTCGCCGTCGGTGCCCTCGGGCGTCACCTCGACGACGTGCTCCACCTGCGGCAGCCGGTCGCGGATCGCCTCGACCGTGGCGAGCAGCTCGCTGCCCACGACCAGGACCTTCGCGCCGGAGTCGTTGACGGCGTACTCGACCTCGTCGCCGGACGAGCGCCAGTTGACGATGGCGTTCGCGGCGCCCAGCGAGCCGGCCGCCAGCGACAGCTCCACGCAGGCCGGGTGGTTCTTGTCGAGGAACGCCACGACGTCCCCGCGACCGACGCCGAGCGACTGCAGGGCGCCGGCCGCACGGCGTACGCGGTCGTCCCACTGCGCCCAGGTCCAGGTGCGGCCGAGGTAGGTCATCGCCTCGGCGTCCGGCGTGGCGCTCGCCCAGTGGGCGAGGCGGTCGTCGACGAAGACCGGGTCGGGGGCCGCGCTGTCGAGGGCGGTCGGGGGTGCGGTGGCAGTCATGGCGCGATTGTGGTCCACATCACAAGCGCCGTCGACCCCTTCTGCACAAGCGACCAGCCGCGTCTCAGGATCGTCACAGGCACCCTGGGCACCGTGGTGCCATGACCGAGAACGACCGCCCCGCGCACGACCCGCAGGACACCGCCCCGTTGCACGCCTACCCGGCCGGTCCTCCGCCGTCGGGCCCGCCGGCGGGCTGGGGCGCTGCTCCCGGGTCGCCGTCGCCGCAGCCCGCGGCGCCCGACCGTCCGCGTGGGCGCAAGGGCTTCGCAGCCGCGGTCCTGGCCGGGGCGCTGGTCGTGGGCGGCGGTGCCGGCATCGGCGGCGCCGCGCTCTGGTCGGCGTACGACGACGACGGCACGGCCGGCGGCACCGGCGCGGTCGCGACGTCCCCCGTCGTCAGCACCTCCGACGACCCGGCACCCGAGGGCTCGGTCGAGCAGGTCGCCGCAGCGGTGCTGCCCTCGGTCGTGCAGATCGAGGTGCGGGGCACGCAGGAGGCGGGGTCCGGCTCGGGCATCGTGCTGAGCGCCGACGGGCTGGTGCTGACCAACAACCACGTCATCGAGCTGGCCGCGGACGGCGGAGAGATCTCCGTGGCGTTCAGCGACGGCAGCCGCGCGGACGCCGAGATCCTCGGCCGCGACCCGCTCACCGACACCGCGGTCATCCAGGCCGAGGACGTCGAGGGCCTCACGCCCGCTACCATCGGCGACTCCGGCGCGCTCGACGTGGGCGAGCAGGTCGTGGCGATCGGCTCGCCGTTCGGCCTGGAGTCCACGGTGACCAGCGGGATCGTCAGCGCCCTGGACCGACCGGTCAACGTCGGCACCGACGACGAGCAGAACTCCACGACGTACCCCGCGATCCAGACCGACGCCGCGATCAACCCCGGCAACTCCGGCGGGCCGCTGGTCAACATGGCCGGGCAGGTCATCGGCATCAACTCCTCCATCCGCACCTCCTCGACCGGGCTCGGCGGCGAGGGCGGCTCGATCGGCCTCGGCTTCGCGATCCCGATGGCGCCGGTGCTGCCGATCGTCGAGCAGATGCAGGCGGGCGAGGAGCCCACGCACGCCCGGCTCGGCATCTCGGTCAGCGACCCGGGCGCCCGCGGCTCGGTGCAGCTGCCCGAGGGTTCCGAGGGGTTCCCCGGCCAGGAGCAGGAAGAGGAGGAGGCGCCGTCGCCGGACGTGATGGGCGCCGAGGTGCAGGAGGTCGGCGAGGGCTCGACCGCGGGTGAGGCGGGGATCGAGGTCGGCGACGTGATCACCGGCGTCGACGACCGCACGATCACCAGCGCCGACTCGCTGGTCGCCACCATCCGCTCCTACCGGCCCGGCGACGAGGTCACGGTGACCTTCGTCCGCGACGGCGAGGAGCGGACGGTCGACCTCGAGCTCGACTCCGACGCCACCGACTGAGACGACCGACCGACAGGTGAGCCAGCCTCAAAGGATCTTCTGGAGCTCCGCGAGGCGGGCCACCGGGCGGAAGCCGAGCAGCTCGTTGACGCCGATCATGTGGTCGTTGACCTCGGCGTTGTAGGTCGTCACCAGCGCGATGTCGGGCCGCTCTGCCTGCAGCAGCCGCAGGTTGGCGACCTTGACCGCGAGGCCGAGCCGGTGGCCGCGGTGGGCGCGCCGCACGAGCGTGCCCCACTGGTAGGCCCGGCCGGGCTCGTGCACGGTCGTCACCAGCTCGGTGTAGGCGGCGACGGCACCGTCGACGTCCAGCGCGACGGTGTCGTAGGTCGTGCGACCCTGGCGCGCGACCGACCCCTCGCGCTCGCGGACACCGTGCGAGTCGGGGACCTCCGGCTCGAGCGCGAGGTCGCCCACGGGGGCCTCGGTCATCAGCGACGCGGTCACCTCCGCCCAGCCGTCGAGCAGCTCGTCGGGGACCGGACCGACCCACGACCGGAGCGTGTACGCCGCGCAGTGCGGCGCCGCCTCGGCGGCCAACCGGTCGAGCAGCTCCTCGGCCACCGGCAGCCGCAGCTCGCGCTGGACGTCGCCCAGGCCGAGCGTGAACCCGCGGGCGCGGGCGAACTCCGGGCCCGGCTCCCCCGCGCCGGCCGGCCCCGCGGCGTACGCGTGGTGCGCCTCGGTGAGCAGGATCGAGCGGCCGCGCTCGCGGGCGACCCCTTCCAGGTGGGCCAGCATCGCGGTGCCGTGGCCGCGGCGGCGGTGCTCCGGCAGCACGTGCACGGTCACGTCGGCCCGCTCGAGGTTGTCGCGCAGCGGGGTCTCCATCCAGCCCGCTGAGACGACCGACGCGCCGGGGCCGTCCCCGAGCACACCGCTCCACGCGGCGGCCCAGGTGTCGGAGGTCGGCTCCTGCAGCAGGACGCGCGCCTCCCCGAGCTGCCACGGGGTCGCGGTGTCCTCGTAGCCGAACGTCTCGGCGGCGGCGTACACCGCGTGCCAGGCGTCGAGGGCGGCGTCGTCGAACGGGTCGACCTCCACGATCCGCAGGCGCTCGCTCCCGTGGTGGGTCATCGGGCCCGCGCCACCCGTCTCTCGTCCCAGACGGGCCCGTCGGACTCGTAGACCTCGCCGTCGGCGCCGTAGACGAGGAACCGGTCGAACCCGCGGGCGAACCAGCGGTCGTGGGTCACCGCGAGCACGGTCCCCGCGAACGCCGCGAGCCCCTCCTCGAGCGCCTCGGCGCTCTGCACGTCGAGGTTGTCGGTCGGCTCGTCGAGCAGCAGCAGGGTCGCGCCGGACAGCTCGAGCAGCAGGATCTGGAACCGCGCCTGCTGCCCGCCGCTGAGCGACTCGAAGGTCTGCTCGCCCGACGCGCTGAGCTCGTAGCGGTCCAGCACCCGCGCGGCCTGCTCGCGGCCCATGCCTTGCCGGCCGTCCGGGTGGCCGTCGCCGCGGTGCAGGATCTCCAGCAGCGTGCGGCCGACCAGCTCGGGGTGCTCGTGGGTCTGCACGAACCACCCCGGCCGCACCCGCGCGCCGAGCTTGGCCCGGCCGGTGTGCGCGACGGGGCGGACCTCGACCTCCCCCACGGGTCGGTGCTCGACGTCGGGGTCGCTGCCGCCGGCGGCGAGGAGCCGCAGGAAGTGGGACTTGCCGGAGCCGTTCGAGCCGAGCACGGCCACCCGCTCGCCGTACCAGACCTCCAGGTCGAAGGGGCGCATCAGCCCGGTGAGCTCCAGCTGCTCGCAGACGACCGCGCGCTTGCCGGTGCGGCCGCCCTTGAGCCGCATCGCGACCTGCTGCTCGCGCGGCTGCTCGGTCGGCGGACCGGCCTCCTCGAACTTCCGCAGCCGGGTCTGCGCGGCGCGGTACTGGCTCGACATGCCGTCGTTGTACTCCGCCTTGACCTTGAGCCGGAGCACGAGCGCCTTGAGCTTGGCGTGCTCCTCGTCCCACCGCTTGCGCATCTCCTCGAAGCGCTCGAACCGGTCCGTGCGTGCCTGGTGGTACGACGCGAAGCCGCCCGCGTGCGTCCACACCGAGTTGCCGACGCCCGGGCCGCCGCTCGCCAGCTCGACGGTCACGACCCGGGTCGCGGTGTTGCTGAGCAGCTCGCGGTCGTGGCTGATCATCAGCACGGTCTTGTCCGACTCCCGGATCCGCTCCTCGAGCCAGATCTTGCCGGGCACGTCGAGGTAGTTGTCGGGCTCGTCGAGGAGCAGCACCTGGTCGGGGCCGCGCAGCAGGAACTCCAGGACGAGCCGCTTCTGCTCACCACCCGAGAGCGTGGTGAGCTCGCGGTACTTCGCGCGGTCGTAGGACACCCCGAGCGCAGCCGTCGTGCACACGTCCCACGTGACCTCGACGTCGTAGCCGCCGGCGTCGGCGTACTCCGCCAGCGCCGTGGCGTAGGCCATCTGCGTCCGCTCGTCGTCGGTCTCCATCAGCGCCAGCTCGAGCCGGTCGACCTCGGCCGCGGCCGCTCGGACGCGGGGCGGGGAGACGCTGAGCAGCAGGTCGGCGACGCTGGTCGAGCCGTGGGCGACGTGCTGGCGCATGACGCCGAGGCCGCCGCTGCGCGTGACCACCCCGGCGTGCGGCTGCAGCTCGCCGGTGACGATCCGCAGCAGCGTCGTCTTGCCCGCGCCGTTGGCGCCGACCAGCGCGACCTTCTGCCCCTCGCCGACGCGGAACGACACGTCGTCGAGCAGCACCCGCCCGTCCGGCAGCTCGTAGCGCACTCCTGCGACGTCCACGTGTCCCACGAGGGGAGATTGTCCGCCCCGGAGGGTCCCAGGGCGAACCGATTAGCGCGTCACTCCAGCGTGATCGAGCCCTTCGGCGCAGCGACGGTGTCCCGGACGTCGGTGCCGCGCAGCCGCAGGACGGTCTGGCGGACCTTCAGCTCCCCGGCGCCCACCGGCCCGACGGGCACGGAGAAGTCGAGCCGGCCGCCGCCGGCCCCCTGCGAGGCGAAGCCGAAGAAGACCGGGTTCCACTCCCCCTCGGCGTTCTTGCGCAGGATGTCCATCCGCCCGGTCCCGGGCGAGCCGTAGACGGCCTTGTAGGCGCGCTTGCCCACGGCGAACCAGGTGACCGCGGCGTGCGCGTTCTCCTTGCCGAGCAGGGAGCGACCGTGCCGGATGATGAAGGAGAGCACCAGGTCGCGCTCGTCGTCACCCTCGAGCTCGGGCTCCAGCGCGACCTCGACCTCGACCTTGCGCACGTCGGTGGCCCTCACCAGCCACGCCTTCGCCGTTCCAGTGACGTCGCCCTTCGGGTCGGTCGCGGCGACGGAGGCGGGCGTGGCCTCCGCCGGCTCCGCTGCGGTGGCCGGTGCCGCCACGGACGGCGTGACCGGGAGGAGGGACAGCGGGACGAGTGCCGCCACAGCGGCGACGCGGGTGCGGGTCATGGCTGCACCCTTCCCCGCCCTGGTGCCGTCAGTCCTGTCGTTCCCCCGGCGCAGGTCGCTCCGCGGCGCTAGCGTCCCGCACGTGAGGCCCACCCCGCGCCGCCGCGCAGCCGCCGTCCTGTCCGCCGCCCTCTCGGCTCTCGCCGTCTCGCTCGGCGCGCT
>NZ_JAANMS010000078.1 GCF_011250565.1 Nocardioides sp. IC4_145
CAGCACCCCGCCGAGGCCGCGGGCGGCACCGGGGTGGCGACGGCGGCGGCCTCGTCGTCCTCGTCGGTGACCTCGGACAGCTCGGTCTCGTGCTCGGGACCGAAGTCGTCGGGCTCGTCGGCGGCGGCGACCGGGACCGGCCCGGTGCCCGCGGCCTCGGCGGGGTGCTGGAGCCGGGAGAGGCGCACCAGGCCCGTGGTCGCCAGCAGGTCCGGCCCGGCCGGCCGCTCGTCGAGGACGACCGACAGCGCCGAGACACTCACCCAGGACCGCTCGACCCAGGTGCTCGCCGAGGCGCCGTCGACCTCGACGGTCTCCCCGTCGGCGGCGACGGTCACCCGCACGCGGCCGCGCACGAGCAGCCGGGTGGCGCCGTCGTCGGCGGTGGTGGCCAGCACGAAGGCCGGCAGGGCGCGGAGACCGCCGGAGAGCAGGGCGTCGACGAGGTCGTCGGTCGAGGCGCCGCCGTCGACGAGCGACCACAGCGCGGCCGCGCGGGTGCGCTCGCCGGGCGGGAGGAGCAGCACCGTGTCGTCGCCCAGCACGCCGTACCACTCCCCCGGCCGGTAGGACCGGGTCGTCTGCTCGCTCACGGCAGGGCCCCCAATTTCTGCTCGAGACTCACCCGTTGGGCGTCGGAGTCGTAGGAGAACTCGCTGACCAATCCCACCACATCGACGACGACGACCGTCGCGTTGTCCTTGCCGCCGGCGGCGAGCGCCGCGCCGACGAGCTGGTCGGCGGCGTCCCGGGGGTCGTCGGCGCGGGCGAGGATCTCGGCCATCTGGTCGTCACCGATCATCCCGGTGATGCCGTCCGAGCAGAGCACGAGCCGCTCGACCGAGCCGAGCGGCAGGAGGAAGTAGTCCGCCTCGGCCGCGTCCGGGCCGCCGAGCGCGCGGGTGATGACGTGCCGCTCGGGGTGGACGGCGGCGTCGTCCTCGGTGATGGCGCCGGCCTCGACGAGCTCCTGCACCACGCTGTGGTCCACGCTGACCTGCTCGAGCCGGCCCTCGCTGAAGCGGTAGATCCGGGAGTCGCCCAGGTTGGCGAGCAGCCACTTGGGCTCGCCGTGGTCCTCCACGAGCAGCGCGACGACGGCGGTGGTTCCGGCGTGGAACCCCCCGGCTCCGCGGGCTCGCTGCGCCGCGCCGTACTCCGAGATCCGGCGCTGGCAGTCGCGCAGCGTCCCGGCGATGACGTCGGTGCCCCGGGCGGGGTCGTAGCCCGCGTCGGCGAGCCGGCCGAACTCCTCGACCACGATCGCGCTCGCGACGTCGCCGCCCTCGTGGCCGCCCATGCCGTCGGCGACGACGAAGACGGGCGGCGCCGCGAGGTAGGAGTCCTCGTTGACCTCGCGCACCAGTCCCACGTCGGTCGCGGCCCCGTGGTGGAGCTCGACGGCCTTCACGGGCGGCTCGGTAGCGTTGAGGGGATGCCCGGACACCGCTCGCTCGCCGACCAGCTGCGCAGCTGGTCGGACGAGCGCTTGTCCCGGCTCCTGCACGAGCGTCCCGATCTCGCCACTCCCGCCCCTCATGACTCCGGCCAGCTGGCGTCCCGCGCGGCCACTCGATCGTCCTTGATGCGTGCGCTCGACGGCCTCACGAGGCTCGAGCTCTGCGTCCTTGATGCCCTCGTCGTCGCAGGCCAAACCACACCAGAGGAACTCGTGACGCTGGTGCGCGCCGTGCCGGGAGCGACCTCCGCCGCGCTGGACCGCCTGCTCGACCTGGCGCTGGCGTGGGAGTCGACCGCAGGGGTCCGCGCGCTGACCGGCGTGGCGGAGGCGATGGCCGGCGTCCGCGGCGGTGGCACGAGCGGCCTGCACCCGCGCTCGGCGGACGCCCCGCCGCCGGAGGAGGTGCGGCGGCGGCTCGACGAGCTCTCCCCCGCTGCCCGCACGCTGCTCGAGCACGTGGCCGAGCAGGGCGGCGAGGCGACCACCGGCACGTCGCGGCACCACGTGAGCGTCGCGGACGCCGCGACCCCGGCCGAGGAGCTGCTCGCCCGGCGGCTGCTCGTGCCGCGCAGCGGCGGCGTGGTCGTGCTGCCCGGCGAGGTCGGCCTGGCCCTGCGCGGCGGCACGACCACCCGGGAGCCGGTCGACGAGGTGCCCGAGGTCGTCACCTCCGAGCGATCGGGCGACCTCGTGGACCGCGCCGCAGCGGGGGCCGCCTTCGAGGTCGTCCGTCGCGTGGAGCTCCTGCTCGACCAGTGGAGCACCGCTCCGCCGACGGCGTTGCGCAGCGGTGGGCTCGGCGTGCGCGACCTCAAGGCGACCGCGACGCTGCTGCACGTCGACGAGCCGACCGCGGCACTCCTGGTCGAGACGGCGTACGCCGCCGGGCTGCTCGCCACCGCGGCCGACCGCGACGGCAACCCGGCCTGGGTGCCGACCGACCTCTTCGACTCCTGGTCCGCGCAGGAGCCCGCCGCGCGGTGGGCCACCCTGGCCCGCGCCTGGCTGGACACCGCGCGGCTGCCGAGCCTCGTCGGCCGGCGCGACCCGCAGGGCAAGGCGTGGAACGCCTTGCAGCCGGAGCTGTCCTCGGGGCTCGCGGCCGAGGCCCGGCGGATGGCGCTCGAGGTGCTCGCGGAGCTGCCGCCGGGCACGGTCGTGGCCTCCGGCACCGGCCCGCCGTCGGTCGTCGCGCGCGTCACCTGGCTGCGCCCGCGGCGGCCCCGCACGCGGGCCGACCAGGTCGCGGCGGCGCTCGTCGAGGCCGCGGTGCTCGGGCTCTGCGCGCTGGGCGGCCTGGCGACGTACGCCCGGGCGCTGCTGCACGGCGACGACCCCGCGCCGGCGCTCGCGGGCCTGCTGCCCGAGCCGGTCGACCACGTGCTCCTCCAGGCCGACCTGACCGCGGTCGCGCCGGGCCCGCTGGAGTCCTCGCTCGCGCGCCGGCTGCAGCTGGTCGCGGACGTGGAGTCGCGGGGCGGGGCGACGGTCTACCGGTTCACGCCGGGCTCGGTGCGCCGCGCCCTGGACTCGGGGTGGACGGCGGTCGAGCTGCACGAGTTCGTGGGGTCGGTGTCGCGGACGCCGGTGCCCCAGCCGCTGACGTACCTCGTCGACGACACCGCCCGCACCTACGGCGCGGTGCGCGTGGGCGCGGTCGAGGCGTTCCTGCGCTCGGACGACGAGTCGGCGCTGACCGAGCTCGAGCACCACCCGAGGGCGGCCGGGCTCGGGCTCCGGCGGATCGCGCCGACCGTGCTGGTCTCGACGACGCCGCTCGACGTGCTGCTCCCGCGACTCCGCGAGCTCGGCGGCTCCCCGGTCGTGGAGGCGCCCGACGGCACGGTGCACGTCGCGCGGCCGGACGTGCTGCGCGCGCGGACGCCCAAGGACCGCCGCGCCCCCGCCGGTGCGAGCGCCCGGGCCGCCGCGCACCGCACCGCCGCCGCCAGCGCCGTCGTCACCGCGATCCGCTCCGGCGACCAGGCCGCGCGGACCCGCCCGGCGACCGCGGCGACCCTGAGCCCCGGCGGGTCGCTGGCCGCGCTGCGCGAGGCGGTCGAGACCCGCGCGCCGGTGCTCATCTCCTACGTCGACAACCACGGCACGTCCACCGAGCGGATCATCGACCCGGTCTCCGTCGAGGGCGGCCAGCTGACGGCCCACGACCACCGCAGCGACGACGTCCGGACATTCGCCGTGCACCGGATCACGTCGGTCAAGCCCGTTGCGGCGTCTCCGTAGACTCGTCCGGTGGACTTCCTGAGGTACGCCGAGCAGTCGGCCGCGCTGCTCAACGCGGACCTCCCCGACGTCGACGCGCTGCGGGCCCACCTCGCCGGGCGGGCCTGGCTCCAGGAGCAGGCCACCGACCGCGACTGCATGCTGCTGCGCAAGCACCAGCGCGAGCTCCGCCCGGTCTTCGAGGCCTCGGCCGCCGGCGACGTCGCCGGCGTCGTCGAGGGGTTGAACGAGCTGATGGCACGGCACCCGGTCAGCCCGCGGATCACCGACCACGACGGCCACCTGCACGTCCACGTCGCCAGCCGCAGCGCCTCGGTGGCCGAGCTGCTCGTCGGCGAGTCCCTGCTGGGGCTGATGACGCTGGTCTGCGACCTCGGCCCGACCCGCCTCGGGGTCTGCGCGGCCGCCCCGTGCACGCAGGTGTACGTCGACACCTCCCCCAACCAGTCGCGCCGCTACTGCTCGGACCGTTGCTCCTCGCGGGCCAACGTGGCGGCGTACCGAGCCCGGCAGAAGGCAGTCGCCCCTCTATGAACGACGGACCGCTCATCGTCCAGTCCGACAAGACCCTGCTCCTCGAGATCGACCACGAGCGCGCGGCCGACTGCCGCAAGGCGATCGCGCCGTTCGCCGAGCTCGAGCGGTCCCCGGAGCACGTGCACACCTACCGCCTGACGCCGCTGGGGCTGTGGAACGCCCGCGCCGCCGGCCACGACGCCGAGCAGGTCGTCGACACGCTGCTGGAGTACAGCCGCTACGCCGTCCCGCACGCGCTGCTCGTCGACGTCGCGGAGACCATGGCCCGCTACGGCCGGCTGCGGCTCGACAAGCACCCCACCCACGGGCTGGTCCTCACCTCGACCGACCGGCCGGTGCTCGAGGAGGTGCTGCGCGCCAAGAAGGTGCAGGGCATGCTCGGCGAGCGCATCGACGAGGACTCCGTGGTCGTCCACGCCTCCGAGCGCGGCAACCTCAAGCAGGCGCTGCTGAAGATCGGGTGGCCGGCCGAGGACTTCGCCGGCTACGTCGACGGCGAGGCGCACCCGATCTCGCTGCTCGAGGACGACTGGCAGCTGCGCGACTACCAGCGCGACGCGGCCGAGTCGTTCTGGCACGGCGGGTCCGGCGTGGTCGTGCTGCCCTGCGGCGCCGGCAAGACGCTGGTCGGCGCCGCCTCGATGGCCCAGGCGCAGGCGACCACGCTGATCCTGGTCACCAACACCGTCTCCGCGCGCCAGTGGAAGGACGAGCTGGTCCGGCGTACCTCGCTGACCGAGGACGAGATCGGGGAGTACTCCGGCTCGGTCAAGGAGGTCCGGCCGGTCACCATCGCGACGTACCAGGTGCTGACGACCAAGCGGAAGGGCGTCTACCCCCACCTCGAGCTGCTCGACGCGCGCGACTGGGGCCTCATCGTCTACGACGAGGTGCACCTGCTGCCCGCGCCGATCTTCCGGATGACCGCGAACCTGCAGGCGCGCCGTCGGATCGGGCTGACCGCGACGCTGGTGCGCGAGGACGGCCGCGAGGGCGACGTGTTCTCGCTGATCGGGCCGAAGCGGTACGACGCGCCGTGGAAGGACATCGAGGCTCAGGGCTGGATCGCGCCCGCCGACTGCGTCGAGGTGCGGGTGACGCTGCCGACCGACGAGCGGCTGGTGTACGCCGTGGCGGAGCCCGAGGAGCGCTACCGGCTCGCGTCGTGCACCGCGGAGAAGACCCGCGTCGTGCGCGACATCGTCGCCTCGCACCCCGGGCAACCGACGTTGGTGATCGGGCAGTACATCGAGCAGCTCGACGAGCTCGCCGCCTCCCTCGACGCTCCCGTCATCAAGGGCGACACCCCGGTGAAGGAGCGTCAGCGGCTCTTCGACGCGTTCCGCTCCGGCGAGGTGGGGCTGCTGGTCGTCTCGAAGGTCGCGAACTTCTCCATCGACCTGCCCTCGGCCGAGGTCGCGATCCAGGTCTCCGGCTCGTTCGGCTCGCGCCAGGAGGAGGCGCAGCGGCTCGGCCGGCTGCTGCGGCCGAAGTCCGAGGGGAAGACCGCGCACTTCTACACCATCGTCTCGCGCGACACCGTCGACGCCGACTTCGCCGCCAACCGGCAGCGGTTCCTCGCCGAGCAGGGGTACGCCTACCGGATCCTCGACGCCGAGGACCTGCCGGCCTGAGGCCTCCGCCCGAGCGCCTGGTGGCGTGCGGGTGGCGGGTGGTTCGACCGGGACGCCACTCCGCGGCCTTTCCTGCCGCTCCACGGCCATTGCGATGGCAGGGAAGCTCCAGCATCCCAAGTCAACTTGGGATGCTGGAGCTTCCCTGCCTTCTCCCACACCGACCACGAAGCGGGACCCGGCGTCTCACCACCCCGCGACGAATCGGAGCAACGGCGGCGGCGGTCCTAGGGTCGGAGTCGTGAAGGCACTGCTGCTGGAGAACATCCACCCGGTGGCCGTCGAGTCGCTCGAGGCCAAGGGGTACGAGGTCGAGCTGCTCACGCGCTCCCTCTCCGAGGACGAGCTGGTCGAGGCGCTCCCGGGCGTCTCGCTGCTCGGGATCCGGTCCAACACCAACGTCACCGACAAGGTGCTGGCCAACGCGCCGGACCTGCTGGCGATCGGCTGCTTCTGCATCGGCACCAACCAGGTCGACCTCGCAGCGGCGACCGAGCGCGGGGTGGCGGTGTTCAACGCGCCGTACTCCAACACGCGCAGCGTCGTGGAGCTGGTCATCGGCGAGATCATCGCGCTGGCCCGCCGGCTGCCGGAGAAGATCGAGAAGATGCACGCCGGCGTGTGGGACAAGTCGGCCAAGGGCAGCCACGAGGTGCGCGGGCGGACGCTCGGCATCGTCGGCTACGGCAACATCGGCACCCAGCTCTCGACGGTGGCCGAGGCCCTGGGCATGCGGGTGGTCTTCTTCGACACGGCCGACCGCCCCGCCCACGGCAACGCGCGCCGGATGTCGACGCTCGACGAGCTGCTCGCGGTCTCCGACGTCGTGAGCCTGCACATCGACGGCCGGCCGGGCAACGCGGGCCTCTTCGGGCACGAGCAGTTCTCGAAGATGAAGCCGCGTGCGATGTTCGTCAACGCCGCCCGCGGCATGGTCGTCGACACCGAGTCGCTGCGCGAGCACATCCTCTCGGGCCACATCGCCGGCGCCGCGATGGACGTCTTCCCGGTCGAGCCGAAGGCGCAGGGCGACCCGTTCGAGTCGCCGCTGCGCGGGCTCGACAACGTCATCCTGACCCCGCACGTGGGCGGATCGACGCAGGAGGCCCAGGAGGAGATCGGCTGGTTCGTCTCCGGCAAGCTCGCGTCGTTCGCGCTGCACGGCAGCACCGCGCTGTCCGTCAACCTGCCCGCCGTCAACGTCCCGGAGCTGCGCAGCGGCCACCGCCTCGGCTTCCTGCACCGCAACGTCCCCGGCGTGCTGGCCCGGCTCAACGAGATGCTGGCCGAGCAGGGCGACAACGTGGTCCAGCAGCAGCTCGCGACGCGCGGCGAGGTGGGGTACGTCGTCACCGACGCCGCCGAGCCGCTCTCCGAGGGCTCGCTGGAGCGGCTCGCCGCCTCCGAGAACGGGCTCTGGGTCCGCACCTGGTCGGCCTGAGCCGCTCCGGACCTGAGAGCCCTATGTCAAGCGGCCTCCTGGGTGAGGGCGTTGAGCCGGCCGTGTAGGTCGGGGTTGTAGGGCACGTGGTCGTGCCAGCAGCGCCATAGGATCCTGGTCCAGGCTTGGGCCAGGATC
>NZ_JAANMS010000079.1 GCF_011250565.1 Nocardioides sp. IC4_145
GTGGTCAGGGTGGTCATGCTGCTGCTCCTTCTCGGGCGGTCTCGGCGGTGAGCTCGAGGAACATCTCCTCCAGGCCGGCGCCGTCGGCGGGCCGCAGCTCGACAAGAGGTACGCCGGCGGCGGAGGCGATCTCGCCGACGCGGGCGCTCTCCGCGTCGACGCGCAGGGTGCCCACCCCGGCGGGGGTGCTGGTCAGGTCGGCGGCCGTGAGCGCGCGGGCCAGGTCGTCGAGGAGGTGGGCGCGCGTCCGGACGAGGGTGCCGGCCGAGGCGAGCAGCGCCGCCTTCGTGCCGGAGGCGACGATGCGCCCCTGACCGATGACGACCAGGTCGTCGGCGACGACCTCGATCTCGTGCAGCAGGTGGCTGGAGAGCAGCACGGTGCCGCCGCGGTCGGCGTACCCGCGCAGCAGGTCGCGCATCCAGCGGATGCCGGCCGGGTCGAGCCCGTTGGCGGGCTCGTCGAGGATCAGCACCCGCGGGTCGCCGATGAGCGCGGTGGCGATGCCGAGCCGCTGGCGCATGCCGAGCGAGTAGTCCTTGACCCGGCGCTTCGACTCCGCCGGGGTGAGGCTGACCAGCTCGAGCATCTCGTCGACGCGGCGGCGCGGCAGGCCCATCGTCTCCTGCGCGAGGGTGAGGACCTCCCGGCCGGTGCGGCCGGCGTGCTGCGCGGACGCGTCGAGCAGCACCCCGACCTCGAGCCCGGGGTTGGGGAGGTCGGCGAAGCGGCGGCCGTCGACGGTGACGGTGCCGGTGGTCGGCGGGGTCAACCCGACCATGACGCGCATGGTGGTGGACTTCCCGGCGCCGTTGGGGCCGAGGAAGCCGGTGACCCGGCCCGCCTCGGCGGTGAACGTGACGTCGTCGACGGCTCGGAAGCCGCCGTAGACCTTGGTGAGCGACTGGACTTCGATCATGGCTCCGAGCCTGGTGCCGCAGCCGGTCCGGCACATCGGGGACCGGCTCGGACGCGACCCTGGCCGCACCCCTGAGCCGCCCCCTACCCTGGCGAGCGTGACCCCCGAGACCCTCGAGGTCCCCCTCCCCGCTGTCACGCTCTCCTGCCTCGCGTGGGGACCCGAGGACGGGCCGCTCGCGGTGCTGCTGCACGGCTTCCCCGACACCGCGTGGACCTGGCGGCACCTCGGCCCGCTGCTCGCCGAGCACGGCTGGCGGGTGGTCGCCCCGTACACCCGCGGCTACGCACCCTCGGGCATCCCGCGCGACGGCGACTTCCACGTCGCGGCACTGATGGCCGACGCGGTCGGCGTGCACGACGTGCTCGGCGGCGACGAGCGGGCAGTGTTGGTCGGTCACGACTGGGGCGCGATCACCGCCAACGCGCTCGGCGCGCACCCGTCGTCGCCGTACTCCCGCGTGGTCACGATGGCCGTCCCGCCGTTGCGCGCGATGAGTGGCCACGGCCCGCTGGTGCTGGCCCGGCAGGCGCGGATGAGCTGGTACACGCTGTTCAACCAGCTCCCGGCCCTGCCCGAGCGCTCCTTCGAGCGGCTGGTGCGCCACCTGTGGGCCGCCTGGTCACCCGGGTACGACGCCGGGCAGGACCTCGAGCACGTGCTGGCCGCGCTGCGCGAGCCCGCCCACCGGTCCGCGGCGCTGGGCTACTACCGCGCCGCCGCCCGCCCGTGGCAGGTCGAGTCGGCGTACCGCGACTGGCACCGCACCTGGACCGGCACCCCGACCGTCCCGGCCCTCGCGCTCCACGGCGCGCAGGACGGCTGCCTCCACCCGCGGATCGCCGAGCGCGCGGGCGCGGTGCTGGTTGAGGGCGCCGGCCACTTCCTCCAGCTCGAGCGGCCCGACGGGGTCGGCCGGTTGGTCACCGGGTTCCTGCAGGACTGAGGGGGCCGAGCGGGCTCAGGCGTCGGGCGAGGCGCCCTCGAGCCGGAAGCCCACGCCGCGCACGGCGACGACCCGGTCGGAGACGCCCTGGCTCTCGAGCTTCTGGCGCAGGCGGCCGATGGTGACGTCGAGGGTCTTGGTCGAGCCGTACCAGTTCTCGTCCCACACGTCGGCCATCAGCCGGCCGCGGGAGACGACCTTGTCGCGGTTGGCGGCGAGGATCGACAGGACGTCGAACTCCTTGCCGGTCAGCGGGACCTCGTCCTCGCCGGAGTAGACCCGGCGGGCGGCCACGTCGATGCGCAGCACGCCGTCGACGGGTGCGGTCTCGCGGGCCCCGGCGGTGCGGCGCAGCAGCGCCCGGACGCGGGCCTGCAGCTCGGCGAGGCCGAACGGCTTGGAGAGGTAGTCGTCCGCGCCGTAGTCGAGCCCGACCACCCGGTCCAGCTCACCGGCGCGGGCGGTGACGATCATGATCGCGCCGTCGAAGCCGGCCTCGCGCGCGCGGCGGCAGACCTCCAGCCCGTCGACGTCGGGCAGGCCGAGGTCGAGGATGACGACGTCGGCCGGGCGCCCGTCCAGCTCGGCGAGCGCCTTCTGGCCGGTGTCGACCCAGCCCACCTCGTAGCCCTCGCGCTCCAGCGTCCGGACGAGGGGGAAGGCGATGTCCTCCTCGTCCTCGACGACCAGAACCCGGTGACCCATGGCGACGAGCATAGAGCCAGGGACCCCCCGCGTCCGGGGAAGCGGCCCATCCTCCCTCGGGCCCGGGCCCACGCCTGGGCCCAGGCCGGGGCAGGTGCCGGAGCAGGGGCAGCGTCAGTCGCTGGTCACCCAGGAGTACGACGCCGTGGCCGGGGTGTCCCCGCCCGGCACCACGGGCGCGTCGTGCGGCAGCGAGACGACGAACGTGTACGTCGCCGACGCGCCCGCCTCCAGCCAGCCCATGTCGAGCGGGTAGTCGCCGAGGCCGCCGAACGTGCCGTCGTACACCTCGCGCCCCTCGGAGGAGACGCTCAGCCGCAGCCGGCCCCCGGCGTACGCCGCCGGGTCGCCGGTCTCGGTGAAGGTCAGCCGAGCCGGCTCGGGAGCGTCGTTGGCGATCGTGACGGTGCGGGTGGCGCTGTCACCGGGAGCGAGGTCGGTGACCGTGAGCGTCGCCGTGCGACCGTCCTCGGCGACCAGGTCCACCCCGGCGCCGGCGTCGCTCGACCCGCTCAGCGGCAGCCCGGAGAGCAGTCCCACGGCCGCGACGGCCGCGACCGCGACAGCGGGCAGCACCAGGAGGCGCGGGCGGACGGTGGTCGTCGGCGAGGTCGTCAGGCTGGTCATGTCGGTGCCGCAGTCCTTCCAGGGCGCCGGTCCCCCGACCGGCGTGCTCCCCACGCTAGGGAGGCGGCGGCCACGGCCCGGTGACGCCGACCCCTCCTCGACGGAACAGTTGGGTAACAGCGCTCAGGCGAAGAGGTCGCCGTGCTCGGCGACGCGGTCGAGCACCTCGTCGTACCGGAACTGCCGCAGCCCCTCCTCGTCCTCCGCGCCCTCCTCCACCTCGGCCCACGTGACGGGCGTGGCGACGGTGGGGCGCTCCCGGCCGCGCAGGGAGTAGGGCGAGATCGTGGTCTTGGAGCCGGCGTTCTGCGACCAGTCGAGGAAGACCTTGCCGGAGCGCCGGGCTTTGGTCATCGTGGCGGTGACGAGCGTGGGGTGCTGCTTCTGGAGGGCCTCGGCGACCTCCTTGGCCAGCGCGGTCGAGTCGTCGGACGGCATCCGGCCCGGCAGCTCGGCGTACAGGTGGAGGCCCTTGCTGCCGCTGGTGACCGGCCGGCAGTCCAGGTCGCGCTCGGCCAGCGCGTCGCGCACCATCAGCGCGACCTGGCAGCACTCGTGGAGACCAGCGGGCTCGCCGGGGTCGAGGTCGATGACGAGGCGGTCGGCGTTGCGGGGGCGGCCGTTGCGGCCCACGGTCCACTGGTGGACGTGCAGCTCGAGCGCGGCGAGGTTGACCAGCCAGGTGAGCGTGGCGAGGTCGTCGACGACCGGGAAGACCAGCTTGTCGCCGTTGCGGGAGCTGCCGCGGCTGCCGGTGGTCGGGACGGTGGCGGTGCGCACCCACGACGGCGCGCCGGCGGGCACGTTCTTCTCGTAGAAGCTGCTTTCCTGCACGCCGTGGGGCCACCGGATCCGGGTCACCGCGCGGTCGGCGAGGTGCGGCAGCATGACCGGCGCGACCTGCGCGTAGTAGTGCAGCACCTCCCCCTTGGTGGTCCCCGTCGCCGGGTAGAGCACCTTGTCCAGGCTGCTGATCTTCAGCCGTCGCCCGTCGACCTCGACGACGACCTCCTGCTTCTCGGGGCTCAACGTCCCTCCCCCTGCGGGTCGACGAGGAGGTCCTCGGGCGAGAGGTCGGCGCGGACGCCCTGGTACGACGGCTGGCGCAGGCGCTGGGCCCGCGAGGTGTGGTGGGTGTCGACGTCGACGACGAGCACCGGCTCGACCCAGTGCGTGCCCTTGGCGTCGACGCGCGGCACCTCGTCGGCGAACGGGCTGGACGTCCGCGCGTACGCCGCCAGCGCCTCGGTCAGGGCGGCGCTCGCCCGGCCGCCGATGCCGCTGCCGACCCGCCCGCGGTACATCAGCCCGTCCGCCGTCGGCTCCCCCACCAGCAGCGCCCCCAGCCGGCTCGTGCCCTCGGTCGGGCGCCACCCGCCGACGACGTACGACAGCCGGTGGCGGTGGGCGAACTTCAGCCAGTGCGGCGAGCGGGCGTCGAAGGTGTAGCGGCTCGACAGCCGCTTGCTGACGATCCCCTCGAGCCCCTGCTGGCGGGTCGCGTCGAGCAGCATCGCGCCGTCGTCGTACGACGCCGGCACCTGCCAGCCGGTCAGGCCGAGGTCCGCGAGGCGGGCGCGCCGCTCGTGCAGCGGGAGGCCGGTGAGGTCCTCACCGTCGAGACGGAGCAGGTCGAAGACCATGAACGTCGCCGGCACGCGGTCCGCGAGCCGCGCCGCGGTCGTCGCCTTGCGCACGTGCATCCGGTCCTGGAGCACGCGGAAGTCCGGCAGCCCCTGCTCGTTGAGCGCGATGACCTCGCCGTCGACGAGCAGGTCGCGGGCGCCCAGCGGCGGCTCGGCGAGGTCCGGCCACGCGAGCGTCACGTCGTTGTCGTTGCGGCTGGTGAAGCGCGTGCGCCTCTCGCGGCTGGTGTCGGCGAGGACGCGGACGCCGTCCCACTTCACCTCGTGCGCCCACTCCGCACCGGCCGGCACCGAGGTGCCCTTGGTGGCGAGCATGGGGCGCATGGGGCCATGCTTACCGCATGCGAGCGATCTGGAAGGGTGCGGTGTCCTTCGGCCTGGTCAGCGTGCCGGTCAAGCTGTACGCCGCCACCGAGTCGCACGACGTGTCGTTCCGGCAGGTGCACGCCAAGGACGGCGGGCGGATCAAGTACCAACGGGTCTGCTCGGTCGACGGCGAGGAAGTTCCCTACTCCGAGATCGCCAAGGGCTACGAGACCGAGGACGGCGAGATGGTCGTCCTCGACGAGGACGACCTGTCCGAGCTGCCCTCGACGTCGTCGCGGGAGATCGCGGTCGAGAAGTTCGTGCCCTCGGACCAGATCGACCCGATGCTGTTCGAGAAGAGCTACTACCTCGAGCCCGAGAAGTCCGGCGCCAAGCCCTACGCCCTGCTCCGCCAGGCCCTGCTCGAGGCCGACCGGATGGCCGTCGTCACCGTCGCCCTGCGCCAGCGCACCACCGTCGCCGTGCTGCGCGTGCGCGACGACGTGATCGTGCTCCAGACGATGATGTGGCCCGACGAGGTCCGCACCCCCGACTTCAACGTCGAGACCGGCGAGGTCAAGGACGCCGAGGTGAAGATGGCGCGGATGCTCGTCGAGACCCTCGCCGGCGACTTCGACCCCTCCGAGTTCGAGGACGACTACGCCGAGGCCGTCGAGGCGATGGTCAAGGCCAAGATCGAGGGCGGCGAGGTCAAGCGCACCCCCACCTCCACCAAGTCCTCCGGCGAGGTCGTCGACCTCCTCGCCGCCCTCCAGCGCTCTGTCGACGCCGCCAAGACCGCCCGCGGCGAGGCGCCCCGCGCCTCCGACCTGGACGAGCCCCAGGGCGACTCCGACGCCGGCTCCGACGGTGACGGCGACGACGAGGCCGAGGAGAAGCCGGCGAAGAAGACGGCCGCCGCCAAGAAGTCGTCCTCGGCGGCGAAGAAGTCGACCGCCAAGAAGGCCCCCGCCAAGAAGACCGCTGCCAAGAAGTCGACCGCGAAGAAGAGCACCACGAAGAAGGCCGCGGCTAAGAAGGCGAGCTGACCCCAGGACCGCTGCCGTGTGACGCGGGCCACGTGCGTCCGGCTCAGCCCGCCGGCCGCCGGGCCGATGTCCGGTCGTCC
>NZ_JAANMS010000007.1 GCF_011250565.1 Nocardioides sp. IC4_145
CGTCGGGGGCGCCGGACCGGAGAAGCGGCGCAGGTTGCCGTCACCGAATACCGTTGGTCGCACGTGTCAGAGGGACGGAAGGGCTCGACGTGGTTGCTCCGGCAGCGGGAGGTGCTGACCTCGAGACGCTCGCGCGCGTGGTCGGGCGGATCCGGTCCAACATCGAGCGCGTGATCGAGGGGAAGCCCGACGTCGTCTCGGCCTCGCTAGTGGTGCTCATGGCCGAGGGCCACCTGCTGATCGAGGACGTGCCCGGCGTCGGCAAGACGATGCTGAGCAAGGCCCTCGCCCGCAGCATCGACTCGACGGTCCGGCGCATCCAGTTCACGCCGGACCTGCTGCCCTCGGACGTCACTGGCGTCTCGGTCTTCAACCAGGACACCCGCGAGTTCGAGTTCCGGCCCGGTGGCATCTTCGCCAACATCGTCGTGGGCGACGAGATCAACCGCGCCTCCCCCAAGACCCAGTCCGCGCTGCTGGAGTGCATGGAGGAGCGGCAGGTCACCGTCGACGGCACGACCTACCAGCTCGACACCCCGTTCATGGTCATCGCGACCCAGAACCCGATCGAGATGGAGGGCACCTACGCCCTCCCCGAGGCGCAGCGCGACCGGTTCATGGCGCGGGTCTCGGTGGGCTACCCGGTCGAGGCGGCCGAGATCGCGATGATCGGCTCGCACGCCGGCGCCAGCCCGCTGGACGACCTCGAGCCGGTGACCGACGCCGCCGAGATCCGCAAGCTGACCAGCATCGTCGGCCAGGTCCACGTCTCCGAGGCCGTCCAGCGGTACGTCGTCGCGCTGACCGGCGCCACCCGGCGCACCGACGACCTGAACCTGGGCGCCTCCCCCCGCGCGACGCTCCACCTGGTCCGCGCGGCCAAGGCGTACGCCGCGATGGCCGGCCGCGACTACGTGCTCCCCGACGACGTGCTCGCGCTGGCCCGTCCGGTGCTCGCCCACCGGCTGCTGCCCAGCGTCGAGGCGTCGATGAGCGGCCGCTCGACCGCGACGATCCTCGACGGCCTGCTGGCCTCCGTGCCGGTGCCCGACGGCGCCCGCTCGTGACCACGCCCGTGGCTCCCCTGCCCCGCTGCCCCCGCGCTCCCGGGACCGGTCGTGCGTGACGCGCTCGCGGGCCTGACCGTCCGCGGCCGGGCGTTCGTCGCGGCCGGCGTGACCGCCGTCGTGTGCGCGATCGTGCTGGGCCAGCCGGCCCTGACCCGGGTCGGCGTGCTCGTGCTGGCCCTCCCGCTGCTGACCGCGGCCGTGCTCGCCCGCAGCCGCTACAAGCTCGCCCTGGTCCGCACGGTCAGCCCGCAGCTGGTCACCGCGGGGCAGTCGGCGCGGGTCGACCTGACCCTGACCAACGAGGGACGCACCCCCAGCGGCGTGCTGCTGCTGGAGGACCACGTCCCCTACGTCCTCGGCTCCCGGCCGCGGTTCGTCCTCGAGGGCATCGGCCACGGCTGGCGCCGCCACGCGGCGTACCAGGTGCGCTCGGACGTGCGCGGCCGGTTCGAGGTCGGACCGATGTCCGTGCGGGTCGCGGACCCGTTCGGCCTCGTCGAGCTCGGGCGGTCGTTCCAGACGACGGCGTCGCTGACCGTCACCCCGCGCACGGTGCCGCTGCCCTCCATCCCGCTCGGCGGTGGCTGGACCGGCGCGGGGGACAACCGACCGCGCGCCTTCGCGAGCGGGTCGGCCGAGGACGTGACGGTGCGGGAGTACCGCCGCGGCGACGACCTGCGCCGCGTCCACTGGCGCAGCTCCGCGCGCACCGGCGAGCTGATGGTGCGGCGCGAGGAGCAGCCCTGGCAGTCGCGCGCGACCCTGTTCCTCGACAACCGCGCGAGCGCCCACCGCGGGCAGGGCGTCGCCTCGTCGCTCGAGGCCGCGGTCTCCGCGGCGGCCTCCATCGCCGCCCACCTGGTGCAGCGCGGGTTTGCCGTCCGGCTCGTGACCGCCTCGGGCGAGGAGCCGGGCAGCGCGTGGCACCAGCGTGAGTCCGACGTCGGCACCGGTCCCCTGCTCGAGGCGCTCGCGGTCCTGCAGCCGGTCGCCTCGCCGCGGCTGGACGGCTCGTGGCTCGGCGAGCAGGGCCACGGCGGGCTCACCGTCGCCGTGCTGGGTGCGGTCGAGGCGCTCGACGTCCCGGTCCTGCGCCGGATGCGGCACCACGCCGGCTCGGGGCTCGCGGTGTCCCTGGACGTCGACGCCTGGGTCGACGCGCACGGCACCCCGGGCGGCGCCGTGCCCGTGCTGGTCCAGCAGGGCTGGCGGGCGGTTTCGCTGACGCCCGGCGACCGGCTCGACGCCGTCTGGCAGGACCTGTCCTCGACCGTGGGCCAGGGCGCCCGCCACGCGGAGGTCGTCCGATGACCGCCCGCCGCACGAACCTGCGCACCACGCTCGCCGTCTCGGCGGCTGCCGCGGGCACCACCTGGCTCGCGATGCTGTCGTGGCGGCCGTTCACCGAGGCACCTGGCACCTACCTCGGCCCGCTGCTGCTCGTGGGCGCGGTCGTCGTCGCGACCGGCGCCCTCGCCCGCTGGGCCCGCGTTCCTGGCGCCCTGGTCGTCCTCGCCCAGGTCCTCAGCGGCGGGGTCGCCACCTGCCTCGCGCTCACCGGCTACCCGCTCCCGGTCGGCCCCGGCCTGCTCGAGCTCGAGCTGGTCGTGCGGTCGGCCGTCGACAACGCCAACCAGTACGCCCCGCCGGTGCCGACCTCCGCACCGGTGCACCCGTTGCTCGTCCTCGGCGGCCTCGGGTGCTTCCTGCTCGTCGACGCGCTGGTGGCGACACTGCGGCGCGTCTCGTGGGCCGGCGTGCCGCTGTTGACCATCTACAGCGTGCCGGTCAGCGTGCTCGGCGGCGGCCTGTCGTGGTGGGTCTTCGCGCTCACCGCCATCGGGTTCCTCCTCGTGCTGTACCTCCACGAGGGCGACCGGGTCACCCGCTGGGGACGCACCGTCGAGGACGACCCGTCCGGCTTCGGCGTCCGCACCGGCCGGGTCCGCACGACCGCCGCGGCGATCGGCGGCGTCGCGACGGCCCTCGCGGTGGCGGTGCCGCTGGCCGTCCCGACCCTCGACGTGCGGCTCGTCGACTTCGGCCACGGCCCCGGCGGGGGCGACGAGATCGAGCTGACCAACCCGCTCGCCAACCTCAAGCAGGACCTCGTCCGCGGCCCGGACGATCCCGTGCTGCGCCTGACGACCGACGACCCCGACCCGTCGTACCTCCGCACCACCGCGCTCACCTGGTTCAACGGCAACACCTGGAGCGCCGGCGACCGCGAGGTGCCGGTCACCAACGTGCCCAGCGGCGAGCTGCCGCCGCTCCTCGGGGTCGACCCGGAGCTGCGTCGCACCTCCTACGAGTACCGCGTCAGCGTCTACGACGCCTTCGAGTCCTCCTGGCTGCCGGCGTGGGCGACCAGCACCCGCGTGGTGGCGGACGGGGACTGGCGCTACGACGTCCAGACCCGTGACTTCCTCGCGGCCGACGAGGAGATGGACACCGCCGGCCTCGAGTACGAGATGACCGGCGTCAAGCTGGACTACGACGCGGTCGACATGGCCCGAGCGCGCTCGAGCCTCGGACTGGTGCCCATGACGTACACCGAGCTGCCCGACGACATCCCCGACGAGGTGCGCGACCTGGCGGTCCAGGTGACCCGCGAGGCGCCGACCCGCTACGAGAAGGCGGTGGCGCTGCAGCGGTGGTTCCGCGAGACCGGTGGCTTCGAGTACAGCACCGCCGGCGTCGAGGGCAACGCCACCGAGGACCTCGTGTCCTTCCTGCGCCCCGACGGCCGCAGCGGCTACTGCGAGCAGTACGCCGCCTCGATGGCCGTGATGGCCCGGATGCTCGGGATCCCCGCTCGCGTCGCGGTCGGCTTCCTGCGGCCCGACCCGGTCGGCTCGAACACCTGGGAGTACAGCGCCCACGACCTCCACGCCTGGCCCGAGCTGTTCTTCCCCGGCAGCGGCTGGGTCCGGTTCGAGCCGACCCCCGCCGCCCGCGCGCGCAGCGCACCGGCGTGGACCCGCGGTGACGTCCCCGCGCCCGATCCCATCTCCCCCGACCGCACCGACGCGGCGACTCCGCAGCGGCCCGACCGCCCCGAGGACACTCAGGCCGCGCCCGTCGAGGAGGAGCAGACCGACGCCGCCGCGGACGCGTCGGACGACCGCGCCTGGCTGCTGCCCGTGCTCGGCGGACTGCTCGGCGGCGGGCTGGTCCTAGCCCTGGTGCTCCTCCCCCGCACGATCCGTGCCCGGCGCCGCTCCGGCCGTCTCTCGGCGGGCCCCGAACCGGCCTGGGCCGAGCTCCGCGACACCGCCGTCGACCTCCGCCTTCCCTGGCCCGAAGCCCGTTCGCCACGCCAGTCCGCCGCCTGGCTGGCCGACCACTTCGGCGCACCCGACGACGGCCCGGCCGAGCGCCGCCCCCGCCGCGGGGCCCACCTGGCTCCCGACGCCGTCCGCGCCCTCGACCGCGTCGTCGCAGCCGTCGAGCTGCTGCGCTACTCCCCCCGCGCCGACGCCGCCACCACGCCCCTGCGCGCCGAGGTCGAGACGATCACCGCGGCCCTGCACGACGGCGCCCCCCGCCGCGCCCGCCGCCTCGCCGCCTGGTGGCCCCGCTCGGTGCTCGTCCGCACCACCCGCCCCCAGGCCGGTCCCCGCACCGAACCGGCCTCGACGAGGTACGGCGGCGTCGTCGACCACGTTGGCGGCTAGGCGCTCGCGGACTCACCGCCCGCGCGGACACGTCCTCGAGTCCTCCCGGCCGCCGCCGCGCCGGAGGCCGGCCGCGGACCCAGGTACGCCGCGCTGGTCGGGGCCGGAGGTGGCCGCCGGAGGGCCGGGACGCCCCGGCGAACGTCAAGGCGACCCCGACGGCCTGGAGGAGCGAAGCGGGGGAAGGCCCCCTCGGGAGCAAGTGAGCCGGGCGGCCCCGGACCGCAGGCGGACGCCGCAGGCCTCGACCCCACACCCGGCGCACCCGCACCCGCGGACCCGAGCCGCAGAGCGACGCGGAGCCAACACCCTGCCCGCCGCAGGCGGACGCGCGTCCTCGAGGCCGCAGTCGGCTCCCGGGGTTTCGACACGCTCAGGCCTTGACGGCCTTCGCTGCTCAACCAGCGGGGAGCGGCCTTCGCTGCTTGACCAGCGGGAGGCGGCCTTCGCTGCTCGACCAGCGGGGGCCGGGGTGGGTCAGAAGCCGCCGTTCTGCTCGCGCCGGCGGCGCCAGCGCTCCTCCATGCGCTCCATGAAGGAGCCGGAGGAGCGGCGGGTGCGACGGGGGCGGCTCTTGCGACCGCCGTCGATGACGGTGAAGCGCGAGGGGTGTGCGGCCTGGCGCGGGTCGGGCGGAGCCGCTGCAGCCGCGGGCTGACCGCGGAGCGAGGTGAGGGCCACGGTGCCGGCGCCGAGCATGACGAGGAACCCGATGATCCCGACGACCGGCAGCTGCGTCACCACGCCGGTCATCAGCAGCGCGACACCAGCGACGAAGCAGGCGCCGGCGGCGATGGCACGACGACGAGCGGAGCGGCGCAACGACGTGCCGCGCAACGTGGAGGCGAACTTCGGATCCTCCTCCGAGAGCGCGCGCTCCATCTGCTCGAGCAGTCGCAGCTCCTCTTCGGAGAGTGGCACCGTTCCTCCACTGGTCGTACGGCCGGTACACGCCCCACGCGGGTCGTGTCGCAAGTCTAGGCAGGCGTTTCGGAACGCGGTAGCCGCGTCAGTGAAATTGGTCGCTCGGCGGCTCGCCGGCCCCACCGCCGACACCCGTGCTGGCGTCTCCGGCGGACCGGCGGCTGGGCGCCGGCGGGGTCCGCGCGCCGCCCAGGAGGGTCGCCGGGCGGACCGCCCCCGAGCCGAACCGACCGGCGGCCCGGTCGACGGCGCGGTCGGCCTCGGACCAGCCGTGCTCGCGCTCCCCCAGGACCCGTTGCCGGTGCACGCGGGTGCGCGGCACGAGGCCCTCGACCCGCACCCCGACCAGCCGCAGCGCGGCGGACCGACCGCGCCGGCCGCCTCGGGAAGCCCGGTTGCGGGCGACCTCCGCGTCGTGCAGCGCGACCGCCGCGGCGTACACCTCCTGGGTCACGTCGGTCGGCTCCGGCAGCGTCTGGGAGCGGGTGAGGGTCGTGAAGTCGGCGTACCGCACCGTCAGGACGACCGTCCGGCCCGCCACCTCCCCGGCCCGGAGCCGGCGGGTCACCTTGGCCGCCAGCCCGAGCACCTCGCGCAGCACCTCGTCGCGGTCGGTCAGGTCGCGGGCGAAAGTGCGCTGCGCGCCCATCGAGCGGTCCGGCTCCTGTGGTCCGCGTCGCTCGTGCAGCTCTGTGCGGTCGCGCCCCCAGGCGAGCAGGTGGAGCTGGCGGGCCGCGCCGGGCCCGACCGCGGCCCGCACCTCCTCGGTCGGCGCGTGCGCGAGCTGGCGGACGGTGCGCAACCCGGCCCGCCGGAGCTTGGCAGCGGTCGCCTCCCCGACGCCGTACAGCTCCTCGACGTCGAGGGCGTGCAGGAAGTCGACCACCTCGTCGGGCGGGACGACCACCACCCCGTCGGGCTTCGCGCGCCGGCTCGCGATCTTCGCGACCGACACGGTCGGCGCGACGCCGGCCGAGCAGGTGATGCGCTGCTCCTCGTGGACGGTCGCGCGGACCATCTCCGCGATCGTGAGCGGCGACCCCAGCAGCCGGGTCGCGCCGCGCACGTCGAGGAACGCCTCGTCCAGGGAGGCCATCTCCACCACCGGCGTGAACCGCCGGAAGATCTCCCGCAGCGCGGAGGACACCGCCGAGAACGTCGCGTGGTCACCCGGCAGCGAGACCAGGTCCGGGCACAGCCGGCGCGCCCGCACGCCCGACATGCCGCCGCGGACGCCGTGCGCGCGCGCCGCGTAGTTGGCCGAGAGCACCACCCCGCGGTGCCCACCGCCCACGGCCACCGGCAGGTCGTGGAGGTCGGGCCGATCGCGCAGGGCGACCGAGGCGAAGAACGCATCCATGTCGACGTGCAGCACCGGGCAGTCCCACGACCGGTCGACCCGGCCGTCGCTCACGACGCCCCGGCCCCGGCACCACGGCCAGGGCCATGGGAGCCGACCGCGGCGGCGGGGTCAGCGCGCGAGCAGGTGCAGCTGGGTCGCGAGCGGGAGGTACTCCGGCCGGTCGGCGACGGCGCGCTCCAGCTCGACGAGGGCCGCGGCAGCGCCCGGCTCGGCGTCGAGGAGGGACCCGGGCACCAGGTCCGCGAAGACGCGGACCGCGTGGACGCCGTCGACGGTGAAGCCGGCGTCCTGCAGCAGGCGCTCGACCTCGTCGCGGGTGAAGCGCCGACCCGAGCGCCCCGGGCTCGGCGCAGCCGGGTCGCCGTCGAGCAGGGCGATCGCCTGCTGGAAGTGACCGGCCATCGCCCGGGCGACGACGGCCGCGTGCCGCTGGGCGACCAGGAGGCTGAGCGTGCCGTCGGCGCGCAGGGCCGAGCGGAGCGCACCGAGCGCGGCCGCAGGGTCCTCCACGACCTCGAGCACCCCGTGGCACAGCACCACGTCGGCGGCATCCTCGCCGACGACGTCGGCGAGGCCGGCGAGGTCGCCCTGGTGCGCGGCCACCTCGACGCCCCGCTCCCGTGCGCGGCGGTCGAGGGAGGCCAGGGCGTCCGGGCTCGGGTCGACGACGGTGACCCGGTGGCCCGCCTGGGCGACCCGGACCGCGAAGCCGCCGGTGCCGCCGCCGATGTCGAGGACGTCGAGCGGACCCTGGTCGAGAACGTCGCCGAGGGCACTCCAGACGACCGCGGTCCGTGCCGCCGTACGGCGCTCGCTCGGACGGTCGCTGGTTCGGTCGCCGGGTCGGTCGCCGGGCCGCTCGGGAACTGGCATGCCGCCCAGCCTAGGGCTCGGGGGCCGCCGGGCACGCCCGGCTCACCCGACCCGGCGCACGACGTGGACCTGCACCGGCGCGTGGGGCACGAGCCCGAGCGCCTGCTCGACCACGCCGAGGAACCGGTCGGCGTCCCGCACGAGGTCGTCGGCCTCGCGCTCGGTCACCGCCCGCCGGGAGCCCGCCTCGGCCGCGGCCCGCTTGCCGGCACCCGCGGCGAAGAACCGCGCCCACTCCTCGAGCTCGGGAGCGACCTCCACGAGGAGGACCCACGCGTTCTTCTGCGGCCGCCGCCGCGCGGGGGTCGGCCGGGCCCGCGCCGCGAGCAGCGCCGCGGCCGCCCGGAGTGCCGCGACGTGCGCGTGGGCGTAGCGCTCGGTCACCTCGGTCGCGGCGATCGCCTCGCTCAGCGACTCCGCCGACCGGGCCAGGTAGGCGTGCGTCGTGGCGGGCAGGGCGTAGGGGTTCGGCTGTTCCGGGACGCTCCGCACGGCGCTCACTCCCCCGCCCCCGCACCGGCCGCCAGCAGCCAGCGTCCGGCCGGCACGTCGTGGACCAGCTCGAACACCCCGCCGCCCGCCGGACCGTCCTGGTCCAGCCGGCCGCGACCCGCCGCCACGCGCCACACCTCGCGCGGCGGCAGGTCCTGGCTGCGCCGCTCGAGCACCGCCCGCACCTTCCACAACCGCCCGCGCCACAGGAACTGGGCCGGGCCCTCGAGCCCGCCCGCACCGGTCCGCACCTCGACGGGGTCGTCGTACCGCACCACGTCCGCCTCGCTCCTCGGGCTCCCGCCCGGATCCGTCGACCCCACCGACCCCGGACCGTGCCGCCCGGCGGGGACGGGGGTCGAGGTCGTCCCCGCCGGGTTGATCGAACACCTGTTCGAACAAGACGAAGGTACACCTCTCCACCGACAGGTCGTCAAGACCTGCCGGCGGTGGCTGGGGAGGAGCCGGCCCGGACCTCAGTCCTGGTCGCGGGGCGCGGCCCCGTGGCCGCGCACGAAGGCGCTGGTGGACCGGCTCCACAGCAGCGCCAGGATCGCTACGTCGACGACGAGGGAGACGATCGCCGCGACGACGAACTGTGCCGGGGGCTCGGTGCGCAGGCCGGCGATCGTCGCGACCGCCGCCATCAGGACGACGGCCGCGAGGGAGTGCCGCGCCCAGTTCGCGCCGACGACCAGGAACGGGAGCAGGGTGCCGATGAGCCCGATGAAGGTGATGAGCAGGACGATCGCCACCGGGACGAACGCCGGCTGCTTGATGTCGGCGTCGACCGGGTGCCCGACCGTCCACGAGTCGAGCAGGTCCGCGCGCAGGAGGACGGTGAGCACCGCGGTGAGCGCGGCGAGGCCGACCAGGACCCACAGCAACCGGACCGCGCGCTCGACCGACGCGGGCCGGCCCGTCGTCGTGCGGTCCGTCGTGGGCTGGGTCGTCATGCGGGCTCCTCGTGCGGGTGGTCGCGGGGTCGGCCGGGTGTCGGCCCGGTGCCCTAGGGTCGCGCTCATGGCGACCGAGCACCCTTCGATCACGCGCTTCCGCGAGGAGCACGCACGACGCGGCGGCACCGGCGACGTCGTCATTCTGCCCGACTCCGTGCACACCGCGGCACTGGCCGCCGAGGCGCTGGGCTGCGAGGTCGGCGCGATCGCCAACAGCCTGCTCTTCGAGGCCGACGGCGACCCGGTGCTGGTGCTGACCTCCGGCTCGCACCGCGTCGACACCGGCAAGGTCGCAGCGACCGTCGGCGTGCCCCGCCTGCGCCGGGCGAGCGCCGAGCTGGTCCGGGCGGCGACCGGCCAGGTGATCGGCGGGGTCTCCCCCATCGGGCACCCGACCCCGGTGCCGACGTACCTCGACCGCTGGCTGCAGCGGCACCCGGTCGTCTGGGCCGCGGCCGGCCATCCCGCGGCCGTGTTCTCGACGACGTACGACGAGCTGAGGGCGCTGACCGGCGCCACCGAGATCGACGTGGAGTGAGACCCGTGAGCATCGAGATCTGGTTGAACCCCGCCTGCTCCAAGTGCCGCACCGCCGTCGCGGAGCTCGACGCAGCAGGTGCGGACTACACCGTCCGGCGCTACCTCGACGATCCGCCGACGGCGGCGGAGCTCGGGGAGGTGGTGGCCCGCCTCGGGCTGGAGCCCTGGGACGTCGCTCGACCGAAGGAGGCGCGCGAGGCCGGCATCGACCTGCCCCGCGAGCCGTCCGCGCGGCAGGCGTGGCTCGAGGCGCTCGCCGCCGCGCCGCGGGCGATCCAGCGCCCCATCCTCACCGCGTCCGACGGCACCACGGTGGTGGGGCGCGACCCCGAGTCGCTGGACCGCGTCATCCGCCAGGGCTGACGAGGAGGCTGCGGTGGAGTCGCTCGCGCTCGCGTTCTCCAGCGGCTGGGCCAGCGGCATCAACGCCTACCTGGTCGTGCTGGTCCTCGGCGTCGCCGACCGGGTCGGCGACCTCGACCAGGTGCCCGACGCCCTCGGCCGCTGGGACGTGCTCGCCGTGGCGTCGCTGTTCTTCGTCGTCGAGCTCGTCGCCGACAAGATCCCGTACGTCGACTCGACGTGGGACGCCGTCTCGACCGCGATCCGCCCGACGGTGGGCGCGGTGGTCGGCGTCCTGCTCGCCGGCGACGCCCAGGCGCTGGACCAGGCCGTGCTCGGCACGGTCGGCGGCGGCACCGCCCTGCTGTCGCACCTGGCGAAGGCCGGCGGGCGGCTGGCGATCAACACCTCCCCCGAGCCGGTCAGCAACGTGCTGGCGAGCGTCACCGAGGACGTCGCGGTGCTGGCGGTGGTGTGGTTCGCGATCGAGCACCCGCGCGCCGCGGCGGCCGTGGCGGCGGTGCTGCTGGTCGGGGGCCTCGTCGTGCTGTACCTCGTCGCCCGGTTGGTCCGGCGCGGCTGGCGCCGGTGGCGTCGCCGCCCGGCCCCGCCGGGCGGCGGTGTCGGCGATGTCGGCGCGGGCCCCTAGGGTCGAGCCGTGGCGCGGGTCGTGGTCGTGGGTGGTGGGTTCGCCGGGCTCGCGTCCGCCGCGCGGTTGGCGAAGCTCGGTCACGAGGTCACCCTGCTCGAACGCTCCCGTGTGCTCGGCGGCGCGCTGAGCACGGTCGAGGCCGACGGCTTCGCCTGGGACGCCGGCCCGACGTGGACCACGCTGCCGGCCGTCGTGCGCGACCTGTTCCGCAAGAGCGGACGGCCCGTCGAGCGCGAGCTCGAGCTGGTCCCCCTGGACGTGGTGCGCGAGCACCGCTTCGCCGACGGCACGGGCGTCACCGTCCCTGCGTCGCGCGGCGCGCAGGTCGCCGCCTTCGACGCGCTCGGACCGGGTCTCGGACAGCGCTGGGTCGACCACGTCGCGTCCTACACCGAGGTGTGGGAGACGCTGCGCCGCGAGTACCTCGAGGTGCCGTGGGACCCCGCCGCACTCTCCCGTCCGCTGGCCGCGCTCCTCGACGGGCGCGAGACGCTCCACCGGCGGCTGCGCAAGACGTTCAAGGACGAGCGGCTCGCGCTCGTGGCCGGCCACCCGGCCGTCGCCGAGGGCCACGACCTGCGCAACGTGCCCGCCTGGGCCGGCGTCACGGCGTACGTCGAGCAGCGCTTCGGCGCGTGGACGGTCGACGGCGGCATGGCGCGGCTCGCGGAGGTCCTGGCCGCGCGGATGGCGACCCGCGGCGTGACCGTCCACACGGGCACGACCGCACGCGACCTCGTGGTGCGGTCCGGTCGCGTGGCCGCGGTCGACCTCGGCGGCGAGCAGGTCGACGCCGACGTGGTCGTCGTGGCCGTCGACCCGCGCCTGCTGCCCACGCTCGCGCCGCTCGTCGCACGCGCGATGCCGGCGATCCCTCCGGTCGTCACGCACCTCGGGCTCGAGGGCGACGTGCCCGACCTCCCCCACGAGCTGGTCCTGCACGGCGACCCGCTGCTGGTCGTCCGTCCCGGCGGCCGGGCTCCCGACGGGGCCACCGCGTGGACGGTCCACGGCCGGGGCCGGCTCGCCGAGGACGTCCTCCGAGCGCTCGCCCGCCACGGCATCGACGTGCGCCCCCACGTCGTCGCCCGCGTCGACCGCACGCCGCGCGACCTCGTCGAGACCTGGGGCGGCTCGCCGATGGGCGTCCTGTGGCAGGGCCGGTCGACCGTGCGGCAGCGGCTGAGGCCGACGACGCCCGTGGCCGGGGTGTACGCCGCCGGCGCGCACGCGACACCCGGCGCCGGCCTGCCGTACGTCGGCCTCTCGGCCGCGCTCGTCGCGCAGGCCGTAGGACCCGCCTGAGCGAGGGCGGGTCGCACCGGTCAGGCGGAGACGTTCAGCCGATCGAAGATCTCGAGCGTCGCCCGGGACCGGTTGAGCGTGTAGAAGTGCAGGCCGGGTGCGCCGCCCGCGAGCAGCTCCTCGCACATCTCGGCCGCCACCGCGATGCCCTCGTTGCGCACCGCGACCGGGTCGCCGTCGTGCGCGGCGATCCGGCGGACGACCTCCTCGGGCACGTCCGCGCCGATGAGCTCGCCCTGGCGACGGATCGCCGCGAGGTTCAGGATCGGCATGATCCCCGGCAGGATCGGCATGTCGACGCCGCGGTCACGCACGCGGGCGACGAGGCCGAAGTAGTCGGAGGCACGGAAGAACATCTGGGTCACGGCGAACTCCGCGCCGGCCTGCGCCTTCGCGACCAGCACGTCGGCGTCGTGGTCGAGCGACTCCGCCGTCGGGTGGCCCTCGGGGAAGGCCGCGACGCCGACCCGGAAGTCACCGCGCGAGCGGGCCAGCTCCACGAGCTCGGTCGCGTAGGTCAGCCCGCCCTCGGTCGGCGTCCAGGCCGCCCGGGGACCGTCGGTCGGGTCGCCGCGCAGCGCCATCACGTGGTGCACGCCGGCCTCGTGGTAGGCGTCGAGGATCGCCTCGAGCTCGGCGCGGGTGTGCCCGACGCAGGTGAGGTGGGCCATCGGGATGAGGGACGTCTCGCGCGCGATCCGACCCGTGACGCGGACGGTCGAGTCCCGGGTCGAGCCCCCGGCGCCGTACGTCACGGAGACGAAGGTGGGCCGGTAGGGCTCGAGAGCGCGGATGGCGTCCCAGAGCTGCTGCTCGCCGGCCTCGTCCTTCGGCGGGAAGAACTCGAACGAGAACGACTTCCCGCCCTCGCGGATCATCTCCCCGAGCGAGCGTCCAGGTCCGGTCACCATGGGCCGAAGCGTACGGTCGGCGCCGCCGCGGACCGGCATCTGTCCACGCAGCAGGCACTGGCTAGTCTCGACGGCGTGACGGCCAGCGGGTGGGACAGCGACGACTTCCGCGACCGGGTCCAGCGGGCGCTCGACGCGTTCCTCGACCAGCAGCTGGCGCGCCTGGCGCCGCTCGGTCCCGACGCGGAGCGGCTGGTCACCGAGGCCCGCACCACCGTCCGTGGCGGCAAGCGGTTCCGCGCGTCGTTCTGCTGGTGGGGCCACCTCGCGGTCGCTGCTCCGTCCTCCCCCGCCGACGAGGAGGCACTGGTCCGCGCCTGCGCCGCCCTCGAGCTGCTGCACGCGAGTGCACTGGTGCACGACGACCTCATGGACGCCTCCGACACCCGGCGCGGCCGCCCGGCCACGCACCGGCAGCTGGAGTCCGAGCACCGCGCGTCGGGCTGGACCGGGGACCCGGAGCAGTACGGCGCGGCCGCGGCCATCCTGCTCGGCGACATGCTGCTGAGCTGGGCCGACGAGCTGCTGCGGCGTTGCGGCCTGCCGCTGGCGCAGGTGGCGCCCGCGCTCGAGGTCTTCGACCTGTGCCGCTCCGAGGTCGTGGCCGGCCAGTTCCTCGACGTCTCCGTCCAGGCGCGCGGACGCGCCGACGTGGAGACCGCGATGACCGTGCTGCGCTACAAGTCCGCGAAGTACTCCATCGAGCGCCCCCTCCACATCGGCGCCGCGCTCGCCGGGGCCGACGCCGGGATGCTCGACGCGCTGACGGCCTTCGGCCTGCCGCTCGGCGAGGCGTTCCAGCTGCGCGACGACCTGCTCGGCGTCTTCGGCGACCCCGCGACGACCGGCAAGCCCGCCGGTGACGACCTGGTCGAGGGCAAGCGCACCGTGCTCGTCGCCCTCGCGCTCGACGCCGCCCCCGACGCCGACGCCGCCCTGCTCGACCGCTCGCTCGGCACCCCGCTCGACGAGGCCGCGGTCGAGCGGCTCCGCGGGATCATCGACTCCTCCGGCGCCCGCGCCCAGGTCGAGGCGGTCATCGAGCAGCTCTCCGAGCTCGCCGTCGCCGCCCTCGACCGCGCCCCCGTCGACCCCGCCGCCCGCGACGCCCTCCGCGCCCTCGCCGACGCCGCCACCCAGCGGACCGTCTGACCTCTCCGTTCCCCCGCCTGGCCGACCACCCGCCGGCCGTCGGGCGCCGCCGCCGGGGTAGTCCGTGACGTTCGGGCGGTCGTTCGGCCGGATCTCCCTGCCAAACGTCACGGACTACCGCGCCAGCGGGTCCGATCCTGTGGAGAACCGGCCGGCCCGGGGCCCGAGCCGCGGCGGCCGGGTCGTGTGGCCCAGGACGCTGCGGGGCGCGTCCTCAGGCACACGACCCCGGCGAGGGGTCAGCCGCGGAGGAGGACGGTGAGGCCCGCGCCGGTGAGCAGGCGCAGGACGACGTCGACGGCGCGGGGGTCCTGGTCGTGGAGGACGCGCCAGCCCTCCCACAGCAGGACGGTGCGGCCGGTGTCGGGCTCGGCCGCGAGGTCGCGCAGGCAGTCGGCCAGCGCGTCGAGGTTGCGGCCCCACCAGGACGGGAGCGTGAGCGCCTCGCCGAGCGCCTCGAGGGTCTCGGCGCGGGACGGGTGGGCCCGGCCGTCGAGGTGCAGGAACCGCCAGCCGGCGCGCTCGAGGGTCGCCCGGACGTCCGCGACGGCGTACGCCGTGTCCCAGCGGTGGACGCCCGGTGGCACGCGCCCGGCGAGCAGGTCGACCAGGAGGTCGTCGGGCCCGGTCACGGCAGCACCTCGGCGAAGGAGGCGTAGTGGTCGTTGGTCCAGTACCACTCGCGCGACTCGCCAGCGACGATCCGCCGCGGCCCGCGGTGGTCGAGGCCGGGCGTGGGGACGGTGTACTCCCGGTAGTAGCCGTCCGCCTGCTCCGGCAGCAGGCCCTCGTAGTTGTGGAAGACGGTGCCGTCGTGCTCCGGCTCCGGGAACGGACCGCCGTCCTGGATCCGCTCGATCGTCTCCTGCGCCTCACGCGGCAGGTCGGTGAGCTCGACCGTCGGCAGGCCCGAGGAGCCGGACGGGCCGGCCGGGGTGTCCTCGCCGCCGGCGAGCAGCGCGCCGAGGACGACGAGCAGGACGACGACGGCCAGCGGGCCGACCGCCCGGAGCCGCGGGCTCAGTCGCACGGGAGGGTCAGAACGCCATCGCCTGGGCGCGGCGCTTGACCTCGGAGCCGCGGTTCTCCCGCAGCGCGTCGATCGGGCGACCGGGCAGGTCCTGGTCGAGGTAGAGCCAGGCGATGCACTCGCGGTCGTCGTACCCGCCGTCGTGCAGCACCGTCAGCAGGCCGGGCAGGCCCTTGACCGGGAACCCGTCCTGGATGAAGTCGGCGGGCACCTGCTGTCCCGCGCCCGGCGACGGCACCGCGGCGGCCAGCTCGTGGTCGCGGATCATCGTGCGGACCTTGGCGACGGTGACGCCGAGCCTGCGGGCGGCCTCGGCCCAGTCGATCCACTCGGGCACCAGGGCGGCGAGGTCGTGGTCGGCGAGCGGGATGTCGTCGGTCATGGGCCCATCCTCCCACCCGCGCCGGTGGGTCCGCGCCACGCCGGGCGCCGGGCTCACCCGCCGGGAGGGGCGTGCTTTCGTACGATGTCCCCGCCGGAGACTTCCCCCTTCGGCACGCAGGAGGGTCGTCGTGACGCCAGATCGTCATGCCCGGTCGGGCGCGGACGCGTCCTCGACCGACCCCTCCTCCGGTTCTTCCTCCTCCCCCCGCTGGGACGGCCAGCGGCTCGAGGGGCGCCTCCTCGACGGCCGCTACCGCGTCGGTCCGCGGATCGCCCGCGGCGGCATGGCCAGCGTGCACGAGGCCACCGACATCCGGCTGGACCGGACGGTCGCGATCAAGGTCATGCACCCCGGCCTGGGCGACGACGAGGAGTTCGCGGCCCGGTTCGTCCGCGAGGCCCGCGCGGCCGCCCGCCTCTCGCACCCGAACGTCGTCGCGGTCCACGACCAGGGCGACGACGACGGCGTGGTGTTCCTCGCGATGGAGCTGGTCGCCGGGCACACGATGCGCGACGTCATCGCCAAGGAGAGCCCGATGCCGCCGGCCCGCGCGCTGGCGCTGCTCGAGCCGGTGCTCTCCGCGCTGGCGGCCGCCCATCGCGCCGGCCTCATCCACCGCGACGTCAAGCCGGAGAACGTCCTGATCTCCGACGAGGGGCAGGTCAAGGTCGCCGACTTCGGCCTCGCCAAGGCCGTCAGCGCCGACACCCAGCACACCGCGACCGGCGGCGTGCTCATCGGCACGGTCTCCTACCTCGCGCCGGAGCTGGTGGTCGACGGCCGCGCCGACGCACGCGCGGACGTGTACGCCGCGGGGGTGCTGCTGTTCGAGCTGCTCACCGGTCGCAAGCCGCACGAGGGCGAGTCGCCGATCCAGGTGGCCTACAAGCACGTGCACGAGGACGTCCCGCTCCCCTCGACCCTCGTCCCCGGCCTGCCTGCGTACGTCGACGCGCTGGTCGCCCGCGCGACGGCACGCGACCGGGGCCAGCGGCCCGCCGACGCCGGCGTGCTCCTGCACCAGCTGCGCCGGGTGAGCACCGCGGTGGTGACCGGCGTCCGCGAGGACCCCGACCTGGTGGCCGACCTGATGCCGCGCCCGCCCGCTCCCGAGGCGGTCGGCGGCGACACCGGCGAGCTGACCCAGCCGCTGCTGCGCCCGACGGAGGTCCCGCCCGCCGTCGAGCGGGACGAGCGGAGCCGCCGCACCGACACCGCCGCCGACCCGTGGGACGAGGAGGAGATGGCCGCGCTGCTCGCCCCGTCGAGCACCGGCACACCGGTCTCCCCGACCGCCCCGCCACCGACCGAGCACACGCGGACCGTGCAGGTCCCGGTCGCACCGGCGCCGCGACGTACCCGCCGCTCCCGCAAGGGCCTGCTCGCCCTCGTCCTCGCCGTGCTCCTGGCGGCGGGGCTGGGGACGGGCGCGTGGTGGTTCGGGTTCGCGCGCTGGACGACCACCCCCGGCGTCATCGGGCTGGACCGCCAAGCGGCGGTCCAGCGGCTCGAGGCCGCCGGGCTCGAGGCGGAGATCGGGCCCCGCGCCTTCTCCCGCACCGTGCCGGCCGGCGAGGTGATGGCGACCGACCCGAGGGCCGGCGACCGCGTGCTCGACGGCGGCACCGTGACGGTGACGATCAGCAAGGGCGAGGAGCTCTACGACGTCCCGAGGCTGCGCGGGCTGACCGAGGACGAGGCGCAGGACGCGCTCGCCGAGCTGAAGCTGGAGTTCGGCGGGTCGACCCGGCGCTGGTCCGAGGACGTGCCCGAGGGCGTCGTGATGGCCAGCGACCCCAAGCCCGGCACGACCCTGCGGCCCGGCTCGGTGGTCGACCTCGTGGTCTCGAAGGGCCGCAAGCCGATCAAGGTCAAGGACTGGACCGGCGAGGACGCCGACACCGCCCGTCAGCGGATGGAGGCCCAGGGGCTGGTCGTCGAGGTCACCGACGAGCAGCACTCCGACGACGTCGCCGAGGGCGACGTCATCAGCCAGGACCCCGTGGGCGCGACGCTCTTCAGGGGCGACACCGTCGCGCTGGTGGTCTCCCTCGGGCCCGAGCTCGTCGAGGTCCCCAACGTGAAGGCGTCCGGCGTCCAGGCGGCCCGCGAGGAGCTCGAGGCACTGGGCTTCGTGGTGGAGACGAGGGAGGCCATCGGCTACCTCGGCCTGGGCTACGTCTTCTCCCAGAGCCCCGGCTCCGGCGACCTCGTGCCCAGGGGCTCCACGATCACGCTGACCCTCATCTGAGCGGGTAACCTCCGCGGGTGCTCGACCCCGCCCAGCTCGCCGCCCGCAACCCCGTCGGCACCCACGTCACGGTCGGCAAGGGCCTCGTGTCCGGGGCGCTCGCCTCGGCCGAGGAGCTCGGCTGCGAGGCGTTCCAGGTCTTCTGCGGCAACCCGCGCGGGTGGGCGCTCAGCGCCGGGAAGCCGGCCGAGGACGCGGCGTTCCGGGCCGCCACCGCCGAGCGCGGCACGCGGGTGTTCGTCCACGCGCCGTACCTCGTCAACCTCGGCTCCCCCACCCCGCTGACCTACGAGCGCTCGGTCGCCAGCGTCGCGCACAACCTGGGTCGCGCGGCCCAGATCGGCGCGGAGGGCGTCGTCGTGCACACCGGGTCGTACGTCGCCGCGGACGACACCAGCGAGCGGCACGCCGCCGCGATGCGCCAGGTCCGCGAGGGTCTGCTGCCGCTGCTGGAGACCCTCGACGCGGCCGGCGAGGACGCGCCGTGGCTGCTGCTCGAGCCGACGGCCGGCCAGGGCCGGTCGCTCTGCGCGGGCGTGGACGACCTGGCGGCGTACCTCGACGCGCTCGACCACCACCCGCGGGTCGGCATCTGCCTCGACACCTGCCACGTCTTCGCCGCCGGCGCGCCCCTGGACGAGCCGGGCGGCGCGGCTGCCACCCTCGACCACCTCGTCGACGTCGCCGGTCCCGGGCGGCTGCGGCTGGTGCACGCCAACGACTCGATGGACGTCCGCGGTGCGTTCAAGGACCGCCACCAGAGCATCGGGAACGGCCACATCGGCATCGAGCCGTTCCTCGAGCTGTTCGCCCACCCCGCGACCGACGGCGTGCCGTTCGTCGCCGAGACGCCGGGCTCCCGGGAGGTCGGCGGGGACGTGCAGGTGCTGCAGGAGCTCCGCGCCAAGGCGCTGGCTTGAACGCTGGCTCGACCGCTCGGGTGACCGACCGGCGTACCTCCCTCCTCGCCGCCGGGGTCCTCCTGGCGATGACGGCGACGTGGGGCAGCACGTTCTTCCTCATCAAGGACCTGCTCGACCGGGTGCCGACGCTGGACTTCCTGGCGGTCCGCTTCGCGATCGCCGGGGTGGTGATGCTGCTCGTCGCGCCTCGGGCGGTGCTGCGGCTGTCGGCGGCGTCGCGACGGCGGGCGGTCGTGCTGGGCGGGGTGTACGGCGTCGCGCAGATCCTCCAGACCGCCGGCCTGGCCCACACCGCCGCCTCGGTCTCGGGGTTCATCACCGGCATGTACGTCGTGCTCACCCCCGTCCTCGCCGCGCTGCTGCTGCGCACGCGGACGACGCCGCTCACCTGGGCCGCGGTCGCGCTGGCGACGGGCGGGCTGGCCGTGCTGACGCTGGACGGGGTAGCCATCGGCTACGGCGAGGCGATCACGCTGGTCAGCGCCGTGCTCTACGCGCTGCACATCGTCGGGCTCGGCGCCTGGTCGAACGCCCGCGAGGCGCTCGGCATCTCGATCGTGCAGCTGCTGGTCATCGCGGTCATCTGCCTGGTGGCGACCGCGCCGGACGGGATCGTGCTGCCGCCGACGCCCGCCGACTGGCTGTCGGTGGTCTACATGGCGCTCGTCGCAGGTGCGCTCGCGCTCATCGGGCAGACCTGGGCGCAGGCCCACCTGCCTCCGACCCGCACCGCGATCATCATGAGCATGGAGCCGGTGTTCGCGGCGTTCTTCGCGGTGCTCCTCGGCGGGGAGTCGGTGACCCTGCGGATGGTCTCGGGCGGGCTGATGGTGCTCGCCGCGATGCTGGTCGTCGAGGCGCTCCCCCGCCGGAAGGTCGAGGGCGAGGTCCAGCACCTCGTCGTTTGAGCCAGGTCGTCGAGGTCCACCTGGCGGGACCGGACGGTCCGGTCGCGACCGGCGCGCTAGATTCTGACCTGTGACGCGCACCTATGTCTTTGGACGCCAGCCGGGAGCACCCGGGCCGGCCGTCCTCTCGTAGGCACGCCGCACCCCATCCAACGCCCCCGGCTCCGGCCGTGGGGCGTTCGTCGTTCCTGGGCCGGGGGCGGGAGCCGCTCGAGAAAGAGGAACCCCATGGTCGTCGTCATGTCCCCGGAAGCCACCGACGAGGACGTCGCCGCCGTCGTCGCCCGCGTGGAGGGCGTCGGAGGAGAGGCCTTCGTCAGCAAGGGCGTCGTGCGCACCATCATCGGCCTGGTCGGTGACATCGAGTCCTTCCACCACCTCAACCTCCGCACGCTGCGCGGCGTCGCGGACGTGCACCGGATCTCCGACCCCTACAAGCTGGTGAGCCGCCAGCACCACCCCGACCGGAGCACGGTCTGGGTCGGGGCGGCCGGTCGCCAGGTGCCGATCGGGCCGGACTCGTTCACCTTCATGGCCGGCCCCTGCGCCGTCGAGACGCCGGAGCAGACGCTCGCCGCCGCGCAGATGGCCAAGGGCGCCGGCGCCACGATCCTGCGGGGAGGGGCCTACAAGCCGCGCACCTCGCCGTACGCCTTCCAGGGCCTCGGCGTCCGCGGCCTGGAGATCCTCGCCGACGTCGGGCGGGCGACCGGGCTGCCGGTCGTCACCGAGGTCGTCGACGCCCGGGACGTCACGGTCGTCGCCGAGCACGCCGACATGCTCCAGGTGGGCACCCGCAACATGGCCAACTTCGGGCTCCTCCAGGCCGTCGGCGAGGCCGGCAAGCCGGTGCTGCTCAAGCGCGGGATGACCGCGACGATCGAGGAGTGGCTGATGGCGGCGGAGTACATCGCCCAGCGCGGCAACCTCGACGTCGTTCTGTGCGAGCGCGGCATCCGGACCTTCGAGCCGGCCACCCGCAACACCCTCGACATCTCCGCCGTTCCCGTCGTGCAGGCCACCAGCCACCTGCCGGTGATCGTCGACCCCTCGCACGCCGCGGGCCGCAAGGACCTGGTCGTGCCGCTGTCACGGGCCGCGATCGCGGTCGGCGCCGACGGGATCATCGTCGACGTCCACCCCGAGCCGGAGACCGCGCTGTGCGACGGCCCCCAGGCGCTGCTCGGTGCCGAGCTGCGCGAGCTCGCCTCGGCGGTGCGCCGGCTGCCGTCCGCGGTGGGCCGGGTCGACGCCGGGGAGCTCTCCCGGACGGTCTGAGCCGGGGGCCGCTCGCTACCCTCGACCTCCGTGGAGAACTGCACCGCCTGCGGAGCGCGCCTCGGCCCCGGCCGGTCGTGCCCCGCGTGCGGCCACCCGGTCGAGGCGCCAGACCTCTCGGACTGGCGCACCGACACCGCCGAGCGGCCTGCGCTCAGAGACGTCCCGCTCGCGCCGCGCTACCCGCTGTACGCCGACGAGGCGCCGGCCCCTGCCCCTCCCGGGTCGGGCGGCCGGCGCCGCGGGTGGCTGCCCTGGGCTGCCGGGTCCGCGGCGCTGCTGCTCGTGGCGGGCCTCGGCACCGCCCTGCTCGTCGGCGGGGCGGACGAGCAGGACCCGGCCCCGGTCGCGGAGTCCGCGTCCCCTCCTCCGGCTGCCTCGTCCTCCTCGGCTCCCCCGCCGGCCCAGCCGACCCGCAGCGCGCAGGACGACATCAGCCGCAAGCCGGAGCCGCGGGAGCCGGAGGACGTCACCGCGTCGGCCGGCGTGCGGGTCCCGGCCACCGCCCCACCGAGCCGGGACCTCGACGGCACCCGCACGTCGTACGACGCCGGCAACCTCGTCGACGGCGACCGCTCCACCACCTGGCGGATGCGCGGCGACGCCACCGGCCGGCAGCTGGTCCTCCGCCTGGACCGGCCGACGACGATCACCCGGGTCGGCCTGGTCAACGGCTACGCCAAGCGCGCCCGCGGGCCGCGGGGCGGCGTGCTCGACTGGTACACCGGCAACCGCCGCGTGCTCGCCGTGGAGTGGGTCCTCGACGACGGCACGGTCGTGCGCCAGCGGCTCGACGACGTACGCCGCGTGCAGACCGTCGAGGTCGGCGCCATCACCACCCGTCGCGTGCGGCTGCGGCTCGTCGAGGTCAGCGCACCCGGCTCCGGACGCGCCGGTCGCGACTACACCGCCATCAGCGAGGTCTCGGTCGTCGGCCTGCCCGGCTGAGCGCTCGGCGGCTGGACCCTCGGGCCGGGTGTTGTGTCGTTTCATCAAGGTATGCAGGCCAACCGGCACTCCCCCGGGTGAACTGACCGTGGGGAGTGTCGGTCGGGCTGCATACCTGGATGAAGCCGCAGCCGGCGCGTGGACTCAGCTGACCCGCACGACGACCGTCGCGGAGGCGCCCCGCTCGACCGTGCTCGTCCACCACGAGAGCCGCTTCTGCCCCGACTCAGCGCGTGTCGACCGCGCCGCCCCGCTCGCAGGCGGTGTCGGCCGGCTGGCAGCGCGACACGGACGGCCGCCCCCTCGGGGCCACCCTCACCACCGGCCCCGCGGGCACCCAAGCCGGGCGCCACGGACCTCGAGCTGCACCGGGACACCTCGCCACGTCGTCGCGAGCCGCTCGTGCAGCGCGACCCGCAGCTCGGCCGGCGTTCCGCGCGCGCCCTGGCCAGCGCGTCGAGGAGAAGTCGCCAGTGGGCGGTGATCTCCAGTCGTTACAAAGCGCTCAGCGCAGCGGCGGCCTTCTCGGCGTCCTCGCGGGTGACGTCGAGGTGGGTGACCAGCCGGACGGTGGTCGGGCCGACCATCGAGACGCGGACGCCGGCCTCGGCGGCCCGGACGACGAAGTCCGCCGCGTCGGTGCGCGGGACGACCACGATGTTGGTGTCGACACCCTCGGGGTCGACGCCGCAGGCCTCGGCGAGCAGCCGAGCGTGGGCGTGGTCGTCGGCGAGCCGCTCGAGGTGGTGATCGAGGGCGTGCAGCCCGGCCGCGGCAAGGATGCCGACCTGGCGCATGCCGCCGCCCATCCGCTTGCGCCAGACCCGCGCCTCGGCGATGACGTCGGCTGAGCCGAGGGTCAGCGAGCCGACCGGCGCGCCGAGCCCCTTGGAGAGGCAGACGGCCATGACGTCGGCGACCGCGCCGTACTCAGCCAGGGGCGTGCCGGTCGCGACGTGGGCGTTCCAGATCCGCGCACCGTCCATGTGGACCGACGAGCCGGCGGCGGTGGCCAGCTCCCGCAGGTCGCGCAGGTCCTCGATCGGCAGCACCGCGCCGCCGGCGAAGTTGTGGGTGCACTCCACCGAGATCGCGGCGGTGCGCACGAAGAACGGCCCCAGGTCGGGCGCGTGCATCTGCCGCAGCATCGCCAGGTCGACCTGCCCGCGCGGGTGGAACCAGGTCCGCATGGTGATCCCGCTGTACGCCGCGTGGGCGCCCAGCTCGGCGCGCGCGATGTGCGCGGAGGCCTCGCAGATGACCTCCTGGCCCGGCTGCACGAGCGCACGGACCGCCAGCACGTTGGCCATCGAGCCGGTCGGCATGAACAGCGCGGCCTCGTGGCCGAACAGCTGCGCGACCCGCTCCTCGAGCGCGAGGACGGTCGGGTCCTCGCCGTACACGTCGTCGCCCACCTCGGCGCGCGCCATCGCCTGGCGCATCGCCTCGGTCGGACGGGTCAGCGTGTCCGAGCGGAGATCGATCACGCCTTGCGGAGCATCTCTGCGACGAGGAAGGCCAGCTCGAGGGACTGGACCCGGTTCAGGCGCGGGTCGCAGACGGACTCGTAGCGGTTGCCGAGGTCGACCTCGAGCAGGTCCTCGCCGCCGCCGACGCACTCGGTGACGTCGTCACCGGTGAGCTCGACGTGCAAGCCCCCGGGCCAGGTGCCGAGCGAGCGGTGGACGTCGAAGAAGCCCTGGACCTCGTCGATGACGTCGTCGAAGCGGCGGGTCTTGTATCCCGAGCTCGCCTCGAAGGTGTTGCCGTGCATCGGGTCGCAGACCCACGCGACCTGGAGGCCCTCGGCGGTGACCTTCTCGACCAGGTCCGGCAGGCCGTCGCGGATGCGGCCGGCGCCGAAGCGGGTGATGAACGTCAGCCGGCCGGCCTCGTTGAGCGGGTTGAGCCGGGAGGCGAGCGCGAGCGCGTCGTCGGGGGTGGTGGTCGGGCCGAGCTTGACGCCGATCGGGTTGCGGATGTGGCTGAGCAGCTCCACGTGGGCCTGGTCGAGCTGGCGGGTGCGCTCACCGATCCAGACCATGTGGCCGGAGACGTCGTACGGCATCTGGGTGCGCGAGTCGATGCGGGTCATCGCGTGCTCGTACTCCAGCACCAGCGCCTCGTGGCTAGAGTGGAAGTCGACGCGGTGGAACTCCACCGGGTCCGCGCCGATGGCCTGCATGAACGTCAGCGCGCGCTCGATCTCGCTGGCGACCGCCTCGTAGCGCTGGCCGACCGGCGACTCCTTGACGAAGTCGGTGTTCCAGGTGTGGACCTGGCGCAGGTCGGCGTAGCCGCCGGTGACGAACGCGCGGATGAGGTTCAGCGTCGCGGCCGAGGAGTTGTAGACGTCGACCAGCCGCTGCGGGTCGGGGATGCGAGCCTCGGGGGTGAAGTCGAAGCCGTTGACGGCGTCGCCGCGGTACGCCGGCAGCGTGACGCCGTCGCGCGTCTCCATGTCCGAGGAGCGCGGCTTGGCGTACTGCCCCGCGAGCCGACCGACCTTCACGACCGGGACGGAGGCGGCGTACGTCAGCACGACCGCCATCTGGAGCAGCACGCGCAGCTTGTTGCGCACGTTGTCGGCGGTGACGCCGGCGAACGTCTCGGCGCAGTCGCCGCCCTGGAGCAGGAACGCCTCGCCGCGCGATACGGCCGCGATCTTGTCCTTGAGCTCGTCGCACTCGCCGGCGAAGACCAACGGCGGGAGCGTGCGCAGCTTGGAGACCGCGGCGTCGACCGCCTCGGAGTCCGGGTACGTCGGCTGCTGGGACGCGCCCAGGGCGTGCAGGGTCGCGAGGTCGGGGATGCTCACCGCTCCAGGGTACGTCCGGGGGCAGGCCCCACCTGAATCAGCGAACCGGGCCGAGACGCACGCCCGCCGCCGTCCAGGCCCCGCTCACTCGTCCAGGTGCTCGATCTCACGGAAGCCGGTCTTCTTCGCGCGGACGCCGCGGTTGGTCATCCAGGTCACGGCCCACAGGACGACGCCGATGGCGAGGAGCACGGCGGCGATGGAGTACTGCACGTAGTCGTCCTCGTTGCGCGCCCACGGCCCGATGAGGAACGCCGAGGTCAGCGTCCCGGCCCACGGGACCCAGCCCGGCGCGCGGAAGACCGGCTCGGTGGAGCGGTCGCGACGCAGGACGAGGCAGCAGATGTTGACGACGGTGAACACGCACAGCAGCAGGAGCGCGGTGGTGCCGGCGAGGGCGACCACCACGTCGCTCTCCGAGCGGAGCCGGACGTAGGTGATGAGGCCCAGCGCCATCACGGTGGTGAAGAGGATCGCCGCCCAGGGCGAGCGGCGCCCCGGCAGGACGGCGGCCAGCGAGCGCGGCAGCACGTCCTGCTTGGCCATGCCGTAGACCAGCCGGCTCGCCATCAGCATGTTGATCAGGGCGGTGTTGGCGACCGCGAAGACCGTGAGGAACGGGTAGATCGTGTCGATCGGGATGCCGGGCGCGCCGACGCGCACGACGTCGAGCAGGATGCCGGCGTCCGGGTTGACCGGGTCGGCGATGTCGCCGGGCGGGATCACCACGACCACCGAGATCGCCACCAGCATGTAGACCAGCGCGCAGATGCCGAGCCCGGTGAGCATGATCCGCGGGAACGTCCTGCCGGGGTCCTTGGTCTCCTCGACCATGTTGACCGAGTCCTCGAAGCCGACCATGGCGAAGAAGGCGACGGTGGTCGCGATCGTGATCGACACGAAGACGTTCTTGTCGCCGGCGGTCTCGAAGACGACGATCCGGCCGAGGTCGCCGTCGGTCGCCATCGCCCAGAACCCGATCGCGATGATGATCCCGAGCGCGACGACGACCACCATCGTGAGCACGACGTTGAACTTCACGCTCTCGCCGACGCCCCGCAGGTTGATGCCCGCCAGGACCAGCATGAACGCCAGGGCGGCGAGCAGGGTCGCGGTCGTCCCGGTGGGCACTCCCCCGAACACGTCGTCCAGGCCCGTGAGCAGGTTGGACGCCACGAGGCTCGAGGACGTCGACGCGCTGGTGATGCCCGAGCAGACCACCGCGAAGGCGACGAGGAACGTCACGAAGTGCAGGCCGAACGCCTTGTGCACGAACAGCGCGGCCCCGGCGGCCTGCGGGTGCTTGGTGACCAGCTCCAGGTAGGACAGCGCGGTCAGCGCCGCCACCGCGAACGCCACCAGGAACGGCAGCCAGGCGACGCCCCCGACCTCGGACGCGACGTCACCGGTGATCGCGAAGATCCCCGCACCGATGATGTCGCCGATGATGAAGAACAGCAGCAGCTTGGGCCCGATGACCCGTTTGAGCTCCGACTCGGAGCCGGTGCCGGAGGAGGGCGCCTCGGAGGCGCCGGTGGCGGTCATGAGGACACGGTTGCCCCCACCCGATCGGAGGAAACCTCGCGGCCCCCACCGGACCGGACCGTCGGGCAGCCGGGTCAGGCGGCGGCGGTGTCGGCGGGGTCGATGACGCCGAGGCGCTCGAGGAGGACGAGGAAGGCGACGGCGAAGTCGTTCTCGGCGGTCTCGGCGCGGACCGCGTCCCAGTCGACCTGCTCCCGGACGGCCCGGGCGACGGGCAGGGACTTGCCGAAGTCGCAGGCGTGCTCCTCCATCGCGTTGAGCTTCTGCCCCATGAGCACCGTCGCGGAGAGCACCGGCATCTGCACGGACTCGACCTCGATCTGGTCGATCTCGGCGAGCACGGACCGCTCCACGGGGATGCCGTTGGTGCGGAAGAGGATGTCGACCATCGCGCCGTCGACGAAGACCTTGAACAGCCAGTCCTCCGGCGGCTGCACGACGTCGAGCCCCTCCTCGGCGAGCAGCTCGGACGCGCGGCCGGCGTCCTCCTCGGCGACGACGAAGTCGACGTCGTGCTCCGGCTCGGGGCCGCCGCGGGCCCACAGCGCGTAGCCGCCGGCCAGTGCGAACGGCACGTCACCCTGCTTGAGGGTCACCGCCACCCGCTTCAGCGCCTCACGCAGGGGGTGCAGGTCGGGGATGCCGTGGCTCACGCGGTGCGGTGTACCCGCCGCGCGGCACGGGTACACGGCCGACCGATGCGCCTGGTCACCTTCAACATCCTTAACGGCCGCCACCCCGCCGACGACCACGTCGACGTGGACGCCTTCGCCGCAGCGGTCCGCTCGCTCGACGCCGACGTGCTGGCGCTCCAGGAGGTCGACCGCAACCAGGCCCGCTCGGGGCACGCGGACCTCACGGCCGTCGCGGCCGAGGCGATGGGGGCCGCGGACAGCCGGTTCGTCGCCGCGCTGAGCGGCAGCCCCGGGGCGACCTGGGTGGCGGCGACCGGCGAGGAGCAGCCCGACGCCGCGGCGTACGGGATCGCCCTGCTCAGCCGGCGACCCGTGCGGGCCTGGCAGATCATCCGGCTGCCCGCGCTGCGCACCCGCGTCCCGATGAAGTTCAAGGACAGCCGGCTCCCGACGCTGGTGCAGGACGAGCCGCGGGTCGCCGTGGCCGCCGACGTCGAGTGCGGCGACGCGACGCTGACCGTCGCCAACACCCACCTGTCGTTCGTGCCGTGGTGGAACGGCCGCCAGCTGCGCTCCCTGGTCGCCTCGCTGGACGTCTCGCAGCGACCGCTGGTCGTCACCGGCGACCTCAACATGGACGCCGAGCGGGCAGCGCGTACGACGCGCATGCGCGGCCTCGCGCGGCACGCGACGTTCCCGTCGCACGCGCCGGTCGAGCAGCTCGACCACGTGCTGGCCGACGGGCCGGTCACCGCGACGGCGACCGAGGCGCGGGAGATGCCGCTCTCGGACCACCGGGCCCTGGTCGTCGACCTGCAGGTGTGACGGCGCCGAGTCAGCCGAAGAAGACCTGCGCCTCGGCGTACTCCTCCGGGCTGACGACCTTCAGCTCGCCGGTGCCCTCGGCCAGCGGCACGCGGACGATCCTGGTGCCGCGCAGCGCCATCATCGTGCCGAAGTCGCCGTCGGCGACCGCGTCGATCGCCTGGAGGCCGAACCTGGTGGCCAGCCAGCGGTCGAACGCGGTCGGCGTGCCGCCGCGCTGGACGTGGCCGAGGACGACCGCGCGGGCCTCCTTGCCGGTGCGCGCCTCGATCTCGGAGGCGAGCCGGTCGCCGATGCCACCGAGGCGGACGTGGCCGAAGGCGTCCTTCTCCCCCGACACCAGCGTCATGTCGCCTCCCTCGACGGGGACGGCGCCCTCGGAGACGACGACGATCGGGGCGTACTCGCTCTGGAAGCGGGTCTCGACGTGGGCGCAGACCTTCTCGATGTCGAAGGGCTGCTCAGGGATGAGCACGGCGCTGGCGCCGCCGGCGATGCCGGCGTGGAGGGCGATCCAGCCGGCGTGGCGGCCCATCACCTCGACGACGAGCACGCGGTGGTGCGACTCGGCGGTGGTGTGGAGCCGGTCGATGGCCTCGGTGGCGATGTTGACGGCCGTGTCGAAGCCGAAGGTGAAGTCGGTGCCGGAGAGGTCGTTGTCGATGGTCTTCGGCACGCCGACGACCTGCACGTCGAGCTCGGCGAGCTTGGTCGCCACGCCCAAGGTGTCCTCGCCGCCGATCGCGACGAGCGCGTCGACGCCGTGCGCGGCGAGGTTGTCCTTGATCCGCTCCACGCCGCCCTCGATGGCGAACGGGTTGGTGCGCGAGGAGCCGAGGATCGTGCCGCCGCGCGGGAGGATGCCGCGGCACTGCTCGATGCCGAGCTCCATCGTCAGGCCCTCGAGCGGGCCCTTCCAGCCGTCGCGGAAGCCGACCAGCTCGAAGCCGTGGTCGCGCACTCCCTTGCGGACGACGGCGCGGATGACCGCGTTCAGACCGGGGCAGTCGCCCCCACCGGTGAGCACTCCGACGCGCACGGGACCTCCAGGGATCGGGACCTTCGTTGGAACGTTCCAGACGCTGCCGACCCTAGTGGTCCGCCGGTCAGGCCGGTAGCGGGTCGGCGGACCGGTTCGTGACCCGGTCGGCCGCGGCCGGCAGGACCCGGCCGAGCCGGGCGGCGAGCGCGGCGGCCACGAGCGAGACCGCGGCCAGCACCAGCCACAGCGGCGAGGAGCCCCGGTCGAGCAGCCAGGCGAAGGTGACCGGCGCGACGGTGCTGGCGAGGTTCCAGGCGAGCTGGATGAGCGAGAGGTACCGCCCGCGCAGGTGCTCCGGCGCCGCTTCCGCGCTCAGCGCGCCGAGCACCGGACCGCCGAGCAGCTCGCCGGCGGTGTAGACCACCGTGCCGACCAGCACCACGACCACGCCGAGCACCACGCCCGTCCGGCCGGCCCCGAGCAGCACCACGAACGAGCCGGCGAAGACGACGTTGGCCAGCACCAGCACCCGCCAGCGGCGGGCCCCGGTCATCGCGCGGACCACCAGGCCCTGGCCGAGCCCGACCATCACCGTGTTGAGCGTGAACACCGCGCCGGTCACCCAGCCCGGGAGGTCCAGGACGGTCGTGGCGTAGACGGGGATGGCGACGTTGAGCACCATCATCGCGACGCAGTAGCCGAGCTGGACGGTCCACAGCAGCCAGTACGGCCGGTCGCGCAGCACGGTCGACCACGAGCCGGCCAGCGCGCGGTGACGGGTCCGCGCCGGGGCCGGGACCGCCAGCAGGAGCACCAGCGCGACGACGTACGACGCGGCGTTGGCGACCACGACCGCGGCGTACGCCTCCTGCGTGCCGACGGTGATCGCCGCGCCCGAGACCAGCCCGCCGACCGCGAAGCCGACGTTGCGCAGCGCGCCCAGGAAGCCGAACCACGTCTCCCGCTCCCCCGGCCTCGAGATCGCCGCCACGATGTTGCCGTAGGAGCCCCAGAAGGCGGTCCGGCCGATCGTGACCACCACCGTCCAGAAGGTGAGGCCGGCGAAGGAGTCGGTGACGAGGTACGCCGCGAACCCGAGCGCCTGGAGCGCGTTGCCGGCGAGCAGCACGTGCTTGGCGCCGATCCGGTCGACCACCCCGCCGAGCAGCGGGCCGGCCGGCAGCGCCAGCAGCGACGCGAGCGAGAGGACCCCGCCCACCTGCACGAGCGAGAGGTCGGTCGTCATCAGGAAGTAGAGGATCGAGACCGGCATGAACACGCCGCTGCCGACCGCGTCGATGCCGATCGCGGTGACGAACCTGCGGTGCGGTCCGATCGAGGGGAATCCGAGACGCTCGAGCACCGGAGGATCCTGCCCCGGCGCCCGGCCTCGGCCTCGTCCGGGGGTGCTGCTCGCTAGGGTCCGCCCATGACCTTCTCGATCGTGGCCCGCTCCGCCGACGGAGAGTCCTGGGGCGTCGCCGTCGCCTCGAAGTTCCTCGCTGTCGGGGCGGTCGTCCCAGCTGCTGTCGCCGAGGTCGGCGCGATCGCGACCCAGGCCGACGCCAACGTGGCGTACAAGGGCATCGCGCTCTCCCACCTCGACGAGGGCGCCACCGCGCAGGTCGCGCTGGACCGGATGCTCGAGGAGGACGACGGCCGTGCGGACCGCCAGGTCGGCATCGTCGACGTCGACGGCAACGCCGCGACCCACACCGGCGAGGACTGCCTGGACTGGGCCGGAGGGGCGACCGGGGACGGGTACGCCGTGCAGGGCAACGTCCTGACCGGGCCCGAGGTGGTCGAGGCGATGCAGCGCGCCTTCGAGTCCTCCGACCCGGCCGCTCCCCTGGCGCGGCGGCTGCTCGCGGCGCTGGCGGCCGGCGACGAGGCGGGCGGCGACAAGCGCGGCCGGCAGTCGGCGGCGCTCCTGGTGGTCAGCGAGGGGGCGGGGTACGCCGGCGGCGACGACATCGCCGTGGACCTCCGCGTCGACGACCACGCCGCGCCGGTGGTCGAGCTCGAGCGGCTGCTCGACCTCAACGACCTCTACCTCACCGCCTCGACCGAGGAGGAGAAGGTGCCGGTCGACGACGAGCTGCGCCGCGAGCTCGAGACCTGGGCGACCGAGCGCGGGCACCGCGACTTCGCCGCCTGGGTCGGCACCGAGAACTACGAGATGCGCGTCGACCCCGAGCTGGGGTGGATCGACCGGAAGGTGCTGGCAATCGTGCGAGGCACGTCGTGAGCATCCTCGCGATCGACGCCGGCACCACCGGGGTCACCGCGGTCGTCGTCACGCCGGACGGGCGGATCGCGGCGAAGGGCTACCAGGAGTTCGCCCAGCACTTCCCCCAGCCGGGGTGGGTGGAGCACTCGCCGGAGGAGATCTGGCAGGCGACCATCGAGGCGTGCCGCGAGGTGCTCGGCCAGGTCGACCGCTCCGCGCTGAAGGGCGTCGGGATCACCAACCAGCGCGAGACCGTGCTGCTGTGGGACCGCGAGACCCTCGGCTCGCCGCGCCGCGCGATCGTCTGGCAGGACCGCCGCACCGCCGACATCTGCACCCGGCTGCGCGACGAGGGCCACGAGGAGCGGGTCGCGGAGCTGACCGGCCTGCGGCTCGACCCGTACTTCTCCGGCACCAAGCTCGCCTGGATCGCCGAGCACGAGCCGCACACCTGGGCGCTGGTCGAGGAGGGGCGGTACGCCGTCGGGACGGTCGACTCCTACCTCGTCGCCCGGATGACGCGCGGCCTCCACCACGTCACCGACGTCTCCAACGCCTGCCGCACGCTGCTGATGGACCTCTCCACCGGCGACTGGAGCGACGAGCTGTGCTCGCTCTTCGGGGTCCCCCGCGACGCGCTCCCCGAGCTCGTGCCGAACTGGGGCGAGCTCGCCGTCACCGACCCGCGCGTCTTCCTCGACCTCTCGCTGCCCATCGCCGGCATCGCCGGCGACCAGCAATCGGCGCTCTTCGGCCAGACCTGCTTCGACGTCGGCGACTCCAAGTGCACCTACGGCACCGGCTCGTTCGTCCTCACCAACTGCGGCACCGAGCTGCCGCGCTCCGAGGCGGGCCTGCTGTCGACGGCCGCCTGGCGCTCCCCCGACGGCGAGCTCACCTACGCGCTGGAGGGCTCGATCTTCGTCACCGGCGCCGCCGTGCAGTGGCTGCGCGACGGGCTGCAGGTCGTCGGGTCGGCCGCCGAGACCGCCGCGATCGCCTCGACCGTCCCGTCGGCCGACGGCGTGGTGTTCGTCCCCGCGCTCACCGGCCTCGGCGCCCCGCACTGGGACCCCCACGCCCGCGGGCTGATCATCGGCGTCACCCGCGGCACGACCCGCGCCCACCTGGTGCGGGCCACCCTGGAGGCGATCGCCTTCGAGGTCCGCGACGTGCTCGAGACCATGCCGGCCTCGCTCTCCTCGCTGCGGGTCGACGGCGGCGCTTCCGCCAACGACCTGCTCTGCCAGGTCCAGGCCGACCAGGTCGGCGTCCCCGTCGAACGCCCGGAGCTGGTCGAGACGACCGCCCTCGGCGCGGCCTTCCTCGCCGGGCTCGGCACCGGCGTGTGGTCCTCCACCGACGAGCTGCGCGAGACCTGGGCCCTCGACCGCTCCTTCACCCCCGGCCGCGACCGCACGGCGTACGACGCCTCCCACGCGCGGTGGCGCGAGGCCGTCGAGCGGTCGAAGGGCTGGGCGCTGGTCTGAGTCCTCGACTCGGCTTGTCCACAGGTCGGCGCCCGTCGTCGGCCTAGTCCGTGACGTTCGGCAGGCCACCCGGGCCGATCCACCTGCCGAACGTCACGGACTACCCCGCCAGGGACGTCGGGCTGTGGAGAACGGCCACCTCCGCCGGGCGGCCTACCCCGACAGCTTGTCGAGGGCGGCCCGGGCGGCGTCGCGGGCGCGGGTGAGGTCGGCGACGGAGGACTGCGCCTCCTCGCGGGCGTCCTCGGCCTCGGCGAGCTCCTCGTCGAGGGCGTCGTGCTCCTCCTCGAGCGCGGCGATCCGGGCGCGGAGCTCCTCGATCTCCGCCTGGAGCTGCAGGCCGCGGGCCTCGAGCCGGGCGACCTCCTCGCCGGCCGCGTCGAGCTCGCCCTGGGCGTCCTCGAGCTCGGACTCGGCCGCGGAGAGCTTCTCCTCGGCGGCGCGGCGCACCTTCGCGTCGGCCTCCGGGTCCGGGACGACCTCGAGCTTCGGCCGCTTCGGAGGCGGGGCCACGGACTCCCGCGGAGCGGCGGAGAAGCCGAGCGCCTCGGGCAGGGCCACCGCCGCGCCTGCGTCGACGTCGTCCACCCCGGTCGCCTCGATCGACGCGACGAGCAGCCCGCTGCGGACCGCCTTCGCGCAGCCCTCGTCGACCATCGCCGCGGTGAGCGTCGCCTCGACCTGGTCGGCGACCGCGTCGGTGACCCGCAGTCCGCGCTCCTTCGCGACCGCGCGGGCCTGGCTGGTGACCGCCGCGGTGAGCTGGCGGCGCTGCTTGGTGAGCGCCCGCAGCTCCTCGCCCGACATCGAGGCCTGCGCCTCGCGGAGCGCCGCGCCCACGGCGAGCACCTGCTCGACCTGCTCGGTCTCGTGGCGCACCAGCAGGTTGACCACCCAGGCGGCCGTCGACGGCTTCCGCAGCCCCTTGACCGGCTTGACCAGCTCGGCGAGGTCCGTGCCCTTGAGCTCCTTCGCCCGGGCGTCGCGGGCAGGGGTGAAGTCAGCGAGGTCCAGCGCGTAGAGCTCGTCGGCGATCGAGAGCAGCTCCCCCGTCGCGTCGGCCATGACCGGAACCTACCCACCCGGCCGCGCCGACCGCCGCGCCGACCGCCGCGCCGACCGCCGCGCCGACCGCCGGTCAGGAGCGCAGCCCGGCCACCAGCATGGAGGTCGCGACGTCCACCAGCGCCGCGCGGTCCGTGCCCGGCGGCCGGAACAACGCGATGCGCAGCGCGGTCGCGACGACGACGCCCATGGTCATGAAGACCAGCGCCTCGAGCCGTTCGGAAGGTACGTCGGGCAGGTGACGCCGCGGGATCACCGCGGCGAGCTGGAAGAGGTCGCGCTCGATCTCGGGCAGGACGTTGGCGTTGATGCCGCCGGGCTGAGCGTCCACCATCGCGAGCACCACGGGCCCGTGCCGCTCGAAGCCGTCGACCAGCGTGGTGACGATCTCGCGCACGGCGTCCTCGAGGTCGAGGTCCAGCGCGCGGACCACCGCCTCGCGCAGGTCGCGGTCGACGGCGGCCACGGCCTCGTCGCGCAGCGCGGTGATGATCTCGGCCTTGTCGTTGAAGTACCGGTAGAACGTGCCGGTCGAGACGTGCGCCCGCTCGACGATCGCCGTGGTGGTCAGCCGCCCCGCGCCACGCTCCTCGAGAAGGTGAAGCGCGGCGTCGAGCAGGGTCCGCCGCATCGCGACGGCCCGCTGCTGAGTGGGCCGGATCCGCTGCTTCTGCGCCATGCGGCGTACCCCTGACCGGTCGTCCCGAGAAGTGAATGGAAGGTGAGACATCCTCACTTCTAGGCTCGGTCGCATGCAAACGAAGGACACCGAGCGGCCGCTCCCGACCACCCTGCGTCATGCCGAGCTCGCGGAGCAGCGCTACCCCGGGCTGGCGCCGACGTACTTCGCCGCGATGTGGGACGGCGACCCGCTCGCCGATGCGTTCGTGAACGACCTCGACCGGGTCGGCCACGGCCGGGGGATGCGGATGCTGCGGACCGCGTGCCGGCAGGGCATCGACGCGGTGCCGGACGCACCGGCGTCGCTGCGAGCGCTCTTCGCCCAGCTCGACGCGACGCCCGGGTGGGTGGACCTCGACGCGCTCGACCGCGACACCGTCCACCTCGGTCGCTATACGCGGCAGGCGGGGATCGTCCTCGGCGCGGCGTCCCTGGTGAGCGGGTACGCCAACTCAGCCGCCTCCCGGCCCCTGGAGATGACCGGCCGCTACATCGAGAACGCCGGCATGCGCACCATCGAGGTCGCCTCCTGGCTGGTCGCGGCCAACAAGCAGGGTGGCCTGGGGCGGTTCGAGGAGGGCTTCGAGCTGACCGTGCGCGTGCGGATCATCCACGCGCTGGTGCGGCAGGCGCTGCTGCGCGACGACCGCTGGGACCTCGCCGCATGGGGCGTGCCGATCTGCCAGTCCTACCTCGCTTACACACTCATCGAGTTCTGCCTCATCCCGCTGCGGGGCATGCGCGCGATCGGGGCGCCGTACCGTCCGCACGAGCAGGCGGCGTACTACGCCCGCTGGCGCTACATCGGCTACCTGCTCGGCATCGACGAGCGCCTGCTGCCGACCGACGAGGCCGAGCAGGAGGCGCTCGAGGGGATCTACCTGCTGACCCGGCCGCCGGTCGACGAGTACTGCCGGGAGCTGGTCGGCGCGATCAACAGCGAGTTCCTCGTGCCCGAGATCGAGCAGCTGGTGCCGGCCCGGCTTCACCCGGTCGCGCCGAAGGTCGTAGCCGCGCTCGAGCGGGTCTTCATCGGCGACGGGGTCGCCGACGAGCTCGGGGTGGCGCGGACGCGGCTCAAGCACGTCGTCCGCGCCGCCGGCCCGGTCATCGGCGCCGTCAACGCCACCCTCGACCGGGTGCCGCTCACGCTCGGGCCGCGGACGCGGATGGGCGAGCGCTACCGGGAGGCGCAGGACGCTCGGCTCCGTGCGCGGTACGGCGTGCAGCACGACCTCGTCGACGCCTCCCCCGGCGGCGGCAGGCCGCACCCGGCGCGGGGCTGACCGCACCCCGCTCGGGGCTGACCGCGCCGGTCCGTGCCGCCGGCCGATCGCCACACTGGCCCCACGCCTCTCAGATACCGGGGCAGCCCCTCGCTTCCCACGGAAGATCTGCCGTGGGAAGCGAGGGGGTCACCGGTTCACCGGGGACCCCTGCGCTCGGCGCCCGCCGGTCAGTCCTCGTCGAGCCCCTGCTCGATCGCCCAGCGGGTCAGCTCGACGCGGTTGTGCATCTGCAGCTTGCGCAGGGTGTTCTGCACGTGGTTCTGCACGGTGCGGTGGGAGAGCACGAGCCGCTCGGCGATCTGCTTGTACGACATCCCCTTCGCGACCATCTTGAGCACCTCGGTCTCGCGCTCGGTCAGCTGCGGCTGCATCGGGTCGGTCGCGGCCGCAGGGTCCGCGAGGCGCCGGAACTCGCCGAGCACCAGGCCGGCCAGTCCGGGGGTGAAGACCGTGTCGCCGCGCGCCACGCGGCGTACGGCGTCGAGCAGCTCCTCGCGGGACGCGGACTTCACCAGGTAGCCGGTCGCCCCGGCCTTGACCGCCTCGAGCACGTCGGCCTGCTCGCCGGACGCGCTGAGCACGAGCACCCGGGCCGACGGGTCGTGGGCGAGCGCCTCGCGGGTGACGCCGACCCCATCGGGCTCGGGGATCTGCAGGTCGAGCACGACCACCTGCGGCCGCGCGGCCTTGAAGCGCGCCAGCGCCTCCGTGCCGGTCGCGGCGACCGCGACCACGTCGAAGCCGGCCTGCTGCAGGTCGCGCTCGACGGCGTCGCGCCACATCGGGTGGTCGTCGACGACCATCACCCGGATCGCCTGCTCGGCGCTGTCCGCGCTCATGCGGTCCCCCTCCCCTGGGCCAGCCGCAGCCAGCGACCGCGTCGGTGGCCGAGCGGGTCGACGTCCTCGCCGGCCTCGGCCGTCACGAGGCGGCAGGTCACCAGCGCGGACCACCCGACCTCGCGCTCCTCCTCGAGCTCGACGCCGGCCCAGGTGGTGGCCGAGGCGAGCCGCGGGCCGTACGCCGTGTCGACGAACGCCGCCTGCCGGAACGTGCCGCCCGGCGCCGGAGCGGTGCCGGCGAACACCTCCGCCAGCCCGCGGTCCGCCCACGCGAGCACCTGCACGACGGCGCGGCCGGTCCGGCGCAGCTCCTCGACCAGGTCGGAGTCGGGGTCGAGCAGCGCGAGCACCCGCGGCGTCTCGCCGTTGGCGACCATCAGCGAGGTGACCGTCAGCCCGGCCCGGCTGCCGTCATCGCCGGCGTCGCCGGAGGTCCACAGCGTGACGGTGCCGCCGAGGCGGCCGCGGAAGCGGCGTACCGGGTCGTCCTCGCCGGCGAACGGGTGGGTGTCGTGGATGGTCATCGCGCCCGAGGCTAGCGAGCCCGGGCGACCACCCCTGTCACCAGCGGTTGTGGACGTCCTCGGCCCAGCCGACGACGTCCTCGACGCGCACCCAGGTGCCGGTGTCGTCACGTACCCGGCCCGACCAGTGGCCGAAGCACTGGTGGGTGCGGGAGGCAAAGACCTTGAGGTCGGTGACCGACCGCTTGAGGTGGAACGGCACGAACGTGAGGTCGACCGAGGAGCCGGTGATGCGCCAGGGCGCCAGCCAGTCCTCGCGGTCGTAGTCCCAGACCAGCTCCTCGCTGATCTTGGTCAGGTGGCCGTCGACGTACAGCGAGTTCTCCACCGAGCCGGTGCCGTCGGTCCACTGCCCGCCGACCTGGATGCCGACGACGCGGCCGTCGGTGCGACCGGAACCCGCGCCCCAGTTCCACCGCACGTTGTAGGGCCAGCGACCCCGGCCGTGGTCGAGGGCGCCCACGACTCCCCCGCCGGTACGCCGGCGGCGACGCCGTCCAGCCTGATCGTGCCGGTCGCGGGTCGGGCGACGTCCTTGACCGTGTACTGGAAGAGCCGGTCGGTCCAGGGCACCACGACGCCGAGGCACTCGTGCCCCTCGGGCCGGTGCGCGACGACGTCGACCTCGACGCGCGCGCCCCGCGCCCGCAGCCGCGTGCCGCCCTCGACCTCGTCGACGTCGATGCGCACCGCCCGCGTGCGGGAGCGCACCGGCCCCGCGCCGAGCGTGCCGGGCAGCGTGGCGCTGCGGCCGGTCACGCCGATCGCGTCGTGGGAGACCGCCTCGCCGGTGCGCCGGTCGAGCAGCCAGATCCCGTGGACGGCGGCGTAGTCGAGGTCGGAGGTGACCAGCGCGACGACGTGCGTCGGCGTGGTGACCGCCCAGTACTCCCAGCGCTTGTTCCGGCCCCGGCCGCGCCGGCCACGGCCGATGCCGTCGGTGGTGAGCAGCGGGGTGCGCGTCCAGCCGACGGCGTCCGGGCCGAGCCGGCCGTCGGGCAGCGTGAGGGACACCGGCGCGGTGATCTCCCGCTCGGTCACGGGCTTCGGTGCTGGCACGGGCGGAGACTAGTGCCGGCCGTACACCACCGGGACGACGATCTCCCACTCGGTTCCCGACGAGCCGGTGGACAGCGTGGCCGTGCCCCCGAGGTCGGCGACCCGCCCACGGATCGACTCGCTGACCCCCAGCCGGCCCTCCGCCGCGGCCTGCTCCAGCCGTCCGGCCGGGATGCCGGGGCCCTCGTCGCGCACCGACAGCTCGACCCGGTCTGCGAACGCCTCCAGCAGCACCCAGGCGGGCGCCTGCGGCCCGACGTGGACCGCGACGTTGTCCAGGCACGCGCCGACGACCGCGCACAGCTCGCGCACGACGTCGGCCGGCAGCTCGACCGGGGTGGCCGGCGCGGCGACGGTCACGGCCGCCCGCGACTCCAGCCGGCCCAGCTCGGCGGCCAGGTCGAGCACCGCGTCGCCGCCGACCTCGCCGGGGCGCTCGGCCGTCCGCTCCTGGGTGCGGATCAACGTCCGCAGCCGCGACTCCTGCTCGCCGGCCAGCCGACCCAGCTCGGCCGCCTCCCCGCCGAGCTCCGCCCCGCGCCGCTGCACCAGCGACAGCACCTGGAGCACGCCGTCGTGGACCGCCCGCGCGAGCCGCGCCCGTTCCGCGGCCGCCGCGGCCGTGCGCTCGGCTCGGTCGCGCTCGGCGGCCATCTCCTGCAGCGACCCGCACATGAAGCCGACGATCGGCCCGCCGATCACGATGAGGAAGACGTTGCCGTAGTTGGCCTGGCTGACCTCCTCGCGGACCAGCAGGTCGGTCGCGGCGAGCACGACCGCGGCCAGCAGGCCGCCGACCCAGCGGTAGCGGACCGCCCACGCCAGGAGGGCGCCGGCGACCCAGAAGCCGGGCACCGTCGCGTTGAACCCGTCGCCCTTGACCAGCGGCGTCACGCCGAGCAGCGCGACCGCGACGGCGAGGTCCGCCACCAGCAGGCCGACCGTGCGGCGCCGGGGCGCGGCGTACGCCCACACGGCCACGGCGGTCCACACCACCATCACCAGCACGCAGACAACGCCGCCGACCGGGCGCTGGAAGTTGTCGGCGCGGTAGAGGTTGAGCACCACCGCGTTCGCGAGGGTCACCCCGCGCAGGACGGCCAGCGCGCGGAAGAGCCGGTCCTCGACGGCCAGGCCGGGGGCGGAAGCGCCGCCGGCCGGGTCGGACCGTCGGCTCAGGACGCCTTCTTCTGCTCGCCGGCCTCGCCGCGCTCGGCCCGCTCGGCGCGCTTCGCCTCGGCGTCGGCCTTCTTCGCCTGGGCGGCGTAGGTGTCGACGTACTCCTGGCCGGAGAGCCGCATGATCTCGTACATGATCTCGTCGGTCACCGAGCGCAGGATGTAGCGGTCGTTGCTCATGCCCTCGTAGCGGGAGAAGTCCAGCGGCGTGCCGAAGCGGACGACCGGCCGGGTGAACGTGCCGAAGGTCTTGCCCGGGGGCGCCACCACGTCGGTGCCGACGACGGCGACCGGGATGACCGGGACGCCGGTCTCCAGGGCCAGGCGCGCGACGCCGGTCTTTCCGCGGTAGAGGCGGCCGTCATGGCTGCGCGTGCCCTCCGGGTAGATGCCGAACAGCCCGCCCTCGGCGAGGATCCGCGTGGCCGCGGTGAGCGCGCCCTCGGCCGCGCTCGCGCCGCCGCGGTCGATCGGCACCTGGCCGGCGCCGGAGAAGAACTGCTTCTGGAACCAGCCCTTGATGCCGGGCGTCGTGAAGTACTCCGCCTTCGCCACGAACGTCACCCGCCGCGGCAGCGTGAGCGGCATGAACAGCCAGTCGGCGTACGACAGGTGGTTGCTCGCGAGGATCGCCGGGCCCTCGTCGGGGACGTTCTCGGCGCCGGTGACCTGCGGGCGGAAGATGACCCGCAGGAACGGGCCCAGGGCCACCCACTTGAGGAACCAATAGAACACGCGGCGCACCTTCCACGACCCGGCCCGGACGGGGCAACCCTAGACCTACAGTGCCGCCATGACGATCCACCCGCTGGCCGGCCCGCTCTCCGTCCCCGCCCGCCCCGAGCTGACCGGCGGGCGCCGGATCGCCGTGCTGCTCAGCCACGGCTTCACCGGCCAGCCGGCGTCGATCAAGCCGTGGGCGGAAGCGGTCGCCGAGCAGGGGTACGCCGTGGAGGTGCCGCGGCTGCCCGGGCACGGCACGAGCTGGCAGGACTGCAACACCACCACGTGGGACGACTGGTACGCCGAGCTGTCGCGCGTCTTCGGCGACCTACGGCGCGACCACGACGCTGTGGTCGTCGGCGGGCTGTCGATGGGCGGGGCGCTGACCCTCCGGCTCGCGGCCGACCACGGGGACGCCGTGGCCGGGGTCGTCGTGGTCAACCCGGCGCTCGCCACCGCCCGCAAGGACGTCAAGCTGCTGCCGGTGCTCAAGCACCTCCTCGGGTCCTTCCCCGGCATCGCCAACGACATCAAGAAGCCAGGCGTCGAGGAGCACGGCTACACGCGCACCCCGCTCAAGGCCGCCCACTCGATGTTCCGCGCCTGGCCCCGCCTGGCCGCGGACCTGCCGCGCGTCACCGCGCCGCTGCTCTACCTGCGCTCGACCGTCGACCACGTCGTCGACGAGCTCACCCAGCCTCTCGTCGTCTCCCGTGTCGGCTCGCGGGACGTCACCGAGGTCTCGCTGCCCGAGAGCTACCACGTCGCCACGCTCGACAACGACCTCCCGACCATCGTCGAGGAGACCGTGGCGTTCGTGAAGCGGGTGACCGCCGCGTAGCCTCGTCCTCGTGCAGCGCGACGACGAGGACGACGTCTGGCGCGCGATCGTCGAGAACTACGGCGAGCGGCCGACGCTCGACGACGAGCCGCCCGCCGAGCCCGTCGCCGAGCCCTCGCCGCCGGCGTACGCCGTGCCGCTGCCGGAGGAACCCGACGGCGACCTCGCCCGCTCCGACGAGGAGCGGTTCGTGCCGCCGTCCCCGCCCCCGGTGCCCCGCCCGCGGGGGCTCCGCGGCGCTGCCTGGGTCGGCGTCTTCGGCGGCCCGGCCGCCCTGCTGGTGGCCCTGGTGCTCGGCATCGGCCTGCCGCGCTTCGTCAGCCTCGTGCTCGTCGCGGCGTTCGTCGTCGGCTTCCTGTACCTCGTCCTCCAGATGCCCCGCGGCCCGCGCGACCCCTGGGACGACGGCGCCCAGGTCTGACCCCGCGGGTCAGGCGGTGGCGCCGCGAGCCAGGAGCGCTCCGCCGACGACGCCGGCGTGCGGGCCGAAGCGGGCGGGGACGACGGCCGGGACCTCGCGGTGGGCGGCGCCGACGAGCGAGCGCCTCAGGGCGCGGCGGGCGGGCTCGAGGAGCAGGTCGCCGGCGGCAGAGACGCCGCCGCCGATGACGACGAGGTCGGGATCGAGGGCGGCGACGAGGTTCGCGACGCCGACGCCGAGCCAGTCCCCGATCGACGCGAACGCCTCTAGCGCGACGAGGTCGCCCTGCTCGGCGGCCGTGGTGACCATCGGCCCGGTCAGCGCCGAGGAGTCCCCGCCGCAGAGCCGCTCGAGCAACGTCGGCTCGTGGCCGATCCGGGCGCGGGCGTGGCGGACGAGGGCGTTCCCGCTGGCGTACTGCTCCCAGCACCCGGCGCCCCCGCACTCGCACGAGCGGCCGTCGGGGACGACCTGGGCGTGGCCGAACTCGCCGGTCATCCCGTTCCGGCCGCGGCGCACCCGTCCGTCCAGCACGACCGCGCCGCCGATGCCCGTGCCCATCGTGACGAGCAGGAAGTCCGGGACACCCTGGCCGGCGCCGAGCGTGGCCTCCGCGAGCGCGGCGCAGTTGGCGTCGTTGTCGAGCGCGACCCGCGCGCCCCACCGGTCCTCGAGGCGGGCGCGCACGTCCTCGCCCTGCCAGGGCAGGTGCGGGGCGAACATCACCCGCTCCCCCGCAGCGTCCACGAAGCCCGCCGCTGCCAGCCCCACGCCGTCGACCCGACGACCGTCGGCGACCTCGGCCACGGCCTCGGTCAGCGCCTGCTCGACCAGCGCGGCGTCGACGCGCCGGCCCGGCGTGGAGCGCCGGGCGGTGCGCCGCACGGTGCCGTCGGCGTCGACCTCACCGGCCAGCACCTTGGTGCCGCCGACGTCCACGCCGATGTGCAGGGTCACCGCAGGAGGCGCCGGTTCAGCGGCGGGCGAGGTCGGCCGCGCCGATGAGGCCCGCGCGGTTGCCCAGCGTGGCGCGGCGGATCTCGAGCGTCGGCCGGTGGCCCCGAGCGGGCAGCTCGGCGACGAAGGCGGTCCGGATCGGACCCAGGAGCAGCTCCCCGGCCTCGCTGACGCCGCCGCCGATGACGACGACGGCCGGGTCGAGCACGGCGGCCAGCGAGGCGATGCCCTCGCCGAGCCAGCGCCCGAGCTCCGCGAGCTGGCCGACCGCGAACGGGTCACCCGCCCGTGCGGACTCGGTGATGATCGGCCCGGTGATGTCCAGCGGGTCACCCCCGGCACGGGCGAGCAGGGCGCGGGCCTCCGGGGTGCCTCCGACCGCCTCGGCGCGCGCGTCGCGGACGAGCGCCGACCCGCTGGCGTACTGCTCGAAGCACCCCCGGTTGCCGCACCCGCAGCGGATGCCGTCGGGCACGACCCGCATGTGGCCGATCTCGGCGCCGGCACCAAACGCGCCGCGGTGCAGCAGCCCGTCGAGGACGATGCCGCCACCGATGCCGGTGCCGACGGTGACCAGGAGCAGGTCGTCGACGTCGTGACCGGCACCGAAGGCGAACTCGCCCCACGCCGCGGCGTTCGCGTCGTTCTCCACCACGACCGGGAGCTGGACGCGCTGCTCCAGCTCGGCCTTGAGCGGTACGTCGCGCCAGGCGATGTTCGGCGCGAACATGACGACCGCGCGGGCTTTGTCGACGTACCCCGCCGCCCCGACGCCGACGGCCGTGATCTCGTGGCGGGTGCGCAGCTCGGTGACCAGCCCGGCGATCGCGTCCTCGATCGCCTCGGCGTCGGTCGCGGGCGACTCGACCTTCAGCTCCTCCAGGACCTTGCCGTGCTCGTCCACCACGCCGCCGGCGATCTTCGTCCCGCCGACGTCCACCCCACACGTGAGCGTCATCCCTCGTCCTCCGGCCAGTCGTCGACCCCGTCCTCGGGGTCCAGGTCGATCCGTTCGACACCGGGGGTGCCGTCCGGGCGCTGCCGGTCCTCCGGCACCGCCGTCGCCATCGCCTCCGCAGCCGCCTGCAGCAGAGAGGACGCCGCCGCGGTCAGGTGCGCGCGCACCTCCGGGCTGGTGCGGCGCACGGTGTGCACCGCGCGGCAGACCGGGCACCAGGTGCACTCGGGCGCACCGGTCGCGAGGTGCTCCTCCGCGCCCCGGGCGGCCGCGGCGGCCTGCGCCGCGAAGCCCCCCAGGCCGGCGCCGAGCCCACCGAGGCCGTTGCCCTGGTCCTGGGCCCAGTCGCCCAGGGCGCCGAAGAGCTTCGCGGCCTCCTCGGCGACGCTGCCGACCTCGTCGTGGTGCTCGTGCGGATCCTGGCGATCCTGCGGGTGCTCGTGCTCGTCGCTCATGCGCTCTCCCCCTGGGCCTGGCTCGACCGGGTCTCGCGGAAGCGGACCTGGAGCTCCCCGTCCTCGACCCGGGCGCCGGCGACCTCGAGCCGCACCAGGCCGGCGGGCAGGGTGACCACCCGGCGGTAGGCGCCGACGGTGACGACCAGCTCGTCGTGCTTGCGGGCCAGGTCGACGTCGGACCGACCCACGAGCGGGAGCCGCAGCCGCAGCACCGTGGCGTCGCCGGAGCGCGTCACGCGGAAGGGGCCGTCGCCGGCCGGCAAGGCGAGCGGGTCGTCCGCGGCGTACACGTCGGCGGCGAGGTCGCGCAGGGCGGCGACCCCGACCGGCTCGGCCGGGCGGTACTCCGAGCGCCACACCGGCAGCCCGACGAACGACTCCTCGACCTCGGCCAGCACCTGCTGCTGCGCGTCGACCCAGCCGGCGCGCCAGTCGTCGGCGTCGGCGTGCGGGAAGACCCGGTTCGCGACGACGCCGTCGACGCGGTAGCCGTAGAGCGAGAGGGTGGTCCAGCTGCGGCGGGCCTCGGCGACGACGACGTTCTCCGGCGTGAGCACCAGGCGGACGCTCGCGTCGGGCCCCTGGAGCAGGGCGCGGACCTCGTCGAGCTCGGCGTGCAGCCGCTCGACCGCCTCGAAGACCGAGCCGCCGGGCATCGGCACCCCGGCCGCGCGGGTCAGCACCGGCTTGAACGCCTTGACGACGCGGGCCTGGACGGGGAAGACGCGCTGCATGTACCACCCGAGCGCCTCGGGCAGCGCGAGCAGCCGGAGGGTCTCGGCGGTCGGCGCGCAGTCGACCACGACGACGTCCCACGCGCCGGAGAGGACCTGGAGCCGCAGCTCGAGCAGGGCCAGCACCTCCTCGGCGCCGGGCAGGACGGTCAGCTCCTCGGCGGCGAGCCGGTCGACACCGGCGCTGTCGAGGACGGAGAGCAGGTAGCCCTGGACCTCGGCCCAGGACTGCTGGAAGCGCAGCTGCGCATCGACCTGCTGCACGAACAGGCGGTCGGCCACCTCGGTCGGCTCCGGGCCGACCTCGACCCCGAAGGCGTCGCCCAGCGAGTGGGCCGCGTCGGTCGAGAGCAGCAGCGTGCGGTGGCCCGCGGCGGCGGCGAGCGCCGCCGTACCGGATGCGACCGTCGACTTGCCGACGCCGCCCTTGCCGGTGAGGAGGAGGATGCGCATCCGTCGCGTCAGAGCGACTCGACGCGCTTCTTCAAGCCCTTCAGCGCCGTGTCGATGAGGATCTTCTCGCCCTTGCGCTTGAGCATGCCGATGAGCGGGATCGAGACGTCGAGGGCGAGCCGATAGGTCACCTCGGTCGAGCCGCCGAGGTCACGCAGCACGTAGGCGCCGTCGAGCGCGCGCAGCATCTTGCCCTCCACCAGGGTCCAGGTGACCTGGCGGTCGCCGTCCCAGGTGTACTCCAGGGTGTACTCGTCCTTGATCGGTGCGACGTCGAGCACGAAGAAGACCCGCTCGGCGCGACCGTCGTCGTAGGTCGAGAGGACGTCGGCGGTCTGCATGCCCTTCGCCCAGGCGGGGTACGCCGGGAAGTCCGCGATCACCGCCATCACCTCGGCCGGGGCGGCGTCGACGGTGATCGACGACGTGGTCTGTTCGGCCATGGCGGGAGCTCCTGGGAGACAGCGGGAGACACGGACGGGAGGCGGGTCGTGCGGGTGGACCGATGCGGGAGCCTACCGGATGGGAACGGCCCGAGAAGGCGGCGGTAACCTGCGACGCGGCGTCCGACCGGGCGTCCGTGCCGACGTGTCCGGAGGAGCAAGCGTGCGGGAGTTCTCCACGCCCCTGACGATCGAGGTCCCGGCAACGGGCAACCTGACCGACGACGTGGTGAGGAACGCCGAGGAGGCGCCCGAGGCCGTCGTGTTCAGCCGGCCCACCCGCGACGGCGGGTGGGGCGACGTCACCGCGGCGGAGTTCCTCGCGGAGGTCACCGCGGTCGCCAAGGGGCTGGTCGCGGCGGGCATCGAGACCGGCGACCGCGTCGCGCTGATCTCCAAGACGCGTTACGAGTGGACGCTGCTCGACTACGCCATCTGGTTCGCCGGCGCCGTCACGGTGCCGATCTACGAGACCTCCTCGGCCGAGCAGATCGAGTGGATCCTGCGCGACAGCGGCGCCCGCGCGGTCGTCGCCGAGACCCCCGACCACGTCGCCCGGGTCACCGAGGTCCGCGCCGGCCTCGAGGCGCTCAACCACGTGTGGTCGCTGACCGACAACGCGGTCGACGTGCTCAGCCGGCTCGGCGCCGACATCGCCGACGCCGACCTCGAGGCACGGCGTACGACGGCGACGCCGCTCGACCTCGCCACCTTGATCTACACCTCCGGCACGACCGGGCGGCCCAAGGGCTGCATGCTCACGCACGGCAACTTCATGTTCGAGCTCGGCGTGGCCGTCGACGAGCTGGAGCGGCTGTTCGAGGCCGAGGGCGCCTCGACCCTGCTGTTCCTGCCGCTGGCGCACGTGTTCGCGCGGATCATCCAGGTCGGCTGCGTGAAGTCGCGCACGCGCCTGGGCCACTCCCCCGACATCAAGAACCTCCTCCCCGACCTGCAGACCTTCCGCCCGACGTTCGTCCTCGCGGTGCCGCGGGTCTTCGAGAAGGTCTTCAACACCGCCTCGCAGAAGGCGACCGCCGACGGCCGCGGCAAAATCTTCGACCGCGCCGCCGACGTCGCCATCGCGTGGTCGCGCGGGCTCGACAAGGGCCGGCCCTCGCTGGCCGTGCGCGCCAAGCACGCGCTGTTCTCGAAGCTCGTCTACGGCAAGCTGCTCGACGCGCTCGGCGGGAACTGCCAGTTCGCGGTCTCCGGCGGCGCGCCGCTCGGCGAGCGCCTCGGCCACTTCTACCGCGGCATCGGCCTGACCGTGCTCGAGGGCTACGGCCTCACCGAGACGACCGCCGCCCTGACCGTCAACCTCCCGGACGCCCAGAAGGTCGGCTCGGTCGGCCGGCCGCTGCCGGGCACCGCGGTCCGCGTCGCCGACGACGGCGAGTTGCTCTTCCGCGGCGGCCAGGTCTTCGCCGGCTACTGGGAGAACGAGGACGCCAGCCGCGAGGCGCTCGAGGCGGACGGGTGGTTCCACACCGGCGACGTCGGCGAGGTCGACGACGAGGGCTTCGTCAAGATCACCGGCCGCAAGAAGGAGATCATCGTGACCGCCGGCGGCAAGAACGTCGCCCCGGCCGTCCTCGAGGACCGGCTGCGCGCGCACGCCCTCGTCGACCAGTGCATCGTCGTCGGCGACGGGCAGCCGTTCATCGCCGCCCTCGTCACCCTCGACCGCGAGTCGCTGCCGACCTGGGCCGAGGCGCACGGCAAGCCCACCGACCTCTACCGGCTCGTCGACGACCCCGACCTGCGCGCCGAGATCGAGGCCGCTGTCGAGGACGCCAACAAGGCGGTCTCCAAGGCCGAGTCGATCCGCAAGTTCCGCGTCCTCGCCGACGAGTGGACCGAGGAGGGCGGCCAGCTCACCCCGAGCCTCAAGCTCAAGCGGAACGTCGTCATGCGCGAGCTGCGCGCCGAGGTGGACGCGCTCTACTCCTGACGCGTCCCCGGCTGCCGGACGGTGGTCCGGGATGGCCCGTCCGGACTATCCGCGACCAGCCCCCAGGACAGACCTGGCGCGGTGCGCCACACCCCGACGGGCGAAGAAACCGCCGATCGACCGGTTCTGCCGCGCGAGGTGGTCGGGACGCCTACGATCGGGACCCGGTGCAGCCGACTCTGGAGGGGGCCGGCCGCATCCGCATGGGACAACGCTGGACCGTCGGAGGGGGCTCCCGACGTTCCTCACAGGACGGAAAGGTTCTGTCGATGGATCGACGAAGGATCCTCCTCATCGCCGCGGCGCTCGTGGCTGCGCTGGGTGCGGTGCTGGTGTTCCTCTACGTACGGGGAGCCGACGACCGGGCCGAGGACCGGTTCGCCACCGTCGAGGTGCTGCGTGCGACCGCGCCGATCGCCAAGGGCGAGAAGATCGAGGACGCGCTGGCCGCGGGCAAGGTCGCGCTCGAGCCGGTCGTCCAGGACCAGCTGCTGGAAGGTGCCCAGAGCGACACCGCCGCCTTCGACGGGCTGCTCGCGCTGGTGCCGATCTACCCCGGCGAGCAGCTGATCCCCGCCAAGTTCGGGGGTGCCGCGCAGGTCTCCGCCGACACCGGCCTGCAGCTGCAGAAGGGCCAGGTCACCGCCACGGTGAACCTCACCGACACCGCCCGCGTCGCCGGCTTCGTGAACCCCGGATCGCAGGTCGCCGTCTTCTTCAACGGCTCCGACCCGGGCACGGGCCAGCCGTTCACGCGGCTGCTGCTGCCGAAGGCGACCGTGCTCGCGGTCGGCTCGACCACCCCGGTCTCGACCACGGTCACGGACCAGACCGGCCAGCAGGTCGTCGAGCAGCTGCCCCGCACGCTGATCACCCTGGCCCTCAGCCAGGAGGAGGCCGAGCGGGTCATGTTCGCGCAGGGCAACGGCGAGCTCGCCTTCGCGCTCGTCGGTGACGGCACCGCCGTACGCCCCGGCCCGGGCATCAACAACCAGAACCTGTTCGGGTAGTCCGGTGCCTGTCGCCGTCGACCCCGAGAACGCCGCCCTCACCTCGCTGCTGGGCGGTCTGCCGACCGGTGCCCAGGGGGTGCTGACCGTCGACCGGATGCAGGCGTGGCTGACCCAGCACGACGACGAGTACGTCGTCGTGCTCGGCCCGCACCTGGCGCTGGCCGAGACCGTCGCGGTCTGCGAGACGCTCCGGACGAGCCGCCCCACCCTCAGCGTCGTGCTCGTGCGCGACGAGCTCGACGCGACCACCCTGGCGAGCGCGATGAAGGCCGGCGCCCGCGACGTCGTGGAGACCGGCGACCTGGTCGCGCTCGAGGCCGCGGTCGACCGGGCGTACCAGCTCCACGTCGCCCTGCGCGGACCCTCGGGCGCCGCGCACGTCGGTCGCGTGGTCACCGTCTTCTCCCCCAAGGGCGGCGTCGGCAAGACCACGATGGCAGTCAACCTGGCCCTCGCGCTGACCGACCAGGGCGCGCGGAAGGTCTGCCTGGTCGACCTCGACCTGGGCTTCGGCGACGTGGCGATCACCATGCAGCTGTTCCCGACGCACTCCATCGAGCAGGCCGTCGGCGCCGAGGACAGCCTCGACGTCGCGATGCTCGACGGCCTGCTGACCCGGCACCAGGAGTCGCTCATGGTGCTGGCGGCGCCCGCGCACCCCGACGTGCGCGAACGGGTCACGGCGGCGCTCGTCTCCCGGATCCTGCGGACGCTGCGCGAGACCTTCGACTACGTCGTCATCGACACCGCGCCGGCCTTCGACGAGCAGACGCTGACCGCGCTCGACGAGACCGACGAGTGCGTCATCGTCGCCACGCTGGATGTGCCAACGCTCAAGAACGTCAAGGTCGCCCTCGAGACGCTCGAGATGCTCGACATCGCCCGCGGCCACCGGCACCTGCTGCTCAACCGCGCGGACGACGCCGTCGGGATCGGCCCCGACAAGGTCGAGGCCATCCTCGGCATGGGGGTCGCCGCCCAGGTCGAGAGCTCGATCGACATCGCCGCGGCCACCAACGCCGGCACGCCGATCCTGCTGGAGAACCCCGCGCACCAGTCGAGCACCGCCATCCGCGACCTCGCGACCCGCCTCGCGGGCGAGACGGTCGCCGCCCCCCGGTCCACCGCCGGCCCCGACGGGGGCGCCGAGGCGGGCACGACCGAGAAGTCCGCCCGCCGGTTCCGCATCCGGAGATGACCAGATGAGCTCCCTGTCCGAACGCCTCGCCGCCGCCCGGCGGACCGAGACCCCCGGCACCGGCGCCGGCTCAGGCGCTGCCGACGCCGGCGACCCGGCCGGCGCGGCTGTCGCCACCGGCACCCTCGACGCGCCCGCCGACCAGCCGGCCGGGGCCGCTGCTGCCGCAGCCGCCGCGAACGCCGCCGCGGCCGCGAGGCGCAAGGCCGACGCCGCGCCCCGGCGTACCCTCGGCGCGTCGCAGGTCGACCGCATCGAGGAGATCAAGGGCAACGTGCACGCCGAGCTGCTCCAGCAGCTCGGGCCGCACCTGTACGACGCCGACATGGACCAGGACGAGCTGGACCAGCGCGTCCGCACCGTCCTCGCCGACGTGCTGTCCTCCCAGGACCGGCCGCTCAGCAGCGGCGACCGGGCGCGGGTGACGCAGGAGATCAGCGACGACATCCTCGGCTACGGGCCGATCGAGCCGTTCCTGCGCGACCCCGACGTCTCCGAGGTCATGGTCAACGGCCACAGCTCGATCTGGCTGGAGAAGAACGGCAGGCTCCAGCCCGCCGACGCCCACTTCGTCGACGAGTCGCACCTGCGGCGCACGATCGACAAGATCGTCTCCCGCATCGGCCGCCGCGTCGACGAGTCCAGCCCGATGGTCGACGCGCGCCTGCCCGACGGCAGCCGCGTGAACGCGGTCGTGCCCCCGCTGGCGGTGGACGGCTCGGCGCTGACGATCCGCAAGTTCGCCACCGACCCGCTGACCGCGACCGACCTGGTGTCGTTCGGGTCGCTGACGCCGCAGACGACCGACTTCCTCGAGGCGTGCGTGCGAGGGCGGCTCAACATCATCGTCTCCGGCAGCACCGGCGCCGGCAAGACGACCACGCTCAACGTGCTGTCGTCGTTCATCCCCTCCGACGAGCGGATCGTCACCATCGAGGACGCCGCGGAGCTGCAGCTCAAGCAGGACCACGTCGTCCGGCTGGAGTCGCGGCCGGCGAACATCGAGGGCAAGGGCGCGGTCCACATCCGGGACCTGGTGCGCAACAGCCTGCGGATGCGGCCGGACCGGATCATCGTCGGCGAGGTCCGCGACGCCTCCGCGCTCGACATGCTGCAGGCGATGAACACCGGTCACGACGGCTCCATCTGCACCCTGCACTCCAACGGCCCCCGCGACACGCTCTCCCGCATGGAGACGATGGTGCTCATGGCCGGCATGGACCTGCCGGTGCGCGCGATCCGCGAGCAGGTCGCCTCGGCGGTCGACCTGATCGTCCACCAGACCCGCTTCAAGGACGGCACCCGCCGGATCACGCATCTCACCGAGGTGGAGCGGATGGAGGGCGACGTCATCACGCTGCAGGACATCTTCGTCTTCGACACCTCCGCCGGGTTCGACGCGCAGGGCCGCACGCTCGGCCGCCTGCGCCCGACCGGGCTGCGGCCGAAGTTCCTCGACAAGATGGCCTACGCCAACGTCACCGTCGACCCGATGCTGTTCGCGACGGACCGGATCTGATGCCCGCCCTCGTCCGCCGCGTGCTCCTCCCGCTCGTCGCGTCGCTCGCGGTCCTGGTCCCCTCGGCCGCCCTCGGCGCCGACGGGTCGATCACGCACGTCGAGCCGACGGCTGACGGTCTGCAGGTGCTCGTCGCGGTGCCGGAGGGTGTCGAGGTCGACCTCGACGCGGTCACGGTCACCGTGGACGGCGTCGAGACCACCGCGACCGCCGCACCCGCCGAGGCGGCCGCAGCCGTACGGCGTACTGCTGTGCTGGCGATCGACACCAGCAACTCGATGCGGGGCGACCGCTTCGGGTCGGCCAAGGCGGCCGCGCTGACCTTCATCCGCACCGCGCCGACGGACGTCGAGATCGGCATCGTCAGCTTCGCCGGCACCGTCGACGAGGCGCTGGCCCCCACCACCGACCGGGACGCGGCCCGCGAGGTCGTCCGGTCGCTGACCCTGAGCCAGCAGACGATGCTGCACGACGGCGTGCTCGCTGCGGTCGAGCTGGCCGGCAGCGAGGGTCAGCGCTCGCTGCTGGTGCTCTCGGACGGCGCGGACACCTCCGACACCCCGTTCGAGGACGTCACCGCCGCCGTGGAGGACTCCGGCGTCATCCTCAACGCCGTCGCGCTCGACCAGGGCGAGACGGCGCTCGCGGCGCTCCAGGACCTCGCCAACGCCGGCAACGGCCGACTCGTCGAGTCCAGCCGGACCGCGCTCGAGGAGGCCTTCTCGCAGGAGGCCGATGCCCTCGCGCGTCAGGTGCTCGTCACGGCTCCCGTCCCGTCCGGCGTCACCGCCTCCCAGGCGACCGTGGAGATCACCCTCGCCGGCGACGTCGAGCCGGTGGTGGCGCAGGCGTTCGCCACCGTGCAAGCCGCGACCGCCGTGCCGGCGACCGCGCCCCCGGTCGTGGAGCAGGACGGCTGGGTGCCCCCGTCGTGGGTGATGTACGCCGGCGTCGGCACGCTCGGCCTCGGCCTGGTCGCGCTCGTCGTGCTGCTCGTGCCGCGCGGCCCCGCACCGCTGACCGCTGAGGAGCGGCTGTCGCGCTACACCGAGGCGACCACGCCCGGCTCGTCCGGCGGCCCTCGCGTCGACGCCGACCAGGCGCTCGCCTCCGCGAAGGACGCGGCTGCGGGCGTGCTGCGGCGCAACAAGTCCCTCGACGCCCGGATCACCCACCGGCTCGAGGGGGCCGGAAGCGAGCTGAAGTCGTCGGAGTGGCTGCTCGTCCACACCGCGGTCTTCGTCGTCGCCGGGCTCGTCGGGCTGCTGCTCGGCCGCGGGAACATCGTCCTCGGCCTGCTGTTCCTCGTGCTCGGCGGGCTCGGCCCGTGGCTCTACCTCGGCATCCGGACCTCGCGGCGCCGCAAGGCGTTCAACTCGTTGCTGCCCGACACCCTGCAGCTGATGTCCGGGTCGCTCGCGGCCGGTCTCTCGCTCGCGCAGTCGGTCGACACGATCGTGCGGGAGGGGGCCGACCCGGTCGCCACGGAGTTCAAGCGGGTCCTGGTCGAGACCCGCCTCGGCGTACCGCTCGAGGACGCGCTGGAGGGGGTCGCCGAGCGGTTCGAGTCCAAGGACTTCGAGTGGGTCGTCATGGCGATCAAGATCCAGCGCCAGGTCGGCGGCAACCTCGCCGAGCTGCTGGACACCGTCGCCGCCACCATGCGGGAGCGGGAGTACCTCCGCCGTCAGGTCGCCGCGCTCGCCGCCGAGGGCAAGCTGTCCGCGTGGGTGCTGGGCGGCCTGCCGCCGGTGTTCATGCTCTACCTGTTCGTCTCGCAGCGCGACTACGTCATCGTGATGTTCACCGAACCGCTCGGCATCCTGATGATGGTGGGCGCTGCGGTGATCCTCTCGGTCGGCGTGTTCTGGATGAGCAAGCTCGTGAAGGTGGAGGTGTGAGGTGACGCTCCTCTTCGTCCTCGGAGTCGTGCTCGTGCTCGTCGCGCTGCTGCTCGTCGGCATGGCGCTCACCCCCGACGCCGGCCAGACCTCCGGCGTCACCCGCTCCCTCGCCGCGATCCAGGCGATCACCTCCGCACCGAAGGCGCTGCGCGACGAGCTGGACCGGCCCTTCGGCGAGCGGGTGCTCGAGCCGCTCCAGGCCCGGGCGCTGCGGATCGGCCGGCGCCTGTCCGGTGCGGACTCAGCCGAGCGGATCCGCAAGAAGCTCGACTTCGCGGGCAACCCCCGCGACTGGTCGGTCGACCGGGTCGTCTCTGGCAAGGTCATCGGCGCGATCTCGCTGACCCTGGTCGCCGGCGCCCTCGCGCTCGTGATGGGCGTCTCCGTGCCCGTCGCCGTCGTCATGCTGCTCGGTGGCCTGGTGATCGGGTTCTTCGTGCCGGACCTGTACCTCTACCAGAAGACCTACGAGCGCACCGAGCGCATGCAGCGCGAGCTCGCCGACGCGATCGACCTGATGACGATCAGCGTCGAGTCCGGGCTCGGCTTCGACGCCGCCGTCCAGCAGGTGGCCCGCAACACCGAGGGCCCGCTGGCCGACGAGTTCTCCCGCGTGCTGCGCGAGATGCAGATCGGTCAGGGCCGGGCGGGTGCCCTGCGCGCCCTGGGGGACCGGACGAACGTGCCGGACCTCAAGGCGTTCGTCGGCGCGATGGTGCAGGCCGACTCCTTCGGCATCCCCATCTCGCAGGTCCTGCGCGTGCAGTCCGCGGAGATGCGGGTGAAGCGCCGTCAGCGCGCCGAGCACAAGGCGCAACAGGTACCTGTCAAGATCACCGTGCCCCTCATCTTCTGCATCCTGCCTTGCTTGTTCATCGCGGTCATGGGGCCCGCGGTGATCAGCATCATGGAGAACATGGGATGACCCTTCCGGACCTGCCGTTCGCGCGACTCACGCTCGCCGCACGCGGGTTCGTGCTGCTCTTCCTCTCGATCGCGGCGATCGTCGACCGCAAGGACATGGTCTTGGCGTTGATCGCCATCGGTGCGGTCTGGGCCGTCGTGCAGCTCGCGGAGTTCCGACCTGGCGTGTCCACCGGCTTCGCCACGACGTTCGACGCCGTGGTGGTCGGGCTGGTCTGCGGGGTCACGGTCGGCGACGCGCTGCCCGTCCTGGCTGCGCTGGTGGTCCCACCGTTCACCGCCGGTCTCCATCGCGGTGCGGTCGGCGTCGCCCTGGCCATGTCGGCCCAGCTGGTCGCCCTGCTCGGCGCGATCACTCTGGGGTCGGACGGTCTCGATCGGGAGGTCTGGATCGGCGTCTTCACCTGGTCCGTCACCGGGCTGGGCCTCGGCCTGATCGCGACCTTCCTGCACTCGGCCATCCAGCGGTCCGCCGACCCGCTTGCCCCATACCACTACGCCCAGACACTGCTGCGCCAGCTGATCGACCTCTCCGGCGGCCTGAAGTCCGGGCTCGACCCCACCGCGCTCGGCGGCGCGATTGTCAGCTCGGTCCGCGACGAGCTCCCCGTGGCAGCTCTCGTCCTCTACGTCCCTCGAGGTGACTCGCTGACCCCGCTCGTCGAGGAGAGCCTGGACGGCGCTCCGTGCAACCAGGACGACGTCGCCTTCGAGGCCTGGGCGCGCGGCGAGGTCGTCGTCCACGAACGGTGCTTCGCGATCCCGCTGGACGACGCCGCGGTCGTCGCCGGCGTGCTGTCGGACCGGCTGGATCCCGGCCGGCTCGACCTGGCCGGCCGGATCCGCCAGCTGCAGCGCCGGTTGGCGCCCAGCGCCGTGCACCTGGACACGGCCCTGCTGTTCTCGTCGTTCCGCGACGCGGCCACCGCCGAGGAGCGCCGCCGGCTCGCCCGCGAGATGCACGACGGCGTCGCCCAGGAGATCGCCTCGCTCGGCTACCTGGTCGACGCCCTCGCGGCACAGCCTGGCTCGCCCGCGCAGGCCGACCGCATCGCCCTGCTCCGCGACCGCGTGAGCCACGTGGTGGGCGAGGTCCGGCAGTCGGTGCTGACCCTGCGCACCAGCGTGGGCGAGAACGAGAGCCTGGGGGCAGCGATCAGCTCGATCGCGCGCAACCTCAGCGAGGTGTCCGGCGTACCCATCCAGGTCACGCTCGAGGAGCACACCACGCGCCTGCGCCCGGAAGTCGAGGCGGAGCTGTTCCGCATCACCCAGGAGGCGATGAACAACGCGATCAAGCACGCGCACGCCTCCGTCATCGACGTGCACTGTCGGGTCCACGCGCCGCGGGCCATCATCACCGTCTCCGACGACGGCCGCGGCATGCAACAGGCCCGGTCCGACTCCCACGGCCTGGAGATCATGCGGGAGCGCGCGACGCTCATCGGCGGCCGCCTCAGCATCGACCCCGCGCCCGGTGGTGGGCTGATGGTCACCGTGGCGGTGGGTACCGACCTCGAGCCTCCGGCCGGCGGCGACCGGACCCCTGATGAGAAGGTGAAGGCATGAGCGACCGACACATCCGCGTGCTCCTCGTCGACGACCACCAGCTGATCCGGGACGGGCTGTCGGGCGTCCTCGACCTCGAGGCCGACATGAGCATCGTCGGAGTCGCGGCCACCGTCGCGGAGGCGCTGACCAAGTACGACGAGCTCTCCCCCAACGTCATCGTCACCGACCTCCAGCTGCAGGACGGCACCGGTCTCGACGTCGTCCGCGCGGTGCGGAAGAAGAGCAACGACACCGGTCTGATCATCCTCACCATGCACTCCGGCGACGAGCAGATCTTTGCGGCCATGCAGGCCGGCGCGTCGGGCTTCGTCGGCAAGGACGCCCCGTCCAGCGAGGTCGTCAAGGCCGCTCGCCATGCGGCGGTCTCCCCCCGCTCGTTCATCGCCACCGGCCTCGTCGGCGCGATGATGCGCCGCCAGTCCGGCGAGTCGACCAAGCTGTCCGACCGCGAGCACGAGGTGCTGCTGCTGCTCGCCGACGGCCTGGGCGCTTCGCAGATCGGCGACAAGCTCTACCTGAGCGAGTCGACCGCCAAGTCGCACATCGCGAAGATCTACCAGAAGCTCGGCGCTGCCAACCGCGCCCAGGCCCTGGTCACCGCGATGCGGATCGGTCTGCTCTCCAGCATCAAGCCGGCCGACTCCTGAGGGCGTCCTGACCCACCTGGTCACGACGGCCGCCGAGCGGTCGTAGTCCGTTCGGACTACCCAGCTCGACACGGGGACGGGATTCGCTGACCTGCGGTTTCGGCGACGATTTCTGTCGTGAGGTTCTTCGGCCTCACGCCGAAGATCCACTCCCCGTCACAGCACATTAGGAGAACCCCGTCATGGTCGACTACTTCCGCATCCTGCTCAACGCCCGCCTCGCCAAGATGGAGGAGCGCGGCGCCTCGGCCGTCGAGTACGGCCTGCTCATCGCCGGCATCGCTGCCGTCATCGTTGTGGCGATCTTCGCGCTCGGCCCCATGATCCAGAAGGCCTTCACTGACACCTGTGAGTCTGTTGCTACGAACGGCAGCCTCGGCACTTCGGCTGACTGCAGCAACTGACCTCAACTTCGAGCACCGACGAGGCCGTCCCCGAGTTGGGGGCGGCCTCGTCGTGTCAATGCTTCAGCGGGCGGAGCCTGATTGACCCACGCCGGAGGTTACGGCAAGGGCGTATCGAATCCGCGTCAGCGGCCCGGGATGACTTCCGAACCACCATTCGGTCAGGACTGGAGGCGTCATATCGCCAAGTGACCGTTCTGCCAACCGGGTTTGCATCCTGACGAACCCACGCAGATCGTTGGTCGCGTCGAGCGCATCGACGTCGGCGCGCGTCTCAATCTGCCGACTGATGCCGTTCTGCACCGGACTGGCCAGCAAGCCCCCGACGGCAAACAGCGCCAGCGCAACCGGCACGGCCGCCGCGGTGCCGACCCTTTGCGACGACAGACCGAGACACAGGGCGAGCAACCCGACGCCGGCCGCCGACCCGACGGCACCAAGCGTCGTACCCACCAGCACGTCGTCGTTCTTCGCGTGCGCGAGCTCGTGCGCGACGACCGACAACGCCTGGTCGACCGGCAGGTCCTCGACCAGGGTGTCGTAGAGCACGACCCGGCGGCTCGCCCCGAAACCGGACACGTACGCGTTCAACGTCGACGTACGCCGGGACGCATCCGCGACGAGCACGTCGCCGATCTGGACGTCCTCCTTCTCGGCCAGCTCGACGACCCCCTGGCGGAGCGGGCCGTCCTCGAGCGGCTCGAAGGAGTTGAACGCCGGCTCCACGACGACCGGGTAGACGAACGACCCGAGCACCACCATCGCCGCGACGAGCAGCCCGGCCACCGCCGGCCAGGCCCGCGGCAGCCGTCGGGCCAGGCCGATGACGACGATTAGGGCCAGAGACGCGACGACGATGCCGAGCACCTCGTTGCGGACGACGTCGGCGGCGTACCCGCCCCACGAGCGCGTGGACAACCCGTAGTTCCGCCGGTGCTCCTCGAAGGCGATCCCGAACGGCAGCGTCACGACCCGACGGGTGAGCTCGACGAACGCCACCAGGACCACGACCTGCACCCACCACAGGCCGGGCGCCCGCTGGGCCCAGGCCCGGCCGCGCCTGCTGAAGCCGAGGTAGCACGCCACCAGGATCGAGACAGCGAGCGACGAGTAGCTCCAGGTGCGCGCCCACTGCGAGTACTGCTCGGCGCGGGCGATGTGCTCGGCACTGAAGTAGTCCTCGGCCCGCACCGGCTCGACCGGACCGCCCGGGACCGGGTCCCAGGGCACGAGCCACCACGCCAGCAGGACGAACGACGTGCCCCCAACGGCAACGAGCGCCCAGGAGAGGCGGCGGGCGGTGGGCGTCACACGGGTCAGTCTGGCAGGCCGGCAAGCTCGGTCAGCCGGGCCCGCCATGCCTGCGTCAGCTCCGTCTCGGTCCAGCCGGCGATGTCCCGCAGCGCGGCCTCGACACCGTCCGAGCCGGCAGCGCGGTACAGGTCCACGAGGCCCTGCTCCCCCACCCGGTCCGCCAGCACGACGCAGGCCAGCCAGGCAGCCTCGTACGCCGCGCCCAGGTGGCTGGTGCCCGTGTCGAACTCGACCGGTCCCGGCAGGGCGGGCGGTGGCCCGTCCTCGCGCACCTGCTCGATCACCTGGCTGGCGGTCGTGCTGAGCGGCAGGTCGACGTCGCGCAGTGCGACGTAGTCGGCGAAGCCCTCGAGCAGCCAGAGTGGCTGGGCGCTCACCGGCGCCCGGGTCGCGACGTGGGTCGCTTCGTGGCTGAGCACGACCTGCGCACCCCGCGACCGCAGGGTCCCGAGCACGTCGGGGTTCACGAAGACGTGCAGCGGTGCGTCGGGGGCCGTGGAGCCGTCCGGCGAGGCGGTGACCGCCGCGACACCGTCGTACTGCCCGTCCTCCGCTCCGAGGACGTCGCCGAGCCCGGCGGCCGAGGCGGGCACCTCGACGACGAGACGCGGACGCCACGCGTCGAGCACCCGTCGAACCACCGGCACGGCGGCCTCGGCGCGCGCGGTCACGCTCGGCAGGTCGGCGCCCTCGGCGCCGAGCACCAGCACGCGGTCGGTGCGCCGCACCTCGACCGGACCGGTCAGCCACAGCGGGCTCCGTCCCTCACCTCCGCCGACAGCAGCCAGCACCGCTCCGTCCTCGTCGAGCCGGAAGGTCATCGCGACCTCCGTCCGCGCCGGCTCGCCGTCGAAGCCCGCGAACCGCCAGGTCACGTCGACGGTGGCGCGCACCCCATCGACGGTGCGGCCGGTCTGCTCGACGTACCGGAGGTCGAGGTCGCGCACCCGGAGCCGATCGGCATTGGTCACCAGGTAGCCCACGCCGGTGTCCTCGAGCGCCGCACTGTCGCCGGTGCGGACGGCCTCCTCGACCCGGTCGAGCGCCTCGTCGAGGGCAGCCGGACCGATCGCGGAGCTGGTCGTGCGGTCCGGCGTCGCGACGTACGCCTCGTCACGCAGGACGAGCCACACGACCGCCACGCCGATCACGAGCACCGAGACGACGAGGCCGGCCACCCACCGTCGTGGGCGACCGGCCTCGGTCGGGGGACTCGGCTCAGCCAGGGCGCACCGCGCCGACGTACGGCATGGAGTGCAGCGCCGCGGTGGTGACGCCGGAGCCGGGGTTGGCGGCGTGGACGATCATGCCGTTGCCGATGTACATGCCGACGTGGCTGATCGGGCTGTAGTAGAAGACGAGGTCGCCGGGCTGGAGGTCGCCCTCGGCAACGCGCGGACCGGAGGAGTACTGCGCGCTCGAGGAGTGCGGCAGGGCCACGCCCGCGGCGCCCCAGGCCCTCATCGTGAGGCCGGAGCAGTCGAACGCGCTCGGCCCGGCAGCGCCGTAGACGTAGGCGTCGCCGACCTGGGCCATGGCGTAGGAGATGGCGGCCGCGGCACGACCGGAAGCCGGGACGGACGCCGGCGCGCGGGTGCTGTCACGGGAGAGCAGCGACTCGCGCTCCTTCTCCTCGAGCCGGTTGAGGAGGCTCTCGGCCTCGGCCAGCTTCTCGTCGATCTCGGCCTTCTCGTCCGCGAGCTGGTCCTTGACCTCGGCGACCTGCTCGGCGCGGTCCTCGGTCGCCTCGCGGCGGATGTCGAGCGCCTTGAGCTCGGCGGTGTAGTCGCCGTACATCTGGTCCTGCAGGTCGTCGAAGGCCGACATCGTCGACAGCTCCGACAGGAAGCCCTGCGGGTCGTCGGAGACGATCACCTGGCCGACGGCGGAGAGGCCCTGGCCTTGGTACTGCCGCACGACGGACCGCTCGACCTGCTCGCGGACGCCCTCGAGCCGGTCACCCTGGCGGTCCTCGTCGGCCTTCAGCGAGCGCAGGTCGCGGTTGAGCTCGCGCAGCTCGATCCGGGCGTCGTTGAACCGCTCGGAGGCCTGCTCGGCCTCGTGGAAGAGTCGGTCGACGCGGGTCTGGACGTCCTCGATGTCCGGCTCGGCCTGGGCCGGGACCGAGGGTCCGATGCCGATGGCGCCGATCACGGCGAGCCCGGTGAGGGCGGGGATGATGCGCTTCCGGCCGTTGAGCACGAGCGGACGGTCTCCTCGGTGTCGTACGTCTACCGGGTGAGCTGACGGGTTCGGGCACGACAGGCCCTACGCCCGCTCCTCACCGCTGTGCGGTGCCTTGCGGGCGATTCACCCCAGTGACGCTGCGCGCAGCGCCGGTGGTTCCCCGGTTCCCGGTCCGCCGGAGCGGGCCGAGACTCGACGCGGTGCCCGCGCAGACCGGTTGGTCCACTGCCACGGGCACCTGAGCACGACAGGTTAGTCGCGCGTCCGCGCTCCCGCGAATCTTCCGCGGTATGTCGTCGGTGTTTCTGGGGACGACTCCACAGTCTTTACCGAAGTCCGCCCCAGCAGTCACACCAGTCACAGCACAGCGCTCCCCGGACGGTCAGGCCGACTCGACGTCGTACCCGTCCATCGGGCGCACCAGCCGCAGGGGTGGCACCAGCCCTCCCTCGGCGAGCAGCTCGAGGGCGCGCCGCTCGTCGTCGTCGAACGTCAGCTCCGGCGGCGGCCCGAGCAGCACCGTCACCACGCAGTCGTGGCAGGCCAGACCTCGCACCACGCAGGTGTCGCAGTCGATCCGTGTCGTCATGGGCACACCGTGGCAGCGACCACCGACAACGGGTGTCCACCCGGGTGGTCGAGGTCGCCCGATCGGGCAGTCGGGGGCCGTTCGCCTGCCGTCGCCCGCGCTGCGAACTACGGTGCCGCGCGTGCCCCCCACCGCTCTCACCCGTTTCGCGCCGCCGGCCCTGGCCGGCCTCGCGGCCGCCGTCTACGCCGCGACGGCGGACCGGTCGATCGGGATGAACGACGTCACGTCGGCGGCGGTCGGCGCCTGGCGCATCGCGTCGAGCGGGACGCCGTGGCTCGACGGCGTCGACCTGTCGGCGCTGGACTTCAGGGACGAGTACCTCTGGGTCGGCGAGGCCGAGAACGGCCACACCGCCGTGTTCCGCTCGCCCGGCGCGATCGCGATGGGTGTCCCGGCGTACCTCCTGGCCCGCACCGGTGCGCAACCCGAGGACTTCGTCCGCTGGCCCGGCGCCGTCTGGGCGGCCCTGCTGACAGCGTTCATGCTCACTCTCTTCTGGCGCGCGCTGCGGGCGCACCTGCCCGCGGCGTGGGCGACTGCTGCCGTCGGCGTGCTCGGCTTCGCGACACCCGTGTGGACCATCAACGCCAACGGCCTCTGGACCCACACGCTCACCGTGCTCGGCATCGCCGGCATGGCCTGGGGCGCCGCGACGGGACGGTGGTGGCTCGTCGGTCTCGTCGGCGGCATCGGTCTGTGGGGCCGCCTCCATGTCGCCTTGATCGTCGCCCTCCTGGGGCTCGGCCTGGCGATCTGGCGCCGCAAGCCGGCCATCGCGCTGGTGGTCGGCGCCGTCAGCGGGACGTTCCTGGTGCTCGCCGGGATGTGGAGCAGCTGGATGTACGGCGGCGGCTGGGAGCCGCAAGGTCCCTACGCCTCGCCGACCGAGTACGCCGCCCGGACGGCCGACACCGTCGAGTCGAGTCCCTGGGACGGGCTTGTGAACCAGCTCGGCCTCTGGGTCTCGGCAGACCGCGGGCTGCTGGTCTGGAGCCCGGTGCTCCTGCTCCTGCTCCCCGCGCTCGTGCGCTCGTGGCGCGACCTCCCGGGCTGGACCCGCGTCCTCGCCGTCGGCGGGCTCGCCTACTGCCTGGTCCAAGGCCAGCTCAACGAGTTCGACGGCGGCTCTGGCTACTACGGCTACCGGCTGACCCTCGAGACCGTCGCGTGCCTGTTCCCGGCATATGCCCTCGCCGCGCGCCGCGCCGGCCGGGTGGCTGCTGCGCTCATCGGACCCGTGCTCGGCGTGTCCGTCGCTGCCATGGCCATCGGGGCGACGTCTGAGGGCTTCCTGGTGCTGGAGGAGCACGCCTGGACCGACAACTCCCTGGCACTCGCCCTGCGCACCTTCCCGCTGCTCTGGCTCTGGCTCGCCCTCATGGCGCTCGTCGGCCACCTCGCGGTCCGCGTCTGGCACGAGCGCGGCCTGGACCGTGCGGCCGCCCCGGCCGGTGCGCCTGCGACCGGGCCCGCGACCCCGGAGCCCGTCAGCTGATCAGGGCCGCCAACGCGTCGACGGAAGCGCCGCGGGCGCCGGCACGGGTGACGTCGGCGAGGACGGCCTGGTCGGCGGTGACGACGACGACGACGCGACCAGGAGGCTCCGCAGCGACGAGGTCGCGGATGACGTCGTCGGCGATCGTCCCCTCGGGGCTGAAGTAGACCCGTACGCCGCGGGGCGCAGCGACGACCGGCCGGGCGCCGAGGCCGGCCTGGGCCGCGTCGAAGACCACCGTGGTGTCGACCCCGGTCCGGGCAACAAGCGGGGCGAGGCCGTTGACGAGCCGGATCCGCTGCGCCTCGAGCGGTGACGAAGGCCAGACGTTCTTGCTCACGTTGTAGCCGTCGACGATGAGCCGGGCCCGCGGCATCGCGAGGTACTGCTCGAGAAGTCCGGCCGACGCGCCGGTCAGCAGTCGTGCGCCGTCGGCGACGCCGGCGGACAGGCCGGCCTCGACGCGGTCAGCGGGCGCGCCCGAGGCGGAGGGCAGGCCGAGCTCACGGCGGAGCCCGGCGGCGGACTCCATGAGGGTCTCCAGCAGCACGCGGGCGCGCACGGTCGCCTCGTCGCGCTCCGCACGTACGGCGCGCCGCCCGGTCGCCGCGTCCGCCTCGAGCTCGGCGACGCGGGCGCGGAGGCGACGTACCTCCCGGTCCTGGGTCGATGCCAGCGCCTCCACCTCGCGGCGCAGGCGGTCGACCTCGGCAGCGGCCTGCTCCCCCGCGGCGCGGGCGGCCTTCTCGGCCGTGCGTGACTCGCCGAGCCGGCGTCGCAGCGTGGCGTTCTCGGCCTTCAGCTCGTCGAGCTGCGCCCGGTGCAGGGCACGCAGCTCGCGGGTGGCCCGGTCGGCGGCGTCGAGCTTGCCGCGCAGCCGGGCGGCCTCGGTCTCCTCCCGGGTGGGGCCGGCGGGAGCGACCTCGGCGAGCGCCGCGGCCAGCTCCTCCTCCCACGCGCCCGTCCGCAGCAGCCACGCGACGGCGGCCCGGTCGGCCGGCGAGGAGACGGTCGGCGGCTCGACGGCCAGGTGAGCGGCGATCCGGCCGCGCAGGTCGTCGTCCCGCAGCGCCGTGGTGATGGCGGTGGTGCCCAGCTTCGCCCGCCGGGCCGGCGCGAACGTCGCCACCCGGCGCAGCGCCGGCGGCAGCTGCCCGAGCGCCGGCAGCACGTCGGCCGTCATCGCCACGACCCGGGCGCGCACCGGCTCGGGCAGCTGCGCCAGCGACGGCGGCGAGGACGAGGTGGACAACGCGGCTCCCAGAGGAGGTGTGAGGGACGTCGAGGAGCCTATTCCGCGAGCCGTCACGGGATTGTCGGCGCCCGCGCCTACCGTCCCCCGCATGAGCAGCACCCTCCACGCCGAGCACGCCGGGAGCTCCCCGCAGCGTCCGGGCCGGTGGGAGTCCCAGCGGAGCTTCGACGAGCTCGGCCGGCCGCTGCGCGACATCACCTTCACCGTCGTCGACCTCGAGACGACCGGCGGCTCGGCCGAGGGCGGCTCGATGATCACCGAGATCGGGGCGGTCAAGGTGCGCGGTGGCGAGGTGCTCGGCGAGTTCCAGACGCTGGTCAACCCGCACCAGCCGATCCCGCCGTTCATCGCCGTCCTGACCGGCATCAGCAACGCGATGGTGGCGACGGCGCCGCCCGTCGAGGCCGCCCTGCCGGCGTTCCTGGAGTTCGCCGCTGGCACCGTGCTCGTCGCGCACAACGCGCCCTTCGACATCGGCTTCCTCAAGTACTTCTGCGAGCAGCAGGGCCGACCCTGGCCTGCTTTCGAGGTGCTCGACACCGCTCGCCTGGCGCGCCGCGTCATCACCAAGGACGACGCGCCCAACTGCAAGCTCTCCTCGCTCGCCCGCGCGTTCGGCTCGACCACCACGCCCAACCACCGCGCCCTCTCCGACGCCCGGGCGACCGTCGACGTGCTGCACGGGCTGATGGAGCGGCTCGGCGGTCTCGGCGTGCACACCCTCGAGGAGCTGCAGACCTTCTCGGGGCGGGTGAGCACGGCCCAGCGCCGCAAGCGCCACCTCGCCGAGGGCCTCCCCCACGCGCCGGGCGTCTACCTCTTCCGCGACCACGAGCGGCGGGTGCTGTACGTCGGCACCTCGAAGGACCTGCGCACCCGGGTCCGCACCTACTTCACCGCCTCGGAGACCCGGTCGCGGATGGGCGAGATGGTCGGCATCGCCGACAGCGTGACCGGCATCGAGTGCGCCACCCCGCTGGAGGCCGAGGTGCGCGAGCTGCGCCTCATCGCCGAGCACAAGCCGCGCTACAACCGCCGGTCGCGCTTCCCGGAGAAGACCACCTTCGTCAAGCTCACCCGCGAGCCGTGGCCCCGGCTGTCCCTGGTCAAGCGGGTGCTCGACGACGACGCCGACTACCTCGGTCCGTTCTCCTCCCGCAAGGTCGCCGAGAAGTGCCTCGCCGCCCTGCACGACACCTTCCCGCTGCGGCAGTGCTCGGACCGCTTCGGCAAGGCGCCCTCGCGCACGCCCTGCGTGCTCGCCGAGCTCGGCCGCTGCCTCTCCCCCTGCGACGGCACCGTGGACCACGACACGTACGCCGCGGTCGTGCGCCAACTGCGCGACTCCCTGCTGCGCCGTCCCGACCGGGTGGTCGAGCAGATCAACGCCCGGATGGAGGCACTCGCCGCCGACGAGCGGTTCGAGGAGGCCGGCGTGCACCGCGACCGGCTCGCGGCGTTCATCCGCGCCGCCAGCCGCACGCAGCGCCTGAGCGCGCTCACCCGGTGTCCCGAGGTCGTGGCCGCCCGCCGCGGCGACGACGGCAGGTGGGCGGTCCATGTCGTGCGGCACGGACGCCTCGCCGCCGCCGGCATCATCCCGCCCGGAGCGGACGCCCACGCCTACGTCGAGTCGCTGCGCGCGTCCGCGGAGACCGTCACCGGAGGTCCGGGGCCGGTGCCCGTGGCGACCGCCGAGGAGACCGAGAAGATCCTGCGCTGGCTCGAGTCCGCCGGCATCCGCCTCGTCGACGTGCAGGGCGAGTGGACCTGCCCGATCGAGGGCGCGACCCGGCACCTCGCGATCCACGACGCGGTGAGCAGGTCGCGTGAGGAGCTCGTCCCGTTCGCCGACCGCCGCGACCTCGCGCCGGTCCACCAGCCGGTGCGGTGACCGACCCGGCGCGGGCGTCGACCCGGCTAGGGTCTCGCCCATGATCACCGCCATCGTCTTCGTCAAGGCTGACGTCGCCCGCATCCCCGAGGTGGCCGAGGCGATCGCCGCCCTCGACGGGGTCAGCGAGGTCTACTCGGTGACCGGCCAGATCGACCTGATCGCGCTCGTGCGCGTGCGGAACCACGAGGACGTCGCCAACGTCGTCGCCGACCGGCTCAACAAGGTCGAGGGCGTGACCGCGACCGAGACGCACATCGCGTTCCGCGCCTACTCCCAGCACGACCTGGAGTCGGCGTTCTCGCTCGGCCTCGACTGACGCCGTCGCGATGAGCTGGCTCGCCGACCACTGGCTCGACGTCGTCGGCTGGGGCGGGAGCGGGCTGCTGGTCTACTCGCTGCTCCAGGCGCGGGTGCTGCGGTTCCGCACGCTCAACCTGCTGGGCTGCCTGGTGCTGCTCACGTTCAACGCGCTCATCGGGGTGTGGCCGATGGTGGGCATGAACGTCGTGCTGGCAGTCATCAACGTCTACTGGATCGTCCGGCTGACTCGCGAGCGGCACGACGAGGCCGTCTTCGAGGTCGTCGAGGTCCGCCCGGAGGACGCCTACCTCCGGCACGTCCTGCGCACCCACGCCGACGACATCCGCCGGTTCCAGCCGGACTTTGATCCGGCGCCGGCCGGCAGCCAGCACGCGTTCGTCGTGCTCAAGGGCGACGAGACGGTCGGCGTCGTGGTGCTGCGCAAGGAGGGCGACGTGGCGCACGTGCAGCTGGACTACGTCACGCCGCGCTACCGCGACTTCGCCCCCGGCGAGTTCCTGTGGCGCCGCAGCGGCGTGCTGCGCGACCTGGGCCTGCGCCGGGTGCTGACCCCGCCGGGCATGGTCGGCGCCTACTACGAGCACCTCGGCTTCCGCGCCGACGGACCGCGGTTCGTGCTCGACCTCGGCGAGCGTTAGCCGCTCAGGCCGAGGAGGCGGCGACCCAGCGCTCGAGCGTGGCGGCTGCGGCCCCGGAGTCGATGGCGTCCGCGGCGCGGCGGATGCCCTCGGGCAGGGCCTCGGCGGCGGGCAGGTCGGGCGAGCCGTGGACGGCCAGGGCCGCACCGGCGTTCAGCAGCACCGCGTCGCGGACGGGTCCGCGCTCGCCGGCGAGCAGGCGACGTACGACCTCGGCGTTGTGCGCAGCGTCCCCGCCGCGCAGGTCCTCGGCCGTCGCCGGCGCCAGGTCGTACGCCGTCGGGTCGACGGTCTCGGGGACGACCTCGCCCGCGTGGACCCGCCACAGCCTCGACGTGCTCGTGGTCGTGAGCTCGTCGAGCCCGTCCTCGCCGCGGAAGACCCAGGCGTCGACGCCTCGCGCGGCGTACACGCCGGCCATCACGGGCGCGACGCGCGCGTCCGCGCAGCCGATGGCCTGCGCCGCGGGCCGGGCCGGGTTGGTGAGCGGGCCGAGCAGGTTGAAGGAGGTGCCGATCCCGAGCTCGCGGCGCGGCACGGCCGCGTGGCGCATCGCCGGGTGGAACGCGGCCGAGAAGCAGAACGTGATCCCCGCCTCGACGGCGACCTCGGCGACCCGGGTGACCGAGAGGTCGAGCCGGATGCCGAGCGCCTCGAGCACGTCGGCCGAGCCGGACTTCGAGGAGGCCGAGCGGTTGCCGTGCTTGACGACCGGCGCACCGGCGCCCGCGGCCACGATCGCCGACATGGTCGAGATGTTGACCGAGAACGACCGGTCGCCGCCGGTGCCGACCACGTCGAGCAGCCGGCCGGGCACGGAGATCGGGTTGGCCTCGGCGAGCATCGCCTCGGCGAGCCCGCGCAGCTCGTCGGTGGTCTCGCCCTTGGCGCGCAGCGCGACCGCGAAACCGGCGACCTGGGCGGGCGTGGCCTGCCCGGCGAGCACCTCGCCCATCGCCCACGCGGTCTGGTCCGCGCCCAGGTCCTCCCCGGCGACGAGCGCGCCGAGGACGTCAGGCCAGGTCGACACCTCAGGCGGAGGACGACGTGGGGGCGGGGACCCGCGGGCGCAGCAGGCCCACGACGGTCTCCGCGAGCTGGATCGGGTCGAGCGGGTGCGGCACCGCCGCCTCGGCCCGCGACCACGTGGCGAGCCATGCGTCCTGCGGGCGACCGGTCAGCACGACCACCGGCGGGCACTGGTAGATCTCGTCCTTGAGCTGCTTGGCGATGCCCATGCCGCCGGCCGGGACCGCCTCGCCGTCGAGGATGACCAGGTCGACGTGGCCGGCGTCCATGTTCTGGATGACGACGGGCTCGGTCGCGACCTCGACGTACTCCACCTCGGGCAGGTCCGGGTGCGGCCGACGCCCGAGCGCCAGGATCACCTGCTGGCGCGTGTTCACGTCGTCGCTGTAGACGAGCACCTTGAGCGGAGCGGGCTTGGAGTCGGTCACGTCGGGGATCGTACGACGCCGGGCGGGCCGCTGCCCATGACCCTCCACACGTCGTCCCCCGCGTCGTCGACGCACACCCGGACCGGCGGCTCCCTACGATCCCCGCATGCCATCGCAGAGGACCCTCACCCGCACGTCGACCGTGCCGCGGCCGGCGCCGGAGGTGTGGGCGCGGGTGACCAGCCCGGCCGGCATCCGCCACGAGCTGCGGCCCTGGCTGTCGATGACGATGCCGCCCCGGCTCCGCGGCGCGACGATCGACGACGCCGCCCCGCTCCTCGGCCGGCCGCTCGGCAAGGCCTGGCTGCTCGCGGGCGGTCTCGTCCCGGTGGACTTCGACGACATGGTGCTGGTGGCGCTCGAGCCCGGCCGCCGCTTCCACGAGCGCTCGCGGATGCTGCTGTTCCCGCGGTGGGAGCACGAGCGGACCGTCGCACCCGCAGGCGGCGGGGCGTGCACCGTGACCGACCGGCTCACCTTCGTCCCCCGCCTGCCCGCGTCCCACCACGTCGTCGCCCTGCTGTTCGCCCACCGGCACCGTCGACTCCGCGCCTGGGCCCGCCGTCCAGTACCCGGCCGTTCAGGACCCGGCCGCTCAGGACACGATCGCTAGGTTCACCGCGTGGACTCCCAGACCTTCGTCAACCTCGGCCTGGTGCTGCTGTTCGTCCTCGCGGGCGGCGTCTTCGCGGCCACCGAGATCGCGCTGGTCTCGCTGCGCGACAGCCAGGTGTCCCGGATGGAGCGCGAGAGCGCGCGGGGTGCCCGGGTCGCGGCCATCGCGCGCGACCCCAACCGCTTCCTGGCCGCCGTGCAGATCGGCGTCACCGTCGCGGGGTTCTTCTCCGCCGCCTACGGCGGGTCGACCCTCGCGCCCGACGTCGCGCCGTACTTCGTCGACCTGGGCCTGCCCGAGGGCGCCGCCGACACCGTCGCGCTGGCGAGCATGACCCTGCTCATCGCCTACTTCTCGCTCGTGCTCGGCGAGCTGGTCCCCAAGCGGCTCGCCCTCCAGCGCTCCGCGCAGCTGTCCCTGCTCGTCGGCCCGCCGCTGGACCGCTTCGCCACGGTCATGCGGCCGGTCATCTGGCTGCTGTCGCGCTCGACCAACGCCCTGGTCCGGCTGCTCGGCGGCGACCCGTCGGCCACCAACGACGAGCTCTCGGAGGAGGAGCTGCGCGACATCGTCGCGACCCACGAAGGGCTCGACGAGCAAGAGCGGCGGATCCTCGCCGACGTGTTCGCCGCCACCCGCACGACGGTCAAGGAGGTCATGCGGCCGCGGCCCGAGGTGGCGTTCCTGGCGGGCGACCTGCCGCTCGGCGAAGCGGTCGCCGAGATCCGCGAGCGGCCCTTCTCCCGCTACCCGGTGACCGGCCCGGGCGGCTTCGACGACATCACCGGGTTCCTCCACATCCGCGACCTGCTCGAGGTGGGGGACGCCCGCGAGCGGCGCGTCTGCGACGTCCAGCGCGACGTGCTGATCGTGCCGGAGACCAACTACGTCCTGCCCACCGTCACGCAGATGCGCCGCGAGGGCGTCCACCTCGCCGTCGTCGTCGACGAGTACGGCGGCACCGACGGCATCGTCACCCTCGAGGACCTCGTCGAGGAGATCGTCGGCGAGATCCGCGACGAGCACGACGCGCCCGAGCCGGACCTGCGCGCCGCCGACGGGACGCTGCTGCTCGAGGGCGGGCTGAGCATCGAGGACTTCGCCGAGCGCACCGGCGTCGAGCTCGAGGACGGTGACTACGAGACCGTTGCGGGGTACGTCGTCGCGCGGCTCGGCCGGATCGCCGAGCCCGACGACGCGGTCGCTGTCGGCGACGTGCGGCTGCGGGTGGCGGAGACCGACGGCGCCCGGATCACCCGAGTCGCCGTGGAGGTCCCGCCTGAGGAGCCCGCGGCAGCCGAGGCGACGGAGGTCACGAGGCCTACGGACGCGGGCTGAGCTCGCGGGTCCGCGCCCGCTCCTCCTCGCGGTCGAGCCGGCGGTCCTCCCGCCGGGCCTCCTGCATCGAGGACCGCACCCACTGCGCGAAGAGCACGCCGAAGAAGACCAGGCCGATCAGGTCGCCCGAGGCCCACAGGATCCCGCCGGCGACGTGCTGGTCGTCCAGCGCGTCGGGCAGCCAGGAGGCCATCGGGCCCTCACGCAGCGCGAGGTAGTGCTCCTCGCCGATCAGCTCGGACTGGCCCATGATCGTCACGCCGAGGAACGCGTGGAACGGCAGCGTCAGCACGGTCATCAGCACGCGGAACGGGTAGCCCACCCGGCCCGGCACCGGGTCGATGCCCATGAGCGGCCAGAAGAACAGCGCGCCGACCAGCACCAGGTGGAGGTGCATGACCTCGTGCACGTAGGTCGACGACAGCGACGCGTCGTACCAACCGGTGAAGTAGAGCGCCCACGGGGAGAGGATGTAGAGCGCGAAGGCCAGCGGCGCGAACGACAGCACCGCGGCGACCCGTGAGTGCAGCACCGCCAGCAGCCACCGGCGCGGCGTCGCCGGCAGCGTCCGCAGCGCGAGCGTCACGGGGGCGCCCAGCGCGAGCGCGAGCGGCACCAGCATCGACAGCACCATGTGCTGCACCATGTGCGCGCTCACCAGCGTCGTGTCGTACGCCGCCAGGCCGGACGCCGTCGCGACGTAGAACGACCCCATCCCGACCCCGACGAACGCGACGGCCCGCCCCACGGGCCAGCGGTCGCCCCGGGCGCGGAGCTTCGCGACGCCGAGCAGGTAGAGACCCGCGACCCAGACCGTCAGCACGGTGGGGACGGGGGCCAGGGACCACTGCGTGAAGAACGCCGCGAACGAGGGCTCGGGGAGGTTCGGGACAGAGGTCAGGGCCACCAGGACAGGAGCGCCGGACACGCTGTGAACTTTATGACCCGCACCCAGGAGGGGGTCGGGGTGCCCTCGTAGGCAGGGCGGGACATAATGGCGCCGTGGCGACCACAGCAACCATCCCGGCCTCCCGCCTCCACGGGCATCACGACCGTCCCAGCATGGTCAGCGTGGGGACCATCATCTGGCTCTCGAGCGAGCTGATGTTCTTCGCGGCCCTGTTCGCGGCGTACTTCACGATCCGCTCGGTGAGCCCGGAGCTGTGGGACCAGAACACCGCGATCCTCGACGTGCCCTTCGCCTCGGTGAACACCACGATCCTGGTGCTCAGCTCGCTGACCTGCCAGCTGGGCGTCTTCGCCGCCGAGCGGGGCCAGGTCGGGCGCACCGGGTCGCTGCTGAACTTCCGCCTCTGGGGCCTGCGCGAGTGGTTCATCCTCACGTTCGTGATGGGCGCGGTCTTCGTCGCCGGCCAGGCGGTGGAGTACGCGAACCTCGTGCAGGAGGACGTCACCATCCAGCAGTCCGCCTACGGCACGGTGTTCTACCTGACCACCGGCTTCCACGGGATCCACGTGGTCGGTGGCCTGATCGCCTTCCTGCTGGTCCTCGCACGCACCTACCTGGCGCGCAAGTTCACCCACGAGCAGGCCGTCAGCGCGATCGTCGTCTCCTACTACTGGCACTTCGTCGACGTGGTGTGGATCGGTCTGTTCGCGACGATCTACCTCGTCAAGTAGTCCGCAGCCTCACCTGGCACCACCAGCAGCCCGCCCACCCGCAAGGACCCCGAGGATCACAACGTGCGTCTCCTGAACCGTTCCGCAGGTCGACTCTCCCGGCACCGCCGGGGCCCGCTCGCGGGCGTCGTGCTGCTGCTGCTCGGCCTGGTGCTCACCGGGAGCCTGTACGCCGCGTTCGCGCCGGCGCAGGCCACCTCCGCCGAGAGCGACACCGCCCAGGTCGCGAAGGGCCGTGAGCTCTTCCTGGTCGGCTGCGCCTTCTGCCACGGGCAGAACGGCGAGGGCATCCTGACCCAGCGCGGCGACACCCAGCTCGGCCCGCCGCTGGCCGGCGTCGGCGCCGCCGCCGTCGACTTCCAGGTCGGCACCGGCCGGATGCCGATGGTCCAGCCGGGACAGCAGGCCCCCGACAAGCCGGCGGTCTACTCCCAGGAGGAGATCGACGCCCTCGGTGCGTACGTCGCGTCGCTCGGCCCCGGCCCGGCCGTCCCTGACGAGGGCGAGTACACCCTCGAGGGCCTGTCCGAGGAGGAGCGCGAGGAGGCCATCGTCCGCGGCGGCCAGATCTTCCTCACCAACTGCACCGCCTGCCACAACTTCAACGGCAGCGGCGGCGCGATGCCGCGCGGCGGCTACGCCCCCGCGCTGCACGAGACCGACCCCAAGTACATCTACGAGGCCATGCTCACCGGCCCCCAGCAGATGCCGAACTTCTCCAACGGCAACCTGCCGCCGGAGGAGAAGCGCGACGTCATCGCCTACCTCGAGTCGCTCCGTGAGCAGCCCGAGTACGGCGGCTTCGGCCTCGGCGGCCTCGGCCCCGTGAGCGAGGGCCTGTTCGCCTGGCTCGTCGGCATCGGCGGCCTCGTCGGGTTCGCGATCTGGATCGCGGCCCACACCACGCGCTCCACGAAGAAGAAGGGACAGGCGGCGTGACCGACGCCCGCGACCACGAGTCGCACGAGAACGACCCGCACGAGGGCGAGTCGTCGCAGAACCTCCCCGACAGCCCCGCCGGCTCGGCCGGCGCCGTGCCGGAGTCGGCCGAGCCCATCGCGGACCCGGGCCTGCCGGCGCACGTCTGGCGTCCCACCGACGTCGACGAGCGCCAGGAGAAGCGCGCCGAGCGCCAGGTCGCCGCCCTCTTCGGGCTGTCCGCGGTCTGCGTGCTGCTGTTCCTCGTCGCCTACTTCACCCTCGAGATCGGCGACAACCACGACACCTTCGCCGGCTTCGGCGCCTCGACGGTCGCGCTCGGCACGACCTTCGGCCTCGCGCTGCTGCTCATCGGCGTCGGCATCATCCAGTGGGCCCGCAAGCTCATGGGTGACCACGAGATCAGCGAGCTGCGCCACCCGGCCCGCTCCTCCGACGAGGACCGCACGGCGACCCTGGCGGCACTGAACGCCGGTCTCGAGGAGTCCGGCATCGGCCGCCGCCCGCTGGTCCGCAACTCGCTCCTCGGCGCGGTCGGCCTCCTCGGCCTGCCCGCGATCGTGCTGCTGCGTGACCTCGGTCCCCTGCCCGGCGACGTGCAGGACGACCAGGAGTACCCCGGCGCCGGCCTCGAGCGCACCGTGTGGACCAAGGGCATGCGCGTGGTCCGCGACGTCATCGGCACCCCGATCCGCGCCGCCGACCTCGAGATCGGTGACCTGGTCAACGCCGTCCCGGAGGCCTTCTTCGAGGTCGACGAGGAGGGCGAGCACCTCATCGAGGGCATCGAGCTCCAGATCGCGAAGTCCAAGGCGGCGGTCATCGTCGTGCGGATGGAGCCCGACGAGATCATCGTCGGCGAGGGCCGCGACAACTGGACCGTCGACGGCGTCCTGTGCTACTCCAAGATCTGCACCCACGTCGGGTGCCCGATCTCCCTGTACGAGCGCACCACGCACCACGTGCTGTGCCCGTGCCACCAGTCCACCTTCGACCTCGCGGACTCCGCGCGGGTCGTGTTCGGCCCGGCCGCCCGCGCCCTCCCCCAGCTCCCGCTGGCGGTGGACGACGAGGGCTACCTGGTCGCACAGAGCGACTTCACCGAGCCGGTGGGCCCGAGCTACTGGGAGCGTGGCTGACAATGAGCATCGACACGAGCAAGGTCGCCACGAGCAACTCCTCGGCGGCCGTCGCGAAGAAGCCGGGTCGTGCCGGCGTCGTCGCCAACTGGGCCGACGAGCGCCTGGGCCTCGGCACGGCGATGAAGAAGAACCTGCGCAAGGTCTTCCCGGACCACTGGTCCTTCATGCTGGGCGAGATCGCCCTGTGGAGCTTCGTCGTCCTGCTGCTCTCGGGTGTCTTCCTGACGCTGTGGTTCAACCCCAGCATGGGCGAGATCCACTACGAGGGCTCCTACGACCAGCTGCGCGGCGTGGCGATGTCGGAGTCGATGGCCTCGACGCTGGACATCTCCTTCGACGTCCGCGGCGGTCTGCTGATGCGGCAGATGCACCACTGGGCCGCGATGCTCTTCATCGCCTCGATGATGATCCACCTGCTGCGCGTGTTCTTCACCGGCGCGCACCGCAAGCCGCGTGAGATGAACTGGGTCATCGGCTGCCTGCTGCTGATCCTGGGCACGCTCGAGGGCTTCACCGGCTACTCGCTCCCCGACGACCTGCTCTCCGGCACCGGCGTCCGCGCCGCGGACGGCTTCATGAAGTCGATCCCGGTGGTCGGCACGTACCTGTCGTTCTTCCTCTTCGGTGGCGAGTTCCCCGGCGACGCGATCATCCCGCGCCTCTACATGATCCACATCCTGCTGATCCCGGGCCTGCTGCTGGCGCTGATCGCCGCGCACATGCTGCTGCTCGTCTACCACAAGCACACCCAGTGGCCTGGTCCCGGCCGCACCGAGCAGAACGTCGTGGGCTTCCCGATGCTGCCGGTGTACGCCGCGAAGGCGGGCGGCTTCTTCTTCATCGTGTTCGGCGTCTGCGCCCTCATGGGTGGCCTGCTGACGATCAACCCGGTGTGGAAGTACGGCCCCTACGACCCGACCAAGGTGACCGCCGGCTCGCAGCCGGACTGGTACATGGGCTGGCCCGACGGTGCGCTGCGGATCATGCCGGGCTGGGAGTCGGAGTTCTGGGGCACCACGTGGTCCTGGAACGTCTTCCTGCCGATCATCGTCCTCCCGGGCCTGATGTTCACGATCCTGCTCCTCCTGCCCTTCCTGGAGGCCTGGGTCACCGGTGACAAGCGCGAGCACCACCTGCTCCAGCGCCCGCGCAACGCTCCGACCCGCACCGCGCTGATGGTCGCGCTGATGACCTTCTACGGCCTGATGTGGGCCGCGGGCGGCAACGACATCATCGCGATCAGGCTGCACCTGAGCATCAACCAGATCACGTACTTCATGCGGGCCGCGGTGTTCATCGGACCCGTGATCGCCTTCATGATCACGCGTCGTTGGTGCATCTCGCTGCAGCGCCAGGACAACGAGAAGCTCTTGCACGGCTACGAGACGGGCGTGATCATGCGCTCGCCCGAGGGCGGCTACAGCGAGCGGCACCTGCCGCTCGACACCGCCAAGGCGTACGCCGTCACGGCTCGGGACCGCGACGAGGCCTCCTACGTCCCGGTCGGCACCAACGGGGTCGACCCGAACGGCGTCCCGGCGCCGACGGGTCGCGGCAGCAAGCTGCGCGCACGACTCCAGAACCTCTGGTTCGCCGACAACATCCAGAAGCCGACCGCGGCCGAGCTCGAGGAGGCGCACCACCACGCCGCGCACGAGGCGCACGGCGAGCTCGAGGGCGTGTCGGCGGACGGTCACCAGTTCGACGGTCACCACGCCGTCGAGGGCGAGTCGCTCCGCGGCGACCACTGAGTCCAGCTCAGCAGCACCAGCACAGCAGCACCAGCACGGACAGCCCGAGGGCCCCGGACCGCGACGCGGCCGGGGCCCTCGGCCCATCCGCCCACCGACCAGGAGCACCCATGGACCTGCAGCTCGGCCTCGACACCTTCGGCGACGTCACCGTCGGCCCGGACGGCACGCTCCTCCCCCACGCGCAGGTCGTGCGGGACGTCGTGGCCCAGGGCCGGCTGGCCGACGAGGTGGGCGTCGACGCGTTCGGCATCGGCGAGCACCACCGCGACGACTACGCGGTCTCCGCGCCGGACGTCGTGCTCGCGGGCCTGGCGACGACCACCGAGCGGATCCTGCTCGGTTCGGCCGTCACCGTGCTGAGCTCCGACGACCCCGTGCGCGTCATGGAGCGGTTCGCCACCATCGACGCGCTCTCGGGCGGCCGGGCGGAGGTGACCCTGGGGCGCGGCTCGTTCACAGAGTCCTTCCCGCTCTTCGGCTTCGACCTCGCGGACTACGAGGTGCTCTTCAGCGAGAAGCTCGACCTGTTCGCGCGGCTCCGGGTCGCGACCGCGCAGGGCCAGCCGCTGACCTGGGAGGGCTCGACCCGGCGGCCGCTGGTGGAGGCGCAGGTGTGGCCGCGGCCCGAGCAGCAGCCACTGCGCTCCTGGGTCGCGGTGGGCGGGTCACCGGAGTCGGTGGTCCGGGCCGCCCGGTACGGCCTGCCGCTCATGCTGGCGATCATCGGCGGCGAGCCCGCCCGCTTCGCGCCGTACGTCGACCTCTACTCCCGCGCGCTCGACGAGCTGGGCCAGCCGCGGCTGCCCGTCGGGGTGCACTCCCCCGGCTTCGTCGCCCGGACCGACGCGGAGGCGCGCGAGCGGCTGTTCCCGCACTTCAAGGTCAACCGCGACCGGATCGGCCGGGAGCGCGGCTGGCCGCCCGCGACCCGCGCCCAGCTGGACGCGGAGGCCGACCACGGGGCGCTCTTCGTCGGGTCACCGGAGACGGTCGCGCGCAAGATCGCCGCGACCGTGCAGGCGCTCGGCATCGACCGCTTCGACCTGAAGTACTCCCACGGCCCGCTGCCGCACGACCACCTCATGGAGTGCATCGAGCTCTACGGCACCCAGGTCGCGCCGATGGTGCGCGACCTGCTCGCCTGAGGGCGGCACTCAGCCCAGGGCCGAGCCCTTGCGGTAGTCGGCCCAGGAGGCGTTCCAGTCGCCGTAGCCGTTGTCGAGCGTCATCGGTCGGTCGGTGCCGACGTACTCCACCACGTCGCCGCGACGGCTCATCGCGTAGAGCCAACCCGCGTCGGCGGTGCTGAGTCCCGTGCAGCCGTGGCTCACGTTGGCGTACCCCTGGGAGCCCACCGACCACGGGGCGGCGTGGATGAACTCCCCGGAGTGCGTGAGCCGCATGGCCCACTGCACGTCGTCGATGTCGTAGGCCTCGGCGCTCCCGGCGGCGATGCCGACGGTCTCGCTGTTCATCCGCTTGACGTCGAACTTCTCCATGATCACCTTGGTGCCGGAGCGGGTGGTGAAGCCCGGCTTGCCGGTGGTCACCGGGATGGTGCGCAGCAGCTCTCCGTTGGAGAAGACCTTCATCTGGTGCGACCGCGCGTCCACACGGTAGACGTGCGCGTCGCCGACCGTGAAGCCGATCGTCCGGCTCAGCTGCCCGTAGACGCCACCCCCGGCCGGCACGCTGTTGACGTCGACGTCGACGCTGACCTCCGTGCCCGGCTTCCAGTAGCGCTTCGGCCGGTAGTGGACCTCGGTGTCGCTCAGCCAGTGCCACGTGCCCGGCTGCGCCGGGCGGGCGTCGACGGACAGGTGCTCCTCGATCGAGGCGCGGTCGGTGACGGGGACGTCGAAGGTGAGGACGACCGGCATGCCGACCCCGACGGTCTCGCCGTCCAACGGCGCCAGCGACGGGTAGGTCTGCTGGTCCAGGGTCAGGTCCACGGTGCGGAACCTCGTGGCCTGCATGACCCGGTCGCCGGCGGCGTCCTCGGCCCGGGTCCTGAGGACGTACGCCGTCCCCGGCTCGAGCCGGTCCTCCGCCCGCCAGGTGCTGCCGTCCTCGGACACCTGCCCCGTCACGCGACCCGCCTCCTCGGTGGCACCGCCGACCGGGACGAGCGTCACCGAGCGCAGGGCGGCCTCGGTCGCCGTGACTTCGACGAGCCGGTCGACCGGCACGGGGCGGCCGCCGCGGACGTTGGTGGCGATCCGGGCCTGCGGCGCGGACTCCCCCGCGGCGGCCGTCGTCCCTGCGCCACCGGCCGCTCCGGCGCCCGCTCCGCCGGCTGCGCCGTCGCAGGCCGCCAGCAACGGGAGCGAGACGGCCAGGGCGACGAGGGCCGTTCCGCGGCGGGTGCGCGGACGAGGGGTGCGGGCGGGACGCTCGGACATGCAGGCTCCACGGCGGTTCGGGTCGAGGGCGCCGGCGCGCGGCCGGCGCCTCGAGGTTAAGGGCTTCCACCGAGGAGACGCGAAACCCCGCGCCCGGGTTGCGTCCGGGTCGCGGGGTCTCGTCGAGAGTGCGGCGTTGCTGCCCTCAGTGGGCGTGCTCACCCCGGTAGTACTCGAAGACCAAGCCGCACAGCGCGATCGCGCCGAACGCCAGGCCGATGATGAACAGCCACCACTCACCGGTGGCGATGCCGATCATGCACACCGCGAGGGTGGCGGCGCACCACAGGGGCCACCAGGAGTAGGGCGGGAAGAAGCCGAGCTCGCCGGCTCCCTCCGCGATCTCCGCGTCCTTGCGGTCCTCCGGGCGGGCGTCCATCTTCCGGGCGTGGAAGCCCAGGTAGAGGGTGACCATGGCGACCAGGAGCGTGGTCATCACCAGCGCAGAGGTGCCGGTCCAGTCACCGCCCTCGTCACCGGCGGCCGTCACGAACCAGTACGCCGGCGTGACCAGAACCAGGAAGGCGGTGCAGATCGCGAAGATCCAGGCCTCGGACTTCATCGGTCGTTCCCCTCGTCGTTCGGCGTGCGGTCGTCGATCAGGCCCGCACGGCCCTCCATGTCCGGCGCGTCGGCGAAGCCGCCGTCACGCGCTGCCTGGTTCTGCTCCATCTCGATGGCCGCAACCTCCGGGTGGTGCAGGTCGAAGGCCGGCGACTCCGAACGGATCCGCGGGATCGAGACGAAGTTGTGGCGCGGCGGCGGGCAGCTCGTGGCCCACTCCAGCGAACGTCCCCAGCCCCACGGGTCGTCCACCAGCACCTTGGGTCCGCGGGCGGACACGTAGACGTTGTAGAGGAACGGCAGCGTCGAGGCGGCCAGCAGGAACGACCCGATCGTCGAGACCTGGTTGAGCGTGGTGAAGCCGTCCTCGGGCAGGTAGTCGGCGTACCGGCGCGGCATGCCCTCGACGCCCAACCAGTGCTGGACGAGGAAGGTGGTGTGGAAGCCGACGAACAGCAGCCAGAAGTGGACCTTGCCGAGGCGCTCGTCGAGCATCCGACCCGTGAACTTCGGCCACCAGAAGTAGAAGCCGGCGAACATCGCGAACACCACGGTGCCGAAGACGACGTAGTGGAAGTGCGCGACCACGAAGTAGGAGTCGGTGACGTGGAAGTCCAGCGGCGGGCTGGCCAGGATGACACCGGTCAGGCCACCGAAGAGGAAGGTGATGAGGAAGCCGAAGCTCCACAGCATCGGGGTGTCCAGGGACACCGACCCGCCCCACATCGTGCCGATCCAGTTGAAGAACTTCACTCCTGTCGGCACCGCGATCAGGAACGTCATGCCGGAGAAGAACGGCAGGTCGACGGCTCCGGTCACGAACATGTGGTGGGCCCACACCGCCACCGAGAGCACCGCGATCGCCAGCGTCGCGCCGACGAGGCCGACGTAGCCGAAGATCGGCTTGCGGCTGAAGACCGGCAGGATCTCGGTCACGATGCCGAAGAACGGCAGCGCGATGATGTACACCTCTGGGTGCCCGAAGAACCAGAACAGGTGCTGCCACAGGATCGATCCGCCGTGTGACGTGTCGAAGACGTGCGCACCGAGCTGTCGATCCGCCTCCAGCATCAGCAGCGCGCCGGCGAGGATCGGGAACGCGATGAGGACCAGCAGGCTGGTGATCAGCGTGTTCCAGGTGAACAGCGGCATCCGGAACATGGTCATGCCCGGCGCACGCATCGAGATGATCGTGGTGATGAAGTTGACCGCACCGAGGATCGTGCCCAGACCGGCGAGGTAGAGACCCATGATCCACAGGTCGCCGCCGACGCTGGGCGAGCGGACCGCGTCGCTGAGGGGGGTGTAGGCGTACCAGCCGAAGTCGGCCGCACCCTGCGGGGTGAGGAAGCCGGAGGCGGCGATGAGGCCGCCGAACAGGAACAGCCAGTAGCTGAACATGTTCATCCGGGGGAACGCCACGTCGGGCGAGCCGATCTGGATCGGCATGATCACGTTCGCGAACCCGAAGAACAGCGGCGTCGCGAACAGCAGCAGCATGATCGTGCCGTGCATCGTGAACAGCTGGTTGTACAGCTCGTCGTTGACGACCTGCTGGCCCGGGAAGGCCAGCTCGGAGCGGATCAGCAGCGCCATCAGGCCGCCGAGGATGAACCACATGAAGGACGTGCCGAGGTACAGCTTGCCGATCAGCTTGTGGTCGGTGGTCGTCATGATCCGGACCAGCTGCTGCCCCAGGGGCTTGCGCGCGACCGTGACGTCGGCCGAGCGTGCTGCTGTGGCGGTCATTCTGCGTCTCCCTCGGCGTACTCGTCCGCCTCGTCGGTGAGGCCGATCTGGCTGTCGGCATTCTCCCCACCGATCAGCGGACCGTCACTGGTGTTCTCGGTCTGGGCGAGCTCGTCCACGTACGCGGCGTACTCCTCCTGGCTCACGACCTCCACGTTGAAGAGCATCCGCGAGTGGTAGACGCCGCAGAGCTCGTAGCACTTGCCCGAGTAGGTGCCGATCTCGGTCGGGGTGACCTGGTAGTGGTTCACCCGGCCCGGGATGACGTCCATCTTGATGAGGAACGCGGGCACGCCGAAGTCGTGGATGACGTCGGGCGAGTAGAGGTTGAAGCGCGTCGTCTGGTCGACCGGGAGCACGAGCGTGGGGATGTCGGAGGCGGTGCCGACGGTGTAGGCGTACTGGTCGTAGGCGTACTCGTCGTCGTCCAGGACGTCGTTGGCCGACGGGTCCTGCTCGCCGACGCCGTAGTTGAACGTCCAGGACCACTGCTGACCCACGACCTCGATCGTGTTGTCCGGGGTCGGGTCGTCGAGCACGATGTTCTGGACCCGCACGGTGTGCGAGAAGAACACGATCACCATGATGATCGGCGCCACCGTGTAGAAGATCTCGAGCGGCAGGTTGTAGCGCGTCTGGATCGGGATCTCGTCGTCGCTGCGGCGGCGGTAGCGCCACACGACCCAGAAGATCAGCGCCCAGACCAGGACACCGGTCAGGAGCGCGGCGACCCAGGCGCCCTGCCACAGCGCGAGGGTGGACTCACCCTGCTCCGTGGCGGGCGAGGGCATCGCCAGGTTCTTCCAGTCGTCACGGTTCTCCGAGGAGCACCCGGCGAGCAGCACGACGGCGACGCCGAGAACGGCGGCGAGCAGGGGCGCCCGGCGGCCGCGCCTGGCCTTCCCGACCCCTCGCGGGGGGAGTTGCAGACCCACGAACGAGCCTTCCTCTTGGGTGGTCACGAGTAGGTCGAACACTACTTCAACCACTGGCGGGACGCGCTCCGGGGTCGTCTATCTTCGGCCTGTGACCTCTGCCTCCGGGACCGCGGCGCCCGGCGGGCCCGCCACGCGGGGCTACCTCGACGCCGCCTCGTCCGAGCCCCTCCACCCCGCGGCCCGGGAGACGCTGCTCGCGGCGCTCGACCAGGGGTACGCCGACCCCCGTCGTCGACACCGCTCGGCACGGTCGGCGCGCCTGCTGCTGGACAACGCGCGCGAGGTGGTCGCGGACTGCCTGGGGGTGCGTCCCGACGAGGTCACCTTCACCTCCTCCGGCACCGACGCGGTGCACCGCGGGCTGCTCGGCCTGCGAGCCGGCCGAGCCCGGCACGGCGACGCCGTCGTGCACTCCGCCGTGGAGCACTCTGCGGTCGTGCACGCCGCCGCCTGGGCGCCTGGGGACCGCGTCACGGTCGAGGTCGACCGGTCCGGACGGGTCTCCCCCGCTGCCGTGGCGCAAGCCGCCACGGCCCCCGGCGTCGCGGTCGCGGCCGTGCAGGCGGCCAACCACGAGGTGGGCACCGTGCAGCCGGTCGGTGAGGTCGCCGCGGCGCTGGCCGGGACCGGCGTGCCGCTCTTCGTCGACGCCTGCGCCGCCGTCGGTCGGCTGCCACTGCCGCACGGCTGGGACGCCGCGGCCGCGTCCGCCCACAAGTGGGGCGGACCCGCGGGCGTCGGGGTGCTCCTGGTGCGCAAGGGCGCGCGGTGGCGCAACCCGTTCCCCGGCGACGACCGCGTGGACGAGCGCACGACCGGCTTCGAGAACGTCCCGGCCGCACTCGCGGCCGCCGCCGCACTCCAGGCGGTGGTGGCCGAGCGCGAGGGGGTCGGGCGGCGCCAGGCCGCCCTGGTGGACCGGATCCGCGCCGCCGCGGCCGCCGTGCCCGACACCGAGGTGGTCGGCGACCCGGTCGACCGGCTCCCCCACCTCGTGACGTTCTCCTGCCTCTACGTCGACGGCGAGGCGCTCGTGGACGGGTTGGACCGCCGCGGCTTCGGCGTCGCCAGTGGGTCCGCGTGCACCGCCTCGACGCTCGAGCCGAGCCACGTGCTCGCCGCGATGGGCGTCCTGACCCACGGCAACGTCCGGGTCTCCCTCACCTGGGACACCACCGAGGCGGAGGTGGCGGGCTTCCTGGCCGCCCTGCCCGAGGTGGTCGCCGACATCCGGGCCGAGGTGGGCCTGTGAGCGCCGCGGACGTCGCCCTCGAGCTCGACTGCCGCGGCATGCTCTGCCCGCTGCCGGTCATCCACCTCGGCCGGCGGGTCGGCGAGGTCGCCGTCGGCGAGGTGCTGGCGGTCGTCGCGACCGACGTGGCCGCGCGCACGGACGTGCCGGCGTGGTGCCGCATGCGCGGCCAGGAGTACGTCGGCGAGGACACCGCCACCGACGGGTCGCCGCGCTACCTGGTGCGACGCAGCAGCTGACCCGGGACGGGTGGCTCAGGCCAGGTGCGGCCGGACGTCGGCCGCGGCCTCGGGACCGTAGGAGTGCTCGAGCCGGCCGAGGAACTGCTCGGCGGTGAAGGAGTACTCCTGCGTGCCGACCGTCTCCACGACGTACGCCGCGAGCACGCAGCCGACCTGGGCGGCCCGCTCGAGGCCGACGTCCCAGGCCAGCGCTGCGAGGAAGCCCGCGCGGAACGCGTCGCCGACGCCCGTGGGCTCGACGGCGCGGACGTCCTTGGCCGCGGGCAGCACGATGTCGGCCTCGCCCCTGCGGCGCACCCGCACGCCGTCGGCGCCGAGCGTCGTGACCTGGACCCCGACGCGGGAGAGCACCTCGTCGGCCGACCAGCCGGTCTTCTGCTCGATCAGGTGCGACTCGTACTCGTTGGAGAACAGCAGCGCGGCGCCGTCGACGAGCCGTCGGATCAGGTCCCCCTCGCCGAAGGCGAGCTGCTGGCTCGGGTCGGCGATGAAGGCGTAGCCGCGCTGGCGGCACTCGTCGGTGTGGCGCAGCATCCCGTCGGGGTCGTCGGCGCCGACGAGGACGTACTCCGGCTCGCCGACCACGTCGACGATCGGCGCCAGCTCGATGTGCCGCGCCTCGGCCATCGCGCCGGGGTAGAAGGAGGCGAACTGCGCCATCGTGGAGTCGGTGGTGCACACGAAGCGGGCCGTGTGCTTGGTCTCGGAGATCCGCACGTGCGAGCAGTCCACGCCGTGCCGCTCCAGCCACGAGCGGTAGTCGCCGAAGTCCTCGCCGGCCGCCCCCACCAGCACCGGGTGCAGCCCGAGCCGGCCCAGCCCGAAGCACATGTTCGGCGCGACGCCACCCCGGCGGATCTCGAGGTCGTCGACCAGGAACGAGACCGAGAGCTTGTGCAGCTGCTCGACGACCAGGGAGTCCTCGAACTTGCCCTGGAAGGTCATCAGGTGGTCGGTGGCGATCGAGCCGGCGATGAGCAGCGGCCGAGGTGAAGGCATGACACGGAACACTACCGATCGGTACCCGTGGGACTACCCTGCGGTAGCCCCTAGCGTCGATCGCATGACGACCCCCAGCCCCGCTCCGAGCTCCCCGTCGCGCCGGGCGTACGACGACGCCGCCACGCTCTCCGAGATGCGCGACGACTGCCTCGCGGTGGGCCGCAACCTGCCCCTGGACCGGGTGCGCCGCGCGGCCACCTCGCCGGTCCCCAGCCTGCACTTCGACGAGTTCCCCCGCGAGGTCCCCAAGCGCGACATCCGCGTCGACGAGGCCGCCCAGCGGCTCGCCAACGCGCTGCACCTGCACCTGGACTGAGCGGGGCCGCGCCAGCGGACCCGCCGATGGTGGTCGAGCAAGCCGCGCGCGACCGAGGAACGAGGTCGCGACCGGCGTGTCGAGACCCGGTGAGAGTCGCAGGGCGGCACCACGGTCGGGCGGTCCGCGTCCCGAGGCCGCAGTCGGCTCACGGGGTTTCGACACGCTCAGGCCTTGGCGGCCTTCGCTGCTCAACCAGCGGGAGGCGGCCTTCGCTGCTCGACCAGCGGTTCGCGCCGACACGCAGAACGGCCCCCGAGGACAGTGTCCTGCGGGGGCCGTTGCGGTGCCTGGTGCGTCAGTGGAAGGAGTCTCCACACGCGCAGGAGCCGGTGGCGTTCGGGTTGTCGATCGTGAAGCCCTGCTTCTCGATGCTGTCGACGAAGTCGATCATCGCGCCGTTGAGGTAGGGGACGCTCATCCGGTCGACGACGACGGTGACGCCGTCGAAGTCGGTGGTGACGTCGCCGTCGAGGGTGCGCTCGTCGAAGAAGAGCTGGTAGCGCAGGCCCGAGCAGCCACCGGGCTGCACGGAGATGCGCAGCGCGAGGTCGTCGCGGCCCTCCTGCTCGAGGAGGCTCTTCACCTTCGACGCCGCGACCGGGCTCAGGTTGATCTGGTCGGTGCGGCGCTCAGTGGGGGTGTCCACCTGCTCGGTCATGTCAATGCTCCCAGGGATAGCGGGGACGGTGCTGCTCAGTCGAACTCCTCAATCGTCGCACACCCACGGTTATTCCCGGGACCACGTCCGGGCGACCCGGGCGGCGAGGTCGGCGAGCGACCCGGCCGGGTCGGCGAAGGCCCGCTCCTCCCCCACGAGGTCCACGAGGGAGTACGCCGACTCCACGCCGAGGGCGCGCATCTCGCGCGCGCCGACGAGCACCTGACCGGCCAGCGCCACGCACGGCCGCAACGCCTCGGCGGCGGTCGCGGCGACGCCGTAGGGCACCTTGCCCGAGCGGCTGGAGAAGTCGAAGGCGCCCTCGCCGGTGAGGACCAGGTCGGCGGCCCGCGCGCGCCGAGCCAGGCCGACGGCCTCGGCGACCAGCTCGATCCCGGGCTCGCGCCGCGCGCCGAGCGTCAGCAGCGCGAAGCCGAGCCCGCCGGCGGCCCCCGCGCCCTTCTCCAGCGACGTGCGCCGGTCGACGGCGGTCGCGAGCTCCTCGAGCAGTCCGTCGAGCGCCGGCAGCCGCTCCTCCGGCACGCCCTTCTGCGGACCGAACGTCTTGGTCGCGCCGAACAGCCCGGTCAGCGGGTTGTCGACGTCGGTGGCCGCCACCAGCCGGACCGGCACGGTCGGCAGGTCCACCCGGGTGATCCCGGCGAGGCCGGCCGCGCCGGCGTCGAGCGGCCGGTCGGCGGTCGCGCCCAGGGCGGCCAGCAGCCCGGCTCCCCCGTCGTTGGTGCCGCTGCCGCCGAGGCCGACCACGACCTCCTCGGCGCCGGCCGCGACCGCCGCGGCGACGAGCTCGCCGACGCCGTACGTCGTCGCCTCCTCGGCTCGCTCCGCGCCCGTGAGGTGGATGCCGCACGCCTGCGCGCTCTCGACGTACGCCGTCGGGCCGGCGACCAGCAGCGTCGCCGGCACCGGCTCGCCGAACGGCCCACGCACCGTCACCGCGAGCAGCTCGCCGCCGAGCGCGGCGTGCAGCACGTCGACGAACCCGGGCCCGCCGTCGGCCATCGGGCACAGGTCGAGCTCGTCGAGCGGCGCCTGCCGCCGCCAGCCGGCCGCGACCGCGTCGGCGGCCTCGACCGCGGTGAGCGTGCCCGCGAACTTGTCCGGGGCCACGAGGATGCGCATGCGCCCATCCTGGCCGACCTAGGGTCGGCGGCGTGGAGGACCTGATCATCCGGCCGATGACCGAGGACGACGCCGAGGCGGCGGAGCAGGTCAGCGGCGCGGCGTTCCTGGAGGTGGACCGGCGGGTCCGGCGGGCGGCCGACCCCGAGCCGAGCCCCCGCACGCCCGTCCACGCCGCCACGTGGGCGGAGCGGACGCGCCACCTGGTCCGCACCGATCCCGAGGGCTGCTGGGTGGCCGAGGACCGCACCGGCGTCGTCGGCATCGCGACCTCGCTGCGCCGCGAGACCCTGTGGTGCCTGGCGACGTACGCCGTCTCGCCGGACCGCCAGGGGCAGGGCATCGGGCGGCCGCTCCTCGCGGCGGCGATGCACCACGGGCGGGCGTGCCTACGCGGCATGCTCTCCTCCTCCACGGACCCGCGGGCGGTGCGGACCTACCACCGGGCCGGCTTCGAGCTGCACCCGCAGATGCACCTGACCGGCACGGTCGACCGCAACGCGATCCCGGTCGTGGAGAAGGTCCGCGACGGCTCCGCCGGCGACGTCGACCTCATGGACTCCCTCGACCGGCTGGCACGCGGGGCCGGCCACGGTCCCGACCACGAGCTGATGCTGCGCACCTGGCGGCTGCTGGTCTCCGACACCTCGACCGGGCGGGGCTACGTGTACGTCGACGAGCGCGGCCGCCCCGGGCTGCTGGCCGCCTCCGACCGGCGGACCGCGACCCGGCTGCTGTGGGCCGCGCTGGCCCAGTCGCCGGGCGAGGTCACGGTCCCGCACGTGACCGCGGCGAACCAGTGGGCGATCGACGTCGGTCTGGCCGCCGGGCTCGAGCTGCACCAGGAGGGCTACCTCGCCCTGCGTGGCATGAGGCCCCCGGCGCCGTACGTCCACTCGGGTGCGCTCCTGTGAGCGCTGACACCTCGCGCGAATAGGATTCGGCCCATGACGACCGTCGACCTCCCCCTCCTCCCCCTCGGCCGTGGCGTGGACCGCACCTCCGAGCGGGGCGTCGAGTGCCCGGGCGACCTGCCCGCGCCCTCCGACCCGGATCTGGTGGCGCGCGCCCGCGCCGCGAAGGAGGCGCTCGGCGACCGGGTGTTCGTGCTCGGCCACCACTACCAGCGCGACGAGGTCATCGCCTTCGCCGACGTCACGGGCGACTCCTTCAAGCTCGCCCGCGACGCGGCGGCCCGCCCGGAGGCGGAGTTCGTCGTCTTCTGCGGCGTCCACTTCATGGCCGAGTCCGCCGACATCCTCACCGGCCCGGACCAGAAGGTGATCCTGCCCGACCTCGCCGCCGGCTGCTCGATGGCCGACATGGCGCGCCTCGCCCAGGTGGAGGACGCCTGGGACGCGCTGGCCGACGCCGGCGTCGTCGACTCGGTCGTCCCGGTGACGTACATGAACTCCAGCGCCGACATCAAGGCCTTTTGCGGCCGCAACGGCGGCGTGGTGTGCACCTCCAGCAACGCCGAGGTCGCGCTGGGCTGGGCCTTCGACCAGAAGCCGGACGCGAAGATCCTCTTCCTGCCCGACCAGCACCTCGGTCGCAACACGGCCGTGCAGAAGATGGGGCTCACCCTCGACGACTGCGTCGTGTGGAACCCGCTGCGACCGAACGGCGGGCTGACCCCCGAGCAGCTGCGCGACGCGAGGATGATCCTGTGGAAGGGCCACTGCTCGGTCCACGGCCGCTTCTCCCCCGCCGTCGTCGACGAGCTGCGCGCGACCATCCCCGGCATCAACATCCTGGTCCACCCCGAGTGCCAGCACGAGGTCGTGCTCAAGGCCGACCTGGTCGGGTCGACGGAGTTCATCATCAAGACGATCGAAGCGGCCCCGGCCGGCTCGAGCTGGGCGATCGGCACCGAGCTCAACCTGGTCAAGCGGCTCGCGAACGCCCACCCGGACAAGAACATCGTCTTCCTCGACAAGACGGTCTGCTACTGCTCGACGATGAACCGGATCGACCTGCCGCACTTCGTCTGGGCGATGGAGTCCCTCGTCGCCGGCACGGTCCCCAACCAGATCACCGTGGACCCCGAGACCGAGAAGTGGGCCCTCGTCGCCCTCGAGCGGATGCTCGCCCTCCCCGCCCGCTAGCTGTCCGGCCGGGCGAGGAGGCTGCGCCGGCAACCGTCCCGAGACCTCCGCCCGCTCAGCCGGCGGCAGGGAGCTCGAACCACGCGGTGGTGCCGCCGTACGGCGACTCGTCGAGGCCGATCCGGCCGCCGTGGGCCTCGACGATGCGGCGGCAGGTGGTCAGGCCGATGCCGGAGCCCTCGACCGACTCGTCGACGCGGGCCAGGGGCTGGAAGACGCGGCTGCGCTGCTCGGCAGGGACCCCGATGCCACGGTCGACGACCTCGATCCGCCACTTGCCGGCGCGCTGGTGCGCGCAGACGGTGATGTGCGCCTTCTCGCCCGGCCGGGCGAACTTCGCGGCGTTCGCGACGAGGTTCTGCAGCACCGCCCGCAGCTGCACGGGGTCGCCGGTGACCACCGGCAGCGGGTCGACGACCAGCGTCGCGCCCTCGAGCGCGGTGGTGAGGTCCTCGGCCACCTCGCGCATGGTGGCGTCGAGGTCGACCGGGCGTCGCTGCAGCTCGCCGCCGAGCCGGGCGAAGGCGAGTAGGTCGTCGATGAGGGACTGCATCCGGCCGGCGCCGCTGATGGCGCGGGCGAGGAGGTACTGCAGCCCGGGCTCGCGCTCCTCCTCACCGTCGGCGATCTCGTCGGAGAGCATCCGCAGCGCCATCGTGACCGCGGTGAGCGGGTTGCGCAGGTCGTGGCTGACCTGGCCGGCGAAGGCGCCCAGCTGCTCGTTGGAGCGGCGCAGCTCGGTCTGGACCTCCTCGAGCCGCTGCACCGAGGCGCTGAGCTCACGGGTGCGCAGCTCGAGCTCGAGCAGGTCGACGACCCGGTCGGCCAGCGCCTTCAGCGCGTGCTCCTGGTCGTCGGTGATGGTCCGCGGCTCGGTGTCGAAGACGCAGAGCGTGCCGATCACGACGCCCGCGGGGGTGCGCAGCTGGTGAGTCGCGTAGAACCGCACCTCCCCGATCTCGCCGGTCACGAAGGGGTTGTCGGCGAAGCGCGGGTCCTTGCTGGCGTCCTCGAGGATCACCGGCGCCGGCTCGTGCAGCACCGCGTTGCACATCGAGTCCTCGCGGGTGCAGACCGCGGCGTCGAAACCCGCGGTCGCGATCTGGTGCTGGTGGGTGTCGGTGATCAGGTTGATCGTCGCGAGCGGCACTTGCGCGACCTGCGCTGCGATCTCGACGAGCGCGACCAGGTCGCTGCGGGGTGGCCGCGTGATGACCTGGTACTCGCCGATCTGGGCGACGCGGACCTCGTCGGTCTCGTGGGTGGCGGTCACCGCGCGGCTCTCCTTCGTGGGGGTGGGGGGTCGTACGGCGCTGCTCCCGGACCGGCCGTCGCCGGGACAACGACCGACCACCGGCCGAGGTGACGTCGTGTGCCGTGTCTCGCCGGTCACGGGCTGCTCACAACCCCGGAGCGCCCCAGATCGCCAACCAGCGCGACATCTCCCGCTCGACGGGCAGCTCGGCGGCCAGCACGTCGCGCACCTGGATCTCCAGCAGGTTGTCGCGCTGCTGCGCGCCGCCGGGCTGGGGCGCGAACGGGTAGAACGTGCCCTGCTTGTAGAGGTAGACCAGCCCGACGCGGCGCCCGGTCGGGTCGGCGAAGGGCACGAGCGAGCACAGCAGCGCCGGCCCGAACCCCTCGGCCTCGAGGCCGGTGTTGACCGCGTGCAGGTCCGTGCAGAGTCCGCTCGTGTCGCTCGCGTCACGGTGGACCTGGAGCCAGGTGAAGCCGAAGGAGTCGCTGCTGACCTCGACCTCGGGCGCGTCGGCGGCGTCCCGCAGCAGCTCGAGCACGTCGCCCTGGGTCTGGGAGAACCCGGCCCCGGCGGCGGCGCGGTAGCAGACCGAGCCGTCGCCGGTCGGCGTCAGGCCGAGCGTGGTCTGGAGCGTGATCGCGGCGCTCGGCACGAGGAACAGCGCGTCGAGGTTGGCCTGCTTCGGCTTGGAGCGACCGAGGATCGAGTCGAGGAACCCCATCAGGCGCCCGGCCGGCCGAGCTCGGCCTGGATCCGCGCGAGCTGCTCGAGGCGCTGCTCCAGGGACGGGTGGGTCGAGGTCAGCGTGCGCAGCGAGACGCCCTTGATCGCCGGGGCGATGAAGAAGGCGTTCATCGACTTCGAGGCGCGCAGGTCGCGGTCCGGGATGGCGTTCATCTCGCCGGTGATCTTCTGCAGCGCGGAGGCGAGCGCCTGCGGCTGCATGGTCAGGTAGGCACCGGCCCGGTCGGCCGCCAGCTCGCGGTAGCGCGAGAGCACCTTGAGCAGCACGAAGCTGATCGCGTAGGTGATCAGGCTGACCAGCATCACGACCAGCCACAGCGGCAGCGCGTTGTTGTTGTCGCGCCGGTTGCCACCGAGGAACGCGCCGTACCGCGAGCCCGAGGCGAGCATGCCCGCCACGATGCCGGCGGAGGACGCCACCGTCATCACCAGCACGTCGCGGTGCGCGACGTGGGAGAGCTCGTGGGCCAGGACGCCCTCGAGCTCCTCGGCGGTGAGGGTCCCGAGGATGCCGGTGGTCACGCAGACCACCGAGCGGTCCGGCGAGCGGCCGGTGGCGAACGCGTTCGGGATCGCCATGTCGGCGACGCCCACGCGCGGCTTGGGCATGTCGGCGAGGGCGCAGAGCCGGTCGATCATGCCGTGCAGCTCGGGCGCCTCCTCCGGGGTCACCTCGCGGGCCCGCATCGCGCGCATCGCGACCTTGTCGGAGGACCACCACTGGTACCAGACGACGCCGAGGCCGCCGATCCCGATGAGCACCGCCAGCCCGGGTCCGCCGTACTGGGCGAAGATGCCCATCAGGGCGCCGATGAGTGCGACGAAGAGCGCCCCCAGCAGGAACATGACCAGCGTCATCCGCGTGGTCAGCCCGCGGTCCGGGACGAACCGAGTGCGTGCCATCAGCCGGGGATCAGCCCGTCGTCGCCGAGCATGGCCCGCACCTCGTCGATCGTGGCGTCCGCGGGCGGCAGGATCATGTCGGACTCGTCCAGCGCGTCGGCGGGGTGCGCGGTGCCGACCTCACGGACCCCGTCGAGCAGCGCGGCCAGCGCGGTCGCGAAGCCGGCCTCGTCGGAGGATTCGACCGCCGCCTCGACGGCCGCGTCGAGCTCGTTGAGCCGGTCCAGGGCGCTCTCGGGGACGTCGAGCTGGCCCTCGCCGAGGATGCGGACGATCATCGGGTCCCCTCGCTGCCGGGCTCGGCGGTCTTCTCCGGCTCGGCGGCGAGGATGTCGCCGCCCTCGAGCGCCTGCGGCTGCGACGGCGCGGAGAGCCCCTTGAGCTTGGCGAGCTCGGCCTCGACGTCGGACTGCGAGCTCATCGCCTCGAGCTCGCGGCTGATGTCGTCGCCACGGTTCAGCGAGCTGGCGTCGTCGAGCGCACCGGAGGCGATGAGCTCGTCGATGGCGCCGGCGCGGGCCTGCATGTTCGCGGTCTTGTCCTCGGCGCGCTGGATCGCCAGGCCGACGTCACCCATCTCCTCGCCGATGCCCGACATCGCCTCGCCGATGCGGGTCTGCGCCTCGGCGGCGGTGTACGTCGCCTTGATCGTCTCCTTGCGGGTGCGGAAGGACTCCACCTTCGCCTGGAGCCGCTGCTGGGCGAGGGTCAGCTTCTCCTCCTCGCCCTGGAGCTGGGCGTGCTGCGTCTTGAGGTCGTTGATCTGGCCGGAGAGCGCGGACTTGCGGGTCAGCGCCTCGCGGGCGAGGTCCTCGCGGCCCATGTCGAGGGCCTTCTGCGCCTGGCCCTGCAGCTTCGCGGCCTGCTGCTCGAGCTGGTTGACCTGGAGCTCGACCCGCTTGCGGCTGGTGGCGACGTCGGCCACGCCGCGGCGGACCTTGGACAGCAGGTCGAGCTGGCGCTGGTAGCTGTAGTCCAGGGTCTCGCGGGGGTCCTCGGCGCGGTCGAGGGCGGTGTTGGCCTTCGAGCGGAAGATCATGCTCAGGCGCTTCATCAAGCTCATCGGGTACGGCCTTTCGGGGACGACCTGCAGTGTGTCCCTCACCCTACGGCTCGACGGCAACCGCCCGCGAGGCCAGGCGGGGCGCCGGTAGGCTGGGTCCGCCCGTCCGTCGTACGCAAAGGCCCCCGTGTCCCCCGTGTTCCGTCGCAGCAAGCCCGAGACCGTCGTCTCCCCCGAGCCCGTGCCGACCAAGGTCGGCGGCAAGGGCCGTCCCACGCCCACCCGCAAGGAGGCGGAGGCTGCCGCGCGTGCCCGGGCGAAGGTCCCGCGCACCCGCAGGGAGATGGCCCGTGCCCAGCGCAAGGCGCGGGCCGAGTCCAGCCAGCAGGTGCGCGCGGCGATGAAGGCCGGCGACGAGCGCTACTACCTCCCGCGCGACCGCGGCCCGGTGCGGCGCTTCGTCCGCGACTTCGTCGACACCCGGTTCTCGATCATCGAGCTGATGATCCCGCTGCTCATCGTGACGATGGTCCTCGGCTACTCGGGCAACCAGCGTCTCGCCGGCATCGGCAACTCGATCCTCTTCGGCACGGTGCTGCTCGTCGTGCTCGACATGGTGTTCCTGCGGTTCCGGCTGCGCCGCGAGCTCGCGCGCCGCTTCCCCGACGAGAGCACGAAGGGCACGACGTATTACGCCGTGACCCGCGCGATGCAGATGAAGTTCATGCGGCTGCCCAAGGCCCAGGTGAAGATCGGCCAGGAGCTCCCCGAGCAGTACCGATGAGCCCCCGATGAGCGCCCGGTGAGCGCCCGGTGACCAGCCGGTGAGCTGGCTCGGGCTGGTCGCCGGCCTGGCCGGGGCGGTGCTGTTCGGCCTCGGCGCGGTCGCCCAGGCCTCCGGCGTACGCCGCCGGGCACAACGCCCCGACGACCTGCTCGACTTCGTCCGGTTCGCCGTGCGCGACCCGTGGACGATGGGGGTCGTGGCGGCGTACCTCGCCGGCTTCGTGCTGCACGCGGTGGCGATCTGGCTGCTGCCGCTCTACCTCGCGCAGGCCGTCACCGCGATGTCGTTCCCCGTGACCGCGGTGGCCTCGACGCTGGTCGGCGAGCGGCTGGGCCCCGCCGGCTGGGGTGCCGTGACGGTGGTGACCGCCGGCCTGGTGCTGCTCGGCGTCGGCTCGGGCGAGCCCGGCGGCCTGGTCACCTCCGGGGCCTTCGTCGCCCTGGTCTGGGCCGGTGTCGCAGCGCTGGCCCTGCTGGCGCTGGTCGGCCGCCGGCTCGGTCGTGGCGCACTGGCCGGCGGTGTCCTGGGCACCCTGGCCGGGCTGGGGTACGCCGGGTCCGCGGTCGCGGTGCGCGGCATCGGCACCCCGCTCGACCTCGCGGTGGTCGCGGCGGCGCTGGCCGTGCCGGCGTACAGCCTGGTCGCGTTCTGGCTCTACAGCCTGGGCCTGCACTCCGACGAGGTGTCGGCCACGACCGCGCCGATGATCGTGGGCCAGACGTTCGTGCCGGCGCTCGTCGGCGTGCTGCTGCTCGGCGACGGTGTCCGCGACGGCTGGGGCGCGGCGGTCGCGGCCGGGCTGGTGCTGGCGACGGCGGGGGCCGCGTGGCTCGCGGCGCCCCGCCGTCGTGCGGAGCAGGACGGGCGGCCCGGGATCAGGACGGCCGGCGCGGCGGCGACTGCGTCTTCGCCGGGTCCCGCTCGACGACCGGGTCCAGGACCTCGTCGATCGCCTTGAGGACGGCGTCGTCGAGGGACACCCCGGCGGCCTTGACGTTCTCCGTGACCTGCTCGGGCCGGCTGGCGCCGATGATCGCGGAGGAGACGTTGTCGTTCTGGAGCACCCAGGCGATCGCGAGCTGCGACATCGACAGCCCGGCGTCGTCGGCGATCGGGCGCAGCTGCTGGACGCGGGTGAGCACGTCGTCCTGCATCCAGCGGCCGATCATGTCGGCGCCGCCCTTGGTGTCGGTCGCGCGGGACCCCTCCGGCGGGGCCTGGCCGGGCTGGTACTTCCCGGTCAGGACGCCCTGCGCGATCGGCGACCAGACGATCTGGCCGATGCCGAGCTCCTCGCAGGTGGGGACGACCTCCGCCTCGATGACGCGCCAGAGCATGGAGTACTGCGGCTGGCTGGAGACCAGCGGGATCCGCAGCTCGCGGGCCAGCGCGTGGGCGGCGCGGATCTCCTCGGCACGCCACTCGGAGACGCCGATGTAGAGAGCCTTGCCCGAGCGGACGACGTCGGCGAAGGCCTCCATCGTCTCCTCGAGCGGGGTCTCGTAGTCGTAGCGGTGGGCCTGGTAGAGGTCGACGTAGTCGGTGCCGAGCCGCTTCAGCGAGCCGTCGATCGACTCCATGATGTGCTTGCGGGACAGGCCGTGGTCGTTGTGCTTGCCGGGGCCGGTGGGCCAGTAGACCTTGGTGAAGATCTCCAGGCCCTCCCGCCGCTCGCCGGCCAGCGCCTTGCCGAGGACCGTCTCGGCCGCGGTGTTGGCGTAGACGTCGGCGGTGTCGAAGGTGGTGATGCCCTCGTCGAGGGCCTGCCGCACGCAGGCGAGCGCGGCGTCCTCCTCGACCTGGGAGCCGTGGGTGAGCCAGTTGCCGTACGAGATGGCCGAGATCTTCAGGCCGCTCGCTCCGAGGTTGCGAATCTCCATGGCGCGAAGGTACCCACCGCGCCGCCGGACGACCGGGTCACCCGTCGAAGTCCAGCACCACCCGGTCCGAGGTCGGGTGCGCCTGGCAGGTGAGCACGTGCCCGGCGGCGACCTCCTCGGGCTCGAGCGCCCAGTCGGCGTCCATCGCGACGGTGCCCTCGACCAGCCGGGCCCGGCAGGTCCCGCACACTCCCCCGCGGCAGGCCCACGGCAGGTCGCCGCGGACCGCGAGCGCCGCCTCGAGCACCGGCGGGCCGTCGGGGCGCAGGTCGAGCTGGGTGCTGCGCCCGTCCCGTCGTACGACGACGCGTGCCGCGCCCGCGACGGCCGGCGCGGCGACGGGTGCCCGCGGTGGCGCGTCGGCGTGGAACAGCTCGGCGTGCACCCGACCCGGCAGCACCGCCCGCAGGTCGGCGACCAGCGGCTGGGGCCCGCACACGAACCACTCCTCGACGTCGTGCAGCCCGAACGCGTCGACCAGTCGCCTCGTCCGGTCGGCGTCGAGCCGGCCGGTGAGCAGCTCGACGTCCTGCTCCTCCCGGGTCAGCACGTGGAGCACCTGGAGCCGGTCGGGGAAGCGGTCCTTGAGGTCGTGCACCTCGTCGAGGAACATCACCGACCGCTGGGTCCGGTCGACCCGCACCAGCGTCACCCGCGAGCGCGGCTCCCCCTCGAGCAGCGCGGCGACGATCGGCAGCACCGGCGTGATGCCGGAGCCGGCCGCGACCGCGCCGTACCACCGCTGCGCGGCCGGGTCCGGCGTGACCGTGAAGCGCCCGGTCGGCGTCATCACCTCCAGCCGGTCGCCCGGCCTGAGGCTCCGGACGACGCCGTCGCTGAACACACCGCCGGGCAGCCGCTTGACCCCGATGCGCAGCAGGTCTGGCCCTGGGGGCGTGCAGAGCGAGTAGGAGCGGCGCTCGGCGTCGCCGGGCGTGCGGACCGAGACGTGCTGGCCCGGGGTCGCGGCGTAGGCGCCGGCCAGGTCGGGCGGCACCCGGAGGCTGATCGCGACGGCCTCGTCGGTCAGCTCCTCGACCTCGGCGACCTCGAGTGCGTGGAAGGGCACTCGCGCCTCAGATCGGCTTGACGTGGTCGAACGGCTCGCGACACGACCGGCACACCCGCAGCGCCTTGCAGGCGGTCGACCCGAACCGGTTCGCCTCGCGGGTGTCCGGGCTGCCGCACCGCGGGCAGCGCACGGCGATCTCGACGTCGACGGGTCCCGTCGTGCCGGGCGCGGCGGTGCGCACGGGTGCCGGCGGCGCGATGCCGTGCGCCTCCAGCCGGGACCGGCCCTGCTCGGTGATCCAGTCGGTCGTCCACGCCGGCCACAGCACCAGCTCGACGTCGACCCGGCGGAAGCCGGCACAGGTGAGGCGCTCGACGAGGTCGGCCCGGATCGTCTCCACCGCCGGGCAGCCGGAGTAGGTCGGCGTGATCTGCACGTGCACGCAGCCGGTGTCGTTCTCGGTGACGTCGCGGAGGATGCCGAGGTCGCCGATGGTCACCACCGGCAGCTCGGGGTCGGGCACGGCCGCCGCGATCTCCCACGCGCTGCGCGCGCGGACCGGGCTCGGGCGCAGGGTCAGGTCGTTCACCAGGCCGCTCCCGGGTGGGCTCGGGCCACCTGCTGCATCTCGGCGAGCAGGGCGGCCAGGTGCTCGGTGTGGCGACCCGCGCGGCCGCCGGTGGGCGGGTCGGCGGGCAGCCCGGGGACGACGAGGGTTGCCTCGTCGAGGACCGGCCGGACGCGCCCGAGGACCGCGTCGCGGAGCGCGGCCGGGTCGACCGCCGCGGCCGGGTCGGGCTCAAGCAGCTCCGGCAGGTAGGGCCACTCCGCGTCGAGCGCGGCCTGGGCCCGCTCGTGGGAGAGCTCGGTGCCGTCACCGAGCCGCAGCACCCACTGCGCGGCGTGGTCGAGGTGGTAGGCCACCTCCTTGACCGCCTTCGCCGCGACGCCCCGTGCCGGGCCCTCGCGCGCCGCCAGCACGGCGTACACCTCGGACTGCCAGGCGGCCAGGAGCAGCATCCGGACGACGCACACCGCGAAGTCGGCCTGCGGCCGCTCGACGAGGAGGACGTTGCGGAAGTCGGGGGCGTCGCGGAGGTAAGCCAGGTCGTCCTCGGTGCGGCCCAGGCCCTCGAGGTCGGTGACGACCGCGTAGAGCCCGCGGGCCTGCCCGAGCTGGTCGAGGCCGATGTTGGCGAGCGCGACGTCCTCCTCGAGCTCCGGGGCGCGGCTGACCCACCAGCCGAGCCGCTGGGCGGTCACGAGCGCGTCGTCGGCGAGCCCGACGAGAAGCTCTGTCGTCCCGCCTGCGACAGCGGGGCCCTCGCCGCGTTGTTCGCCGGAGCAGCGCAGCGGGGGAGGTGAAGAACGCGGTGGGGTGCTCACAGGTGGTCGACCCCCTCGGGTACGGAGTAGTGCGTGGGGTGGCGGTAGTCCTTGTCGGCGGCCGGCTCGAAGAACGCGCCCTGCAGGTCCGGGGTCGAGGCGACGACCGCGGTCGCAGGCACCACCCACAACGAGACGCCCTCCTGGCGGCGCGTGTAGACGTCGCGGGCGTTGCGCAGCGCCATCTCGGCGTCCGGGGCGTGCAGCGAGCCGACGTGCACGTGCGCCATCCCGCGCCGGGCGCGCACGAAGACCTCCCACAGCGGCCACTCCGCGCGCGTGGTCATGCCGCCGGCTCCCGGGTCGGGGTGCGGGCGGCCCGCTTGGCGGCGTACGCCGCGGCGGCCTCGCGCACCCACGCGCCGTCCTCGTGGGCCCGGACGCGGTGCGCGAGCCGCTGGGCGTTGCACGGGCCCCGGCCGGCGACGACCTCGGCCAGCTCGGCGAAGTCCGGCGTCCCGAAGTCCCAGTGGCCGCGCTCCTCGTTCCACCGCAGCTCGGGGTCGGGCAGCGTCAGGCCGAGCGCCTCGGCCTGCGGCACGGCGATGTCGACGAACCGCTGGCGCAGCTCGTCGTTGGTGAACCGCTTGATGCCCCACGCCATCGACTGCACGGTGTTGGGCGAGTCGGCGTCCGGCGGGCCGAACATCATCAGCGAGGGCCACCAGAACCGGTCGACGGCGTCCTGCGCCATCGCCTTCTGCGCGGGCGTGCCGTGGCTGAGCGTGTGCAGGATCTCGAAGCCCTGCCGCTGGTGGAACGACTCCTCCTTGCAGATCCGCACCATCGCGCGGGCGTACGGCCCGTAGGAGCACCGGCACAGCGGGACCTGGTTGACGATCGCGGCGCCGTCGACGAGCCAGCCGATGGCGCCGACGTCGGCCCAGGTGAGCGTCGGGTAGTTGAAGATCGAGGAGTACTTCTGCCGGCCGGTGTGCAGCGCGTCGAGGAGCTCCTCGCGCGGCGTCCCCAGCGTCTCGGCGGCGGCGTACAGGTAGAGGCCGTGGCCCGCCTCGTCCTGCACCTTGGCCATGAGGATCGCCTTGCGCCGCAGGCTGGGCGCGCGTGCGATCCACTCCCCCTCGGGCTGCATGCCGATGATCTCGGAGTGCGCGTGCTGGGCGATCTGCCGCACCAGGGTGCGCCGGTAGCCGTCCGGCATCGGGTCGCGCGGCTCCACGGTCGCGCTGCGGTCGGTGGCCGGCTCCATGCCGGCACGCTAGCACCGATGTGTGACAGGTCACAGCACCTCGACGTCCGCGGTGTCACACGACGGGCGGGCTGCGAGGATGCGCGCATGAGCACGGCCGACGTCAGCGTCCGGGTCGCGTGGGCGGACGACGCCGCGGCGATCGCGGCGCTGCAGCTGCGCACCTGGCCCGAGACGTACGCGGCCGTGCTGCCGCCCAACGCGTTCCCCTCCGGCCCGGAGGCGGTCGAGCAGGCGGCCGCGGCCTGGCACGCCTCGCTCACCCGGCCGGCCGATGCCCGCCACCGGGCGCTCGTCGCGCTCGAGCACAACCGGGTCGTCGGCTTCGCGGTGACCGGCCCCGCGGGCGACCCGGACTGCGATCCCGTCGCGGACGCCGAGCTGGCCGAGCTGACCGTCGACCCGGCCGAGCGGGGCCGCGGCCACGGGTCCCGGCTGCTCCAGGCGGCGGTCGACACCATGCGCGCGGACCGGTTCGGCCGGGCCGTGCTGTGGTCGGTCGCCTCCGACGACCGGCTGCGGGCGTTCCTGACCTCGGCGGGGTGGGCGGCCGACGGCGCGCACCGCGAGCTGGACCTCGACGGCGACGGCACGACCACGGTCAAGCAGGTCCGCCTGCACACCCGGCTCGACTGAGGGCACCGTGGCCGAGCAGCTCGACCCGGCCGAGCGGACGGGGATCGTCCGCGACGGCCTCGGCGTGGGGATCGCGACCGGGGCGTACGGCACGTCCTTCGGCGCCGTCTCCGTGGCGGCCGGCCTGGACGTCTGGCAGACCTGCGTCCTGTCACTGCTGATGTTCACCGGCGCCTCGCAGTTCGCGCTCGTCGGTGTGGTCGCGTCCGGCGGCGCCCCGATGTCCGGCGCCCTGACCGCCCTGCTGCTCGGCACCCGCAACACGCTCTACGGCCTTCGGCTCGCCCCGCTGCTGGGGTACGCCGGGTGGCGCCGCGCGGCCGCGGCGCACCTGGTCATCGACGAGTCGACGGCGATGTCGGTGACCCGCGAGAGCCGGCCGGCCGCGCGGCTGGGGTTCCTCGTCACCGGCGGCTCGGTGTTCCTGTTGTGGAACCTCGCGACCCTCGTCGGCGCGCTCGCCGGCACCGTGATCGGCGACCCGCGCGACTACGGCCTGGACGCGGCCGTCGGCGCGGCGTTCCTCGCGCTGCTCTGGCCCCGGCTCGACACGACGCGCAACCGCGTCGTCGCCGTCGCGGCAGCCGCGGTCGCCATCGGCGCCGTGCCGCTCACGGCCGCGGGCGTGCCGGTGCTCGTCGCGGCCGGTGTCGCCCTGCTGGCCGGCGTGCTCCGCACCCGCGTCGAGCGTCCGGAGGTCGGCCGGTGACCGTCTGGGCCGCCGTCCTCGTGGCGGGCATCGGCTGCTACCTGCTCAAGCTCGCCGGCCTGTCCGTGCCCGCGAGCGTCCTCGACCGGCCGGTCGTCGCCCGGGTCGCCGACCTCATCCCGGTCGCCCTGCTCGCCGCCCTCGTCGCGGTCCAGGTCGTCGGCGACGGCCGGTCGCTGGTCGCCGACGCCCGGCTCGTCGGCCTCGGCGCGGCCGTGGTCCTGCTGGTCCTCCGCGCGCCGTTCCTGCTGGTCGTCTTCGGCTCGGCCCTCGTCGCCGCCCTCGCCCGCCTGCTCACCTGACCCGCGCGCCGCCCGGGTCGCACTCATCCACAGCCGGCGGGGCGGTGGCGGGATAGTCCGTGACGTTCCGCAGGGGTTCGTGCCCGGATCAGCACCCGAACGTCACGGACTACAGCGGCACCGGCCCCCGGACCAGGACCCAGAGGACCCAGAGGACCGAGAGGACCCAGCGAGGAACCAGCGAGGAACCAGCCGACGGTCAGGCCAGGTCGAGGAAGTGCTCGAGGCCGACGGTGAGGCCGGGGTGGTCGCCGACGGCGCGGACGCCGGCGAGGACGCCGGGGGTGAAGGAGGAGCGGTCGAGAGAGTCGTGGCGGATGGTGAGGGTCTCCCCCACCCCGCCGAGCACGACCTCCTGGTGGGCGACCAGCCCGCGGATGCGCAGCCCGTGCACCCGGATGCCGTCGACGTCCGCCCCGCGGGCGCCGTCGAGGGAGGTGCTGGTGGCGTCCGGGACCGGACCCAGCCCGGCATCGCGGCGGGCGGCGGCGACGAGCTGCGCCGTACGCCGCGCGGTGCCGGACGGCGCGTCGGCCTTGTCCGGGTGGTGGAGCTCGACGATCTCGACCGACTCGTAGAACGGGGCGGCGGCCGCCGCGAACCGCATCATCAGGATCGCCCCGATCGAGAAGTTCGGCGCGATGAGCACGCCCACGCCGGGCGCGTCGTCGAGCCAGCCGCGCAGCGTCTCGAGGCGCTCGTCGTCGAAGCCCGTGGTGCCGACGACCGCGTGGATCCCGTGCTCGATGCAGAACCGCAGGTTGTCCATGACCACGTCGGGGTGGGTGAAGTCGACGACCACCTCGGCGCCGGCGTCGACCAGCGCGCGGATGTCGTCACCCGCGTCGACCTGCGCGACGAGGTCGGTCCCGGGCGCCTCCTCGACGGCCCGGCACACCTCCGCGCCGACCTTGCCGCGTGCCCCCAGCACGCCCACCTGCACGCCCACCTCGATGTCCTTGCTCACGCGTCCACGCTAGTGGGACCGACCGGCGCACCCACCGGTCGGCCCGTTCTGGCAAGGTTGGCCACATGGCTGTGCAGGCGATCCCGGCGCGTATCCGCTGGGCTGTGGACTTCATGGACGTCCAGCCCTCCGACCACGTGCTGGAGATCGGGTGCGGACCCGGGGCCGGCGTCGAGGCGATCTGCGGCAAGCTCGAGTCCGGCAAGATGTTCGCGATCGACCGCTCGGAGTCCGGCGTCGACCGCACCAAGCGGCGCAACCAGAAGCACGTCGACGCCGGCCGCCTCACGGTGCGGCAGATCGACCTCGCCACGCTCCGCGTGCCGGTCAAGCGGCTGAACAAGGTCTTCGCGTTCAACGTGAACCTCTTCTGGGTCCGCTCCTGCCACGACGAGGTCGCGCTGCTGCACGAGCGGCTGCTGCCCGGCGGCGCGGTCTTCCTCTTCTACGAGGTCCGCTTCCCCGAGCAGGTCCCCGAGATGATCGAGAAGGCCTCCGCGTCGCTGGCCGAGGTCGGCTTCCGCGTCTCGGTCGTCGAGCAGAAGCAGCCGGCCGTCGTGGGGATCATCGGCCGCCGCTGACGCGTGGCTGAAGGCTGTGGCCTGATGACCGGTCGACATTAGGCAATTCCCTAATGTAGGCTCCGGGCATGGCGCAGACGGTCGCGGTTCTCACGATCGACCAGCAGCGCAGCCGCGCCGGCGTCGACCGGGTCCCGGAGCTGCTCGCCGCGGTCGAGGCCCTCGACGACGCGCCGCTGCTGCGGCCGTTCGAGCGCACCGCCGGCGACGAGCTCCAGGGTGTCGTCGACCGCCCCGCCACCCTCGCCGCCCTCGCCGGCGCGCTCCTCCGCCAGGACGGCTGGTACGTCGGCATCGGGCTCGGTCCGGTGGAGCAGCCCCTGCCCCCGAGCGCCCGGGCCGGTCGCGGGCCGGCGTACCTCTGCGCCCGGGAGGCCGTCACCGCGGCGAAGAACAGTCCCTGGGGGCTCCGCGTCGTCGGCGACCACCCCGACGCCCGGTCGCTCGAGACCACGCTGTGGCTGTGGGCGGCGGTCCTCGCCCGGCGTACCCAGCGGGGCTGGGAGGTCGCCGACCTCGTGGCGGAGGGGCTGACCTACGAGCAGGTCGGCCGGCGCCTCGGCATCAGCCAGTCCGCGGTGAGCCAGCGCGCCCAGGCCGCCGGCATCGTCGAGTCGCGGCGCGCACAGGAGCTCGTCGCGACCCTCGCCGACCGGGCGCTCGGGCCGGAGGCACAGGCGTGAGCGGGGCGGACCTCGGCCACCTGGTCGTCGTGCTCGTCGCCTTCGCGACGGCCGCCGCGCTGGCCGGGTGGACGCGCCCGGGCGAGCGCGTCTTCGTGCCGGTCACCGCACTCCTGCTCGCGGTCACGGCCGTCCTGGCCGCCGTGCCGACCGACGTCGTCATCGAGAACCACACCGAGACCGCGCTGCTGGTCCTGCTCGCCGGCGTCCTGGCGGTCGCCGGCGGCGGACCGGTCACCGCGCGCGTCTTCACGCTGGTCGACCGCGAGGACACCGGGGCGTCGCTACGCAGCGCCGGTGCCGTCCTGCGCGGCGGGGCGTGGATCGGCGCCCTGGAGCGGGCGGCGGTCTACGCCACGCTCGTCGCCGGGTGGCCGGAGGGCCTGGCCGTGGTGCTGGCCCTCAAGGGGCTGGGGCGCTACTCGGAGCTGAAGACCCAGGGCGAGGGCACGGCGGAGCGGTTCATCATCGGCACCTTCGCCTCGGTGCTGTGGGCAGCCGCGTGCGCGGCCGTCGTGGTGCTCGTCCGCCTCTGAGCCCGACCCGGAACCCCACCCGGAGCGCCGGAGCGCCGGCCCGCGGGCCGGCGCTCCGGGGGCCGACCTCAGGCGGGCCCGACGACGGCGAGGACCTCGGGGCGGGTGAGCACCTCGGCAGCCACCGCGCGGACGTCGTCGAGGGTGACGGCGTCGATCCTGGTCATCACCTCGTCGATGGACAGCAGCTCGTCGTAGACGAGCTCCGCCTTGCCCAGCCGCGACATCCGTGAGCCGGAGTCCTCCAGGCCCAGCACGAGCCCACCGCGGAGCTGGCCCTTGCCGCGGGCGAGCTCCTCGGCGTCGATCCCCTCGGCCGCCACGCGCGCCAGCTCGGCGCGCACGGTGGCGAGCACCTCGTCGTACTTCGCGGGCAGGCAGCCGACCGCGACGCCCACCAGACCGGAGTCGGCGTGGCTGCTGGCGAAGGAGTAGACCGAGTACGCCAGGCCCCGGCGCTCGCGCACCTCCTGGAAGAGCCGGCTGGACGTGCCGCCGCCGAGCGCGATGTTGAGCACCCCGAGGGCGAAGCGACGGTCGTCGTTGCGACCGAGCCCCTCCATTCCCAGCACGACGTTGACCTGCTCGAAGGGCCGGGTCGTGCTGGCCGTGCCCGGCGTGACCGGCAGCCACGGCTCGGCGGCGCGCGCGCCGACCGGCTCGTCGTCGCCGTCGAGGAAGCCGTGGCGGCCGAACGCCTCGGCGACCTGGGCGACCAGCACGTCGTGCTGCACCGCGCCGGCGACCGAGACGACCATCCGCGGCGCGCGGTAGTGCTCGGCGTAGAACGCCCGCACCTGGTCGGCGGTCAGCGCGGTGATCGACTCCTCGGTGCCGGCGATGTCGCGGCCCAGCGGCGCGTCGCTCCCCCACGCCTGCGCGGCGAGGAGGTTGTGCACGACGTCGTCGGGGTCGTCGTCGTGCATCGCGATCTCGTCGAGGATCACGTCCCGCTCCGCCTCGACGTCGTCGTCGGCGAGCAGCGAGCCGGTGATCATGTCGCCGAGGACGTCGACGGCCAGCGGCAGGTCCTCGTCGAGGACCCGCGCGTGGAAGCAGGTGTACTCCTTCGCGGTGAAGGCGTTGAACTCCCCGCCCACCGCGTCGAGCGCGATCGAGATGTCGAACGCCGAGCGCTCGGCGGTGCCCTTGAACAGCAGGTGCTCGAGGAAGTGCGAGCAGCCGTGCAGCGTCGCGGACTCGTCGCGCGAGCCCACCCCGACCCACACGCCGACCGCGGCGGAGCGGACGCCGGCCATCTCCTCGGAGATGACCCGCAGCCCGCCCGGCAGGACGGTACGCCGCACGGTCGAGGTCACCTGGCCGGCGGCGTCGCGCACCACCTGCAGGGTCTCGGTCCGGGCGCTGGGGCCGGTGGCCTCAGCAGTGTCGTCAGAACGGCACGACCGGCCGGCAGGAGTCTGCCGGCCGGTCGCCGTGGTCCGTGGAGCCACGATGGAGGTCAGTCCTCCTCGGTCGCCTCGGTGTCGGCGCCCTCGGTGTCCGCGGACCCCTCGGTCTCCTCGACGACGGGGACGAGCGAGAGCTTGCCCCGGTCGTCGATCTCGCCGATCTCGACCTGGATCTTCTGGCCGACCGACAGGACGTCCTCGACGGCCTCGACGCGCTTGCCGCCGGCGAGCGGGCGCAGCTTGCTGATGTGCAGCAGGCCGTCCTTGCCGGGCAGCAGCGAGACGAACGCACCGAAGTTGGTCGTCTTGACGACCGTGCCGAGGTAGCGCTCGCCCACCTCGGGCATGGTCGGGTTCGCGATGCCGTTGATCGCGGACCGGGCGGCGTCGGCGGCCTCGCCGTTCGTGGCACCGATGTAGATGGTGCCGTCGTCCTCGATGGAGATCGAGGCGCCGGTGTCGTCCTGGATCTGGTTGATCACCTTGCCCTTCGGGCCGATGACCTCGCCGATCTTGTCCACGGGGATCTTGATGGTGATGATCCGCGGCGCGGTGGACGACATCTCCTCGGGGGCGTCGATGGCCTCGGCCATGACGTCGAGGATGGTGTGGCGGGCGTCGCGGGCCTGCTTCAGCGCGGCGGCCAGCACGTCGGCGGGGATGCCGTCGAGCTTGGTGTCGAGCTGCAGCGCGGTGACGAACTCGCGGGTGCCGGCGACCTTGAAGTCCATGTCGCCGAAGGCGTCCTCGGCGCCGAGGATGTCGGTCAGCGCGACGTACTCGGTCTTGCCGTCGACCTCACCGGAGACCAGGCCCATCGCGATGCCGGCGACGGGCGCCTTCAGCGGCACGCCGGCCTGCAGCAGCGACAGCGTCGAGGCGCAGACCGAGCCCATCGAGGTCGAGCCGTTGGAGCCCATGGCCTCCGACAGCTGGCGGATGGCGTACGGGAACTCCTCGCGGTCCGGCAGCACCGGCAGCATCGCGCGGCGCGCGAGCGCACCATGGCCGACCTCGCGGCGCTTCGGCGAGCCGACGCGGCCGGTCTCGCCGGTGGAGAACGGCGGGAAGACGTACTTGTGCATGTACCGGCGCGACTTCTCCGGCGACAGCGTGTCGAGCTGCTGCTCCATCTTGAGCATGTCGAGGGTGGTGACGCCCAGGATCTGGGTCTCGCCGCGCTCGAACAGCGCCGAGCCGTGGACGCGCGGGATCACGCCGACCTCGGCGTGCAGCGGCCGGATGTCGGCCAGGCCGCGGCCGTCGATGCGGATCTTGTCGCGCAGGATGCTCTCGCGGACCAGCTGCTTGTTCAGCGCGCGGAACGCGGCGCCGATCTCCTTCTCGCGGCCCTCGAACTGCGCGCCGACCTTCTCGAGGACCGAGTCCTTGAGCTCGTCGGTGCGGTCGTTGCGCTCGGTCTTGTCGGCGATCTTCATCGCGGCGGCGAGGTCGGCCTTGGCGGCGGACTCGACGGCGGCGAAGACGTCGTCCTCGAAGTCGAGGAAGACCGGGAAGTCCTGGACCGGCTTCGCGGCGGCGGCGGCCAGCTCGGCCTGGGCCTCGCACAGCTGCTTGATGAAGGGCTTCGCGGCGTCGAGGCCGCTGGCCACGACCTCCTCGGTCGGCGCCTGGGCACCGCCCTGGACCTTCGCGAAGGTCGTCTCGGTGGCCTCGGCCTCGACCATCATGATCGCGACGTCGCCGGTGTCGGTGACGCGACCCGCGACGACCATGTCGAAGACGGCGTCCTCGAGCTGGCTGTGCGTCGGGAAGGCGACCCACTGGCCGTCGATCAGGGCCACGCGCACGCCGCCGACCGGGCCGGAGAACGGCAGGCCGGAGAGCTGGGTGGAGATGGAGGCCGCGTTGATGGCGAGCACGTCGTACGGCGTGTCGGGGTTCAGCGCGAGGACGGTGATGACGACCTGGACCTCGTTGCGCAGACCCTTCTTGAAGGTCGGGCGCAGCGGGCGGTCGATGAGGCGGCAGGTGAGGATCGCGTCCTCGCCCGGGCGGCCCTCGGACCGGAAGAACGAGCCGGGGATCTTGCCCGCGGCGTACATCCGCTCCTCGACGTCGATCGTCAGGGGGAAGAAGTCGAAGTGGTCCTTGGGCTGCTTGCCGGCGGTGGTCGCCGAGAGCAGCATCGTGTCGTCGTCGAGGTACGCCGTGACGGAGCCGGCGGCCTGGCGGGCCAGCAGGCCCGTCTCGAACTTGACGGTGCGGGTGCCGAACGTGCCGTTGTCCAGAACGGTCTCGACGGCGGAGATGACGGGGTCGGTCAAGAGGTGTGTCCCTTGTCTGTCGCGGAGCGATCCGCAGCGTCCCGCTTCAGAAGGCCGATCTTCGATCGAGGCCCGCAGGCGCGCCCCGCGGGGCGTCCTTCCTGAGGGCCACTACCGAGGACCGGGCCAGAACGGCGGGTCGCTCCTGGTGGAGGTGTTCAGTTGGAGAATCTAGCGCAGGGCGGCCGCGTGGCCGCGCTGCCCGGGGCGGACCCCGGAAAAGCAAGAGGGCCCACCAGTGGTGGGCCCTCTCCGAGTCAGCGGCGCAGGCCGAGACGCTCGACGATCGACCGGTAGCGGTCGATCTCCGTCTTCTGCAGGTAGTTCAGCAGGCGGCGGCGCTGGCCGACCAGCAGCAGCAGGCCGCGCCGGCTGTGGTGGTCGTGCTTGTGCTGCTTGAGGTGCTCGGTCAGGTGGGAGATGCGGTGGCTGAGCAGCGCGATCTGCACCTCGGGCGAGCCGGTGTCGCCCTCGGTCGTGGCGTACTCGGCGATGATCCGCTTCTTGGTCTCCGCGTCGGTACCGATCGACATGCGGGCTCCTTCCGGCCACGAGGGCCTGGTCGCTGCGCGGCGCGCCGGGGCCTGTTCACCCGGGCACTATGGTTCCGCGGCCGTTCTGACGGCGGTCGCCCTCCTTCGGGCAACCGGAGCAGACTACCGCGGGGCGCGGACCGCCCCCAAAACGCGGACCACCCGGTCGGCGGGGGCCGACCGGGTGTCCCGGTGGTCGTGCCGGGTGCTGCCTGCTGGATGGTGCCGGGTCGTGCTCAGACCGCCGGCGGCTCCTGGCGCTGCACGGTCTGCGAGCCGTCGGCGTGCGTCGTGGTCGCGACCGCGCCACCGCGGGCGCGGCGGCTGTTGAGCGTGACGGCGGTCAGGACGAGCACGAGGATGCCGCCGATCGTCATGATCCAGCCCACCATCGTGAGGTCCACGCCGCTGATCGCGTCCTCGACGGCGAGCGCGAGGATGAGTCCGACGACGAGGAGGAAGACTCCGAGTCCGTAGCCCATGACTGTCCTTTCTCAGGTGACGTCGCAGGGGTGACGTCAGGTCGAGGGACCCGGTGCCCGTCCGGACGGACGAGGAAACCGTGCGCGACCTCAGCGCAGGCGGTCGCGGAGGGCCAGGTAGACCGCGCGCACCCCGACGGCGCGCTCCATCTCGCGCAGCACGCTGCCGAAGAACTGCTCGCGGTAGGTCTCGTCGGTGACCGTCGAGACCGTCAGGTAGAGGTTCGAGAACGCGGCGAGGAACAGCGAGACCTGGAAGAGCGGCACCGACACCTGGTCGGGGTAGGGCAGGTTGCGGATCTCGCCCTCCTCGATGCCCGTCCAGGCGTACTGCACCTCGATGTCCATGACCAGGCCGCCGAAGACCAGGAAGAACACGAGCACCGTCGCGGCGAGCAGCAGCACCTGCACGGCCTGGATGACCACGAGGACGAGCACGAGGTTCCACCGCTCGAAGCCCGCGACCGTGGCGTACGCCGCCGGGTCGGCGCTGGGGTCGTCGACCAGCGCGCGGCACTCCTCCTCCAGCGGCGTGCCGTCACAGGCCCTGAGCAGGAAGTCGTCGTCGACGTCGTCGTCGGTCCGGTCCACCTCCTCGGGCAGGCGCACCAGCAGGAACGCGACGGCGAGCAGGCTGAAGAGCAGCACGACCAGCCACAGCGTGCCGGTCGACAGGCTCGCCGAGAGCTGCCACGCCTCGGCGTTGACGAAGAGGAACGTCACGAAGAGCAGGAGCAGCGGCAGCGCCCGGCTCATCATCGGCAGCAGGGTGCGCAGGCTGCCCACCCCACGGCGCAGCGCCCACACGACGATCGGGCGGGTCCGCAGCGCGGTCAGGGCGTACGCCGCCGCGCCCAGCACGCCGATCGTCAGCAGCAGCGCGGGGGCGGCGGTCACCTCGTCGGACAGCCACGCCACCGCGACGCCGCCGGCCAGGGCGACGACCACCGTGAGCACGGCCAGCGGCAGGAACCGCCGCGGCCGCAGCGCCTCCCGGGCCTGGCGCCGCTGCTCGGGCACGAAGTAGGCCAGCCCGTGCTGGAGGAACCACGCCTCGGTCGCGGCGAGCGGGTCCGGCGCCGCGGACCGACCCGCCTGCTGGTGTCCCAGGCTCACGGGACGAGCAGCTCGCGGGCGCGGCGGACGTCGTCGTCCATCTGCTCGACGAGCGCCTCGACGGACTCGAAGGCGGTCATCCCGCGGAGACGGTCCACGAACGACACCTCCACCTCGACGCCGTAGAGGTCGAGGTCGGTGCGGTCCAGGACGTAGCTCTCGACCCGGCGCTCCCGCACCCCGTCGAAGGTCGGGTTGGTGCCGACCGAGATCGCCGCCGGGAACGTCTCGCCGGTGTCGAGCCGGCGCAACCACCCGGCGTACACACCGTCGGCGGGGGCGGCGAGCAGGCCGGTCGTCGGCACGTTGGCGGTCGGGTAGCCGAGCTCGCGGCCCCGCTGGTCGCCGCGCACCACCTCGCCGCGCACGGCGTACGGCCGGCCCAGCGCCTCGGCGGCGCCGGCGACGTCGCCCGCGGCCAGGCAGGTGCGGACGTACGTCGAGGACCACACCATCGGTCCCCCGTCGAGCGGGATCCCCTCGGCCGTGAAGTCGTGGGCGCGACCGGCCTCGGCGAGGGTGGCGACGTCACCGGCGGCGCGGCTGCCGAAGCGGAAGTTCGCACCCACCACGACGGCGCGGGCGTGCAGCGCGTCGACGACGACCCGCCGGACGAACTCCTCCGGGCTCCACGCGGCGACCGACCGGTCGAAGGGCACGGCCAGCACGCCGTCCGCGCCGGCCTCGCCCAGCAGGTCCGCGCGGACCTCCATGGTGGTCAGGGTCGTGGGCGCGTGCTCGGGGCGCAGCACCGCCATCGGGTGCGGGTCGAAGGTCACCGCCACCACCGGCAGCCCGCCCAGCTCGCCGGCGATCTGGTGCGCCCGGGCCAGCACCTGCCGGTGCCCGAGGTGGACGCCGTCGAAGTTGCCGATCACCACCACGGTGCGGCCGAGGTCGCCGGGGACCTCGTCGAGCGAGCGCCAGATCTGCACGGAGGAACCCTAGACGGTGCCCCCGCAGCCTCCTGCGCTGGTCGAGCAGCGAAGGCCGCGCCCCGCTGGTTGAGCAGCGAAGGCCGTCTCGCGGCCTGAGCGTGTCGAAACCCGGTGACGGGCGCAGGGCCACGACCACGGTCACCGGGTCTTGTCGACGCCCGGCCTCGAGACACGCGCTGCGCGCCTTCCTCGACCGACCGGCCGGTGCGCTGGTCAGACGAAGACGGCGACGGGCCGGGCGACGGGGCCGCGGGGCTCGTAGAGGGCGAGGAACTCCCCCGTCGGGGCGAAGACCGCGGTGGTGCCGGCGAGCTCGACCTCGAGGCTCCGGCCGACCCGGACGTCGGCGGCCGCGCGTTCGTCCAGGTCGCGGGCCGGGAACGCCGCCCGGGCCGCGTCGGCGATCGGCAGCACTCCCCCACCCGCCTCGACGTCCTCGGCGAGCTGCTCGAGGGTGCGGGCGGCCTCGAGGTCGTAGGGGCCGACGGCCGTGCGTCGCAGCGCGGTGAGGTGGCCGCCGACGCCGAGGCGGGCGCCGGCGTCGCGGGCGACGGCCCGGACGTAGGTGCCGCTCGAGCACCGCAGGCTGATGTCGGCGTCGACGACGTCACCGAGGTGGCGCACGTCGTGCACGTGCAGCTCGTGGACGGTCACCGCGCGCGCCTGGAGCTCGACCTGCTCGCCGTCGCGGACCCGCTGGTAGGCGCGCTTGCCGTCGACCTTGATCGCCGAGACCGCGGTCGGCACCTGCTGCAGCTCGCCGACGAACTCGCCGAGCACCGAGCGGACGGTCTCCTCGTCCAGCCCCGCCGCGGAGGAGGTCGAGACGACCTCGCCCTCGGCGTCGTCGGTGGTGGTGGCGACGCCGAGGCGGACGGTCGCGGCGTACCCCTTGTCGGTCAGCATCAGGTGACCGAGCAGCCGGGTCGCCCGGTCGACGCCGAGCACCAGCACGCCGGTGGCCATCGGGTCGAGCGTGCCGGCGTGGCCGACCTTGCGCGTCCCGACGAGCCGGCGCACGCGCGACACGACGTCGTGGGAGGTCATCCCGCCGGGCTTGTCGACGACGACGAGGCCCGGGCGCACTGGGTGTCGCTGAGCGGGTGCGCTCACACCTCGTCCGGGTCGACGGGGTCGATCGGCTGCGCGGGGGCGGCCGGGTCGGCGGCCTCGGCGGCGTCGGCGGCCTCCTCGTCGGCGTCGCGCGGCTTCTTGTAGGGGTCCGGCTCGCCGGCGTACGCCTCGACCCGGCGCGCGGCGACCTCCTCGTCGAGCGCCTTGGCCCGCGCGAGCACCTCGTCGAGGTGGCGGGCGGACTCCGGGAGCGCGTCGGCGACGAAGGTCAGCGTCGGGACGTGGCGCATGCCGAGCTGCTTGCCGACCTCGGAGCGGATGAGGCCCTTGGCCGACTCCAGCGCCGCGGCGGTGCCGGCCAGCGCGGTCTCGTCGTCCTGCGCGCCCTCGCCGGTGCCGGCGAGCACGGTGTAGAAGATCGTCGCCTGCTGGGTGTCACCGGAGACGCGCACGTCGGTCACGGTGACGAACCCGAGCCGCGGGTCCTTGATCCGCCGCTCGAGCATCTCGGCCACGAGGACCTGGATCCGGTCGGCGATCTTGCGCACCCGGGGACTACTCATGTCTCTCACTCTCTCAGAACGGGTCGCAGGCCGGGACGGGCCGACCTGCGGGCGGTGCCGAAACGGCGGGTCGGCGGGTCCCCACCCGAAGGAGGGGACCCGCCGACCCGGTCGTGATCAGCTGCGGGGGATCTCCCGCATCTCGAACGCCTCGACGACGTCGCCTTCCTTGATGTCCTGGAAGTTGCGCAGGACCAGACCGCACTCGAAGCCCTCGCGGACCTCGGACGCGTCGTCCCTCTCGCGCTTGAGCGACGCGAGGTCGAGGTTGTCGGCCACCACGGAGCCGTCACGGATGACGCGCACCTTGGCGTTGCGGCGGATCGTGCCGGAGGTGACCATGCAGCCCGCGATGTTGCCGATCTTCGACGAGCGGAAGATCGCGCGGATCTCCGCCTGGCCGAGGGTCGACTCCTCGTACTCGGGCTTGAGCATGCCCTTGAGCGCCGCCTCGATCTCCTCGATCGCCTGGTAGATGACCGAGTAGTAGCGGATCTCGACGCCTTCCTTGTCCGCCATCTCGGTCGCCTTGCCCTGCGGGCGGACGTTGAAGCCGATGATGATGGCGTCGGAGGCGGCGGCCAGGTCGACGTTGGTCTCGGTGATCGCACCGACACCGCGGTCGATGACCCGCAGGGTGACCTCGTCGCCGACGTCGATCTGCGACAGCGAGTCCTCCAGTGCCTCGACCGAGCCGGACACGTCGCCCTTGAGGATCAGGTTGAGCTCCTGGCTCTTGCCCTTCTCCATGGAGGCCATGAAGTCCTCGAGCGTGCGGCGGACGCGGCGCTTGGCCTGCATGGCCGCCCGCTCGCGGGCCTCGCGCTTCTCGGCGATCTGACGGGCCATCCGGTCGTCCTCGACGACCAGGAAGTTCTGGCCCGCACCCGGCACGGCGGAGAGACCCAGGACCATCGCCGGACGCGCCGGGGTGGCCTCGGTGAGCTCGTTGCCGTGCTCGTCGAGCATCGCGCGGACACGGCCGTGGGCCGGGCCGGCGACGATCGAGTCGCCCACGCGGAGCGTGCCGCGCTGGACCAGGACGGTGGCGACCGGGCCGCGACCGCGGTCCAGGTGCGCCTCGACCACGAGACCCTGGGCGTCCTGGTTCGGGTTCGCCCGCAGGTCCAGCGAGGCGTCCGCGGTCAGCACGACCGCCTCGAGGAGGCTGTCGAGGTTGAGCCCCGACTTCGCCGAGACGTCGACGAACATCGCGTCGCCGCCGTACTCCTCGGGGACCAGGCCGTACTCGGTCAGCTGGCCACGGACCTTGGTCGGGTCCGCCTCCGGCTTGTCGATCTTGTTGACCGCGACCACGATCGGCACGCCGGCGGCCTTGGCGTGGTTGAGCGCCTCGACCGTCTGCGGCATGACGCCGTCGTCGGCCGCGACCACGAGGATCGCGATGTCGGTGGCCTGGGCACCACGGGCACGCATGGCGGTGAACGCCTCGTGACCCGGGGTGTCGATGAGCGTGATCCGGCGGAGCTCGCCGTCGACCTCGGCGCCGACCTGGTAGGCACCGATGTGCTGGGTGATGCCACCGGCCTCCTTGTCGACGACGTTGGCGTTGCGCAGCGCGTCGAGGAGCTTGGTCTTTCCGTGGTCGACGTGACCCATGACCGTGACGACCGGGGGTCGCACGACCAGGTCGGCCTCGTCGCCCTCGTCCTCACCGAACTCGAGGTCGAAGGACTCGAGCAGCTCGCGGTCCTCGTCCTCGGGCGAGACGACCTGCACGACGTAGTTGAGCTCCTCGCCGAGCAGCTCGAGCGTCGCGTCGTTGACCGACTCGGTCGCGGTGACCATCTCGCCGAGGCTGAACAGCATCTGCACCAGCTGTGCGGCGTCGACACCGATCTTCTCGGCGAAGTCGGTCAGCGAGGCGCCACGGGCCAGGCGCACGGTCTCGCCGTCGCCCTTCCGGACGCGCACGCCGCCGATGGTCGGGGCCTGCATGGCCTCGAACTCCTGACGACGCGCCCGCTTCGACTTGCGACCACGACGGGACGGGCCGCCGGGGCGACCGAACGCACCCTGGGTCTGGCCACGCTGGCCGGGGCGGTTGCCGCCGCCACCGGGACGACCGGCGAAACCGCCGGGACGACCCGGAGCACCGGCACCGGCGCCACCCGGGCCACCACGGCCCGGAGCACCCGGACGGCCGGGGCCACCGGGACGACCCGGAGCACCGGGACGACCCGGACCGCCGGGACGGCCGCCGGGGCCACCACCGAAGGCGGCCGGGGACTTCGGCATCATCGCCGGGTTCGGACGGGGCATGCCCGGACGACCCGGGGCGCCACCGTCGCGCGCGGCCGGGGGCCGCGGCGGACGCTGGTCACCGGCACCTGCGCCACCGGCCGGCGCACCGCCGGCGGGCGGGGCGGACGGGGCGGGGCGACGGCCCATGCCCTGGTTGGAGCTGAACGGGTTGTTGCCCGGGCGCGGAGCACCGGGCAACAACCCGTTCAGCTCCAACC
>NZ_JAANMS010000080.1 GCF_011250565.1 Nocardioides sp. IC4_145
CCAGGCCCAGGAACGCGCGGTCCCCGTCTCCGGCGAGCGTCCGCAGCTGAGGGTCGCCCGCTGAAGGCCCTCGTCGGCCTGGCCGCCGCTGCCATCGCCGCGTTCACCGCCGGCGGCATCACCGCAGCCCTCCCCGGCACCCCGACAGGCGCCGACCCATCGGAGGGCACGGCCACCCAAGTGCGGGTGCTGGTTCATCACCGATGACCACCGCTGGGCGATGGCACGCCGCTTTCTCACCGATGACCAGGTGCCCGTTCGTGACCGGGTAGCCGTCTTGCTCCTGCTGCTCTACGGCCAAACCACTGCTCGCATCACCCGACTGACCCGCGCCGACATCGGTCACCACGACGGTCACGTCTGGCTCCAGCTCGGTACCGACGCCGTCCAACTTCCACCACCACTGGACGACCTGATCCAGCGACTGCCCGAGCATGCGCCGGCCGGGATGCCCGGCCACCTTGCCGACACCGATTAGTGATCAGTGGCTCTTCCCAGGACGCCGGCCCGGACATCCCATGGACCCCACCGGGCTCGCGAAACGCCTACGCGACCTCGACATCCCACTACGCGCCGCACGCAACACCGCACTCCTGCAACTCGGTGCTGAGCTCCCCAGCATCGTGCTCGCCGATCTGCTCGGCATCCATATCAGCACCGCTGAAGCCTGGAGCGCTGCTGCCGGCGCCCGATGGACCACCTACGCAGGAAGCAAAAGATGAGCCCGCCCCATAGCCACCGGACATGGGCCCCGGCTCTTCTGCGCTGTCCCGGTTAGCCCGCGATCGCTGGATCGGGGGTCCAGATGTGTCGAGTAATCCCGCGATCTTGCTCAAGGGATCGTTCGCCGAGCTCGATGGTGAGCAGTTCGTCGCCCTCGTAGGCAGGGCTGAGTTCAAGTGCGAGGTAGTCGAAAAGCTCGCGTTCGTGGACCGCGATGATTACTTGACGCTCGTGCTGTCTGGCCAGCACGCGGATAAGTCCGGCGAACTGAGCGACATGCACCTCGTCCATCGCCTGGACCGGATCATCGAAGACGAGACAGGGGATCACGGGATCCACGGCGAGGTGAAGAGCGAGAAAGAGCGATAGGGCAGCGGTGTTGAGGTTGCCCGCGCTGAGCATCATCTGCGGAGAACCCCCTTCCCGCCCCTCGCGGTGAACCGTGCGAAGCGTCAGTTCCAAGCCGCTTTTTGACGACGTCGGGATGCCAAACGACGGGATGAACCCCTCATTCGGGGCGAGGCGGGAGAAGAGGCTCATCCAGACGCGGTTGAGCGATTGAGTGAAGACCCGCTGGACGACGTTGGTTCTGACCTCGGTGGCCGCATCGAAGACAGCGCGGGCTACCGCCTGACGCCGGCGCCCCTCCTTGACGCAGGCATCCCATTCGCCCTTGTGCTGTGCCGCGTCGGCCACTCGTGCCACGGCATCGGCTTGGCGCCGGAGAGCTTGCTCCATCCGCTCTGCAGCCGAAGTCCCGTCGCGCTGCGTGGCCGCCCGCTTGCCGATCTCTTCGAGACGGGATCTCACGGCGCCGGACAGGATCTCCCAGATCGCTCGGATCGTGTCTCCGGCGGGTATCGGGCGCCCCAGGATCGCAGCGCATCGTGCGAGTTCGGCTCGGGCGAACTGGTCCTCGCTCGAGGCCGTTTCGAACTCTTCAACACGGCGCCGTGCTTGGGCCTCGGCCGTACGCATGGTGCGCCCGGTCTCGGCTGCCGGACCCAAGAGCTGCCATGCGTCGCGAAGGCGTGCGAGCTCGGCGGCACGCTCCTCCAGCTCTCCTGCCTGCGCGGGTTCGAGGAGAGCGGCCGTGGTCGCTTCCAGCTCGGTTTGGGTCCGCGCGATCGTGGCCCGGAGGGCATCGCGTTCCTGCCGCAGATCGAGAAGACGTTGTCCCTGCTGGCTGAGTTGAGTGATCTTGGCGTCGACATGAGCACCCAGGTGTCCTGACCCGAGTTCGGCATAGTCGCGATCGCAGACGGGGCAGATGTCGCTCGTGATGGCCGTGCGGATGGACGCAAGGCCTTCGACCAGCGCCGTCGCGTGTTCTTGCGCGTCGAGAAGGCGCTCCTGCAGCGAGTCCAGGTGTTGTCGATCAGAGTCAAGGCGTGACTGGATGGCCTGCTGCTCGGTCTGCAACGCCGTTTGGGAGTCAAGGAGGCGCTGCACCTCATTCAGCCCCCGGTGGATGTCCGCTCCATGATCAGTGTCGAGGACGACTCCGGCCGCGCGAGCTGCACGCTGCCAAGCCTCGATGTCAGGCCCGACTTCGCGTTCCCAGAGCTCGAGTTGCTGCGTGGCTTCGTTCAGCTGGTCACGAGCTTGCGTGAGGTCGTGGGTCGAGGGTCGTGCAGCAGCTGCATCGAGGCGTCCTCCGAGGGCGATGAGGTCCCGCTGGAGAGCCAGTAGCTGGGTACGTTCGGTGTCGAGGTCCTGGTCGGCTACCGCACGGCGGATGGCACCGATGAGGCGGTCGTCCGCGTCCTCATCGATAAGGGCGGCGGTCCTCTCGGCGGTTGGACTTTCAGGCGGGTCGAGGCCGAGGGATCGGGCCGCGGCGAGGGCTGCGGCCCGGGCCTGGTCGATCTCGGCTCTGGCGGCCGTGAGGTCGCGGGTGGTCTCGGTGAGCGCCGCTTCGGCATGGTCGGCTCGAGTGGCGGCATCATCGAGGCGATCGGCGAGCTTCTTGAGGGATCGAAGGTCGTTGGCGGCGCTCAAGCCGGTGCGGAGCGCATCGAGCTGTTCGAGGCCGAGGAGTTCGTTGACGAACTGGGCAAGGGCTGATTCCTGCTTGCCCTCTCGGTGCTGGTAGAGCTCAAGGAGGCGACCCAGGGAGGCTTGGTCGAGGTAGCAGCGTTCGCCGTAGAAGTTGGCGGCCTCAGGTGTGAGAGCGGGGTTGCCTTCGATTCTGCTTCCGCCGGCGGTGAGAGGTGCCGCGGGGCCTTCATTGTTGGTGAACGAGGAATCGACCTCGACGCGGACGGTGGCGAAGTCCTGTCCCAGAGTGGGCAGGTGAGCGGTGTAGCGAGGGTCTTGTCGTTGCAAACTTCGGATCTGTCCGGTCAAGCCGAGTTCGAGGGCCGAGAGCACGCTGGTTTTGCCTGCGCCATTGGATCCGTGGATCAGCACGATGGGTGCGTCGAGTGGCAGCGTCCGGGTGCCGGCGAGCCGTCGGAAGTCGGAGATCGTGATGCTGCGGATGGGGACGTCAGTCATCGAGGGCGCCCCCGGGTGAAGTCTCGACGACACCGGCGTTGACGTAGTTGCGGAGGGCCTCCCGAACTTCGTCGGCGCCCCCGGTGGCCGCGCGCACCAGCGTGATGTGCTCGGAGGTGTCCGGCCCGGGTCCCAGAGTTGCCAGGACCTCGTTGACGGGGTCGCTTCCATGCATGATTGCGGCAGCGGGAAGGTCGAGCGGGAGGAGAATGGCGATCGCGCGTTCGACCTCCGCTTGGCTTGGATCGGCGGACTCGACGTGCAGCACACGGGCGTGGCGTTCGAGCTCGTTTCTGTCGATTGCGGAGAGATCACCGACGATCACCAGAGTAACTGGCCGCCTGGACTGCGCCAGATCCAGAGAACGCGCCAGTCCCGCGAGGAGGCGCTGGAGACGAAGCGCTGGCAGCCGGTCGGTGGTGACCAGGACGAGGTCGTGGGAACGCTGTGTGCCGCGCGCGGCCGCTTCGAAGTCGAACTCCATACCGGCGACGGTCAATGGCTTGGGGAGCCGCTGGTAGCCGCCGCGCTCGAGGACGGTCATCACCAGCTCGAGCGGCGTGGTCTGTGGGTCGGTCACTAGAGGCCTCCAGCAAGTTTGAAGGTGGCGTAGAGATCGTCCGCCGAATCAGCCGCTTCGTACAGATCCTCAATACTGACCCGGCCCGCGCCAGTTGAGCCCACGCGCCCGTACCTGGGCCGCGGCGAACGTACGACGGGGGCCGGCTCTCGTTCGGTTAGCACGATGAGCGTGCTGGGGTCGTCCTCGTCGGCGAGGCCATCCATCGAAAGTGCGATCGCAGTGTGGGTGTCCTTGACGAGGAAGACGCGTACCTCGCGTGGTGTTGGGGCGCTCGGCGGCGCGACGAGTCTGAGGACCCCCTCTTCGGCTGCCCCGGTCGTCCCCGGAAGGAGCGTCCAGTCGCCATCGAAATGGCCACGACCGAGTAGCGAGATCGCCACCGCCAGGCGCCCGAACGCTGCGCCCGGAAAGTCGGGGTTCTGCAAGGCATCGCGGATGGGACGGTCGGAGAGCGGCTCGTAGGCAGCACCACTGGCTGGAGCGCGTCCAGTCCGGAAGATGCCAAGCATGAGGATGCTCAGATCGACCAGTTGAGAGAGGAACGCGCGATTGGCGGGCTCCGCGTGCTCGGCCACGTTGTCGCGGAGTTGTCGGAGGTCGAGGCGCAGACGCTCAGTCTCGGTCTCGCTCCAGGACGAGTTGCCTGGCAGGCACGAGAGGACCGCGAGGAGCTTGTCGGTCAGGGTCCAGAACAGGAGCGCCAGCAAGGTCGGCTTCGCGTACGAGCCGAGAACTGCCGAGTCGTTGATCTCGGCCGCGTGAGTCTCGTACTCGGCGGACCCATAGGTCATTCGAAGGAGATGGCGGTGGTGGGCCTGTAGTTGTTCCTCGGACAGCACAACCGCTGGCGGCGTGTGTGGCCATGGCCGCGGGAGGTCCTCGATTGACCGAGCGATCATGGTGTGCATGTTCGCGTCCTGGACCGAGAGGCCCACCACGAGGGAGGGAGAGTCCGTGTAGAGGAGCTCAAGGTGCTTACGCATGACCCCGTTCTCGTTCCGCTCGGTCCAGCCGGAGATCTGCTGCTGCCGAGCGATGAGAAGGGCTCTGTACGTTGCCTCGTCGTCGCGCGCACGGACCGCGCATCCGTGGAACTTGATCAGCTCTGCACGTCGATTGCGCTGCCGGAAGTCGTCTCCGCGGACGATGACACGGATGATCGCGTCTGGTTCATTGGTCAAGGCTGCGAGTGCCTGTTCGATGAGCCCGTCCCAGTTCGCAGTGACGGCAGAGCCGACGACGCCCTCCAAGATCAGCAGTGCGATGCAGAGGTGCTCGACATCCGGTTCGAGCGCAGGGTCGCCGTAGGTGCCAGGGACATCCAAGCCGGACCAGACAAGATAGTCCGCGGGCTGCCCTGACACGGGGATGTCGAGAACCTCGGCATACCTGGAGGTCAATCGCCAAGTGATCCCGCCGCAGTCTGCCCACGATTCAACCGGCACGGCGAGGTCGATCGCGTCGATATCGCCCTGAGACATGCCGGCGAGGACCAGCGCCTCCTTGAGCGCTGCCGAGTAGGGGCATGCAGGGTTGGCGTCGTCGATATTGGTGCGGAGCATCTCAAGTACGCGGACGAGAAGCTCTTGAACGTTGGGCACCACGTCGCGCGAGATGCCCGATCCGAGCCACAGGACGTAGTCCCCAGCCGTGAAGGAGGCGGCGAACTCAGAGAAGCCGTGCTCGAATCCTTCCAGCACCCCAGCGACCGTGCGGACGGGTGAGTGGCTCATCGAGTGATCTCCGCTGGCCTGTACGGTCCCTGGGGGCGACGGCGGTCGCCTACGGCGGAGATATCGTGCACCGGCACATGCTGGCACGGTGTCCAATGAACCGTGGAGCCTCCTCCCGCAATCATGCGCAATACCGCTGCAGGGCGCCACGATGCGAAGCAAGCGCCGAACCGGATTGCCCTTGCGGTGAGCGCGCGTCTCGTCCCGGATCGTGACTGAATTCGAGACCGAGGACTGGACGGAGGACCGCTCCACGACCGACGACTCTGTCGGAACACGCCACACGCACCGCCTCGATTGCGTACCGCCGACTTTTGTGGACGGCACCGACTACGACCGGATTCACGCACTTGGAACAATTCAGTCCGCCGGTAGCCGTGCGCCGCACCGCCGAACGCCCCCGGCTGGCCGTCGCCGCGGCCCGGGTCACCAAGCACGTCAACGACCGCTACACCGCCCAACTCCCCCGCCCCGAGGCCAGCGTCGTCAGCCTCCACCAGG
>NZ_JAANMS010000081.1:0-1159 GCF_011250565.1 Nocardioides sp. IC4_145
CAAGACGGCCGAGCCCGTCGAGCGGGTGCGCCTCGGCAAGGAGACGGTCGTCGACGAGGAGACCGTCACCGAGGACGTGCGCAAGGAGCACATCGAGGTCGAGGGCGACGTCGAGGATCGCCGTATCTGACCGTCGTCGCGCTCGACGCCCCGGCACCGACACCGAAGTAAGCCGGAACCGCAGACGAACCGTGCCGGCCGCACCCCCCGGGGTGCGGCCGGCTCCTACGTTCCGAGCGCTGGCTCAGCCCACCCCAGTGCGGATGAGCTCGAGGCGGCGCAGCAACTCCTCGAGGGCGTCCTCGAACTCGATCGCGGACTGGTCATCCGACAGCGCCGGCCGCAACCGTTCAACCGTTGGATACTCCGCAAGGTTCCGCTCGCCAGGATCCTCCTCCACCACGTCCAAGGGACCGACGTCGGCGCCATGCACCGCAACCTCCAACAGCAGGTGCCCCAGCAGGAAGCTGGAGAACGCCCGGTACGCCCCGACCGCCCCGTCGTCATCGAATCCTTCGTCGAGCAGAGCGTCGAGGAAACGCTCCACCCACGACAAGCTTCGCAGCGGCGGCCGCAGCCACGGCGCCTCCACCGGCCGCGACGCCACCAGCGGAAAGACCCTTGGGTGCTTGACCGCCACCCTGCGAACTGCGTGCGCGAGCCGCTGCAAGAAGTCCTGCCAACCATTGACGGGTGAGGAGACGACGTCCGGGTCGTCCTCCATCTCGCCCATCACCCACGCGACCACCTCGTCCAACAGGTCCTCGCGACTAGGCACGTACCGGTACAGCGACATCGCCTCGACACCGAGCTGCTGGCCGAGCTTGCGCATCGTCAGACCCGGCAAACCAGAGTCGTCGATAAACTCGACCGCGGCGACAACGATGCGCTCGCGCGACAGACCCGGCCGCTGCATCGACCCCTCACCGCCCTCGAGAACCCGTGCGTCCCCGTCGACGTAGCCATCGTCCTCGCTCACCGGCAACCTCCTCACGAGCAGTCTAGGAAGCCAAGCCACGCCGGCTGAGCGCATCACTCTTCACGCCCCCGGCCACCGCGCTCGCGCGCCGTGAGCCGTCGGCCGCCAGACCGGCCGAAGTGACCGGACCCGCCCGCGGCGAAGGGCCGCATCCGTGCGTCTTCTCGGCCAGAGTGACCT
>NZ_JAANMS010000081.1:1256-3023 GCF_011250565.1 Nocardioides sp. IC4_145
ATGCCGAGGATCAGGTTGGCCTCGGGTGCCTGGAGGATCTCGATTCGAGGCCTTTCGCCGTCATCGGCGGGGATGAGGGCGATCGGCGGCGGGTGTCCCGCGTTGGACCAGCGCAGGCGGGTGACGCCTTGCTCGATCTCTGAGGGTGTCTGCTCGAGGCGGGCGACGATCGCCGTGGCGGTGGTCTCGATCTGTAGGCCCTGCATGGCCGCGTCTGCACGGCGCAGCACGTTCGCTGGGCTCTCACCGGTGGTGAAGGCGATGCCGCGCACGAGTCCGCGCACTTGGCCCATGGCAGCCGCGGCCTCGGTGTCGTGTCCCACCACATCGCCGATGACGAGGACTGTCTCGCCCGTGGGTTGCAGGAATGCGTCGTACCAGTCCCCGCCGATCTGGGCTGCCTCTGCGGCGGGCTCGTAGCGGACCGCGACGTGCACGTGGTCCGGTTCAGGAGGCGCGGTCAGCAGGCTTCGTTGTAGGCCCTCGGCGAGGTTGCGTTGCTCGGTGTACAGCCGGGCGTTGTCGAGCGCGAGGCCGGCTCGGCCTGCGAGCTCGGCGAGGGTCTCGAGGTCCGAGGGGGTGAACGTCAGCCGTCCCTGCTCGCGGAAGATGGTGAGCAGGCCGGCGGTTCGGTTGCGTCCGCGCAGCGGTACGACGACGGCGGACTCCGGCGCCAGCGCTTCGGCAAGTTCGCGTGCCTCACCGGGGAGGAGGACCTGGCTGATCTTCTCGGCGGCGTGGTCGGCGATGAAGACCGACTTGTTGCGTTGCAGTGTCTCGGCGACGAAGGAGGTGTCGGCCAGGGCGGGGATGCGCACGGCGGTGTAGCGCTCGACGAGGTCGCGTTTGTCGGGGTCGGCGTGCCACCAGCCAACGTCTCGCAGACGGCGTCGCCAGTTCCCGGACAGGCGGGCGTCGACGGCGGGGTCGGCTCCGTCGACAAGGGTGACGACGCACCAGTCACCCAGCACCGGGACGAGCATCTGGGCAAGGCGTGCGACGGCTTCGTCCCCGTCGAGGGTGTCGGTGAGCGCGTCGGTCACCTCGCTGAGCAGAGCGGCACGGATGGCTGCTTCGCGGCGCTGCTCGACCATGGCGTGTCGCTCGGTGATCTCGAGGAAGTAGACCGCGAGTCCGCCGTCGTGGTCGGGCCAGGCGCGTACCTCGTACCAGTCGTTGAGCGGTGGCGGGTAGTAGGCCTCGAAGGAGACCGGCTCGTTGGTGTCGACGGCGCGGCGGTAGTAGGTCTCGAAGTCGCTACCTCGCGAGGCCGGGAAGAGCTCCCAGATGTTTCCGCCGACGATGTCGGCGCTGACTGCGCCGAGGAGCCGTTGCGCTTCGCGGTTGACGTAGGTGAAGCGCCAGTCCCGGTCGAGCTGGAAGAACGCCGTTGGCATGGCCTCGAGCACGCGTGCGACCCGGCTGTCGACGTCTCGGACGGCGGTGACGTCGTAGGCGGCCCCAAGGACGCGGACGGCGGTGCCGTCTGGGCCGGCTAGTGCCTGGCCGCGTGCTTCTACCCAGCGGATGGTGTCGTCGGGTCGCGCGACGCGGTAGTCGGCCTCGTACCGGCCGCACGTCTCGATGGCGTCGTTCAAGGCAGCGCTCACACGGTCGCGATCGTCGGGATGCACCGAGGCGCTGAAGTCGTCGATGGTGCCGCCGAAGGTGTTCCGGTCAAGGCCGAACAGCTCGAGCAGGCGCTCGTCCCAGCGAAGCTCGCCGGTGGTGAGGTTCCAGTCGAAGGCGCCGACCCCTGCCGCGTCG
>NZ_JAANMS010000081.1:3121-4487 GCF_011250565.1 Nocardioides sp. IC4_145
GATGAGGCGCTCGTCGCCGTAGTCCGCCTCGAGTGCTGCGAGCTCGAGTTCAGCCATCACGGGGGTGGCGAGCAGCTCGAGCAGGGTGATGTCGTTCTCGTCCCAGGGGCGAGGACTCGCGTCGAACACGCAGAGAGCGCCGACCAGATGGTTGCCCGCGGACAGGGGGACACCGAGGTACGAACCGACCGCCCCGGACGTGACGGGGGGCAGGGCGCGTACCCGAGGGTCGTTCGAGGCGTCGGTGACTGCGACGGGGCGCCCTTCTCGCATGGTGACGGTGCAGAGGGAGTCCTCGGCGGGAGAGTCCTGGCCGACGGAGGCCGTTGCAGCGCCGGCGCCGCCTACGACGGTTTGTACGTCGGCGATGATGGACACTTGCGCGGATGAAGTACCGAGCAGTCGCGCGGCGAGTTCAGCGAAGCGGTCGGCGGCGGAGACCCGATTGTTCCGGCCGAGCATGCGCCGTGCGTAGCGTGCTCGCGCAGCCTCCAGCCGGCCGTCGCCGCTGAACGGGCTGTCCGGGAGGTCCATCGCTCCTGCGCTTGAATCGGGAACGCCGTTCACCGAAACGTCCTGGTTGTGTGTCGCTGCAGCGAAGTCACCCTTTGCGGCTGTCGATGCGTCCGGCCCCGGCGGCTCGGTCGCGCGATGCACCTATTCTGCGGCACGGACTGGAGCGCGAGTGACCGTCTTGCTGGGAAAGTTGCCGACTGCGACGCGCGGCGCGTCGAACAGCACTACTGCTGCCAGGCGCGGGTCACGTGCATGGACTCGCCGAGGTGGTGCGGTCGAACTCGGCGACTACCAGAGTTGTGGCGACTCCCGTAGGCACGGTCCATCGGCTCGCCAGACCCTCGATCATTAGCAGGCCACGGCCGCCAGGCTCTGTGTCGGTGGGGTGAAGCGGATGTAGCGCTTCGACGTGCCCGCCATCGCGTACAGCGATTCGGAGCAGTTCCCGAGTCAGCGTCCACTGAACTTCCACTACCCCGGTCGGCAGAGGCCGGCCGTGTGCGACGGCGTTGTGCAGCATCTCAGTCAGCACAAGCGCGACGTCTTCGACCTCCTGACGGGTGAAGCCAGCGTCTTCGAGTTCGGTCGCGAGTGCTCGGCGCGCGACCGCGGCGCTTCCCATCTCGAACGGAAGGCGCCGGACGAACGGTCGCGTGTTGGGGCAGGCCTCGCCCGGTCCGCCGTGCACGTCTCGTCCTCCTCAATGCGGTTCGAACCTCGGTGCCCGGCGACGCCTTGCGCCATCCCGTCCGCGGCGTCACGAATTGAACACGGCCACCCACGGCAAGTGGAGGAGGCGGGCCGCCCTCGCGCGATCCCATCAGGTACTGGTGCTCGTTCCGGCGCTAAG
>NZ_JAANMS010000082.1 GCF_011250565.1 Nocardioides sp. IC4_145
CCATCGGGCGTGTCCGCGCGCCCCACCGACGCCCCACCTGGGCCGCAACCCGAGCGACGGCGTGCGGTCACACCGCCGCTGACCTGCGCGAACGGCGGACGACCCTGTTGCGGCCCCGGCGCCGCCCCGGGGGAGGGGAGCGGCCCGAAGCGCCGCGAAAAGGGCGCGCGGACACGCCCGATGGAGTTGACGGTGGGGAGAAGTGGGTTAAAGTGGTGCGAAGTGGAGGAACCTGGCTGACGGAGGTGCCCGATGTTCTTCATGGGCACCTACACCCCCCGGCTCGACGAGAAGGGGCGGCTGTTCCTCCCGGCGAAGTTCAGGGACCGACTCGCAGAGGGGCTCGTGGTGACGCAGGGTCAGGAGAACTGCCTGGTCGTGTGGCCCAGCGACGTCTTCATGCAGGAGGCGCAGCGGGCCCGGGCGACGCCGATGACCAACAAGTCCGCCCGTGAGTACGCCCGCGTGCTCTTCGCCGGCGCGGACGAGGGGTCGCTGGACAAGCAGGGCCGCATCTCGATCCCGGCCAACCTCCGCGAGTACGCGTCGCTGGAGAAGGACGTGGTCGTGATCGGCGTCATGGACCGGATCGAGATCTGGGACCCGGCGCGCTGGGAGGCGTTCTCCAGCGAGGCCCAGCGCAAGTTCGCCGAGCTCGACGAGGCCGGCGAGGACTGACCAGCAGCACTCACCAGCGAGCACCACAACCGAACAGCGGAACCGCAGCAGCACGCACCGCCCAGCACGCACCACCCAGCACCACCACTCCGCACCACCCAGCACCACGACATCAGGGGTCGAGCCGATGAGCACCACGCACGTGACGTCCGCGAGGACGACCGACGGTGCCGTCCCGCGCGTCCGCCACCAGGCCCGTGACGCCGCCGCCCTGATGGCGTTCTCCGCCGCCAGCTCGGTCGTGCTGGCGGTCACCTTCCTGCTGCTCGCCCGGCTCGGGGGCTGAGCCGGCGATGAGCCAGCCCCGACACGTCCCGGTGCTGCTCGACCGGGTCGTCGCGCTCCTGCAGCCGGCGCTCGAGCGCGAGGGCGCGGTCCTCGTCGACTGCACGCTCGGCCTCGGCGGGCACAGCGAGGCGGTCCTGGAGCGGATCGGCAGCGCCCGGGTCGTCGGCATCGACCGCGACCCGGAGGCGCTGCGCCGCGCGGGGGACCGGCTGGCGGCGTACGGCGACCGGTTCACCGGCGTCCACGCGGTGTACGACGAGCTCCCCGACGTCCTCGACGACCTCGGCCTCGACTCGGTCGACGCGGTGCTCTTCGACCTCGGCGTCTCCTCGATGCAGCTCGACGTCCGCGAGCGTGGCTTCGCCTACGCCGAGGACGCCCCGCTGGACATGCGGATGGACGGCACCACCGGGCCGACCGCGGCCGACGTGCTGAACACCTATTCCGCCGGCGAGCTGACCCGCGTGCTGCGCGACTACGGCGAGGAGAAGTTCGCCAAGAAGATCGCGCACGCCATCGTCCGCCGCCGCGAGACCCAGCCGTTCACGACCTCCGGCCCCCTGGTGGAGCTGCTGTACGCCGAGATCCCGGCGCCGGCGCGCCGGACCGGCGGGCACCCGGCCAAGCGGACCTTCCAGGCGCTGCGCATGGAGGTCAACGACGAGCTGGCCGTGCTGCGCCGCGCGATGCCGGCGGCGATCGACGCCATCGGGGTCGGCGGCCGCGTGGTCGTGGAGTCCTATCACTCCCTCGAGGACCGGCTGGTGAAGCAGGCGTTCGTCGCCGCCACCCGCAGCACGGTCCCGGTCGACCTGCCGTTCGTCCCCGAGGGGAGCGAGCCGGCGCTGCGCCTGGTCACCCGCGGCGCCGAGCAGGCCGACGAGCAGGAGATCGCCCAGAACCCGCGTGCGGCCTCGGTCCGCCTGCGTGCCATCGAACGGCTTCGCGCATCCCAGGGAGCAGCCTCATGAGCACCACCTCCAGCGCAGCGGCGCAGATCCGCTCCCGCGTCCCGCGGCTCGCCGAGGCCGCCGTGGAGCGCGCCCGGCTCACCGTCGTCCCGGCCCGCCGGGTGCGCGCGGCGCGCGTGCCGTTCGTGACGCTGGTGACCGTGCTGCTCCTCGGCGGGGTCGTGGGGCTGCTGCTGTTCAACACCCAGATGCAGCAGGCGTCGTTCGCCGCCACCGCCCTGGAGAAGCAGGCCGGCGACCTCGCCGCCCGCCAGCAGACGCTCACCATGGAGATCGAGCGGCTGCGCGACCCGCAGACGATCGCCCAGCGGGCGACGCGGCTCGGCATGGTCGTGCCCGCCGCCCCGGCGTTCCTCGACCTCGACACCGGCGCGGTCGAGGGCGACCCGGTGCCCGCCGGTCCCGAGGGGCGCCTCTCGATCAACCCCGGTCCGCCCGCCCTGCCCGCGGTGCTCGACCCGGCACCGGAGGTCGTCACGGTGGAGGCCCCGCCCGAGGGCGTCCTGCCGGACCGCGGCAACGGCGGTCGAAACTCCGGCGACACGGCCCGTGGTGACGGCCGCGGAGGCGACGGCGGGGGTAGAAACGCTCAGGAGTCCCAGCAGTCACAGGACTCCCGCCAGAACCAGCAGAACCAGCAGAACCAGCAGAACCAGCAGCAGGGCCAGCAGGCCCGGCGCTAGCCGATCCGAGCAGGACCCGAGCAGGACGTCAGGGAGACCCCGTGCGCCGAACCCGCCCCACCCGAGGCCGCCGCGGCAGCCTCCGTGGCTCCCCGCAGGTGCGGCTGCGGGTCGGGTTCGTCCTCATCGCGATGGTCCTGTCGGTCTTCGGTGGCCGGCTGGTGCAGCTGCAGGGCCTCGACCCGGGGTCGTACGCCGCGATGGCGGCCGCCGAGGGCATGACGGAGGTGCTGCTGCCGGCCCGCCGCGGAGACATCCTGGACCGCAACGGCGAGCCGCTCGCGAACTCCGTCGACGGCCTGATGGTCGTCGCCGACCCGAAGCTGACCGCCGACAAGGCGCCCGAGATCGCGACGTTCCTGGCGCGCCGGCTCGACGTGGACTACGCCCGGACGCTCGAGCGGCTCCGCGAGCCGGGCAGCCGGTTCGAGTACCTCGCGCGTCAGGTCCCCTCGACGCTCGCCGACGACGTGGTGACCGAGGCCCGCGAGCGCGGCTACGACGGCATCCTGACGCGCCGCGACCCGGTGCGGGAGTACCCCGCGGGCGACGTCGCTGCCAACCTCGTCGGCGCGCTCGGCACCCCCGACCCGGAGGAGGGCGACCAGCCGTTGGTGGGCCTGGAGCTGGAGTTCCACCACTGGCTGTCGGGCAAGGACGGCTCGGCGCGCTACGCCGTGGGTGGCGGCAACAAGCTGCCCCTCGGCGACAACGTGGAGGTCGCCCCGGTCGACGGCAAGGACCTCGTGACCACCCTCGACCGCGAGATGCAGTGGTACGCCCAGCGCGTGCTGCGGCAGACCGTCCAGTCCTCGCGGGCCGAGTCGGGCTTCGCCGTCGTCATGGACTCCCGGACCGGTGACATCCTCACGCTCGCCGACCACCCGACGTTCGACGCCAATGCGCCGGAGCTGGCGAAGGAGGAGAACCGCGTCTCCCGCGCGCTCGGCGACGTCTACGAGCCCGGGTCGGTCGAGAAGGTGCTGACCGCGGCGGCGCTCATCGACGCCGGCAAGGTGACGGCCCGCACCCGCATCACCGTCCCGCCGCTGCTGCAGCGCCAGGACAGCCCGATCGGCGACTGGTTCGACCACGGCGAGATCAAGCTGACCCTGGCCGGCGTCATCGCCAAGTCCTCCAACATCGGCACCGTGCTGGCCGCGGACAACTTCGAGCCCGGTCAGCTGCGCGACTACCTCGTCGACTTCGGGCTCGGCGCCAAGACCGGGATCGGGGCGCCCGGCGAGTCCGGCGGCATCCTGCCGAGCGGCGCCATGTGGACCGACCAGACCGAGGACCGCATCGCGTTCGGCCAGGCCCTCTCGGTCAACGCCGTGCAGATGGCGGCCGCGGTCAACACGATCGCCAACGGCGGGGTCCGGGTCGACCCGAACCTCATCAAGGGCACCGCCGAGCTCGCCGACGGCACGGAGGTCGGCACCGACACCGCGACCCGGCGCCGGGTGGTCAGCGAGGACGCCGCCCGCCAGACGATGAAGATGATGGAGCGGGTCATCGACCCGGACGCCGGCGTGGCGCCGGGCGCGGCCGTCCCCGGCTACCGGGTGGCCGGCAAGACCGGCACCGCCCAGCGTGCGGTCGACGGCGGCTACAACGGCTTCACCGTGTCCTTCGCCGGCTTCGCCCCGGCCGACGACCCGCGCTTCACGGTCTACGTGGTGGTCCAGGACCCCGGGAACGGCGGCGGCGGTGGCTCGGTCGCGGGCCCGGCGTTCAGCAAGATCATGGGCTACGCCCTGCGCCGCTACGGCGTGCCGCCGACCGGCACGCGGCCCTCGCGCCTGCCGGTCGAGTGGTGAGCCGCGGCGATACCCTCGCCGGGTCATGAAC
>NZ_JAANMS010000083.1 GCF_011250565.1 Nocardioides sp. IC4_145
ACTAACGGCCTGAAGGCCAGCGGCGTGACAGAACTTTCAGCCCCGATCCTGCTCTTCGCTGAAGCGATCAGCACGCACCCACCGCCAAGAAGATTACCTCCGAAGCCTTGCCAACATAGGGGCCCATCTCCGGTTCTTCACGGTTTCGATTGTGCGAAACGGGGCTGCGTCCCCCGTTGGCTGGAGTTGTGATGACGAACGAAGGTCAGCAGTCTCAGGACGGCCGCATTTGCCCGAACTGCGGCGCGAGCGTCACTTACCGCGGCAAAGGCCGACGCCCAGTCTGGTGCTCGACCCGATGCCGGAACGACGCCGCCCTGCGGCGCCTCGGTGCGCGCAAAGCGGTCGTGGAAGTGGGGCTCGAGGTCCCCCGACACCAACAGCGTGGCAACTCGCGTGCTTCCGATACTCTGCCTCCTCCCTCAAGCCAGCGACCCCGAAGCGCTGACGAAGACGGACGGAGGGCGTCGCCGCCCTCCCCTAACCAGGCGCTCCGGGTGATCCGAAACGATCCCGAGGCAGTAGGGAAGCTCATGGCACACCTCGAGCGCCGTCGCGCCGACGGCACTCTCTCCAGCCCCGAGTGGTTGCCCGTGCGCAACGCTCTTCGCCTGATCGCGCGCGGGCTACCGGCCGACACAGAGCGTCCGACGACCTCCAATCCGAGCATCCCCCCAAGCGCCGCCGGGCGCCCGTAGGCGGCGGGAAGATGCAGCCCGAAGTAGCCTCATTGCGGCAAGTTCGGACAGTGTGTCGGCCGAATGGCCGATACTCCTCCCCGTGAACGCTGCGGACGACGATCACTGCCGCGACCGCGACCTTCAGGTCACGGGACCAGACGGACGTGCATATCGCATTTGCCGACGACGGCGTGGAGAGCTGCTGCGACCCTGGGATGGTCCCGACACCGGATTCGGTCCGCTTGACCTCGTCGTCTTCTTCGCATCCTCGATTCAGCGGGCTACCTCCGCTGTACGCGTCCTCACGGGACGAGGCTGGACCGTCGCTGTCCTTCGAGAGGAGGACCTTCGATGGAAGGTCATTCACCGCGAACGCCTGGACGACTCAGGGATAGCAGCTTCCCGTGCGCAGGAACTCGCCCGGGCTGTCGAAGGTGGCATTCCGCCGCGCTGACTCGTGGCGTATCCGCTAATCGGCAGATCCGGTCACTCTGCCGGAAGGACTGCACCCGGCACGCCGTCGGAACCGGCGACCACCCATGTCAGCCCGTCCGCGTCCCGTTGGTCCCTCAGAAAGAGGAACCAAGCGCGCCCGTCGTGATTTAGCGCGTGCCGGTCGGCGCAGCCACCCATCCGGGGTGACCTCGACCTACCCGCGGACACCACGTCGTATGTGACGGCCGACGCCGCCGCCCCGGATCTGCATGGGACCCGGGGCGGCGGCAGGTACCAGGTACCCGCCACCCGGGGATTCCGGCTGCGTAGCCGAGGGCTGGGCTGGTGCAGAGACGGCCCGCGCACCGTCGCGTTGTCGAGCCATGTGACCTGCAGGTCCGGCTCCCACGCCAGCGCCTGCTCAACGTGCTCCGCGCACGCCAGCATCACCCTCAAGGCGCAGCCGAGACCGGGACGTCGGGACCCCAGACCCCTGCTCCACCTCGAGCTGGCGCGTCGTTACTCCTCCCACGCGAGTTGAGCAGCGGCCCGTCTCAAGCCAAGTCAGGCGCGGACCTGGTCGGCAGGTGCGCCAGGTCCGCGCAAGTGCCGTCGACCGGTGACTCCCCCCACGGGCCTCCGATCAGACACTGACAGGACGTTCGGAGCCATGGCCCGACCGGATTGTTCGATCCTTCAGGGCGACTCAGCACGTGGTGTCGGGCGGTAGCGGCGGCGCCACTGGCAACAGGCACGCCTCCCGCACCCACTTCACCTCCACGAACGGCCAGCTCCCCGCCGGCGACCGCGAACGTCACCAGCTGGGGACGACGCCGGGCCCGAGCGCTCAGGTGGTTAGGTGGTTAGGTGGTTAGGTGGTTAGGTGGTTAGAAGCTTGGCGTATGACTCTCTGCTCGGCGGCTACTCAGATGACGTAGCCGAGGTCGGGACGGCGGACCCGAGACCCCTGTCCCACCTCGAGCTGGCGGGCCGCTGCTCCTCGTCTCCCCGAGTCGAGCGGCGGCCCGTCTCAAGCCCAGGACAAGAAGCGACCGCTCCGCCGGCCCTGTCGTCGAGCCACGTCACCTGCAGATCGGGCTCCCACGCCAGCGCCTGCTCAATGTGCTTCGAGCAGGCCAGCAGATCGACCGGGTCCACAGGCACGAGCGCGACCGCCGTCAGCGGGCAGTCGTCGCCGTACTCGCACTCGGCCATGCGTCCCGCGCTAGCGCGGGTGGTGAGCCCGGCGACCCGGTGAGCCCTGGCTGCTGCGTGGTGCCGAGCTGCCACCGCCCCTGTGACCCAGGGGGCCCCGAAGCTGATTCCGAGCAGTGCTCGCACGAGGTGCGCCCGGTAGCCGCCTGGCTCCAGGCTACAAACGCGCCGCCGGCACGCCGCGCATCGCTCACATGAGGTGGCGCCTACGCCTCGCAGTAGGTCGTGTCAGGCGGCAGCAGCAACGACCGGCACCACGGTCTCCGCCGACCTTGCCCAGACGAGTTGCCGCGCGCGCTGTCGGCCGAGATGGTGCTGAGAGCAACTGGCTAGCAAGGCACTGACCAGCCGCGGTGCCGACCCGACACCCACCTCTGAGCCCCGGGGGCGGCAGGCCCGCAGCGACGTGGAGCCGTCCAGCAAGGTCCCCGCCCTTGGGGACACGTCCTCGACGAGTGACTGCCTTCCGGCCCGTGAGCGGTCCTGACTACGATCCATCGCCGTGCCCGTCGTCCCCGTCACCACCATGCGCCGCCAGATCCCTCACGAGCTCGTCGACACCGTGCTCACCGGGGTCGCGACCGCTCTCCTGGACGTGGGCGCGAGCAAGGTTCGGATCGACACAGTGTCTCCGCGGACGCTGTCGTGATGGCCGAGCTCCCCAGGGACGCCGTCCAGGCGTCGGCTGCCGGCTAGGCGGCCGCCGCGTCACCGCCGTGCGTCGTCGTCACGCCGTCGAACGTTCCGGGGATCCGGCCGGCGCCCGCCCGGCGGCCGCTCCCCCCAGGCGTGGCCGACGGGCCCGAGGTACGGGCGACCGACGCGGCTCCCGTGCCCAACTCGTTCGCCTCTCAGCGCGAGTGCTGCACCACACTGACCGTTCGCGTATCAACGCACTCCTCAGGGCTCGCCCATTCGGGTGGTATTCCCGCCGCCTGGCATCGGGCAATGACCTGACATGGACCAGCCCGCCCGCATCGGGGTCCTGAGCGGGTTCGAGATCATCCGCACCGCACTCGCCACGCTCCTGCACGACCACGTCGTCATCGAGCTCGACGCACCGCCCTGGCCCGCCGACCTCAACCTGGTCGTGTTCGACCGACACGCTTGCGCAACCCACCGCGACGCACTGACCGCCGCTCACGCACTCGTCCGCCTCGTGCTCCTCGACGACCCACGCCCCGGCGAACCGCCGACCCTCGCCCACACCTTCGCCACCGGCGGAGTCATCTCCTCAAGAGCACCGAACGGCGAGATCCGCGCCGCCATCCTGCGCGCCGCACGGGAAGACGTTTCGTTCGTCGCCGACAACCACAGCGTGTTCGACCCCGCCTTCCGCCTAAGCGGGCAGGAGGAACAGGTGCTACGCCTCGTCGCCGTGGGACTGTCCAACGCCGAGATCGCCGCGGACATGCTCATCGGCATCAACACCGTCAAGGTCTACATCCGGCAGGCCTACCGCAAGATCGGCGTGGTACGACGCAGCCAAGCAGTGGCATGGGTCTACGCCCAACAGCGGCACATCGGGAAGGTCGAACCGGAGGTCTCCAACTAGCGGGCGCTAGGCGGCAGTAGCGGCGACATCGGCAAGCACGCTTCCCGCACCCACGTCGTGATCATGCTCCACAGCAGCTCCGCGCCGCCGACCGCGAACGTCACCAGCCCCTCCACCGCGGCGCGCCCTCACCGACACTCGCCCCGGCCCGCATCGCCTACGCCCGGGGACGGCCGGCGACTCAACCGGGGTCGTCCAGGCAAGCGCACGTTCTTCCGTTCGAATCTGGCTGAGAAGCAGCGAGGCAGGACCTCTGCGGCTGCCGCTGTCTGCTTCCTCACCGCGAGCTCTCGAGATGGCCACCGCCCTTGGCGGCATGCGATCGTTGCCGACACCGCCAGTACGGCGTTGTCCGCAGATGCAGCACCTCTCAACGGCGAGCTCGAGTGAGCACGCGCCTCGATCTCGCCGTCGAGTAGACCGGCTGCCTTAGCGCCGGAACGAGCACCAGTACCTGATGGGATCGCGCGAGGGCGGCCCGCCTCCTCCACTTGCCGTGGGTGGCCGTGTTCAATTCGTGACGCCGCGGACGGGATGGCGCAAGGCGTCGCCGGG
>NZ_JAANMS010000084.1:0-1286 GCF_011250565.1 Nocardioides sp. IC4_145
GTGGCATCGCCCGCGTCGCATTCTGGTTCATCTTCCTGTTCTTCCTCGTGGCTGCCATCGGCGCCCTGAAGATCCCCGCCGTCACCACATTCATGAACCAGGTGCTGGCCTACCTGCCCAACGTGATCGTGGCGATCCTGATCTTCGTCATCGCATCGCTCGTCGCGGGCGCCGTGGCCGGCGCGGTCACCAAGGTCATGGGCGACACCCCCACCGGCAAGATCGTCGCGGCCGTCGTCCCGGCCGTCGTGATGGTCATCGCCCTGTTCATGATCCTCAACCAGCTGCGCATCGCTGAGGAGATCGTCACGATCGCGTTCGCCGCGATCATGGGGGCGCTCGCCCTCGGTCTCGCGCTCGCCTTCGGCCTCGGCGGCCAGAGCGTCGCCCGCCGGGTCCTCGAGGACGCCTACGACAAGTCGGGCAAGGCGAAGGCCCAGGCGCGAGGCGACCTCCAGACCGGCCGGAGCCGCGTCGAGGACCAGGTCGGCTCCGCTACCAGCACTGCCGGTTCGACCGAGGCGACCGCCGGCGACACGACCGCGATCCCGACCCCGCCGACCATGCCCCCGACGCCGGGAAGCGGGACCATCTGATGGCCAGGAACAAGCACACCAGCGGCGCCACCAGCGCCGAGCACGCCGGAACGCACGCCGGGACGCACGCCGACGGCGGGGCGCGATACGGCAATGACAGGGCGCGCGACAAGTTCGGAGGACTCAACATCGGGGCGGTGTTCTTCGGCTGGCTGGTCGCGATCGCTGTCACGATCCTGCTGACCAGCATCGTCGGCGCCATCACCGCCGCCCTGGGCAGCAACGCTGTCATTACCCAGACCGAGGCGCAGCGCGAGGCGGGCACCATCGGTCTCGTCGCGGCAGTGGTCCTTGTTGCCGTGTTGGCGATCGGCTACTACGCGGGCGGATACGTCGCCGGGCGCATGTCGCGATTCGACGGCGGCCGTCAGGGCATCGGCGTGTGGATCCTGGGGCTCGCGGTCACCATCATCGCGATCGTCCTCGGTGCCGTGTTCGGGTCGCAGTACAACATCCTCGACCGGGTCGACCTGCCCCGTCTGCCGATCTCGGCCGCGCAGCTCGGCTGGGGTGGAATCATCACGGCCATTGCAGTTCTGTTGGTGAGTGCCCTCGCCGCGTTCCTCGGCGGCAAGATCGGTCACCGCTACCACGACCGTGTCGATCGGCTCGCCGGCCGCTGAAGCTCGCTCAGCGTCCGCTGACTCGGCGTAGCACCCCTACGGGGGACGCTACGCCGAGTCGGCGTGG
>NZ_JAANMS010000084.1:1383-2527 GCF_011250565.1 Nocardioides sp. IC4_145
TGACATGCTCTTTGGCCAGAGTCGAGCCGCACGCAACTGCGGTGCACCTCCCGCTGCAGCCGACAGGCGGCGGAGGGACGCAGCGCAAGAGTGCCGAACCGCGGCGTGAGCGGTCACTCGATACAGATCGGCGCCGTGCAAGTTGAGTGACCTGCACCCGTCGTCGCGCTGCCTCTGCTGGCGGCGGCTGGGTCAATCACGGAGAACTGGCGGTTCTGGGACGTCCCTCGAATTCCTCGAGCGCCGCCACGGCAGGGCCCCGTCGAGCTCGATCTCCAGCGAGAAGCTGAGGAATGTGCGGACCAGGACGAGGAGGCCAAGTGCGAGAGCACTCTCGAGCGTGGGGTCCACGGTGATCGTGAGGACGATGTCGGCGATGATTAGGAACTCCAGGCCAAGCAAGATGGCTCGGCCCACGTTGCGGCGCGTGTCCTCGTAGGTGCGCATCCACCCAGCCGAACGGTGGAGCAGCGCAGCCCGAAGGAACGCCGCGGCCGACCCCACGATGAGAACCAGGACCCCAAGCACCTCGAAGCCGTGTACGACCAGTTCCATCAGTTCGTCGAAGTCTTCGCCGGCCATGGCAGCCAGGTACCCCGCGGACGGTGCGGGGACGACGAGAGTCGAGCATCCAGTGCACGCGCCGGCTCAGCGAGATCGAGAGCGCGCGTCCGCCCATCAGCACGATCCCGCCGACTGGCGGCGGAGTGACGCAGCTCCGAACGACCCGATCGCAGCAGATCCGGCGTCCGCAGGGATTCGACCGATTCCGAGGCAGCTCAGTTCCGAACGAGTGGGCTCGGTAGTCGCTGAGCCCGCCCTAAACTGCCGGCGTGACGATCAGCATGGACCCCGGGGCTGAGGAATGGCACGACGTGCACGAGCGCGTGCTGGGGTTCATGGGGGCGTTCTCGTCGGTCCAGTTCTCGATCGACACCCACCTTGAGTTCCATCTGAGGAAGCAGATGCCGAAGGTCGGGCCGGTGATCCGCAAGCAGTTCCTCGACCGGGTGCGCGACGACCAGCGGATGCCGCTGTTCGAGGCGTTCGCCGACGAGATTGGCTACACCGGCGATCTCAGTCACGCCCGGATGATCTACAACCGGGCCAAGCAGGTGCGCGACTTCGTCGGTCACTCCCTTAG
>NZ_JAANMS010000085.1 GCF_011250565.1 Nocardioides sp. IC4_145
CCGCCACCATCACCGGCCACACCACCGCCACCCTGCGCTACCGCACCGACTTCGGCGCCGAGCAGACCACCCCCATGACCAACACCACCGGCGACACCCACACCGCCACCATCCCCGGCGCCGCCGCCGGCCACCTCCTGCGCTACCGCGTCGAAGCCACCAACCCCACCGCCACCACCCGCTCACCCCGCACCGACGACACCATCAACTACCGCGGCATGGTGGTCCAGGACGGCGTGGCGTCCGCGGTGCCGGTCTTCCGCTGGTTCATCGCCGACGCCGACTACAGCGCGATCACCGGGAACCCGACGGCCGACATCGTGCGACCGGCCGTCATCGCCTACGGCGACACGGTCTACGACAACGTGTCGGCCAACATCCGCGGCCAGGGCTCGGAGACGTCGCCGAAGCCGAACTGGAAGTTCGAGATGCCGCAGAACCACGACTTCGACATGCCAGGACTGCTGGTGGAGCCGGTGAACGAGTTCGCGATGCAGGCCGACTGGAGCGACGTCGCGCACGGCCGCTCGCTGCTCGGGTTCGACGCGTTCCAGCGGGCCGGCGTCGTGAACACCCAGGTCTTCCCGATGCGCGTGCACCGCAACGCCGGCTTCCAGGGCGTCTACAACTACCTGGACCTGTACGACGGGACGTGGCGCGACCGCGAGGGCTACGCCGACGACCAGTTCTTCAAGGCCAACGTGAACGCCTTCGACCCGTCGGTCCGGCTCGCGGACCGCCGGTTCGAGAAGAAGACCCCTGACGACGGCGACTACTCGATCCTCGCGGCCTTCCTCGACGGGGTCGCGCTGAGCGGTGCGGCCGAGCGCAGCTTCATGGCCGCGAACGTCGACCTCCCGCAGATGATCAACTACGCCGCGGTCACCGCGATCCTCCAGCACGTCGACTCGTCGCGGAAGAACTTCTACCTGACCAACGATCCCGACGTCGGCCGTTGGCGGATCCTGCCCTGGGACCTCGACCACATCCTCGGCAACCCGTGCTGCTTCGTGGAGAGCTCGTTCGTCACGCCTGCCGAGCCCGGCGACCGGGTCAACCCGATCATGGAGGCGTTGCTGGCCACGCCGGAGTGGCGCGAGATGTACTTCCGCCGGCTCCGCACGCTGGTCGACGACCTGCTCGCGACCGGCCGGATGGAGGCGTTGTACGACGCCGAGGTCGCCATCGCGCGACCCGAGCTCGACCTGGACTTCGCCCGCTACCCCTACGCGAGCCGCGAGAACTTCACCGAGCAACGCGCCCAGCTGTTCCGGTCGATCGCCAACCGCCGCACGGTGTTCGGCTCCGATCCGCGGGTGCCGGGCAACCAGCCCGCCGCCCCGAACATCGTCATCAACGAGATCCAGCACTCCCCCACCGGCGGCGACACCGCCGAGTTCCTCGAGCTCTACAACCCCCACACCCAGGCCATCGACCTCTCCGGGTGGACCTTCACCGGCATCGACCTCACCATCCAACCCGGCACCGTCATCCTCCCCGGCCAGACCATGACCTTCGTCGCCGACGACCCCACCTTCCGCACCACCTACGGACCCACCGTCTTCGTCGGCGACCGCTACGACGACAACCTCCCCACCGCCGGCACCCTCACCCTCACCCGCCCCGACGGCACCCTCGCCGACACCGTCACCTACGGCGGCACCGCCTGGCCCACCTCCACCACCGGCCAGTCCCTCGAGCTCACCAACCCCACCGCCGACAACAACGACCCCGCCAGCTGGGCCCTCTCCACCGGCCAGGGCACCCCCGGGACCACCACCGTCACCGGACCCGTCATCACCGCCCCCGCAGCACCCACCAACGCCACCGCAACCCCCGGCAACACCACCGCCACCCTCACCTGGACCGCACCCACCACCACCGGCGGCGCACCCCTCACCGGCTACACCATCCGCGTCACCACCACCACCGGCACCCAGGTCGGCGCCCTGCGCACCGCCCCACCCACCGCCACCAGCCTCACCATCACCGGCCTCACCAACGGCACCGGCTACCGCTTCCAGGTCGCCGCCACCAACGAAGCCGGCACCAGCCCCTACTCACCCCTCACCACCACCGTCACCCCCACCAACACCGCCACCGCACC
>NZ_JAANMS010000086.1 GCF_011250565.1 Nocardioides sp. IC4_145
CACCACCCCGCCGACGGAGCTCGGGGTGACTGTGACGCCGAACCGAGAGGGAGCGCGCTACCTCTACGGCCAGGGCATCACGCTGACGGCGGCGCCGACGGCGGCGACCGACCTCGACCACTGGCACTGGTTCGTCAAGCCGGCCGGGGCGAGCGAGTTCACGATCAGCGACCGCTCCGCCACCGCTGAGCTGAAGCTGCCCACCTCGATGTCGTGGAACGGCGCCCAGGTGTACGCGAGCCTGTACGACGAGGACCACCAGGTGGTCGCCTCGTCCGCCCCGGTGACGCTCGAGGTCTCGACCCTGCCTGCGGTCACAACGATCACCGCGGCGACCGACCGGCCGGCGTACCGGGCCGGTGACGTCGCGCGCCTCTCCTCAACCCAGCAACCGCAGACCGACGAGACGCACTTCCACTGGTACGTCCGCAAGACGGGTGAGGAGTTCTACACCTACATCCCGGGATCGGACGCTGCGGACGCGACGCTGCCGATCACCGCAGACCTGGACGGCGCGAGCGTGCTCGTGCGCCTGTTCGACGACGCCCACGCCGTCATCGCCGAGTCCGCCCCGGTCCCGCTCCAGGTCGCTGACGCGGGCCCGGGCGCGACGACCATCGCGGCTCGGCTCCAGCCCTCGACCGTGCGGTACGCCGCGAAGCGTGCCGCGCTCCAGGTGGAGGTCGACGCCGACGGCGCCACCCCCGAGGGCTCGGTCGACGTCACCGTCGGCGGCCGGACCGTCGCGCGCGACGTCGCGGTCGACGAGGCAGGCGCCGCGACCGTGCGCCTGCCGAAGAAGCTCACCCCCGGCAGGCACCGCGTGGTCGCGCACTTCCGGCCCGCCGACGACCAGGCCCACGCGGCGTCGTCCTCCCCGGCCACGGTGCTCAAGGTCGAGCGAGCCGTCTCCCGGGTCAAGGCAGTCGTGGCCAAGGTCGTCCGACCCGCCCAGCGGGCGCGGGTCGCGATCACCGTCGCGTCAGCAGCGGACCCCCGGGGCGTGGTGGTCATCCGCGACGGTGCCCGCCGGCTCGTCAAGGTCCGTCTCGATCGGGCCGGCCGCGCCGTGGTCAGGCTGCCGCGCCTGAGCGTGGGCAAGCACCGCCTGGTCGTGCGCTACCAGGGCGACCGGCTGCACGCGGCCGACACGGCCCGCGCGGTGCTGCGCGTCCGGCGCTGATCACCGTGGTGGGTCGCCGCTCCCGGGCGGCGACCCACCACCTCCCACTTCCGTCACCACCCATCCAGAGGGATCCCGTCCGGTGCTCGAACGACTGCCCACGCCCATCCGCCGCGGCTCCGCCGCCTCCGCCGTCCTCCTGCTCGCCGGCCTGGCGCTCCAGACGCCGGCGACCGCAGCCCCGGGGCAGACGACCGCGGTCGACGACGGCGCCGTCACGCTCCTCGACGTGTCGCTCGACGGGGCCGGACTGCCCCAGCTGTGGCTCTCGGCCGGCGACCGCGTCCAGGCACCCGACGCCGAGCCCGTGCTCGTCGACGGGGACCTCGCACGGACCGCTGGATCAGACGTGCCGGGCTACGGCACGGGCTCGGTGACGCCCGCTGACGACGAGGTCTTCGTCGTCCCGGAGGTGCTGACCCCCGGGTTGCCCACCCTCGGCTGGAGCACGCTCCGGCTCCCGGGACCTGCCGTCGGCACTACGGCGGCGGAGGTGTCGCTCGACCTGACGGTCTCCGGCCCCGGCGGCGTCGTCGTGCTCGACCGGTCCGTCCCTGCAGAGCCGACGGTCCTCGCGGACACCCGCGACTCAGTGCCGGACGAGCTCCGCCTCCCCGCGGCCACGAGCGGGTGGCAGGCCTGGGTCTTCGAGGAGCCGGGGCGCTACGACCTGACCGTCGTGCCCGAGCTCCACGCCGGGACCGGCGTCCGCGTCGGCAGCCCGGCCCGGTACGTCGTCGAGGTCAGTGCTCCCACCGCGGCTCCTGAGCCGCCGCCCGCGCCTGCCCCCGACGTGCCGGCGCCGGCCCCGCACG
>NZ_JAANMS010000087.1 GCF_011250565.1 Nocardioides sp. IC4_145
GACCAAGTGCCACACACCTCTTGCATCCAGGAGTATGAGTCGTCCGACGAAACTCGGACAGGTACCGCGCCACCGCCGGGAAAGCTCGACCTCTTGCTGCCCGTCCCCCCTGCTCGTGCGGGGCGGGCGAGGCTTTGAAAATGGCTGCTTCCCGGCGGTGGACCGCGGCTGGCGTAGACGCTCAATAGGGGCATGAGGCCCAACCCAGGGCCACTGGATGCATGCGCATCGCCAGCCCAGCGGGACCCGCCCGGTGACACACCAACCACCCAGGAGGACGGTTGCTCGCAGGCATCGACACCCACAAAGACACCCTCGCGGTCGCGGTCATCGACGAGCACGGACGCCTCGTCGACCAAGTCCAGGTCCCCAACTCAGAACAAGGCTTCGCCAAGCTCACCGACCTGCTGCTCGGCCACCGCGTGCACCGCGTCGGCATCGAAGGCTCCGGCAGCTACGGCCGCGCCGTCGCGATCCACCTGGCACTCGCCTGGCCACCCGCACCCGACCCCGAACACCCAGCCGGCGAGTCCCGTCCGGAACTGGAAGTGGTCGAAGTACCGACCCTGATGACCAGCCGGGAACGCCGCGCCCAGCTGCGCGGGAAGACCGACCCGGTCGACGCGCTCGCAGTCGCGCGGGTCACCGCCCGTGAGCCCAAGCTCCCTCCGGTCCGCCTGGCCACCGGCCCTGCCTCCGACCTCCGCGCGCTGCTGGACTACCGCGAGGACCTCCTCCACGAGCGCACCGCCCTGGCCAACCGAGTCCACGCCGACCTGACCGGTCTACGTCCCGGCTACCAGCACCACATCGGCAGCCTCACCAACCGCACACGCGTCCAGAAGGCCCTCGACCTGCTCGACGACCTGGACGGCGCTCATGGTGCCCGCGTCCAGATCACGCGTCGTCGACTTCAACGAGTGCTCGCCATCGATGTCGAGGCAGCCGAGCTAAAGCAGCAGATCACGCGGCTCGTGGCCACGACCGGCACCTCCCTGACCGACATCCACGGCATCGGTCCGGTGGTGGCTGGCCGGCTGCTGGCCGAGGTCGTCGACGTGCGTCGCTACCCCCACCGCAACGCCTTCGCGGCCGCCAACGGCACCGCCCCGATCCCTGCATCCTCCGGGCGCACGGTGCGCCATCGGTACAACCCCGGCGGCAACCGGCAGCTCAACAAGGCGCTCTACACGATCGCTATCACCCAGATCCGGGGCGACACCGAAGGCCGCCGCTACTACGACCGCAAACGCGCAGAAGGAAAGACCGGCCGCGAAGCACTGCGCTGCCTCAAACGACGGCTCTCCGACCTCGTCTACCGCGTCATGACCGAAGACATCGCTGACCAGCCAGCAACAACGCCAACCAACCCCCTTGCACCAGACGCCGTCACCCAGGGCATCGAGGTGGCGGTGGGCGCGCCCGACGCGAACGAGGCACGACTAACGGCCTGAAGGCCAGCGGCGTGACAGAACTTTCAGCCCCGATCCTGCTCTTCGCTGAAGCGATCAGCACGCACCCACCGCCAAGAAGATTACCTCCGAAGCCTTGCCAACATAGGGGCCCAT
>NZ_JAANMS010000088.1 GCF_011250565.1 Nocardioides sp. IC4_145
CCTGAGAGCCCTATGTCAAGCGGCCTCCTGGGTGAGGGCGTTGAGCCGGCCGTGTAGGTCGGGGTTGTAGGGCACGTGGTCGTGCCAGCAGCGCCATAGGATCCTGGTCCAGGCTTGGGCCAGGATCCGTGCGGCGTGGGGGTGTCGGCAGCCGCGGTCGCGAGCTCGGTAGTAGGTGTGGTGGGCCCAGGCGTTGGCTCGCGGGGTGTCTTGGGCCCAGTCGATGAGGGCGTGGCGGAGTTGTTTGTTGCAGCCGCGGCGGTAGGCGACGTTGCGGTGCTTGCCGGATTGTCGGGTTGAGGGCGCGACCCCGGCCGCGGCGGCGAGTGCTGCTGGGTCGGGGAACCGGGCTCGGCAGTCGCCGATCTCGGCCAGCAGTGTCGCGGCCCGCACTGTCCCGGCGCGGGGCAGGGACTGGAAGATCGGCCCGTCGGGGTGGGCCAGGAGCGCTTCTTTGATCCTGGTCTCAAGCTGGGCCTGCTGCTCGCGGAGCTGGGTCAGGAGGTCGACGAGGGCGAGCACGATCAGTTCGCTGGCCGCAGCGGCTGCGCCGGTGACGCGGCCGGTCGCGGCGTTGCGGAGATGCTCGATGAGATCAACCGGTGGTGTGCGACCGAAGTAGCTGTTGGCTTTGAGCCAGTGCGCGAGTCGGACCTCGGACAGCCAGGAGGCCTTGGCTTCGGAGGGGAACCGGCGCAGGAACCTCAAGCTGATCGGGATGTCGAGCTGGCTGAACAAGCCGATCGCGCCGGGGAAGTTGTGCTGCAGTACCGCCAGGAGTTGATTGTGGACCGCGATCCGGTGCCCCAGGAGGTCTTGGCGGGCACGAACCAGCATCCGTAGCGCGATGGTCTCGTCAGTGTCGGGGCGGACGAGAGCCCAGCGGCCGGAGTCGGTGCGCAACGCATCAGCCAGGACGAATGCGTCGAAACGGTCGTCCTTGTTGCCCGCTGATCCGTACCTGGCGCGCAGCGACTTCACCTGGCGTGCAGAGATGACGACGACCTCGAACCCGTCACGGATCAGGTGCTCGACCACGGGTCCATCGCCGCGTTCAATCCCGACCCGGGTCACGCCGTGGCGACGAAGCAGGGCCGTGATCCTGGCCAAGCCTGGCCTGGAGTGCGCGACAGTGACCTCAGCGATGCGGTGGCCGTCGTTGTCAACGACGCAGATCGCGTGGTGTTGCCAGGACCAGTCGATCCCGGCATAGCAAGAAGTAGTGGGCGTAGCCTGCATTTCAGGGTGCTCCTTCCGTCAGCCCACGGATTCAGCACTCCGGTCCGGGACGTGACGGTCGGTCGCTCACTGAGGCACTCCCCGGCGGCGGCTACCGCCAGTGGTGCAAAGCCCTATGGCCGATCTGCACGTCCCGGGCCGCCGGGCCCTGCAACTCTCAGGCAGGTCATCCCCGAAGAGCGACTGGCTCAGCTCGGCAGTGACCCGGCAGACCCGGGGTGCAGACAAGAGACCTACTCCTGTCTGCACCCAACGTCCACCAGTGAG
>NZ_JAANMS010000089.1 GCF_011250565.1 Nocardioides sp. IC4_145
ACACCCACACCGCCACCATCCCCGGCGCCGCCGCCGGCCACCTCCTGCGCTACCGCGTCGAAGCCACCAACCCCACCGCCACCACCCGCTCACCCCGCACCGACGACACCATCAACTACCGCGGCATCGTCGTGCCCCACGGCCTGAGCAGCCCGGTTCCGGTGCTGGAGTGGTTCATCTCGAACGCCGACTACACGACGATGGTCAACAACCCGACGGCCGACATCACCCGTCCGGCCGTCATCGCCTACGACGGCGTCGTCTACGACAACGTCGAGGCCAACATCAAGGGCAACGCGTCCCAGCGCGACCCGAAGGTCAGCTGGAAGTTCCACATGCCCCAGAACCACGACCTCGACATGCCCGGTGTGATCACCGAGCCCGTCGACGAGTTCGACATGCAGGCCGACTGGAGCGACAAGTCGCACGGCCGGGCCATCCTCGCCTGGGACGCCTACCAGCGGGCTGGGATCGTCAACCACCAGATGTTCCCGATCCGCAGCCAGCGCAACGGCGCCTTCCAGGGCCTCTACACCTTCAACGAGGTCTTCGACGGCACCTGGCGCGAACGGGAGGGCTACGACGACAAGGAGCTGTTCGAGGCCGAGACGAGCGCCTTCAACCAGAGCCGGCCGGTGACGGTGCGCTTCTCGAAGAAGACGCCCGATGACGGCAACTTCGCTCCCATCGCGTCGTTCGTCAACGGGGTCGCCCTCACCGGCACCGCGCAGCGCGACTTCCTGCTCGCCAACGCGGACCTGCCCAAGATGCTCAACTACGCCGCGGTCACGGCGATCGTCGAGCACGTCGACTCCTCGTCGAAGAACTTCCTGCTCTCGCTGAACCCGAACACGGGGCGGTGGAAGATCATCCCCTGGGACCTGGACCACACGTTCAGCAACGGGTGCTGCAACGTGGAGAGCTCCTTCGTCACCCCGGCCGAGCCGGGTGACAACACGAGCGCGCTGATGCGGGCCCTGCTCGCGGTCCCCGAGTGGCGGCAGATGTACTTCCGCCGGGTGCGCACGTTGGTCAACGACCTGCTCGCGACCGGCCGGATGGAGGCGTTGTACGACGCCGTGGTCGGTCCGGCGCAGCCGGTCGGCGCCCTGGACTTCGGGGCGTGGCCCTACCCGGCGGGCACGACCTTCGCGACCTTCCGCCAGCGTCTGTTCACCGACATCCAGGACCGTCGGAACGCCTTCAACTCCGATCCGCGGGTGCCGGGCAACCAGCCCGCCGCCCCGAACATCGTCATCAACGAGATCCAGCACTCCCCCACCGGCGGCGACACCGCCGAGTTCCTCGAGCTCTACAACCCCCACACCCAGGCC
>NZ_JAANMS010000008.1 GCF_011250565.1 Nocardioides sp. IC4_145
CTCCAGGGCGAGGGCGAGGGTGGCGGGGAGGGCGGCGATGGCGAGGGAGAAGGCGAGCGCGACCCGTTCGGGGTCGACGCTGAGCCGGCGCAGCGGGCGGAGCCAGCGGACGAGGGCGTCGAGCAGGGCGTTGACCGGCGTGGTGGTCGTGAGGACGAGCGCGGCGACGGCGAGGGCGACCAGGTCGAGGGTGGTCTCGGCGGCGCGGGCGAGGCCGTTGACCCACCACTGCACGGCCGAGACGACGAGCAGCAGCACCGCGAGGCCGTGCAACGCACGGAGCACAGCCCCCAGCGGCACCCGCGCGACGACCGCGGTGACGAGGACCAGCGCCAGGCAGGCGCCCGAGGCCGGCAACGACCGGACCAGCACGACGACCAGGCTGAACGCGGCGAGGAGCGCGACCTTCGGCCCGACCGGCAGCCGGTGCAGGACCGTCCGCCCGGGACGGTAGGTGCCGACGAGGAGCAGCTGGCTCACGGGCCGGTCACCGCGGCGACGTAGCGGTCGACGGCGGCGTCGGGTTCGCCGTCGTACGCCACGGCCCCGTCCAGCACGACCAGCACCCGGTCGCAGCGCCGGGCCAGGTCGAGGTCGTGGGTGACGAGCACGAGCTGCTGGGGGAGCGAGAGCAGCAGGTCGCCGACGCGCCGGGAGTTGGCGAGGTCGAGCAGGGTGGTCGGCTCGTCGGCGACCAGCACGTCCGGCGCGGTGGCGAGCACGCCGGCGAGCGCGAGCAGCTGCTTCTGCCCGCCCGAGAGCGCGTGCACCGAGGTGTCGGCGTGGTCCGCCAGTCCGTGCTCGGCGAGCACCTCCAACGCCCGCGTCCGCCGCGACCGGGCGTCCCTCACGGACCGCCGCAGCGACAGCTCGACGTCCTCCACGCAGGTCGGCATCACCAGCTGCGCGGACGGGTCGGTGAAGCAGAACCCCACCCGACGACGTACGGCGCCGCCGGCACGCGCCACGTCGAGCCCGTCGACCAGCACCCGCCCGGACGTCGGCGTGACGAGGCCGTTGAGCAGCCGCGCGAGCGTGGACTTGCCGGAGCCGTTCGCGCCGACGACGCCGATCCGCTGCTCGGTGAGCGTCAGCGTGGTCGGGGCGAGCACGACACGCTCGCCCTCGGCGGTGGGGACGACGACCGAGGCGGCGTCGAGCTCGATCCGCACCGGCGACTCAGCCACGACTCATCGGCGGTGCAGCAGCTGCGGGAACGCCCGGTGCACCTCGGCGGCGACCAGCGCGACCAGGGCAGCCTTGAGGACGTCGCCGGCCCAGAACGGCGCGTCGTAGCCCCAGGCGACCGTCCACGGGACGTCGTACCAGTACTTCATGCCGACGATCCCGAGCAGGTGGTTGACCACGACGCCCGGGACGGCGCACCAGAACACCCAGAACGCCCGCGACTTCCGCGCCCGGCCGGCGACCCGGCTGACCAGGAGCCCGGCGAGCCCCGCCACGAGCGGGAACGACCACAGGTAGCCGAGCGTCGGCCCCGTGAACGTCCCGAGCCCGCCCTCGCGGCCGGAGAAGACCGGGAGCCCGATCGCGCCGAGGCCGAGGTAGAGAAGCACGGCGAGGAACCCGCGGGTCGGCCCGAGCACGCACCCGGCGAGCAGGATGCCGAAGGTCTGGAGGGTGATCTCGACCGCGGCGCCGCCGACGGGTACGCCGCCGACGAGCGCGCACGCGGCGATGAGCGCGGCGAAGGCGGCGACGAGCGCGAGGTCGGTCGTCGTGAGCCGGCGTCGCGGGGCGTCGACGGGAGCGGTCGAGTCGGTCATGGTCATCGGGGGTCCTTCGCAGACGGGGCGACCTGAACGCTGGTCAGGTGAACGGCGTTCAGGTTAGGGTCGCTGTCGTCCGGAGGTCAACGGGGAGGAGGCAGTGACGTGCGCAACCACCGCGCCGACGTCGTCGACCAGGCCCTGCGGGTGCTCGACACCTACGGGCTCGGCGACCTGACCATGCGGCGGCTGGGCAAGGAGCTCGGCGTCCAGCCCAGCGCGCTCTACCACCACTTCCCGAGCAAGCAGCTGCTCCTGGCCGCCGTCGCCGACGAGCTGCTCGCCCGCGGCGCCCGGCCCGCGCCGACCGGTCCGTGGGAGGACCGCGTGCTGGCGCGCTGCCTCGAGCTGCGCGACGCGATGCTCGCCTACCGCGACGGCGCGGAGGTCGTCGCGACCGTGCACGCCTTCGGTCTCGGCGCCGAGGCGCCCGAGCGGGCGCTCGCGGAGGCGGTCGCCGGGTCGGGCGCACCCGCCGACCTCGTCCGCGCCGCGACGCGCACGCTGCTGCACCTCGTCTTCGGCCACACCACCGACGAGCAGACCCACCTGCAGGCCGGCAGTGCGGGCGCCATCGACGACGAGCCGCGCGAGCGCTCCGACCTCGAGGTCGGCGTCGGCCTGGTCGTCGACGGGATCAGGGCGCGGGCCGCGGCCCACCGGTCCTGACTCCTAGCCCCTGGTCCCGAGCGGCCAGCGCTGCAGGAGCCGGCATCCGTCCGCCTCGTACCAGGACAGGTCCAGCGCATCCGCCCGGCACCGCGCCGGCACCACGTCGCCGAGCAGCGCGCGCGTCGACTCCTCCGAGACGTCCGGCGAGCGCAGGTCCAGGGTGAGGTGGGGGACCGGCGCGAACTCCCCGGCGTACGGCGGGCACTGCGGGAACGCCTCCGCCAGCCGCTCGGTCAGCGTCCGGAACGGCGCCTCCGGCTCGGGCACGAGGTGCACGATCCCGCTCGCGAACGTCGCCAGCCGCTCGAGCACGAAGTCGAACGGCTCGACGGACGCCGCGACCTCCGCGACCGAGGCCAGGTCGGCCGGCGACGGCTCGGCGAGCCACGGGCCGAGCGCGGTCACGTGCGCGTGCACGAACGACGGGTCGGCCGAGACCCACGCCGGGTCGTAGTGCGCGTGCCGGCCCCGCACGAACGGCTCGAGCGGCGGGACCGGCACCTGCAGCACGCTGTGCCCCGGCCACGTCACGCGCCGGAGTCAACCACCCCCGCGGGACCGGTCTGCGCGACGGGGTTGGCCAGCGTCCCGGCGTACATCAGCGACTCCGCCTGGTCGGTGATGTCGACCATCTGCAGGGTGTTGCGCAGCTGGAGCCGGTTGAGGCAGCTGTGGCGGAACTCCCCACGCAGCAGGTCGTACGCCGCGTGCCGCGCAGCCAGCTCGGGGTGGTCGTCGCGGTGGCGCACCAGGCAGTCGCGCACCTCCGCCCAGAACGCCGCCTCGTCGAGCACCCCGTCGAGGTGCAGGATCGCCGCGACGTGCCGCAGCACCCCGTCGAACACGTCGGTGTGCAGCGCCAGCGCGCGCACGTCCTGCGGCACGTCGGCGCGGATCCGCTCGACCTCGGGCGGCAGCGGCTGGTCGTCCATGACGGCGACCTCCTCGCCGACGTCCTTCATCAGCACGCGGTCGACGGCGGCGTCGCGCAGCACGAGCACGAGGTTCTCGCCGTGCGGCATGAACGCGAGCTCGTGCGCGACCAGGCAGTGCGCGACCGGGCGGACGTAGGCGTCCAGCCAGCGGCGCACCCATGCCCGAGCGGGCAGCCCGGACCGGTCGACGAGCGCGGAGACGAATGCCCGGCCGTCACCGTCGCGGTGCAGCAGCGCGGCCATGGTGACCAGCCGCTCGTCCTCGCCGAGCCGCGGCAGCGGGCTCTCGCGCCACAGGGCGGCGAGCATCTTCTGGTACGGCGACCGCACGCCGGCCCGCTCGGCGAGCCGGTGGTAGGCGTCGCCGGTGTAGCCGATGGCGGCGCGCTCGCGGAGCACCGAGAAGCCGCACGCGCGCAGCTCCTCGTCGCCGTCCACCAGGCCCGCGACCCAGTCGTTGATCGCCGGCGTCGGACCCATGTATGCCGGCGACAGCCCGCGCAGGAACCCCATGTTCTGCACCGCCAGCGCCGTCTTCACGTAGTGCCGCTCGGGCCGGCTGGTGTTGAAGAACGTCCGGATCGACTGCTGCGCCTGGTAGTCGTCCGGGCCGTCGCCGAGGAGCACCAGGTCGCGCCGCGCGACGTCCGGCGCGAACGTCACCGCGACCTTGCGCCGCCACTGCCAGGGGTGCACGGGCAGGTAGAGGTAGTCGCCCGGGTCCAGCCCGAGGTCACGCAGCCGCTTCTCGAAGCCGACCCGCGTCTTCTCGTCGAGCTCGCTCTCCCACAGCTGCTGCTCGGTGAGGTCGGCGGCCAGCGACAGCCGGGTGTGGTCGCGCCGGGCAGCGACCCACACGAGGCGGACGGGCGCGCCGGCCTCGGGGGAGTACGCCGCGTGGTCGTCGACCCCGAAGCCGATCCTCCCGTTGTTGGCCAGGAACCCCGGGTGGCCCTCGGTCATCGCGGACTCGAGCGCCTGGTAGCCCGCCGCAGCGGGACCCTCGAGCGCAGCCAGCAGGTCGTCCACGCCGAGGGCGGAGTGCTCGAGCTTCCACGCCGCCGAGGCGAGGGTGGCCGCGAGCTCCTCGAGGTACGTCGGCAGCAACCCGTCGGGGATCCCCAGCAGCGGCGCCAGCTCGACGACCAGCTCCTGCACGTCCAGCGGCGCCGGCTCGCCGTCGAGCGTCCGCTCCACGCTGGCCGGGTCGACGGCCCAGTGCTCGAGGGCGAGCCGCTGCGCGCGGAAGGTGTAGCGCGTCCGCCCGTCGGGGGAGACCAGCTCCCAGCGGTCGCCCGCCGAGCCGAGCGGCACCGGCGAGAGCAGCCGCTCGTGCGAGAGCTCCGAGAGCGCCTTGGTCACCAGGTGGCGCTGTGCGCGGGCGAGGTGGCCGGGGGTCAGGTGGCTCGCAGCGGGCAGGTCAGGGGGCGGGCCGGCGGACAGGTCAGCGGGGCGGTCGAGGACGGACAGGACGGCCTCCTTCGCGACGGGGGTGGTCAGGGAGACGGTGCGGACCTCGCGGAACCCGAAGGCGGTGTTCATCGCGCGGATCGCGCCGTTGCGGGCGTCGGGCTCGACGACGACCCGCCGCACGGCCGGGTCGGCGAAGCAGTGGTCGAGCACCGCGCCGAAGACCCGGCGGGTGAAGCCGGGAACAGGCTCGCCGGCCGGCGGCGCGACGAGCACGTGCATCCCGAGGTCACCGGGCCGCAGGTCGGGCAGGTCGCGGATCGGCGAGTGCGCGGACAGCGCGGGGTCGTAGGTCTCGGCCAGGAACGCCGGCTCCCCGCCGACCCGCCCCAGCCACGCCGCGTGGTGGGGGGCGGCGGCGATGGCGGCGTACTCGCTCGCGACCTCGGCCGCGCTCGCCCCCTGCATCAGCCAGAAGGCCGAGCGGGGGTGGGTGACCCACGCGTGCAGCAGGGCGAGGTCGCGGTCGAGGTCGAGCGGCTCGAGGGTCACCCGAAGCAGGTGGGAGACGGTCACGACGGCACCCTCCGCAGGTGGTCGGGCACGCCGAAGGACTGCACCGCGATCCGCTTCTCGACGGGGTAGACCTCGCGGCCGGTCAGCGCCGCGATGATCACCGAGCTGCGGTGGGCGCCCATCCCGAGGTCGGGCGCCACGAAGCCGTGCGTGTGCTCCTCGGCGTTCTGGACGTAGACCTCCGTGCCGTCCTCGTCCACGGCGTAGGTCGCCGACGCGAGGAACCGACCCTGGTCGTCGAGGCGCAGCCGGTCACGGACGGGGTCGAGGAAGGCCGGCACCTGCGCGGCGTACCCCGTCGCCAGCACCAGCCCCTCGGTGCGCACCGAGAAGTCCTCGTCGGTCTCGTCGTGGTGCAGGCCGAGGTCGTACGCCGTGCCGTCCCACGCCGCGTCGACCACGCTCGTGTTGGTCAGCAGGGTCGTGCGCGGGCCGGCGCCCTGCACCCGCAGCCGGTAGTGCAGGTCGAAGATCGCGTCGACCAGGTCGCCGCTGATCCCCTTGTAGAGCGAGCGCTGCTCGCGCAGCAGCCGCTCGCGGGTCTCGCCGGGCAGGCCCTGGAAGTACGACGTGTACTCCGGCGAGGTCAGCTCGAGGGTGAGCTTGGTGTACTCCATCGGGAAGAACCGCGGGCTGCGCGTCAGCCACACCAGCTCGTAGTCGTGGTCGGGGCTCTCCGACAGCAGGTCGTGGTAGACCTCCGCGGCGCTCTGCCCGCTGCCGACGATCGTGATCCGCGGCAGCCGCTGCAGCTCGGCCTTGTGCGCGAGGTAGTCGGCGGTGTGGATCGCCGGCCCGCCCGCCTCGCGGACGCAGGGGAGCACCCGCGGCTGCGTGCCGGTGCCGAGCACCACCTTGCGGCCGCGGAAGACCTCGCCGCGCGCGGTGGTGACCACGTACGCAGCCCCGTCGTGCTCGACGGAGGTCACGGCCTGCCCGAACCGCACCGAGCCGATCCGCTCGGCGGCCCACCGGCAGTAGTCGTCGTACTCCCGGCGCAGCGGGTAGAAGGACTCGCGGATGTAGAAGGGGTAGAGGTTGCCGGTCTCCTTGAGGTAGTTGAGGAACGACCAGCGCGACGTGGGGTCGGCCATCGTCACCAGGTCGGCGAGGAACGGCACCTGCAGCGTCGCGTCGTCGAGCATCATCCCGGGGTGCCAGGCGAGCGTCTCGCGGGCCTCGAGGAAGACGCCGTCGAGGTCCTCGACCGGATCGGCGAGGCAAGCGAGGCCGAGGTTGAACGGGCCGAGGCCGATGCCGACGACGTCGTGGACGTGCTCCTGCGGGGTGCTCATGCCGCCACCTCCGCGGTCAGCTCGCGGCCGAGCGCGGCGACGGCGTCGGTGACCGCGAGGACGTCGTCGAGGCTGGCCATCGGGTTGAGCAGGGTGAGCTTGAGCCAGCACCGGCCGCCGACCTTCGTGGCGGCCACCATCGCGGTACCGCGCTCGTAGAGCGTCGAGCGGATCCGCCCGGCGAGCAGGTCGGCGGTGTCCTCGCTCAGGCCGGCGGGCCGGTAGCGGAAGACCACCGTCGAGAGCTGCGGGGTCGCGGCCAGCTCGAGCTCGGCGTGCTCGGCGAGCCGCTCGCCGACCGCGGTCGCGAGGTCGACGACGTCCTCGACGTAGTCGCCGATCGCGTCCGGACCCATCACCCGCAGCGTCAGCCACAGCTTGAGCGCGTCGAACCGGCGGGTGGTCTGCAGGCTCTTGTCGACCTGGTTGGGGTGCGCGGCATCCTTCGGGTTGAGGTAGTCCGCGTGCCACGTGACGTGCCCCAGGTGCCGGCTGTCCCGGACGAGCAGCGCGCTGGAGGAGACCGGCTGGAACCACGTCTTGTGGTAGTCCACCGTCACCGAGTCGGCCCGCTCGATGCCGGCCAGCCGGGGCCGCAGCCGGGCCGAGGCGAGCAGGCCGCCGCCGTACGCCGCGTCGACGTGCAGCCACGCGCCGTGCGCCTCCGCCAGTGCGGCGACCGCCGGGAGCGGATCGACCGCGCCGAAGTCGGTCGTGCCGGCGGTCGCGACGACCGCCATCGGGACCAGCCCGTCCGCGCGCACGCCGGCGAGCGCACGGCCCAGCGCCACCGGGTCCATCCGGTGGTCCTCGTCGACCGCGACGGTGACGACGGCGTCGGGGGAGAGGCCGAGGAGCTTCGCGGCCTTCTGGACGCTGAAGTGGCCGTCCGCCGAGGCGAGCACCCGCAGGTGGGTGGCCGGGTGACCGGCCGCGAGCGCGGCGTCGCGGGCGAGGTGGAGCCCCTGGAGGTTCGACTGCGTCCCGCCGCTGGTGAAGACGCCGTCGGCGGTGGCGCCGAAGCCGATCCGGCCGGCCGTCCAGTCGACGAGGTGCCGCTCGACGAACGTGCCGCCGACGCTCTGGTCGAAGGTGTCGAGCGAGGAGTTCACCGCGGAGACGAAGAGCTCCGCCAGCAGGGCGGGCACGACGACCGGGCAGTTGAGGTGGGCGACGTACGACGGGTCGTGGAACCACACCGCGTCGTCGAGCCAGACCCGGCTCATCTCCGCCAGCGCGGCGCCGGTGTCCCCGAGCGGCCGGTCGAGGTCGACGTCGGCGACGACCTTCGCGGCCTGCTCAGGCAGCACGCCGGTGGCGGGGCCGGTTTGCTTCGCCTGGGCGCGCAGCGCGTCGGCGAGGTGGTCGAGCCCGAGCCGCATCGTGGCCAGGAAGTCGTCGAGGTGGTCGGGGTGGAACAGGTGCCGGGTGTCGCCGGCGGGCGGGGCAGGGGGCACGGGCCTTCCTTCCGAGTAAGGTAAGGCTCACCTTAGTGATACGTGCTCGGTGCGCAACTCACCCCGTCTCGAGATCCGGCCCCGGCTCGTCGTCCGGCGCGGCCGAGACCGCCACGATCGCGATGTCGTCGTGCGTGACGCCGTCCTGGTAGGTCACGACCTCGTCGCGCAGGCCGTCCACCAGGCCAGGGACGTCCGCGGCGCCGAGCCGCCCGACCGTCGCGCGCAGACGCTCCTCGCCGAACAGCTCGCCCTCGCGCCGGGCCTCGGTCACCCCGTCGGTGTAGAGCACGAGCACCTCGCCCGGCGCGAGGCGGAGCTCGGTCTCGGTGTACTCCTGGTCGCTCAGGATGCCCACCAGCGGGCCGTTGACGTCGACCTCGACCGGTGCGGACCCGGGCCGCAGCAGCAGCGGCGGCGGGTGGCCGCCGGCCGCGACCACGACCCGCCACGCGCCGTCCGGCTCGCGGCGCATCCGCAGGATGACTACGGTGCAGAAGCGGTCGGTCTCGTGGAAGCCGACGATGTCGTTGAGCTCGGCCAGCAGCGACGACGGCCGGTGGTGCAGCACGGCGAGCGCGCGGACGGTGTTGCGGACCAGCGAGGTCACCACGGCCGCGTCGACGCCCTTGCCGGAGACGTCGCCGAGGACCACGACCTGCTCGTCGGGCCCGGTCGGGAAGACGTCGTAGAAGTCGCCGCCCACCTGGCTGCCGTCGCCGGAGGGGCGGTACGTCGCCGCGAGCGTCAATCCGCGCACGCGCGGCGGCACCGGCGGCACCAGCGTCTGCTGCAGCGTCCGGGCCAGGGTCATCGCCCGAGCCTCGGCCGCGCGCGCCTCGTCGTGGGCGCGCAGCAGCTGCTGCTCGTAGCGGCGCCGCTCGGTCGCGTCGAAGACGGCGACCAGCACCTCGCGCTCCGCGCCGTGCTCGTCACGGGTCAGCGTCGCGTTGAGCAGCACCGAGAGCCGTGACCCGTCGCCGCACCGCAGGTCGACCGCGATCTCGTGCACCGATCCCTGCATCCGGAGCATCGGCGCGTAGTGGGTCTCGTGGAAGATCCGGCCGCCCGGCGTCAGCAGGTCGACCAGCCGGCGGCCGACCACCGCCTCGAGGGGTCGGGCGGTCCACCTCAGGAAGGTCGCGTTGACCCGCAGCACCGTCCCGTCGGGCGCGGTCGTCAGGAAGCCGCACGGCGCCTGGTCGAGCAGCCGTTCGGCGTCGTCGCGGGCGTTCGGGCTGGTGGTCAGGCCGCGACCCGTCCCTCGAGCCAGGCGCCGATGGCGTCCGAGGTGAGCTCCGGGGAGCTCAGCTGCGGGCAGTGCCCGGTCGCCTCCAGGGCGACGAACGTGCTGTCGGGCACCTGCTCGGCGACGTACTCCCCGACCTCCATGGGTGCGATGACGTCCTCGCGGCACTGCAGCACCAGGGTCGGCACCGGCACCCGCGGCAGGTCCTCGCGGTTGTCGGAGAGGAACGTCGCCTCGGCGAAGCGGCGCGCCACGTCGGGGTCCATCCGGCAGAACGCCTCGGTGAGCTCGTGCCCCAGCTCGGGACGGTCCGGGTTGCCGACGATCGCCGGTGCCATCGCCGCCGACCAGCCGAGGTAGTTGCTCGCCAGCGACTCGAGCAGCTCGTCGATGTCCTCGCGGGCGAACCCGCCGACGTACCCCTCGTCGTCGATGTACCGCGCGGACGGCCCCACCATCACCAGTGACGCGAAGCGGTCCGGCTCCGCGATGGTCGCCATCGCCCCGACCATCGCCGCCACCGAGTGGCCGACGAGCACCACGTCGCGCAGGTCCAGCGCGCGCACGACGTCGAGCACGTCCTGCCGGTAGCCGTCGAGCGACGCGTACTTGTCCGCGTCGTACGCCGCCGGGTCGCTCCCGCCGCCACCCACGAAGTCGAAGGTCACCACCCGGTACCGGTCCGCGAACCCCGGAGCCACGTGCCGCCACATGCTCTGGTCGCACCCGAACCCGTGCGCGAAGACCATCGGCTGCGCCCCCTCGGGACCCCGGACCGTCACGTTGTTGCGCGCGAGGATGTCCATGCCTCGGACCCTAGTGAAGCCCGGCGCGCTTGTCTCCATCCGCGGAACCCCGCCGCACCGCTGGTCGCGCAGGCGAGCTCTCGCTGGTTGAGCAGGCGAGCGCCAGCGAGCCGTGTCGAAACCCGGCGACCCTGCCTACGGCCCTGCGCCCTCACCGGCTCTCGACACGGTCGGCGCTGGCGCGCCTCCCTGCTCGACCAGCGGGGACGGCGGCGTCGGCGACGGCGAGCAGCCGCTCGCACTCCTCGACGAGCCGGCGACGCAGGGGAGCGCCGCGCTCGGCGAAGGCGCGCTGGGCGGCGACGTACTCCTGCTTGCCCTCGGGCGTCTCGACGCGCACCGGCTCGAAGCCGAGGTCGCCGAGGTCGTAGGGCGCGGCCCGCATGTCCAGCCCGCGGATGTCGCGGGCGAGCTCGAAGCAGTCGGCGACCAGGTCGGAGCAGATCATCGGCGTGAGCCGGAAGGCGTGCTTGTAGAGGTCCATGCCGGCGTGCAGGCAGGCCGGCTGCTCGAACGCCGGCCGGTCGGCGCTGGTCGGGCGCAGGGTGTTCAGCGGGCGGGCCGGCTCGGTGAAGAAGCGGTAGGCGTCGAAGTGCGAGCAGGCGATCCGGTGCGACTCGACGACCGCGTCGGTGCCCTCGGCACCCAGGCGCAGCGGCCAGTCGGCGTGCCGGGTCTCGTCCTCGCCGAGTCGGTAGACCATGGCCCACTCGTGCATCCCGAAGCAGCCGAAGTTCGCCGGCCGCTCCGAGGTGGCGGCGAGCAGCGCACGCAGCGAGCCGAGCAGCGGCCGCTGCGACGCGACGTACGCCGGGTCGACGGCGACGACGCCGTCCACGCCCGGCACGGCGGCGTACCCCTTGAGCGAGGCGTGGTCAGCCGCGTCGACGAGCCCGACGCCGAACCCCGGGTGCCACCGCCGCAGCTGCGCGGGCCGCTGGGAGTAGTAGGTGAAGAGGAAGTCGTGCACCGGGTGCTTGACCCGCGACTCCCGGCGGGCGAGGTGCGGCGCGACGAAGGCGTCGACGCGGGCCGCGTGTGCCGCGGCTCTCGCCTGCCACTCGGCCGGTTCCAGCACCTCCACGGCGCCCGATGCTAGGTCGATAGTGTCGAGTCGTGCGCATCGCGAGATTCACCACCGGCGAGGACCCCCAGTACGGCGTCGTGACCGGCGAGCTGGACGAGTTCGGGCAGCCCGACGAGGACGCCGTGGTCGTGGCGCTCGCCGGCGACCCGTTGTACGTCGGCATGAAGCTGCTCGACCAGGAGCACAAGCTCGCCGACGTCCGCCTGCTCGCGCCGGTCCTGCCGCGCAGCAAGGTCGTCGGCATCGGCCGCAACTACGCCGCCCACGCCGCCGAGATGGGCAACGACGTGCCCACCGAGCCGCTGATGTTCCTCAAGCCGAACACCAGCGTGGTGGGGCCGGGCGACCCGATCTTCTACCCGCCGCAGACGAGCGACCTGCACTTCGAGGGCGAGCTCGCGGTGGTCATCGGCCGGATCTGCCGCGACGTGCCGCCGGAGCAGGCGACCGACGTCATCCACGGCTACACGATCGCCAACGACGTGACCGCGCGCGACCTGCAGAAGGGCGACGTGCAGTTCACCCGCGCGAAGGGCTTCGACTCCTTCTGCCCGCTCGGGCCCTGGGTCGAGACGGACCTGGACCCGCAGCACTTCGCGGACGGCGTCCGCGTGCAGACCTTCCTCAACGGCGACCTCAAGCAGGACGGCAGCACCGCCGACCTGATCTTCGACGTCCCGACGCTCGTGTCCTACGTCTCGAGCGTGATGACGCTGCTCCCCGGCGACGTCATCCTCACCGGCACCCCCGAGGGTGTCGGTCCGATGGAGGTGGGCGACGAGGTCGAGGTCTCGATCGCCGGCCTCGGCACTCTCACGAACAAGGTGGCCCAGCGTTGAACAGCTCCGGGTTGAGCAACACCCCCGTCCGCGTCCGGATGGCCCCGTCCCCGACCGGCAGCCCGCACGTCGGCCTGGCCCGCACCGCGCTCTACAACTGGGCGTTCGCGCGCAAGCACGGCGGCACCTTCGTCTTCCGCATCGAGGACACCGACAAGGAGCGCAACACCCAGGAGTCCTACGACTCGCTCATCGACCTGATGCAGTGGCTGGGCCTGGAGTGGGACGAGGGCGTCGTCGTCGGCGGCCCCTACGGCCCCTACCGCCAGTCCGAGCGCACCGACATCTACGCCGACGTGCTGGCGCGGCTGCGCGAGTCGTCCTACACCTACGACTGCTTCTGCACCACCGAGGAGGTCGAGCAGCGCCGCAAGGCCAGCGGCTCCAAGGTGATGGGGTACGACGGCTTCTGCCGCGACCTGTCCGCGGAGCAGCGGGCGGCGTTCGAGGCCGAGGGCCGCACGCCGGTCGTCCGGTTCCGGATGCCCGACGGCGAGATCACCTTCGACGACCTCGTGCGTGGCGAGATCACCTTCCAGACCGAGCACGTGCCGGACTTCGCGCTGGCCCGCGCCAACGGCGACCCGCTCTACACGCTCACCGCGCCGGTCGACGACGCGACGATGAAGATCACCCACGTCCTTCGCGGCGAGGACCTGCTCTCGAGCACGCCCCGTCAGATCGCGCTGTTCGAGGGGCTCAAGGCGATCGGTGTCGCCACGGAGACCCCGGCGTTCGGCCACCTGCCCTACGTCATGGGGGAGGGCAACAAGAAGCTCTCCAAGCGCGACCCGCAGGCCCACATGGCGCTCTACCGCGAGCAGGGCTTCCTGCCCGAGGGCCTGCTCAACTACCTCGCGCTGCTGGGGTGGGCGATCGCCGCCGACCGCGACGTGTTCACGCTCGAGGAGATGGTCGAGGCGTTCGACATCACGGACGTCAACCCCAACCCGGCGCGCTTCGACCTGAAGAAGGCCGAGGCGATCAACACCGCCCAGATGCGGCTGCTCAGCATCGAGCAGGTCACCGAGCGCGTGCTGCCGTTCCTGGTCGACGCCGGCGTGGTCGACGCGGACGACGAGGCCGACCGCGTGCTGCTCGAGAAGGCGATGCCGTTGGTCGCCGAGCGGATCAACAAGCTCACCGAGGCCGTCGACATGCTCGGCTTCCTCTTCGTCGACGAGGCCGACTTCACCCGCGACGAGGCGGACGCCGCCAAGGCGCTGGACGAGAAGGGTGTCGAGGTCGTCCAGGCGGCGTACGACGCCGTCGAGCCGCTCGCGGAGTGGACGACCCAGGCGATCCAGGACGCCCTCCAGGCCAAGCTTGTCGAGGAGCTCGGCCTCAAGCCGCGCAACGCCTTCGGGCCGGTGCGCGTGGCGATCACCGGACGCCGGGTCTCCCCGCCGCTGTTCGAGTCGATGGAGCTCCTCGGCCGCGACCGGAGCCTGTCCCGGCTCCGCTCCGCGCTGGGCTGACCCGTGGACCTGACCTACGAGCGGCTGCACCGGCTCGGCCGCACCGGGTGGTGGCGGCCGCTCGTGGGGCTGCTGCTCCTCGTGGTGCTCGTGCTCGTCCTCCAGACGGTCGTCACCGCGGTCCTCGCGATCTACCTCGTCGCCACGGGCGTCGGCGTGGAGGAGGCCCTGGACCGGCTCTCGGGCGACCCGGTCACGCCCTCGTTCCTGGCGCTGGTGAACCTGGGCTGGGCGCTCGCGATCCCAGCGGTGTGGCTGGTGGGGTTCGCCCTGCACCGGCTGCGCCCCGGGTGGGTCTCCTCGGTGGGGCTCCGGCTCCGGTGGCGGTGGTTCGCGGCCTGCTTCGGCGTGGCGTTCCTCGCACTGCTGCTCACCCTGGTCGTCTCGGCGCTGCTCCCGTCGCAGGGGGCCGGCACCGAGGTGTCGACCGACCTCAACGAGTTCACCCGCACGACGCGTGACTTCGCTCTCGTCGTGCTGCTGCTCACACCGCTGCAGGCGGCGGGGGAGGAGTACGCCTTCCGCGGCTACCTCACCCAGGCGTTCGGCGGCCTGGTGCGGTGGCGCTCGGTGGCTGTGGTCGTGCCGGCGTTCCTCTTCGCGCTGGCCCACGGCGCGGGGCAGGACCTGCCGATCTTCTTCGACCGCTTCGCCTTCGGCCTGGTCGCGGGAACCCTGGTGATCCTCACCGGGGGCCTCGAGGCCGGCATCGCGATGCACGTGCTGAACAACTGGCTGGCCTTCGGGATCGCGCTCGCGTTCGGCGACATGACCTCGGCGCTCAACCCGTCCGGCGGCACGTGGTGGAGCCTGCCGGTGACGCTTACCCAGTCGCTCGCGTTCCTCGGCCTGACGCTGCTCGCGGCCCGCGCGATGGGCGTGCGCCGGACGGTCGACGGGGCCGTTTTGGAGCGCCGAAACACTCGCGTGTAAGGTTCTCGACCGTGCCCACCGCCACGGCGGAGGGCACAGAACTGCCGACATAAGTCTTGTTGGTCAGTGGGATATGGTGTAATTGGCAGCACGACTGGTTCTGGTCCAGTTAGTCTAGGTTCGAGTCCTAGTATCCCAGCGAGTCGCGGGTCCTTCCCGGTGAAGAGCCCGCGATTTTGTGCGAACGACAGCCCCGGCTAGAGTTCCGCAGGCCGCTCGGGAGAGCGGCTGACACAACTGCACAACACATGCCCCGTTCGTCTAGCGGCCCAGGACGCTGGCCTCTCACGCCGGAAGCACGGGTTCGAATCCCGTACGGGGTACACGAGGAAGGCCCAGGAGATCACCTCCTGGGCCTTCCACCTTTTCCCGGTAGGTCCGGCGGCAGGTCAGCCGCAGGTCGGTCGCAGGTCAGCCGCAGAGCCCGTTGGCGGCGGCCTCGGCCGTGGAGCCGCCCGGGCGGCGGCCGCTGATGGCGCCGCGGCCGAGCTCGCCGAGGGGCCGGTCGGCGACGACCCGGCGCCACAGCTCGTCGGCCTCGGGGGTCAGCTCCACGCGGCCCCAGTTCGGGTCGTCGCGGGGCAGCTCGACGACCGGCGCGGTGACGAACCGGATCTTGCCGAGCCTGGCGTGGCGCAGCGAGGCGGCCAGGTCGACGATCTCGGAGACGCTGGCCAGCTCCGGGTCGGTCTGGATCGACCCGGCCACGGCGCTCGCGAAGGAGACCAGGCGGTCGGGGCGGGTCAGCGTCCGGGCGGAGAGCACCTTGGCGATCATCGAGGCGATGAACGCCTGCTGGCGGCGTACGCGACCCAGGTCGGCGTTGGGCGTCGACGCGCGCTGCCGCATGTAGGCCAGCGCGTCCTCGCCGCCGACGACCTGCGTGCCGGCGTCGAGGTGGATGCCGTGCTCGCGGTCGTCGACCTCCTCCGGCAGGCAGACCTCCACCCCGCCGACGGCGTCGACGATCTCCTTGAACCCGCCGAAGTCCACGACCACGTAGTGGTCGACGTAGATCCCGGTCACGGCCTCGAGCTGGGCCACCGCGCACGGCGCGCCACCGACGGCGAGCGCCTCGTTCCAGGTCGCGTCGGAAGCCCCGGGCACGACCTCCCCGTCCACCGTGCACTCGGGCCGGTCGACGAGCGTGTCGCGCGGCACGGAGATGCCGTACGCCGACCGGCGACCGTCCGCGACGTGCAGCAGGATGGCCACGTCCGACCCGCCCCCGCCGGCCTCGCCGTCGATGCCGCAGCCCTCGCAGTCGCGCTCGTCGGTGCCGAGCACGAGGATGTTCACGGCGCCGGTGGGCAGGTCCGGCCCGGGTCGCTCCACCCCGCCGGCGTGGTCGATCGGCGCGCCCTCGTCGATGCGCCGGTCGACGTGGCGATAGACGAGCACGACGGCGATCCCGGTCACGAGCGCCAGGCAGAGCTGGGTGACGAGGACGACCCGCCAGACGGTCCGGCGGTGCGTGCGGTCGGCCACGCCCGCCATCGTCGCAGAGGGGGCGGCTCCGTGGTCCGGTTCGCGGCCGACGGCGGTGTCCGAATCCCGCCAGCCACGGTCGGCGCCATGGGCGAGGATGGGTCCATGACCACGACGCGCGAGAGGCTCGACCCCGAGTCCTGCTACCGCGCCGTGGCGTCCCGGGACCGGCGCTTCGACGGGGTGTTCTGGACCGCCGTGCGGACGACCGGCATCTACTGCCGGCCCTCCTGCCCGGCCCGCACCCCGGCGTACGGCAACGTCACCTTCCACCCGAGCGCGGCCGCAGCCCAGGCCGCCGGCTACCGCGCCTGCAAGCGCTGCCTGCCCGACGCCACGCCCGGCAGCCCGGACTGGGACGTCGCCGCCACCGTCGCCGGACGCGCGATGCGTCTCATCGCCGACGGCGTGGTCGACCGCGAGGGCGTCGAGGGGCTGGCGCGCCGCCTCGGCTACACCCCCCGGCACCTGTCCCGCCTGCTGCTCGCCGAGCTCGGTGCCGGCCCGCTCGCCCTGGCCCGCGCCCGCCGCGCGCAGACCGCCCGCGTGCTCATCGAGACCACCGACCTGGGGTACGCCGACGTCGCGTTCGCCGCCGGCTTCGCCAGCGTGCGGCAGTTCAACGACACCGTGCGCGAGGTGTACGCCGCGTCCCCGACGCAGCTGCGCGGGCGTCGCGGCGGCCGCACGGGCGGCGGGACCGTGACGATGCGGCTCGCGGTGCGCACGCCGTTCGCGGGCCGGGCGCTCCTGGAGTTCCTCGCCTTCCACCTGGTGCCGGGCGTCGAGGTGGCCGGCGACGGCTGGTACGCCCGCACCCTCGACCTGCCCCACGGGCCCGGCACGGTCCGCCTCGACCTCGCCGACCAGGACGACGTCGGGCGCACGGCCTTCGTCCCCGCGACCTTCACCCTGCACGACCTGCGCGACACCACCGCCGCGGTCGAACGGGCCCGCCGGCTGCTGGACGCCGACTGCGACCCGACGGCCGTCACGGCCCACCTCGCCGACGACCCGGTGATCGGGCCGCTCGTCCGGCTCCGTCCGGGTCTCCGGGTGCCGGGCCAGGTCGACGGCGACGAGACCGCCGTCCGCACGGTCATCGGGCAGCAGGTCAGCGTCACCGGCGCGCGGGCCGTGACCGGCCGCGTCGTCGCCGAGCACGGGCGGCCGGTCGTCACCGACGTCCCCGGGCTCACCCACCTCTTCCCGGACGCGGCCGCGCTCGCCGAGGTCGACCCGGGCACGCTGCCGATGCCCCGCGCCCGTGGCCGCGCCCTGGTCGGCCTCGCCGCGGCGCTGGCCGCGGGCGACGTCGTGCTCGACCGCGGCGCCGACCGTGACGACGTACGCCGTCGGCTGCTCGCGCTGCCCGGGATCGGCCCGTGGACGGCCGACTACGTGGCGATGCGCGCCCTGGCCCACCCCGACGTCTTCCTGCCCACCGACATCGGCGTGCGCAACGCCCTGCGCGGCCTGGCGCACGGACCGGGCCGCGACGACGCCGCGGTCGTCCGCACGATCGCCGGGGCCGACGCGTGGCGGCCCTGGCGGTCCTACGCCCTGATGCACCTGTGGAGCACGCTCATGCCACCCGTCCCGGCGGACCGACCCGAGGATACCTGACCATGTGGACCGTCATCGAGAGCCCCGTCGGGGACCTGCGCCTCGTCGAGGACGAGGGTGCGATCACCGCGATCGAGTTCGCGCCGTTCGGCGAGAAGCACGTGCGGGGCGAGCGCGACGACGCGCACCCGCTGCTGGTCGAGACCGCGCGGCAGCTGGCGGCGTACTTCGCCCGGGACCTCAAGGAGTTCGACCTCCCGCTCGCGCCCGTCGGCAGCGACTTCCAGCAGCGGGTCTGGGCCGAGCTGTGCCGGATCGGTTACGGCGAGACCGCGTCGTACGGCCAGGTCGCCGCGCGCCTAGGCATGACCGCCGCGGCCTCGCGCGCGGTCGGGCTCGCGAACGGTCGCAACCCGGTGCCGATCGTCGTGCCCTGCCACCGGGTGATCGGTGCGAACGGCACGCTCACCGGGTACGCCGGCGGCCTCCCGCGCAAGCAGCTGCTCCTGGCCCTGGAGTCCGACGGGCTGTTCTGACCGCCTCGTGCTGCTGGGCGTGCGTCCTGCGCACGCCCAGCAGCACGAGGCGAGGTGGGTCACTCCGCGGCGGCGCGGCGCAGCGACTCCGAGAGCCGCTCGGCGGCGGCGAGGACCGCGGGCGCGTGCATCCGGCCGGGCTGGCGGGAGAGCCGCTCGAGCGGGCCGGAGACCGAGACGGCGGCGATGACCTTGCCGCCGGGGGAGCGGACCGGGGCGGAGACCGACGCGACGCCCTGCTCGCGCTCGCCCACGGACTGGGCCCAGCCGCGGCGGCGGATGCCGGAGAGCGCGGCGGCGGAGAAGGCGGAGTTCTGCAGGCCGCGGTGCATGCGCTCGGGGTCCTCCCACGCGAGCAGCACCTGGGCGGCGGAGCCGGCGCGCATGGTGAGCTGCGAGCCGACCGGGATGGTGTCGCGCAGGCCCGAGGGGCGCTCGGCGGCGGCGACGCAGACGCGGTGCTCGCCCTGGCGGCGCCACAGCTGGGCGGACTCGCCGGTGATGTCGCGCAGGCGGGCCAGGACGGGGCCGGCGGTGGCGAGCAGGCGGTCCTCGCCGGCGGCGGCGGAGAGCTCGGCGAGCCGGGGGCCGAGCACGAAGCGGCCCTGCATGTCGCGGGCCACCAGCCGGTGGTGCTCGAGGGCGACGGCGAGGCGGTGGGCCGTGGGTCGGGCCAGGCCGGTGCCGGCGACCAGGCCGGCCAGGGTGGCGGGGCCCGACTCGAGGGCGGTGAGCACGAGAGCGGCCTTGTCGAGCACGCCGACTCCGCTGGTGGTGTCCATATGGCAATACTGCCGTCTCGCATCATGGGATGCAAGGGTCTACACTGGGACACGCACCGAGAAGTACGTCACGAGCACGTTCATGAGGGAGACAACCATGGGTCGGACGCTGTCCGAGAAGGTCTGGGACGAGCACGTCGTCCGCTCGACGCCGGGAGAGCCGGACCTGCTCTACATCGACCTCCACCTCATCCACGAGGTCACCTCGCCGCAGGCCTTCGACGGCCTCCGGCTCGCCGGCCGCCAGGTCCGCCGCCCCGACCTGACCCTCGCCACCGAGGACCACAACGTCCCGACGCTGGACTGGGACAAGCCGATCGCCGACCCGGTCTCGCGCACCCAGGTGGAGACGCTGCGGCGCAACGCCGAGGAGTTCGGCGTCCGCCTGCACCCGCTCGGCGACCTCGACCAGGGCATCGTCCACGTCGTCGGCCCGCAGCTGGGCCTGACCCAGCCGGGCATGACGATCGTGTGCGGCGACAGCCACACCAGCACCCACGGCGCCTTCGGTGCGATCGCCTTCGGCATCGGCACCTCCGAGGTCGAGCACGTGCTCGCGACCCAGACGCTGATGCAGGCCAAGCCCAAGACCATGGCCGTCACCGTCAACGGCAGCCTTCCCGACGGCGTCACCGCCAAGGACCTCGTCCTCAACCTGATCGCGCACACCGGCACCGGTGGCGGCCAGGGCTACATCGTGGAGTACCGCGGCCAGGCCATCGAGGAGCTCTCGATGGAGGGCCGGATGACGGTCTGCAACATGAGCATCGAGTGGGGCGCCAAGGCCGGCATGATCGCGCCGGACCAGAAGACCTTCGACTACATCCAGGGCCGCCCCGAGGCGCCGACCGGCGCCGACTGGGACGCCGCCGTCGAGCACTGGACCAGCCTGCGCACCGACGACGACGCGGTCTTCGACAAGGAGCTCGTGCTGGACGCCAGCACGATGACCCCGTTCGTCACCTGGGGCACCAACCCCGGCCAGGGCGTGCCGCTGGGCGCCTCCGTGCCCACGCCGGAGGACTTCGAGGACGTCAGCGACCAGGTCGCCGCGCAGAAGGCGCTGGAGTACATGGGGCTCGAGGCCGGCACCCCCATGCGCGAGGTCAAGGTCGACACCGTCTTCGTCGGCTCCTGCACCAACGGCCGGATCGAGGACCTCCGCCTGGCCGCCGACATCATCAAGGGTCACACGGTCGCCCCCGACACCCGCCTGCTCGTCGTCCCCGGCTCGGTCCGGGTCCGGCTGCAGGCCGAGGAGGAGGGCCTGGACGTGGTCTTCAAGGAGGCGGGTGCCGAGTGGCGCGGCGCCGGCTGCTCGATGTGCCTGGGCATGAATCCCGACACGCTCCAGCCGGGCGAGCGCAGCGCCTCGACCTCCAACCGCAACTTCGAGGGACGCCAGGGCAAGGGCGGCCGCACGCACCTGGTCTCGATCCCGGTGGCCGCCGCCACCGCCGTGCGCGGCACCCTCTCCTCGCCGTCCGACCTCGCGTCGATCGGGTGAGGGACGAACCCGAGCAGCAGACGCGAGGTTGAGCAGCGCCACGGCTGAGCCTGCGAAGCCGTGACGCGCGTGTCGAAACCTGAGCCCGATCGAGGAGCCTGAAGAACCCATGGACAAGTTCACGACCCACACCGGCGTCGGCGTGCCGCTGCGCCGCAGCAACGTCGACACCGACCAGATCATCCCCGCCGTCTACCTCAAGCGGGTCACGCGCACCGGCTTCGAGGACGGCCTGTTCGCCGCCTGGCGCAACGACCCGTCGTTCGTCCTCAACGACCCGGTGTACGCCGCCGGCTCGGTGCTCGTCGCCGGGCCCGACTTCGGCACCGGCTCGTCGCGGGAGCACGCCGTCTGGGCGCTGCAGAACTACGGCTTCAAGGCCGTCATCTCCCCGCGCTTCGCCGACATCTTCCGCGGCAACTCCGGCAAGGCCGGGCTGCTGGCCGCCCAGGTCGACGAGAAGGTCGTCCAGCGGCTCTGGGACCTGCTCGAGGAGCAGCCCGGCGCCGAGATCACCGTCGACCTCGAGTCCCGGACGGTCCGCGCCGGGGCGGGTCCTGACGCGATCGAGGACTCCTTCGACATCGACGACTACACCCGCTGGCGCCTGCTCGAGGGCCTCGACGACATCGGCATCACGCTGGGCCACGACGCCGACATCGCGTCGTACGAGGCCTCGCGCCCCAGCTGGAAGCCGGTCACCCAGCACGCCTGACCCGTTGTGACCTGGCCCGCTCGCCCCTAGCGTGCGTCCTCGAGGTCGAGCACGAGCTCGGCGTCCTGGTTCGTCGGAAGGGAAGCCAGATGAACAAGTCCGAGCTCATCGACACGCTCGCGGAGCGCTTCGACGGGAACAGGAAGGCGGCGGCGCACGCGCTCGAGTCGGTCGTCGACACGATCACCCGTGAGGTCGCCAAAGGCAACAAGGTCGCGATCACGGGCTTCGGCTCGTTCGAGAAGCGGGTGCGCGAGGCTCGATGGGTGCGGAACCCGTCGACCGGCGAGCGGGTGCAGGCGAAGAAGACGGCGGTGCCGCGGTTCAAGGCCGGGTCGCAGCTCAAGGACGTCGTCTCGGGCGCCAAGAAGCTCCCGGCGTTGACCGTGGCCGCCTCCGCGGGCGCGGCGAGGGCGGCGGCCGGCGCCGCGCTGAAGGCGGCGCCCGGCGGGAAGCCCTCCGACGGGAAGTCCTCGGGCTCGACCGCTGCGACGAAGGCGGCACCCGCGGCGAGGAAGCCGACGCCGGCCAAGACCAGCGCCGCTGCGCCCACGGCGAAGAAGTCCGCCACCACGGCCGCCACGAAGAAGGCGGCCGCCAAGACGTCCCCGGCCACCAAGTCGGCCCCCGCGAAGTCCGCGGCCGCCACGAAGAGCTCGGCCACGAAGAAGACGGCGTCGAAGAAGGCGACGTCGACGAAGGCGGCGGACGCCACGACCGCGAAGAAGGCAGCCCCGAAGAAGGCCCCGGCGGAGAAGGCCCCGGCGAAGAAGTCCACCGCCAAGACGGCCAAGAAGTCGACGGCGAAGAAGTCCGCCAGCAGCTGACCGGCCGGTCAGGCCAGCCCGAGCTCCTGCACGAGCGGCGCCGTCCTCGAGCCGAGTCCGAGGACGGCGGCCGCGCGCAGGTCGTCGAGGTCGTCGACGTCGCGCCGCAGCGTCGGCAGCGCGCCGCGCACCTCGAGCGCGCCCGCGGCCAGGTGCGCCTCCCGCGAGCCGCCCCCGAAGCGCGGGTCGAACTCCCCGTGCGGCGCGGTGTAGAGCGTCGTGCCGACGCCGTCGGCGTCGGCCACGAACGACGGGCCGCCGGGGACCAGCGCGTCGAGCGCCTCGTCGAGGTCCTCGCACCGCAACGCGGGCAGGTCGGCGCAGAGCGCGACCGGCTCGAGGTCCGGCCACCGCCGCCGGGCCTCGCTGGCCGCCTGCCGCAGCGCCGAGTTGAGGTCGTTGGTGTCGCCGTCGGGCACGGCGACGCAGCCCAGCGCGGCGAGGCGGGCCGCGAAGCCGGCGTCGTCGGTGGCCACGAGCACCGCGCCCACCGCCCGGGCGGCCAGGCACGCCGCCGCCGTGTCGAGCGCGAACGCCGCGGCCAGGCGGCGGCGCTGGTCGTCGCCGAGCCCACCGAGGCGGGACTTCCCGAAGGCGGGCGGCTTGACCGGCACGACCGCCACGAAGCGGGCGGGGGAGGCGGTCCCGGGAGGCTGCGCAGACATCCCTCCGATCCTCTCAGGCGCCGTCGCGGCGGGCGAGTAGCCTGCCCGTCGTGACGGTGCGGAAGCTGCAGCAGAAGCGGGGGTGGGCGTGGAACGTCGCAGTCGCGATCGTGAAGCCCACGCTCCTCGCCACCACCCGCCACGAGTGGGAGGGCGGCGAGCGGATCCCCGAGCGCGGCGGCTGCATCCTCGTGATGAACCACATCTCGCACGTCGACCCGCTCACCGCGGCGCACATCGTCTACGACCACGGCCGCATCCCGCGCTACCTGGCCAAGTCGGGCCTGTTCAAGAACAAGGCGCTCGGCTTCTTCCTGCGGGCTGCCGGCCAGATCCCCGTCGAGCGGCTCACCCGCAACGCGGTCGGGGCGTACGACGCCGCTGTCGCCGCGGTGCGCGCGGGGGAGTGCGTGGTGGTCTACCCGGAGGGCACGATCACCCGCGACCCCGACCTGTGGCCGATGACGGGGAAGTCGGGCGCCGCGCGGATCGCCCTGGAGACCGGATGTCCCGTGCTCCCCGTCGGTCAGTGGGGCGCGCAGCAGCTGCTGGCGCCGTACGCGAAGAAGCCGGACCTGTTCCCCCGCAAGCTGATCCGGATGAAGGTCGGTGAGCCGGTCGACCTCGCCGACCTGCTGGCGCGGCCCCGGAGCCCGGAGGTCGTCGCGGAGGCGACCGACCGGATCATGGCCGCCATCACCTCGCTGGTCGAGGACGTCCGCGGGGGCACCGCTCCGGCCGAGAGGTACGACATGCGCAAGCACGGGACCCGGCGGACCGGGAACCCCACCCCCCACGAGACCGAGTACGAGACCCGCCACGAGATCGGGGAGGACCCGGCATGAGCACACTCCCCACCGGCGGCAAGGTCGCCGTCTTCAGCGCCGGATCGTGGGGCACGGCGTTCTCCGTCGTGCTCGCCGACGCCGGCAACGACGTCACCCTCTGGGCGCGGCGCCCCGAGGTGGCCGAGGCGATCGCGGAACGGCGGGAGAACCCCGACTACCTCCCCGGCGTGGAGCTGCCGCCCTCGGTCACGGCGACCGCCGACGTGGAGGAGGCGCTGCGCGGCGCGGACGTCGTCGTGCTGGCCACCCCGAGCCAGTCCCTGCGGGAGAACCTCACCACCTGGGCGCCCCACATCGAGCGGGACGCGGTGCTCGTCTCGCTGATGAAGGGCGTCGAGCTCGGCACGCAGGACCGGATGAGCGAGGTCATCGGCCAGGTGACCGGTGCCGGTCCGGAGCGGATCGCGGTCATCAGCGGCCCCAACCTCGCCAAGGAGATCGCCCGCCGCGAGCCGGCCGCCTCCGTCGTCGCGTGCGCGGACGAGGACGTCGCGCAGGTGCTCCAGCAGCGCTGCCACACCGCGGCGTTCCGCCCGTACACGAGCACCGACGTGCTGGGCTGCGAGCTGGGCGGCGCCTACAAGAACGTCGTCGCGCTCTCGGTCGGCATGGCCGTCGGCCTCGGGTTCGGCGACAACACGACCGCGTCGGTCATCACCCGCGGCCTGGCCGAGACCGCCCGCCTGGCCATGAAGCTCGGCGCCAACCCGCTCACGCTCATGGGCCTGGCCGGCCTCGGCGACCTCGTCGCCACGTGCTCCTCACCGCTGTCGCGCAACCGCACCTTTGGCGAGAAGCTCGGCCAGGGGATGAGCACCGAGGAGATCTACGCCTCCACCAAGCAGGTCGCCGAGGGCGCCAAGTCCTGCTCCTCGCTGCTGGCCCTCGCCGAGCGCACCGGCGTCGACGCCCCCATCGCCCAGCACGTCGACGCCGTCGTCGCTGGCCGGATGACCGCGAAGCAGATGATGGAGGCCTTCATCGCCCGCGACACCAAGTCGGAGATCTACTGACCCCGTGAGGGACGCAAGGCGGGTGGGCACCTCACCGGGTCTCGACACCGCTCGCCGGCGCGCGCTCGCCTGCTCGACCAGCAGGGGCGCGCGGCGACATACCGCTGCGCGACCAGCGGACGGACGTCAGCCGACGAGGTCGTCCAGGGCGACGCGGAGGTCCTCCCACAGGTCGTCGACGTCCTCGACGCCGACGGAGAGACGGACCAGCGCGTCGGGGATGGTGGCCGGCTCGGACTTCCAGCGGCGGCGCCGCTCGAAGGTCGACTCGACCCCGCCGAGCGAGGTGGCGTGGACCCACAGCCGGGTCTTGTGGGTGAGCAGGTCGGCGGCCATCGCGCCCTGGGCCAGGACGATCGCGACGATGCCGCCGAAGCCGGGGTAGCGGACCTCGCCGACGGCGGGGTGCTCGGCGAGCCGGCGGGCCAGCTCGTTGGCGTTGGCCTGGGCGCGCTCGACGCGCAGGTGGAGCGTGCGCAGGCCGCGCAGGGCGAGGTACGTCTCGAACGTGCCCGGCACGGCGCCGATGAGGTCGCGGCGGCCCTTGAGGACCGAGAACAGCTCGTCGTCGCGGGTCACGACCGCGCCCATGAGCACGTCGCTGTGGCCGGCGAGATACTTGGTCACCGAGTGCACGACCAGGTCCGCGTCCGACTCGAGCGGGCGCTGGAGCAGCGGGGTCGCGAAGGTGTTGTCGACGACGGCGTACGCCCCGGCCTCGTGCGCGGCCGCGACGATCGTCGGCAGGTCGGCGATCTCGAGCGCGGGGTTCGTGGGGGACTCCAGCCACACCAGCGCCGCGTCGTCGCACGCCTTGACGACCGCGTCGGTGTCGGTGACGTCGACCAGCTCGGTGCGCAGCCGGCCGCGGGCCTCGAGGTCGGCCAGCTGCAGGATCGTGCCGTTGTAGCAGTTGCGCGGCGCCACGACCTTCGCCCCGTGGCCGACCAGGTCGAGCACGGTCGCCACGGCGGCCAGCCCGGAGGAGAACGCCAGCGCGCGGCCGCCCTCGAGCCCGCCGAGCGCGGTCTCGAACGCCGCCCAGGTCGGGTTGCCGTACCGGCCGTACTCCCGGTCGCCCCCGGCCACGAACGTCGACGCCGGCGTGATCGGCTCGTTGAGCGGCTGGTCCGGCTCGTGCGCCGGGCGACCCAGGTGCACGGCGCGGGTGCCCGCGCCCATGGCGGCCAGGTGGTCGGTCAGGTGGTCGGGCGCGTCCGCGGTCATGGGACAACCCTAGGTCGATAGGTTGGACCGGTGACCCGCAAGCCCCGCGTCGCCGTCGTCTTCGGCGGCCGTTCCAGCGAGCACGCCATCTCGTGCGTGACCGCCGGCAGCGTCCTCCCGGCCATCGACCGCGACCAGTACGACGTCGTCCCCGTCGGCATCGCCCGGGACGGCCGCTGGGTGCTCGAGTCCGGGGACACCGACCGGTTGCGGATCGGCGAGGGCGCGGGCGAGGACCGGCTGCCCAGCGTCGACGGTGACCGCGCGAGCGTGACGCTCGCCCGCGACGTGGACTCCACCGACCTCGTCGTCACCGAGCCGTCGGCGCCGCCGCGCACGCTGGGCGAGGTCGACGTCGTCTTCCCGCTGCTGCACGGTCCGTGGGGCGAGGACGGCACGATCCAGGGGATGCTCGAGATGGCCGGCGTCCGGTACGTCGGCGCGGGCGTGCTCGCCTCCGCGGTCTCGATGGACAAGGCCTACATGAAGGTCGTGCTCGCCGCGGCCGGTCTGCCGGTCATGCCGAGCGTCGTCGTCACCGCCCGCGAGTGGGCGAGCGACCCGCAGGAGTGCCGCGACCGCTCCGCGGGGCTCGGCTACCCGCTCTTCGTCAAGCCCGCGCGCGGCGGCTCCAGCATCGGCATCTCCAAGGTGCACGACGCCTCCGGCCTCGACGCCGCCCTCGAGGAGGCGCTGCGGCACGACCCGAAGGTGCTGGTCGAGGTCTGCGCCACCGGCGCCCGCGAGGTCGAGTGCGGGGTGCTCCAGTCCCTCGACGGTGGCGCGGAGACCAGCGTGCCTGCCGAGATCCGGATCACCGGCGACCACGAGTTCTACGACTTCGACGCGAAGTACCTCCCCGAGGAGGCCACCGAGCTCGACGTCCCCGCGATCCTCCCCGACGGGGTGGAGGAGCGGCTCCGCGACCTGTCGGCCCGTGCGTTCGAGGCGGTCGGCTGCGAGGGGCTCGCTCGGGTCGACTTCTTCGTCTTCCCCGACGGCTCGCTGGTCGTCAACGAGATCAACACGATGCCGGGGTTCACCCCGCTGTCGATGTTCCCGCGGATGTGGGCCGCGAGCGGGCTGGCGTACCCCGACCTCGTCGACCGGCTGATCCGGCTGGCGCTGGCGCGCGACACCGGCCTGCGCTGAGCCCCGGCCCGGTCCGGCCGGCCCGGACACAGCGACGCCCCGCGCCCGGGTCGGGTGCGGGGCGTCGTACGCCTGGTGCCAGCGGGGGCAACCTCAGATGTGGACGACCGGGCAGGTGAGCGTCCGGGTGATCCCGTCGAGGGTCTGCACCTTGGCGACCACGAGCTTGCCGAGCTCGTCGACGTTGCGCGCCTCGGCGCGGACGATGACGTCGTAGGGGCCCGTGACGTCCTCGGCGAGGGTGACACCCTTGACCTGCGCGATCTCGCGGGCGACCTCGGCGGCCTTGCCGACGTCGGTCTGGATCAGGATGTACGCCTGGACGACCATCGTGGTGCTCTCCCTGCTGGTGGACGGAGGTTCGGCGGTCAACCTACCGCGTGCCCCGCGACCGACGACAGCCCGGCGGGCGCGGCGGAGCGATCGGCGTCTGGTGGGATGGGGCCATGGCTGCTCCTGACCCGTTCCCCGCCGGCGCGACCCTCGCCGACGTCGGCGAGTTCGGGCTGATCGGCGAGCTCACCCGGTTCTTCGAGCAGGGCGAGCACGTCCTGGTCGGGCCCGGCGACGACGCGGCCGTCCTGCGAGTGCGCACCGGCCACGTCGTGGTCTCCACCGACCTCATGGTCGAGGGGCGGCACTTCCGCCGCGAGTGGTCCACCGCCGAGGACGTCGGGCACCGCGCGGCCGCGCAGAACCTCTCCGACATCAACGCCATGGGCGGCCGCGCCACCTCGCTGACCGTCGGGCTGGCCGCGCCGGCCGACCTCGAGGCGCAGTGGGCCCTGGACTTCGCCCGCGGCTTCGCCGACGAGTGCGCGCTCGTCGGCGCCAGCGTCGTCGGGGGAGACGTGACCCGGGCCGACCAGGTCGTCGTCGCCGTGACCGTCCTGGGCGCCTGCACCGTCTCCCCGGTGCTGCGCTCGGGCGCCCGCCCCGGCGACGTGCTGGCGCTGCACGGCCGCCAGGGCTGGGCCGCCGGCGGGCTGGCGGTCCTGGGCCGCGGCTTCCGCTCCCCGCGGGTGCTGGTCGAGGCCTACCGCCGCCCCACCCCGCCGTACGACGCCGGGCTGGTCGCCGCGGAGGCCGGTGCGACCTCGATGATCGACGTCTCCGACGGCCTGCTCGCGGAGGCGGGCCACCTCGCGTCCGCCTCCGACGTGGCGATCGACGTCCGGCGCGGCGCGTTCGAGGTGCCCGAGCCGCTGCACGCGGTCGGTGCCGCCCTCGGTGCGGACCCGCTCTCGTTCGTGCTCGGAGGAGGGGACGACCACGCGCTCCTGGCGACGTTCGCGCCCGCCGACGTGCCGGACGGCTGGGCGGTCGTCGGCGAGGTCGTCGAGCCCGGCGACGCCGGCGCCGTGGTCACCATCGACGGCGCGCCCCACGACGGCCCGACCGGCTGGACCCACTTCTGAGCCGAGGTGGCACGCCCGCAGGGGCGAGGTGGCACCGCTCGCGGACGAGACGAGAGGCCGCCACCCCGAAGGGTGACGGCCTCTCGCGTGAAGCTGTGGAGGACGCTCGCGTCAGCGAGTGACCTTCCCGGCCTTGAGGCAGCCGGTGCAGACGTTGAGCCGCTTGGGCGTCCCGTTGACGGTCGCACGAACCCGCTGGATGTTGGGGTCGAAACGACGCTTCGTGATCTTGCGCGACCACGGCCGGTTGTTGCCGAAGCCAGGCTTCTTGGCGCAGATGTCGCAGACGGCAGCCACCGTGAACTCCTGATGATCGATTGCGTGTGAGGGGCCCGGCGAGCGGGCAACCGGACGAGAATATCCGACACCCGGGTCCGCCGGGAAATCGCGGCCCGAGGCCATACCCTGTCTCCTCATCATCCCCGCAGGGGCCGCCCACGACCAAGCCGAGGACGCCGATGGAGGAAGTGCCGGGCCGCGGCGCCATCTCGCTGGCGGTCGTGCTGCGCTTCGTGGACATCGCCGTCGAGGCGCTGGCCGAGGCGCGCGAGGAGGTCGACGCCCTCAACGTCTACCCCGTGCCGGACGGCGACACGGGCACCAACATGTGGCTGACCGTCTCCGCCGCGCGCGACGCGGTGCGCGAGGCGACCGGCGGCGGCGACCCCGCGGCGGAGATCGGCCCGGCCCTGGCGGCGCTCGCCCGCGGCGCACTCCTGGGGGCGCACGGCAACTCGGGGGTCATCTTCAGCGAGATGCTCGGTGCGATCGCGCGGCGCCTCGCGGCCGGCACGCCCGACGAGCGCAACGCCGTGGTCATGGCCGAGGCGCTGCGGCAGGCCAACGAGGCGGCGTACGCCGCGGTGGGGCAGCCGGTCGAGGGCACCATGCTCACCGTCGGCCGCGCCGCCGCGGACGCTGCGGCCGAGCGGGCGGCCGAGCCGGACGCCCGCGCCCGCGACGTGTTCGCCGCCGCGGCCGAGGCCGCCCGCGCCGCCCTGGCACGCACGCCGGAGCAGCTCGCCGTCCTGCGCGACGCGGGCGTCGTCGACGCCGGCGGCCGAGGGCTGAGCGTCGTGCTCGACGCCGCCGAGACGGTGCTGACCGGTCGACGACCGGTGCCGGTGACGGTGCCGCTGGGCAGCCACGCGATCCCGCAGCCGGTCGCGCAGCAGCACGACCTGTCCCCGGACGGACCGTCGTACGAGGTGATGTACCTCCTCGACGCCGACGACGACCGGATCCCCCCGCTGCGCAAGGCGCTGGCCGACCTCGGCGACTCCCTCGTCGTGGTCGGCGGCGAGGGGCTGTGGAACGTCCACGTCCACGTCGACGACGTGGGCGCGGCGATCGAGGCCGGCATCGAGGCCGGCCGTCCGCACCGCGTGCGGGTCACCCACTTCGCCGAGCAGGTCGCCGAGAAGCGGCGCCGGACACCGACCCGCACGGGCCGCAAGGTCGTGGCGGTCGCCGCGGGCCCGGGCCTGGCCCGGTTGTTCGAGGACGCCGGCGCGGTCGTCGTGCACGGCGGCCCCGGCCGGCGGCCGAGCACCGGCGAGCTGCTCGAGGCGATCACCTCGTGCGGCGCCTCGGAGGTCGTCGTCCTGCCCAACGACCACGACTCGCTCCGGGTCGCGCAGGTCGCGGCGAGCACGGCCGAGAGCGACGCCCCCGGAGACCTGCGGGTCGCGGTGATCCCGACCCCGGCCCAGGTGTCGGGCCTGGCCGCGCTCGCGGTGCACGAGCCCGGCCGCTCCTTCGACCAGGACGTGCTCGAGATGACCGCGACCGCCCGGCACGCCCGCCAGGGCGCGGTCACGATCGCGGCCCGACGAGCGATGACGATGGCCGGCCCGTGCGAGGTGGGCGACGCCCTCGGGGTCGTGGCGGGCGACTTCGTCGTGGTCGGCGACGACCTGCTCGAGGTGGCCACGCAGGTGCTCGAGCGGCTGCTCGGCGGTGGCGGGGAGCTGGTCACGATCGTCGCGGGGGCCGAGGACGCCGACGCCGCGCTGGCCACTCGCTGCGCCGGCTGGGTCGAGGAACGGCACCCCGCTGTCGACGTCGTCGTGTACGACGGTGGCCAGGAGCGCTACCCGCTGCTGGTCGCGGTGGAGTGAGCGCACGGGTGAGGGGAGCAGCCGCCGCGTGATCACCGTCGACACCCCGGTCGCCGCCGTGCTCGGCGACCACAAGGGCAAGCGCGCCAAGATCGAGGACAAGCTGGGCATCCGCACGGTCGGGGACCTGCTGCGCCACTTCCCGCGGCGGTACGTCGAGACCAAGGAGCTCACCAAGGTCGACGAGCTGGAGCCCGGCGAGGTGGTCACCGTCGTCGGCGAGGTCGTCTCCTCCGACGTGCGCACCTACACCGACCGCCGCACCGGCCGCACGGCGTACCGCCTCGACGTGGTGCTGACCACCGACGGCCCGCGGCTGCGGATGTCGTTCTTCGCGAAGGGCCGCGGCGTCGCCGAGTGGAACGCCCGCCGCCTCGCGGTCGGCCGCCGGGGGCTGTTCGTCGGCAGCGCGAGCGTCTTCCGCGGCGACTGGCAGCTGACCAACCCCACGATGGTGCTCTTCGGCGCCGGCCCCGAGGGCAGCGGCCCCGAGGGCTCCGACGCGGAGGCGGAACTCGACGCGATGGGCGCGCTCTACCCGATCTACCCGCTGACCAGCGGCGTGGAGTCGTGGGACCTGCAGCGCGCGATCACCTTCGCCCGCAGCGTCCTCGACGACGTGCCGGAGGTGCTGCCCGCCGACGTCCGCGAGGAGCACGACCTCCTGCCCGCCCGCAAGGCCCTGGACTGGGTCCACGCGCCCGACGACCGCCGCCAGGTCGGTGCGGCGCTGAAGCGCTACCGCTTCGAGGAGGCGCTGGTCACCCAGCTCGTCCTGGCGCGCCGCCGCCGCGCGCTCCGGGCGCTCGGCGCGCAGGCCCGGACGGGCGGGGACGGCGGCCTGCTCGCGGCGTTCGACGCCCGGCTGCCCTTCGAGCTCACCGCCGGCCAGCGGGCGGTGGGGGAGGAGATCGAGCGGGACCTCGCCGAGCCGCACCCGATGAACCGCCTCCTCCAGGGAGAGGTCGGCTCCGGCAAGACGCTCGTGGCGCTGCGCGCGATGCTGCGTGTCGTCGACTCCGGCGGCCAGGCGGCGCTGCTCGCACCCACCGAGGTCCTCGCCCAGCAGCACCACCGCTCGATCACCGCCATGCTCGGCGACCTCGCCACCGGCGGCATGCTCGGCGGACCGGCCGAGGCGACCGCGGTCGAGCTGCTGACCGGGTCGATGACCAAGGGCCAGCGCACCGAGCCGCTGCTGCGGATCGCCTCCGGCGAGGCCGGCATCGTCATCGGCACCCACGCCCTGCTGGAGGAGAACGTCTCCTTCTTCGACCTCGGTCTCGTCGTCGTCGACGAGCAGCACCGCTTCGGCGTCGAGCAGCGCGCGGCGCTGACCGGCAAGGCCGGCACCCCGCCGCACGTGCTGGTCATGACGGCCACCCCGATCCCGCGGACGGTCGCGATGACGGTCTTCGGCGACCTTGAGACCTCCACGCTCACCGAGCTCCCCGCCGGTCGGGCCCCGATCCAGACCAACGTCGTCCCGGTGGCCGAGCACCCCGGCTGGATGGGCCGGGTGTGGGAGCGCGTGCGCGAGGAGGTGGCCGCCGGCCACCAGGTGTACGTCGTGTGCCCCCGCATCGCGGGCGACGAGCTCGAGCAGGGCGGCGAGGACGCGCCGGACGGCGACCCGGACGAGCCGGAGGCCGCTGCGCCGAAGAAGGCGCAGCAACCGCAGGGCCCGCCGCTCGCGGCGGTCGAGGAGGTCGTCGCCGACCTGGCCGAGGGCGCGCTCGCCGGCCTCCGGGTCGCCCCGCTCCACGGCCGGATGGCCCCGGACGAGAAGGAGCGCACGATGCGCACCTTCGCCGCCGGCGGCATCGACGTGCTGGTGTCCACGACGGTCATCGAGGTCGGTGTCGACGTCGCCAACGCCACCACGATGGTCCTGCTCGACGCCGACCGGTTCGGCGTCTCGCAGCTGCACCAGCTGCGCGGCCGGGTCGGCCGCGGCGGGCTGCCGGGCCTCTGCCTGCTGGTCTCGCGCGCCGAGGCCGGCACGCCCGCCCGCCAGCGCCTCGAGGCGGTGGCCGCGACGACCGACGGCTTCGAGCTGAGCCGGGTCGACCTGGAGCAGCGGCGTGAGGGCGACGTCCTGGGCGCGAGCCAGTCGGGCTACCGCTCCAGCCTGCAGAACCTCCGGGTGCTGCGCGACGAGAAGACGATCGTGGCGGCCCGGAGCACCGCCGACGCGCTGCTCGACCGCGACCCCGAGCTCGCCGATTCCCCGGGCCTCGCCGCCGCCGTCCGCGACATGGAGCTCGCCGCCGGCGGGTTCATCGAGAAGTCGTGAGCGCGCAGTGACCAGGATCATCGGGGGCAGCGCCGGCGGCCGGCGGATCGCGACCCCGCGCGGCGCCGCCACCCGCCCGACCAGCGACCGCGTGCGCGAGGCGCTCTTCTCCGCGATCGAGGCGTGGTGCGGCTCGCTGCAGGGCCTGCGGTTCCTGGACCTCTACGCCGGGTCCGGCGCCGTCGGGCTCGAGGCGTGGTCGCGCGGCGCCGGCGTCGTCACGCTCGTCGAGCAGGACCGCCGGACCGCGGCGCTCGTCCGGCAGAACGCCCGCACGCTGGGGTTCGCCCGCGCCGACGTCGTGGCCGCCTCCGTCGGGACCACGCTGCACCGGCCACCGACCGCGCCGTACGACGTGGTGTTCAGCGACCCGCCGTACCCCCTGGAGGAGGCGAGCCTCGCGCGCGACCTCGCGGCGCTCGTCGAGAACGGCTGGCTCGTGCCGGACGCGCTGGTCGTCGTCGAGCGCTCCGCGCGCAGCCCCGAGCCCACCTGGCCGACCGGCATCGAGCCGGTCCGCGAGCGCCGCTACGGCGAGACCGTGCTCTGGTACGGTCGCGCCGCCCACGCCACGGACGAGCCGTCCCCCGACGAGCCGTCCTCCGAGGACTAGAGCGGAGCCGCACGTGCGCCGAGCCGTCTGCCCGGGGTCGTTCGACCCCGTCCACCACGGGCACCTCGACGTCGTGGGACGGGCCTCGGTCCTCTTCGACGAGGTCGTCGTGGCCGTCGGGGTCAACGCCTCGAAGAGCCGGCTCTTCGGCCCCGAGGAGCGCCTCGCGATGCTCGAGGAGGCGTGCGCGGAGTGGGACAACGTCCGCGTCGACGGGTTCACGGGGCTGCTGACGACCTACTGCGCGGAGAACGACGTGCGCGCGATCGTGAAGGGCCTGCGCGGCGCCGGCGACTTCGAGTACGAGCTGCCCATGGCGCACATGAACTCCTCGCTCACCGGCGTCGACACTGTCTTCGTGCCCACCCGCCCCGAGTGGTCGTTCCTGTCCAGCAGCCTGGTGAAGGAGGTCGCCGCGTTCGGCGGCGACGTCGCCCCGTTCGTGCCCGCGCCGGTGCTGGAGCGGCTCACCGCGCGGCTCGCGGAACGGCGTGCGCACGGTGCCTGACAGCACCCTTCGTCCGACCCCCCGTCCGGCCTCCGAACCTGCCCCTGAGCAGCGTTTTGTCCGATCCTCGGCCCGGCGGTTAGGCTTCTCGCTGATCTGTACGTGCCCGGACCCGGAAGTGATCTCCTGAAAAGCCTGGACCCGAGAGCGCCGCTCGTGCTCGACACCCGCGAGCTCGGCCGCCGCCCGGGGTCCCAGCGACAGGTGACGCGGACGGTGCCGGCACCGCCAGATCTGGGCATCGAAGTCCTCAAGGTCACCGAGGGGTCGCCGGTCGAGCTCGACCTGCGCCTCGAGGCGGTCATGGAGGGTGTGCTGGTGACGGGCACGGCGCGAGCCGTGCTCGAGGGCGAGTGCGCACGGTGCCTGGAGCCGATCGAGGACGACACCGAGGTCACGTTCCAGGAGCTGTTCGTCTACGACGACCCTGCTCACCGGGGCGACCCCGACGAGGACGACGAGGTCAGCACGCTCGAGGACGACCTGCTCGACCTCGAGCCGCTGCTGCGGGACGCGGTGGTGCTCGCACTGCCGTTCCAGCCCTTGTGCGAGGACGACTGTCCCGGGTTGTGCACCGAGTGCGGTGTGCGGCTCGAGGACCCGGACCACTCGCACGAGGCGCCGGTCGACCCGCGGTGGGCGGGTCTCGCGGCCCTGAAGGAAGACAGCAGCACCCGCTCGCAGGACTGAACCCGGTCCGCGAGCACGACCAGGAACGGCCGGCACCAACCGGTCCCAAACCGAGGAGAGAACAGTGGCAGTCCCGAAGCGGAAGATGTCGCGCAGCAACACGCGTCACCGTCGGTCGGCCTGGAAGGCCGTCGCGCCCACCCTGGTGACCTGCGCGAACCCCGCCTGCGGTGCCAAGCACCTCCCGCACCGTGCGTGCGGCGAGTGCGGCCAGTACGGCGCTCGCGCCGACCGTCGTCAGGTCATCTGAAGACCGGTCCCCTGACCAACTACAGCGAGCTGCGCGCGGCGCTCGGGGATCCGGAGCTGGACCCCGAGCTGCTCGAGCGTGCGCTCACGCACCGTTCGTACGCGTACGAGAACGGCGGCCTGCCGACCAACGAGCGCCTGGAGTTCCTGGGTGACTCGGTGCTCGGCGTCGTCGTGACCGAGACGCTCTACACGACCCACCCCGACCTCTCCGAGGGTCGGCTGGCCAAGCTCCGCGCCGCGGTCGTCAACGCCCGCGCGCTGGCCGAGGTGGGTCGTGCCATCGGCCTCGGCGAGCACGTGAAGCTCGGCCGCGGCGAGGAGTCGACGGGCGGTCGGGGCAAGGCCTCGATCCTCTCCGACACCGTCGAGGCGGTCATCGGGGCCGTCCACCTCTCCGGTGGGGGCTTCGAGACCTCCGCCAAGGTCGTCCACCTCCTCTTCGACCCGCTCATCGAGGCCGCGTCGGCGCTCGGTGCCGGTCTGGACTGGAAGACCTCGCTCCAGGAGCTCGCCGCCGAGCACGCCCTCGGCGTGCCCGAGTACGTCATCGAGGACGAGGGCCCCGACCACCAGAAGACCTTCACCGCGCAGGTCCGGGTCGGCGACCGGCTCTACGGCAACGGCGTGGGCCGCTCCAAGAAGGAGGCCGAGCAGGCCGCCGCGGAGACGGCGTACGGCGAGATCGCGGCCGCCCTCGGGGTCAGCGACCCCGCCGTCGACGCCGCCACGAGCGCCACCGGCCAGCAACCGGCCTGATCCCGTGCCCGAGCTGCCGGAGGTCGAGGTCGTCCGGGCCGGCCTCGAGCGCCACGTGCTCGGCGCAACGATCACCCGCGTCGACGTCCTCCACCCGCGTCCCGTCCGTCGCGACGCCCGCGGGCCGGAGGGCTTCGCGCAGGCGCTGGACGGCCGCCGGATCCTCGCGGCCCGCCGGCGCGGCAAGTACCTCTGGCTGCCGCTCGACGACGGCGACGCGTTGCTGGCGCACCTCGGCATGAGCGGCCAGCTGCTGGTGCAGCCGCCGGACGCTCCCGCGGAGCGGCACCTGCGGGTGCGGCTCGCGCTCGAGGGCGCCGACGAGGGCCGCGAGCTGCGCTTCGTCGACCAGCGGATGTTCGGCGGGCTGTCGGTCTCGACCGGCGGGGCCGACCTGCCGCCGGAGATCGCCCACATCGCCCGCGACCCGCTCGACGAGCGGTTCGACCTCGCCGACGTCGTACGCCGCGTGCGCCGGCGCACCTCCGGGATCAAGCGGCTGCTGCTGGACCAGAACCTCGTCTCGGGCGTCGGCAACATCTACGCCGACGAGGCCCTGTGGCGCGCCCGCCTCCACGGCGACCGGCCGGGGGAGCGCCTGACCGGCCCGCAGGTGCGCGAGCTGGTCGGCCACGTCCGCGACGTGATGACCGACGCGCTGGCCCAGGGCGGCACGTCGTTCGACGCGCTCTACGTCAACGTCAACGGCGAGTCCGGCTACTTCGACCGCTCGCTGCACGCCTACGGACGCGAGGGCGAGCCCTGCGACCGGTGCGGGACGCCGATCCGCCGGGTGGCGTTCATGAACCGCTCCTCCTACTTCTGCCCCCGCTGCCAGCCCGCTCCGCGACGCCGCCGGCCGCCGGCCGTCGGGGGACCGCCGGCGGTGCCCGTCCCGGAGTGACGCCGGATCGACGCCGGATTGACCCTGGGGCGCCGTGGTGGGACTCTTGAAGACGGCCCGCCCGCGTGCGGCCCTCGTCTCCGGCGGCCTCGACGCCGCCCCACGGTCCCCTCGCCGGGACCACCCCGCGCACGTCCACCTCGACCCGAAGGAACACTCCATGGCCAAGGCGCTGATCGGCTACCTGGACAGCGACCTGCGTGACCCCCGCCTCGCGGCGGACAACGCCCGTCTCCGCGCCCGCGTCCGCGAGCTCGAGGCCCTCGTGCTCAAGCTGAGCGAGGAGAACGACCGGCTCGTCGCGGCCTCGGCCGCCGACATCCTCGACCGCGAGTCGGGGCTGCAGGAGATGCAGCCGGCCTGACCGGCCCGGTCACCGACGGACGGGCATCCCGAGCGGTAGTCTGACGCCCGCTGAGCTTCCCCCGGCGCGGCCCCACGGCCGTCCGACATCAGCGCCGACGTCCGACCGGTGTAGGGAGCCTCCGTTGTACCTGAAGAGCCTGACCCTCAAGGGGTTCAAGTCCTTCGCCTCCTCGACGACGCTCCAGCTCGAGCCGGGCATCACCTGCATCGTCGGGCCCAACGGTTCCGGCAAGTCCAACGTCGTCGACGCGCTCGCCTGGGTGATGGGCGAGGCCAGCGCCAAGTCGCTGCGCGGCGGCAAGATGGACGACGTCATCTTCGCCGGCACCTCCGGCCGCCCGCCCCTGGGCCGCGCCGAGGTCGTGCTGACCATCGACAACGCCGACGGGGCCCTCCCGATCGAGTACGCCGAGGTCACGATCAGCCGCACGATGTTCCGCTCCGGCGGCTCGGAGTACGCCATCAACGGCAGCACCTGCCGGCTGCTCGACGTCCAGGAGCTGCTGTCGGACTCCGGCATCGGCCGCGAGATGCACGTGATCGTCGGGCAGGGCCAGCTCGACCAGATCCTGCACGCGACCCCCGAGGACCGCCGCGGGTTCATCGAGGAGGCCGCGGGCGTCCTCAAGCACCGCAAGCGCAAGGAGAAGGCGCTCCGCAAGCTCGACGCGACCGAGGGCAACCTCAACCGGCTGGGCGACCTGATCGGCGAGATCCGCCGCCAGCTCAAGCCGCTGGGCCGCCAGGCCGAGGTGGCCCGTCGGGCGCAGACCGTCCAGGCCGACGTCCGCGACGCCCGGGCCCGGCTGCTCGCCGACGACCTGGTCGCCGCGCGCACCGCGCTCGAGCAGGAGATGGCCGACGAGTCGGTGCTGGTGCAGCGGCGCGAGCAGGTCGAGGCCGCGATCGCGGCCGCCCGGGAGACCGAGGCGTCGCTAGAGGCCGCGCTGCGCGAGGACCTGCCCGCGCTGGCGGCGGCCCAGGAGACGTGGTTTTCCCTGTCCGGGCTGCGCGAGCGCCTTCGCGGCACCCAGTCGCTGGCCGCCGAGCGGGTCCGCAACGCCGCCGGCACCGCCGAGAGCGAGCACCGCGGCGGCCGCGACCCCGAGGAGCTCGAGGCCGAGGCCGAGCGGATGCGCGAGAACGAGCAGCGCACCGCGGCCGAGGTCGACCGCCACCGCACCGCGCTGGAGGAGGCCGTCGCCGCCCGCCGCGCCGCCGAGGACGCGGCCGCCGAGGAGGACCGCCGGATCGCCGCGCTCCAGCGGGCGGCCGCCGACCGTCGCGAGGGGCTCGCCCGCCTGCACGGCCAGGTCAACGCGCTCCGCTCCCGCGCCTCGGCCGCCGACGAGGAGGTGGGCCGGCTGACGGCGGCACGCGAGGAAGCCCTCGCCCGCGCCGAGCGCGCGCAGCGCGCCTTCACGGCGCTCGAGACCCGGGTCGCCGGCCTCGACGCCGGCGAGGAGGGCCTCGACGCCGAGCACGAGGCCGCGACCTCGCTGCTCGACGACGTCGAGGAGCGGCTCGCCAAGGTCCGCGAGGCCGCCCAGCAGGCCGACCGGGACCGCTCCGCGCTGGCCGCGCGCAAGGACGCCCTCGAGCTGGGCCTGGACCGCAAGGACGGCGCCGGTGCCCTGCTCGCCGCCACCGGCACGGTCTCGGGCCTGCTCGGCTCCGTCGCCGCGCTCCTCACCGTGCGCAGCGGCTTCGAGACGGCGGTCGCCGCCGCCCTGGGACAGGCGGCCGACGCGGTCGCGGTCACCGGCGCGGACGCCGCCGTCGACGCGATCGCCCACCTCAAGGGCGAGGACCTCGGCCGGGCCGGGCTGCTGCTCGCCGGGGCAGGGACGGGGTCCACGGCCGGCGACCGGCCCGCGCTGCCGGGCCACGCGACGTACGCCGTGGACGTGGTGGAGTGCCCCGACGACCTGCGGCCCGCGGTGGGACGGCTCCTCGACCGCGTCGCGGTGGTCGACAACCTCGCGACCGCCCGCGCGCTGCTGGCCGACCTGCCCGACCTGACCGCCGTGACCCGCGAGGGCGACGTGCTCGCCGCGCACCTCGCCGCCGGCGGCTCGAGCAGCCGGCCCAGCCTGATCGAGGTGCAGGCCGCGGTCGACGAGGCGGCCGCCCAGCTCGCCGAGGTGACCGCGGCAGGGGAGCGGCTCTCCTTCGACATCTCGCGGCTGGAGGCCGAGCGGCTGGAGGCGCAGAAGCGGGCCGACGTGGCGATGGCCAAGCTGCACGAGTCCGACGCGACCCTCGCTGCGGTCGCCGAGGAGCTGGGGCAGCACGGCTCGCAGGCGCGCGCGGCCCGCGGTGAGGCCGAGCGGCTGGCCCAGGCGATCGCGAAGGCGCGGGAGGGGCGCGAGCAGGCCGTCGCCGGGCTGGCCGAGCTCGAGGCCCGGCTCGCGACCGCCGAGGAGGCGCCCGACGAGGAGCCCGACACCGGTGACCGGGAGCGGTTGACGGCGGCCGCGCGCGACGCCCGCCAGGGGGAGATGGACGCCCGGCTCGCGCTGCGCACCGCGGAGGAGCGCGCCCGCGCGCTGCACGGTCGCGCCGACGGGCTGCTGCGCGCCGCCCGCGTCGAGCGCGAGGCACGGGCGAAGGCCGCCGAGCGCCGCGAGCGGCTCCTGCGCGAGGGCCGCGCCGCCGAGGCGGTCGGCACGGCCGTCGCGCACGTGCTCACCCGGCTGGAGACCTCGGTGGCGCGGGCCGCCGAGGCGCGCAGCGCGGTGGAGCAGGCCCGCGCCGGCCGCGAGGAGCAGCTGCGCGAGGTGCGCACCCGGCTGCGCGACCTCGCCCGGGAGCACGACGAGCTGGTCAGCTCCGCGCACCGCGACGAGCTGGCCCGCGCCCAGCAGACGATGCGCATCGAGCAGCTCGAGCAGCGCGCGGTCGAGGAGCTCGGCCTGGCCCCGGACGCGCTGGTGGGGGAGTACGGCCCCGACGTGCCGGTCCCGGTCGCGCCGGCCCCGGACGCCGCCGAGGACGACCCGGCGCCCGAGCCGGTGCCCTACGTCCGGGCCGAGCAGGAGAAGCGGCTGCGCGCCGCCGAGCGGGCACTGTCGATGCTCGGGCGGGTGAACCCGTTGGCGCTCGAGGAGTTCTCCGCGATGGAGGAGCGGCACCGGTTCCTCACCGAGCAGCTCGAGGACCTGCGCAAGACCCGCAAGGACCTCCTCGACATCGTCCGGGAGGTCGACACCCGCGTCGAGCAGGTCTTCACCGAGGCGTACGCCGACGTCGAGCGCGCCTTCGACGCCACCTTCGCGCGGCTCTTCCCCGGCGGCGAGGGGCGGCTCGTGCTCACCGACCCCGACAGCATGCTGACCACCGGCATCGAGGTCGAGGCCCGGCCGGCCGGCAAGAAGGTCAAGCGGCTCTCGCTGCTCTCCGGCGGCGAGCGCTCGCTGGTGGCCGTGTGCTTCCTCGTGTCGCTGTTCAAGGCCCGGCCCTCACCGTTCTACATCCTCGACGAGGTCGAGGCCGCCCTGGACGACACCAACCTCGGGCGCCTGCTCGAGATCTACGAGGAGCTGCGCGAGAGCTCGCAGCTGCTCGTCATCACCCACCAGAAGCGCACGATGGAGGTCGGGGACGCGTTGTACGGCGTGACGATGCGGGGGGACGGCGTCTCGGCCGTCATCAGCCAGCGGCTGCGCGAGCCGGAGCCGGCATGAGCGACCGCACCCGGCCGACCCGGGCCGACTACGTCGCCTGGCGGACCATCACGACCCGGTGGCGCGACGACGACGCCTACGGCCACCTCAACAACGCGACGTACTACGAGATGTTCGACACCGCGGTGAACGCGCACCTCTACGAGGCGACCGGGCTCGACATCCGCCGGCTGCCGCAGATCGGGATCGTCGCCGAGACCGGCTGCCGCTACTTCCGCGAGCTCGGGTTCCCGGCGCCCATCGAGGCCGGCCTGGTCTGCGACAAGGTCGGCACCTCCTCGGTGGTCTACCGGATCGGGTTGTTCCAGGGTGACTCCGACGAGGCCGCGGCCGAGGGGCGGTTCGTGCACGTGTACGTCGACGACACCGACCCCACCCGCCCGGTCACGCCGGTGCCGGACGTGATCCGCGCCGCGGTCACGCCGCTCCTGCGCTGACCGATTGCCCGTCACTTGCGTCACAGGGGTATCAATGGGGCGTGCTGACGATCTCCCTGGTGATGGTGTTCATCCTCGTCGTGGCGGGACTCGTGATGACCTTCGTGGCCTTCCCGCACCGCGGCCAGCAGGTGCCGCAGGCCCCCTGGCTCGGTGACGCGATGAGCCGCGTCGCCGAGCGCGCGCCGCTGCTGGACCCCGAGCGCGACGAGGTGCCCGCGGGCCGCGGGCACTGACCCCCCCGTCCGTCCCCGGCGCTTTTCGGGCGCCGCGGACCCGGATGGTTGGATGACGACCATGGACGCCCTCGCCCTCTTGATCCTCGTCGTCGCGCTCGTCGGCCTCGGCCTCGTCGCGACCGTCACCGGGCTCATCGTCGGTCGGCGCCGCGGCCCGAAGCCGCTGCCGAACACCCACACCGACGTCATCGTCAAGCCGCCCGTCGAGGCGGCCGAGGACGAGCCGCCGGTCGAGCTCAGCTCGCCGCCGGCGACCCTCGAGCCCGAGGTCGAGGTCCCCGAGGAGCTCCTCGAGGAGGCCCCGGCGCTCGAGCGCCCGGAGGGCACGGCGAGCCGCCTGGTGCGGCTGCGCCAGCGCCTGGCCGGGTCCCAGGGCGCGCTCGGCCGCGGCCTGCTCGCGCTGCTGAGCCGCGACCGGCTCGACGAGGACACGTGGGAGTCGATCGAGGACACGCTGCTGACCGCCGACATCGGCGTCGGGCCGACCCAGGAGCTCGTCGAGCGGCTGCGCACCCGGATGCGCGTCGAGGGCGGCACCGGCGCGGACGCCCGCACGGTCCTGCGCGAGGAGCTGCTGGCGCTCGTCGACCCGTCGATGGACCGCCGCCTCCAGGTCAGCGGGGCCGACGGCCAGCCGGGCGTCGTCCTGGTCGTCGGCGTCAACGGTGCCGGCAAGACCACCACTGTCGGCAAGATCTCGCGCATCCTCGTCGCGGAGGACCACAGCGTCGTGCTCGGCGCGGCGGACACCTTCCGCGCCGCCGCCGTCGAGCAGCTAGCGACGTGGGGCGAGCGGGTCGGCGTCGAGGTCGTCCGCGGCCCGGAGGGCACCGACCCGGCGAGCGTCGCGTTCGAGGCCGTCAAGGAGGGCGTGACCCGCGGGGTCGACACCGTCATCGTCGACACCGCCGGCCGCCTGCAGAACAAGGCCGGCCTGATGGACGAGCTCGGCAAGGTCAAGCGCGTCATCGAGAAGCAGGCGCCGGTCACCGAGGTGCTGCTGGTGCTCGACGCGACCACCGGCCAGAACGGCATGATCCAGGCGCGCGTGTTCAGCGAGGTCGTCGACGTCACCGGCATCGTGCTGACCAAGCTCGACGGCTCGGCCAAGGGCGGCATCGTGGTCGCGGTGCAGCGCGAGCTCGGCGTACCGGTCAAGCTCGTCGGCCTCGGCGAGGGCGCCGACGACCTGGCGCCGTTCGACGCCGGCGCGTTCGTCGACGCCCTGCTGGGCTGACCGCCCCTGCCGGGCGCGGCGGGCCGGACGCCCAAACGCGGCGCGCGCGGCCCGTAACCGGGACGCAACAAAACTCCAGGACTCGTTTCCTGCTCGCAACAGTCGACGGCGAGCGGTGAAATCTGGCGGGCCGAGTGTTCTCGACAACAGGCGGACCCGCGCCGGACAGCGACGTCGAGCGCGTGCGGGCCGTCTCCCCGAGAGCAACCTGGAGGTTTCGTGGACGGCTACTACGCGTTCATGCTGGTGGCGACAGCGTTCGTCCTGATGATGACCGTGCCCGCGCTGGCGCTCTTCTACGGCGGCATGTCGCGGTCGAAGTCGGTGCTGAACATGATGATGATGTCGTTCGTCGCCGCGGCGATCGTCGGCATCATCTACGTCGCGATCGGCTGGTCGATGGGCTTCGGCGGCGACGGCACGTTCTTCGCCAACCCGTTCGAGCTCTTCTGGCTCGACGGCGTCGACACTGCCGACTACGTCTTCGTGATGTTCCAGATGACGTTCGCCGTCATCACCGCGGCCCTGATCAGCGGCGCGGTCGAGGGTCGGATGAAGTTCTCCGCGTGGGTCGTCTTCGTCCCGCTGTGGGCGGTCATCGTCTACTTCCCGATGGCCCACATGGTCTTCTCCTGCACCGACGACTCGCTCATCTGCGGCCGGATCGGCGCCCAGGACTACGCGGGCGGCACGGCCGTCCACATCAACGCCGGCATCGCGGCGCTCGTGCTCGTGCTGCTCCTCGGCAAGCGCCTCGGCTTCCCGAAGGAGAAGATGCGTCCCCACAACCTGACGCTGACCATGCTCGGCGCCGGTCTGCTGTGGATGGGTTGGTACGGCTTCAACGTCGGCTCGATCGTCTTCGGCGGGGAGAGCGAGGAGGCCGACATGGCCCAGTTCTTCTCCGAGACCGGCCGCACCTTCGCGAACACCACCCTGGCCACCATGGCCGCCATCCTCGGCTGGCTGGTCGTCGAGCGGCTGCTGCACAAGAAGGCCACCTCGCTCGGTGCCGCGTCGGGCATCGTGGCCGGCCTCGTCGCCATCACCCCGGCGGCCGGTGCGGTCGACATCGAGGGCGCCGTGGCGATCGGCCTGCTCGCCGGCGCGATCTGCGCCTGGGCCGTCGGCCTGAAGTACAAGCTCGGGTACGACGACTCGCTGGACGTGGTCGGCGTCCACCTGGTCGGCGGCATCGTCGGCACCGTCCTCATCGGGGTGTTCTCCACCGCGGACGGCGCCGGGGGCATCGACGGCCTCCTCTACGGCGGCGGGGTCGACTCCCTGGTCGACCAGGTCCTCGGTGTCCTCGTCGCGATCGTCTACGTCGGTGTCCTCACCACGGTCATCGGCCTGGCCATCAAGTACACGATGGGTCTGCGCATCAACGAGGACGACGAGGTCGAGGGCATCGACCTCGTGGCGCACGGCGAGTCGGCGTACGACCTGCACAGCAGCAGCTTCGGTGGGGGTGCCGGCAAGTCCGGGGTCCTCGCGGGAGCGACCAAGAGCACGGAAGGAGCCAGCGCGTGAAGCTCGTGACCGCGGTCATCAAGCCGCACAAGTGGGAGGACGTCCGCGAGGCGCTCGAGACCTTCGGGGTGACCGGCATGACGGTCAGCGAGGTCAGCGGGTACGGACGCCAGAAGGGCCACACCGAGGTCTACCGGGGCGCGGAGTACGACATCGCGCTCGTGCCCAAGATCCGGATCGAGATCGTGGTCGACGACGGTGACGCCGACGACGTCGTCGGCATCGTCGTCAAGACCGCGCAGACCGGCCGGATCGGGGACGGCAAGGTCTGGGTCAGCCCCGTCGAGACGGTGGTGCGGGTCCGCACCGGCGACAAGGACGAAGCCGCCCTGTGAACCGTCGACGGCCCGGCTCCCCAGCGTGGGGAGCCGGGCCGTCGCCGTCCGTCGGGCATGATCGGCGCGCCTCCCGGACCGGGGGAGCGTCGCGACAGGAGGAGCGCATGGAGCTGGCCACTGCGGACCCGGAGCGACGACACGGCACCGAGCCGGCCCGCCCCGCGACGACCCTCCCCAGGACGCCGTGACCGCCGCCGAACGCGCCGCCCGGACCGAGCAGGCCGACGCGCTCTGCCTCAAGGCCTACGACGGCGCCGGCGGGCCCGAGAGCGGGATGGCGCTGGTGGCCGTCGGCGGCTACGGCCGCTCCGAGCTCGCGCCCCACTCCGACCTCGACGTCGTCCTGGTCCACGACGAGGGCGTCGACCCGGGGGAGGTCGCGGACCGGCTGTGGTACCCGCTGTGGGACTCCGGCGTGAGGGTCGACCACTCGGTGCGGGCGCTGCCGGAGATGGTGACGACGGCCGAGGCGGACGTGAAGGTCGCCCTCGGCTCGCTCGACGTCCGGCACCTCGCCGGCGACCCCGGCCTGTCGCTGCGGCTGCGGACCACCATGCTGGCGCAGTGGCGCCGCGGCGCCCGCGAGCGGTTGCCGGTGGTCGAGCGGCTGGTGCGGGCGCGGCACGACCTGGTCGGCGAGCTCGCGCACGTGTCCGTCCCGGACCTGAAGGAGGCCGAGGGCGGGCTGCGCGACGCGACCGTGCTCCGCGCGCTGGTGGCGACCTGGCTCGTCGACGTGCCCCACGTCGAGCTGGAGCGGGTGCGGCTCGCCCTGCTCGACGTCCGCGACCTGGTGCAGGAGGTGGCCGGCCGGCCGAGCGACCGGGTCACCCCCGAGATGTGGGCGGAGCTCGCGACCCGCCTGGAGGTCCCCGACGCCCGCGCCGCCCAGGTGCACGTGCGCGAGCTCGGCCGCCGGATCACCCACCTGTCCCGGCTGACCTGGCGCCGGGTCGACGACTACCTCGCCCGGCCGGCTGCTGTCGGCGCCCGCCGGCCCGCGCTGACCCCGATCGCCCCCGGCGTCGCCCTGGCCGGCGACGAGGTCGTGCTCGACCGCGGCGCCCGGCCGGCCGACGACCCGGTGCTCCTCCTGCGTGCCGCCGCGGAGGCCGCGGAGCGCGACGTCGTGCTGGCCCCGCCCACAGCGGCCCGGCTGGCACGCGAGTGTGCCCCGCTGCCCGACCCCTGGCCGGCCGAGGCGCGCCGGCTGCTGGTGCGCCTGCTCGCCTCGGGGCGCGGCCTCGTCGACACCTGGGACACGCTCGAGGAGACCGGAGCGCTCGGCGCGGTCCTGCCCGAGTGGGAGCGGATCCGGCTGCTGCCGCACGCGTCGGCCATCCACCGCTTCACCGTCGACCGCCACGTCGTCGAGACCTGCGTCGAGGCGTCCGCGCTCATCCGGACCGTGGCGCGCCCCGACGTCCTGATGGTCGCCGCGCTGCTGCACGACATCGGAAAGGGCAGCCTGACCGAACACAGCGTCGCCGGCGAGCCGATCGCCCGCGACATCGCCCGTCGGATGGGCTTCGACGCCGAGGCGGTGGAGCTGGTCGGCACGCTGGTGCGCTGGCACCTCCTCCTCGCCGAGACGGCCACCACCCGCGACCCCGACGACCCCGCGACGGTCGAGCTGGTGACCTCCCGGGTCGGCTCCGCCGAGGCGCTCTCGCTGCTGACCGCGCTCACCGAGGCGGACGCCAAGGCCACCGCGCCCAAGGCGTGGTCCTCCTGGCGGGCCGGGCTCGTGCTCGACCTGGCCCGCAGGACGCGCACCGCCCTGGACACCGGCTCCGCGCCGGCGCCGGTGGTGCCCGAGGAGGTGCCGGTGCCTGCGGAGGTACGCCGCGGCGAGGTGTCGTTCGCGGTCGAGGAGCTCGCCGACGGGGCGCGGGTCACCGTGCTGGCGCCCGACCGCGTGGGCCTGCTCGCGGACCTGGCCGGCGTGCTCGCGCTCCAGCGGCTGCCCGTCCGCGCGGCCCGTGCCTGGGCCCAGGACCAGCACGCCGTCGCCGTCTTCGAGGTCGCGGCCGGGGGTCTCGACCCGACCGTCCTCCGCACGCGGTACGACGCCGTCCGCTCCGGCGCGGTCGACCCGACCGCCCGCCTACGACCGGCCGGCCCCGACGTGCTCGCCCCCACCGTCGCCGTACGCCCCGAGGCCTCGGCGCAGTCGACCGTGCTCGAGGTGCGTGCCACCGACCGCCCCGGCGTCGTGCACCTGGTCTGCGCCGCGCTGGCCCGGCTCGGCGTCGCCGTCCGCTCGGCGCACGTCGACACCCTGGGCCCTCAGGCGGTCGACGTGTTCTACGTCCAGGAGGCCGACGCCGGCCCGCTGCCCGACAGCCGCGCCGCCGAGGCCGCCCACGCCGTCCGCGCCGCGCTGTCCGGGGAGTAGGCCGCAGCCGGGCCGGTAGCGGGGTAGTAACGGTCGGGAACGTCCGTCACTGTGCCGGCAGAGGCCAGAAGCGTCCGTTACTACCCCGACGACGGTGCCGAGCGGTCGGCTCAGCAGCAGCGCGACTGGGGGTTGTGCTCGCGCAGGTCGATCCGGTGCCGCTCGTAGTCCCGGCGGGTCATCGGGTCGACCCCGTCCCGCTCGCAGCGGGCGAGGTAGGCCTCCCAGCGGGACTCGCCGGTGACCTCCTTGAGGTACCACCGGACACCGTCGACGGCGCGGCGCACCCGCACCGCGGGTCCGGCGCTCATCGCCGGCCCCCGACCGGCTCGGCGCCGTGGGACTCCTCCCAGGCGCGCATCGCCTCCTTCTCCTCGGCGGTGGCGAAGAAGTCGGCGGGCGCGACGATCCGCGAGGGGGTGTGCGGCACCTCGGTGGTCGGCAGGCCGCCGGCCCGGGCCGCGCGGACCCAGATGACGACGGCGTTCGCGACGATGACGATGACGAGCAGCGCGAACGCCGCCTGCAGCACGCCGTTGAGGGTGGAGTTGAAGACGACCTGGTCCATCTGGCCGGCATCGGCGGCCGGAGCGAGCACCTCGCCCGCGTCCCGTGCCTCGCGGTAGCGGTCGGCCTGGGCGAAGTAGCCGATCGCCGGGTTGTCGGAGAAGACCTTCTGCCAGCTCGCGGTCATCGTGACGACGAGGTCCCAGGCGAGCGGGATGCCCGGCACCCAGGCCCAGCGCAGCTTGTCGTGCTTGATGAGGAGCGTGACGCACAGGGTCAGCGCGATGGCGGCCAGCAGCTGGTTGGCGATGCCGAACAGCGGGAAGAGCTGGTTGATCCCGCCGAGCGGGTCGGTGACGCCGACGTACAGCATCGACCCCCAGGCGCCGACGACGACGGCGCTGGCGATCCACGTCCCGACCGTCCACGAGGTGTCGCCGAAGCGCTTCCAGACGTTGCCGACGGTGTCCTGGAGCATGAACCGGCCGACGCGGGTGCCGGCGTCGACGGCGGTGAGGATGAACAGCGCCTCGAACATGATCGCGAAGTGGTACCAGAACGCCTGGAGCCCGCCGCCGAACGCCTCGGAGAAGACCTGCGAGAGGCCGAACGCCAGCGTGGGCGCGCCGCCCGTGCGGGAGATTAGCGACTCCTCCTCGACCGCAGCAGCCGCGGCGGCGAGCTGGTCGGGGGTGATCGTGAAGCCGAGGTTCGCCACGAACTCCGCGGCGCTCTCGACCGTGCCTCCCGTGGCGCCGGCCGGGGCGTTCATCGAGTAGTAGAGCCCCTGGTCGATGACGACCGCCGCGATGAGCGCGCTGATGGCCACGAAGGACTCCATCAGCATGCCGCCGTACCCGATCATCCGGACCTGGCTCTCCTTGGCCAGCAGCTTCGGCGTGGTGCCCGAGGCGATCAGGGCGTGGAAGCCGGACAGCGCGCCGCACGCGATCGTGATGAACACGAACGGGAAGACCTTGCCCGCGAACACCGGCCCGTCGCCGTCGGTGGCGAACGACGTGACCGCGTCGGCCTGGATCGTGGGCGCGGCGATGACCAGGCCGACGGCCAGCAGGACGATCACGCCGACCTTCATGAACGTCGAGAGGTAGTCGCGCGGGGTGAGCAGCATCCACACCGGCAGCACCGACGCGATGAAGCCGTAGGCCACCAGGCAGAGGGTCAGCGTCTCCTTCGACAGCGTGAGGTCGTCGGCGAGAGCCGAGCCGTCGATCCAGCCGCCGGCGACGATCGCGAGCAGCAGCAGGACCACGCCGATCGCGGTCACCTCGAGCACCCGGCCGGGTCGCAGGCAGCGCAGGTAGAAGCCCATGAACAGCGCGATGGGGATGGTCAGCCCGATCGAGAAGACGCCCCACGGCGACTCCGCGAGCGCGTTGACGACAACCAGCGCGAGCACCGCCAGGATGATGATCATGATCGCGAAGACCGCGATCAACGCCGCGATGCCGCCCACGACGCCGATCTCCTCGCGGACCATCTGGCCCAGGCTCTTGCCGTCGCGGCGGACCGAGAAGAACAGCACGACCATGTCCTGCACGGCGCCGGCCAGGATGACGCCGACGATGATCCAGATCGTCCCGGGCAGGTAGCCCATCTGCGCGGCGAGGACCGGTCCCACGAGCGGTCCGGCGCCGGCGATGGCCGCGAAGTGGTGGCCGAAGAGCACCCGGCGGTCGGTCACCTCGAAGTCCACGCCGTTGTCCAGCCGCTCGGCCGGCGTGGCCCGGGTGTCGTCGACCTCCAGCACCCGGCGCGCGATGAAGCGTGAGTAGAAGCGGTAGGCGATGGCGTAGGAGCTCAGCGCCGCGAACAGCATCCACAGCGCCGAGACGTCCTCGCCGCGGGAGAGGGCGAGCACCGCCCAGCAGACCGCACCGACGAGCGCGACCGCTCCCCAGACCAGGACAGAACGTACGCCGGGGCGTCGCGGTGGGCCGGTCGGATGCGCCGGCTGTGGGGAGGCGTCGGTGGTCGTGCTCATGGTGGTGCTCCTGTCCCGAGTGACTGCGCTCACCTGTGGGGCTCACCATTGCACGCCGAGCGGGCGGTGGGTAGCCACGTGGCCCGGTTACGATTTGGGCGTCCGACCACCCGTCGTACCCGTCACCGATCGTCAGGATTCACGTGTTCGCCACCCTCTCCGACCGGCTCGCCGACACCTTCAAGAACCTCCGCGGCAAGGGCCGGCTCTCCGAGGCCGACATCGACGCCACCGCCCGCGAGATCAGGATCGCCCTGCTCGAGGCGGACGTCGCGCTGCCGGTCGTCAAGGAGTTCGTGGCCGCCGTCAAGGAGCGCGCCCGTGGCGAGGAGGTCAGCCAGGCGCTGAACCCCGCCCAGCAGATCGTCAAGATCGTCAACGAGGAGCTCGTCGCCATCCTCGGCGGGGAGACCCGGCGGCTGCGGTACGCCAAGACCGGCCCCACGGTCATCATGCTCGCCGGCCTCCAGGGCGCCGGCAAGACGACCCTGGCCGCCAAGCTCGCGCTGTGGCTCAAGGAGCAGGGCAAGACGCCGATGCTCGTGGCCTGCGACCTGCAGCGGCCCAACGCCGTCCGGCAGCTCGAGGTCAACGGCGAGCGGGTCGGCGTACCCGTCTTCGCCCCCGAGCCCGGCAACGGCGTCGGGGACCCCGTCTCCGTCGCCCGCGCGTCGATCGAGGAGGCCAAGCGCCGCCTGCACGACGTCGTCATCGTCGACACCGCCGGCCGTCTCGGCGTCGACGCCGAGCTGATGCAGCAGGCCTCCGACATCCGCGACGCCGTCACGCCCGACGAGGTGCTCTTCGTCGTCGACGCCATGATCGGCCAGGACGCGGTCTCGACCGCGCAGGCGTTCCTCGACGGCGTCGGGTACGACGGGGTCGTCCTCACCAAGCTCGACGGTGACGCCCGCGGTGGTGCGGCGCTGTCGATCGCCTCCATCACCGGCAAGCCGGTCATGTTCGCCTCCAACGGCGAGAAGATGACCGACTTCGACCTCTTCCACCCCGACCGCATGGCCTCGCGCATCCTCGACATGGGCGACGTCATGACCCTGATCGAGCAGGCCGAGAAGGCCTTCGACTCCGAGCAGGCGATGAAGGCGGCCGCCAAGCTCAGCGGGCAGGGCGGCGAGTTCACCCTCGACGACTTCCTCGAGCAGATGCAGCAGGTCCGCAAGCTCGGCTCGATGTCCAAGATCATGGGGATGCTGCCCGGGATGGGCCAGTTCCGCGAGCAGCTGGAGAACTTCGACGAGCGCGAGATCGACCGGATCCAGGCGATCATCCAGTCGATGACCCCGGCCGAGCGGGCCAACCCCAAGATCATCGACGGCTCCCGCCGCGCCCGCATCGCCAAGGGGTCCGGCCGCCAGGTCTCCGACGTCAACCAGCTCGTCGACCGCTTCTTCGAGGCGCGGAAGATGATGATGCAGATGGCCCGCGGCGGTGGGTTCCCCGGCATGCCGGGCATGCCCGGGATGCCCGGTGCCGGCGGCCCGAAGAAGGGCAAGGCCAAGCCCCAGCAGAAGAAGGGCAAGGGCGCCAAGCGCTCCGGCAACCCCGCCAAGGCCGCCCAGCAGGCGGCCGCCGAGAAGGAGAAGGCCGCCGCTGCTCCGGCCAACCCGTTCGGGCTGCCCGGCGGCGAGGACGTGGACTACGAGAAGGCCGCTGCCGCCCTGGACCTGCCGAAGGACTTCAGCAAGTTCCTGAAGTGATCCAGCGAGACGAGAGGCAAGCCCATCACGACCGTCCTTGTCGTCGACGGAGCCAACGTCGTGGGCAGCCGCCCCGACGGGTGGTGGAAGGACCGGGCGGGGGCGGCGCGGCGGCTGCACGAGCGGTTGCTGGTCGCCGACGTGCCGCAGGACGAGGTGGTCCTCGTGCTCGAGGGAGCGGCGAAGGGTGGGGTGCGGGCCGGCCGCGATGCGCACGTGCGGACCGTGCACGCGAAGGGTGTCGGTGACGACACGATCGTCGCGGAGGCTCGCGCCGCGGTGCAGCGCGGCAGCCGGGTCACGGTGGTGACCGCCGACCGGATGCTGCAGGCGCGGGTGCAGGGGGTCGGCGCGCTCGCCGTCGGTCCGTCGTGGCTGCTGGACCTGACCGACTGACCGGGCCCGCTAGCGTCGGGCCATGGCTGCGCTGAAGTTCTCCGGACCGGTCCTGCCCGACGGCGAGAGCCGCGACCTGTACGTCGTGGACGGGACGGTCACCTACGAGCCGCAGCCCGGGGCCGAGACGGTCGCGCGCGGCTGGATCCTGCCCGGTCTCGTCGACGCCCACAACCACCTCGGTCTGGAGGACCACGGCGCCGTCGACGAGTCCGAGATCGAGGCCCAGGCGCTGGCCGACCGCGACGCGGGGGCGCTGCTGCTGCGTGACTGCGGGTCACCCGCCGACACGCGCTGGGTCCAGGAGCGTCAGGACCTGCCGCGCCTGGTGCGAGCGGGTCGGCACGTCGCTCGCACGAAGCGGTACATCCGGAACTACGCGCACGAGGTCGAGCCGGCCGACCTGGCGTCGTACCTCGCCCGGGAGGCTCGCGGCAGCGATGGCTGGGTGAAGGTCGTCGGCGACTGGATCTCCCGCGACGCGGGCGACCTCGCGCCGTCCTTCCCCGCGGAGGCCTTCGCGGAGGCGATCGCCGCTGCGCAGGCCGAGGGCGCCAAGGTCACCGCGCACTGCTTCGGCCGCGACGTGCTCCAGGGGCTGCTCGACGCCGGCATCGACTGCATCGAGCACGGCACCGGCCTCTCGCTCGACCAGCTCGACCAGATGGCCGCGCGTGGGGTGGCGCTGGTGCCGACGGTGATGCAGACGGCCAAGTTCCCGACGTTCGCCGAGCAGGGGCGCGAGAGGTTCCCGGCGTACGCCGCGACCATGGAGGACCTCTTCGCCCGTCGGCGCGAGGTGCTGATGTCGGCCCACGAGGCGGGCGTGCCGATGTACGTCGGCAGCGACGGTGGCGGCGCCCAGCGCCACGGCTGGCTGGCCGGCGAGGTGCAGGCGATGGTCGACCTCGGCCTGCCGGCAGTGGACGTCGTGGCCGCCGCCTCGTGGCGCGGGCGGGAGTGGCTCGGGTTCGACGTGCTCGCGGAGGGCGCGAGCGCGGACCTCGTCGTCTACGACCGCGACCCGGTGGCGGACCCGACCGCGCTGTGGGAGCCGGTCTGCGTCGTGCTGCGCGGCCGGGTGGTCGGCCGCACCCCGGCGTAGGCCCGGGCGTCAGGAGACCTGGACCAGCTCACCGCAGACGTAGTCGCCGGGGGAGACCTGCTTCCAGCGGCCGCCGCCGAGCTGGATGAACCGGACGCAGTCCCCGCTCCGCTTGGACCCGACCTGCTGCGGCGAGTGCAGTCCGTTGCCCGTCCAGTCCGACACCTTGCGGAGCGCCGCGACCAGGGAGGGACGTGCGAGCCTCCCGCCGAGCCGGTTCGCCTGCTCCACGAAGAGACGGGTCGCCGACCACGCGTACGCGCCGTAGATCGTCGCGACCGCGCCCGGCCGGACCTGCTCGAGCCATGAGCGGTAGAGCGCGACCTCCTGGTTGCGCATGTCGTCGAGCAGCGCGGTCGTCGTGTAGACGAGCGTGCCCTCGCCGGCCGCGCCCGCCTCCTGCACGTAGGTGTCGTCGTAGATCGTCTGGTCCTGGATGAACGCCTTCGGCTCGTAGCCCTGCTGCTGCATCGCCTGCTGCAGGCGGATCGTGTGCTGGTAGGGGCCGACGTAGGTGACCAGCTCGATCCCGCGGTTCTTCAGCTCCTGGACGTAGGGGGCGTAGTTGAACTCCGCCACGTCGATGGCCTGCACGTAGTCGACGCCGAGCCCGCCCTTCTTCCACGCCTCGGCCAGCCGCTTGGAGGCGAGCGGGACGGTGCCGACGTTGATGTAGAGCACGCCGACCTTGTCGGCAGCGGCGCCGTACGCCTTGCGGAGGTACTGAGGGACCGCCGCGGGCTGCAGCGTCGGGGTGACAGACGCCGTGCCGAAGCAGGTGGAGCACTCGAAGACCTGCTGGGAGACCGAGAGCGCGTGCAGGTCGGGCAGGCCGCACTCCTGCGCGGTCGCGGCCCCGCCGTCGTCGAAGACCGACATCGAGCCGATCGCCGCGAACGCCTCGTCGCACGCCTTGGTGTAGGCGACCTGGTTGGCCGCGGAGTCAGCGCGGCTGTCGAGCGCGAGCACCTCGAGCTTGCGGCCGCAGATGTCCGAGGTGGCGTTGAAGTACGCCGCGAACGCGCGCGCGCCGTCCTGGGCGGCCTGGAACACCCCGGGCACCGGGCCGGAGATGTCGGAGACGTTGGCGAGGGTGATCGTCCCGTCGGTCACGCCGGTGGTGTTGGCGAAGCCGTCGCAGCTGCCCTGCTGGTCAGGGTCGGCGGCCGGGGGAGCGCCGCTGCCGGACGACCCGCCGGACGACCCACCGGACGAGCCCCCGGCGCTGCCGGTCCCGGCCGAGCCCGTGCTCCCGGTGGTCGAACCGCCGCCGGCCGAGCCGGCCGTGGTGCCCGTGCCGTTCCCGCTCGCGTCGACATCGCCGTCGGCGATCGCCGGGTCGGTCCCGTCCAGGTCCGCCGCCCCCGGGGCGAGGGCCCCGGCGCTCGTCACCCGGGCGACCGTCCCCGGCGCGACCTGCGAGCCGCAGCCCGCCAGTGCCAGCGCGAGGGTCGCCCCGAGCACAGCCGCCGCTGTCCGTGCTCCTGCCGTGGTCACCCCATGTCTCGCCACCTTCGGCACGGTAGACCCGGACGTGACCTGTGTCACTACTTACCTGCGCTAGCGCCGATAAATGTCTCGATGAACCCGTCAGTCGCGCGGTCGGCCGGTCGCCCAGCGAACAGCGGTCACGAGGAGCACGACCAGCCCGGCGAGCCCCAGCAGCAGCGGGACCGCGACGGTCAGCGCGATCGAGCCGAGGAACCCGCCGATGTCGGGCGCCGGTCCGACCTGCACGTCCGGGCTCGCGGCCGGGCTGGTGCAGGTCACGTCCAGCTCGCCCGAGCCGGGGTCGAACCGCCGGGCGGCGAACCAGTCGCCGTCGCCGTCGGACTTCTCGAAGGACCCGGACACCGCCCGGAGCGTCACCTCCTGTCCGGCCTCCGAGTCGACCACGCGGCACGTGAGCCTCGTCCCCGCCGGGAACCACAGGACGCGGTCGCCGTCGGCCGGCACGGAGACGGGGTGCGCCACGCCGTCGGCCGGCACGGTCGCGTCGGTCTCCATGAAGGAGGAGAGCGTCCAGAGCAGGAGCGCGGCGCCCGCGGCGACCGCCCCGACGAGCAGCGCGCCACCCAGGACGAACCACCAGCCGCTCGGCCGCGGACGGCGCGGGTCCGGGCCGGCCGGTCCCGCCGGCCCGGCGGCGTACGGTGGGGGAGGCGGAGGTCCCGGAGGGGTGGTCATGGGGCGACCATGCCCGATTTCGCCGCCCGCGCGCCGGTCTGGCAGACTTCCCCGCTGAGTCCTGCGCGCCCGGACCCTCTCACCCGGGCCCGCGAGACCCATCCGAGGAGCCCGACCCGGTCCCCACCTGGTGGCGGTGCGCCTCACCACACACGACATCCTGAGGAGACACCACAGCTGTGGCCGTCAAGATCCGTTTGAAGCGCCTGGGCAAGGTCCGGGTGCCGCAGTACCGCATCGTCGTCGTCGACTCGCGCAAGAAGCGCGACGGTCGCGTCCTCGAGGAGATCGGCAAGTACCACCCCAAGGAGGACCCCTCGTACATCGAGGTCGTCTCCGAGCGGGCGCAGTACTGGCTGGGCGTCGGCGCGCAGCCGACCGAGCCCGTCGCAGCGATCCTCAAGGTGACCGGCGACTGGCAGAAGTTCAAGGGTGAGCCGGGCGCCGAGGGCACCCTGCGCCATGCCGAGCCCAAGCGCGACAAGCTCGAGATCTTCAACGAGGCCCTTAAGGAGGCCCAGAGCGAGCCCCGCGGTGACGCCGTCACCAAGAAGGCCGCCAAGAAGACCGAGGCCGCCGAGTCCGAGTCCGCCGCGGCCCCCGAGGCCAACGTGACCCCCGCGGTCGAGACCCCCGAGGGTGCGACCGAGGAGGCCGAGGCGATCGAGACCGCCGAGACCACGTCGGACGCCGACCCCGAGCGTCCTGACGCGGACAAGCAGGCCTGAGCCCGATGCTGGCCGACGCGCTCGAGCACCTGGTCCGCGGCGTCGTGGACAACCCCGACGACGTGGTCGTCCGGGACAAGCAGCTGCGCCGCGGCTCCGTCCTGGAGGTCCGGGTCCACCCCGACGACCTCGGCAAGGTGATCGGTCGCGGCGGACGCACCGCGTCGGCGTTCCGCACCGTCGTCTCGGCCCTGGCCGGCCGCGAGGGTGCGCGGATCGACTTCGTCGACGTCGACCGGCGCTGACCGGCGACACTGCGTCAGCAGGCATTGGACGGGTGCCGCTCCCTGCGGGGAGCGGCACCCGTTCGCATTTCACGAGTGCACCGAGGAGAGCAGCAGTGGAGACGATCGAGCTGGTCGTGGGGCGCATCGGCAAGCCGCACGGCCTCCGCGGCGAGGTCACGGTCGACGTGCGGACCGACGAGCCGGAGCGGCGGTACGCCGTGGGCTCGCGGCTGCGCGCCGAGCCGCCGAAGGGCGCCGCGTCGTCGCTGCGCACGCTGACGGTCGCGAGCTCGCGCTGGCACCAGACCACGCTGCTGGTCGCGTTCGAGGAGATCGGTGACCGCAACGCCGCGGAGGCCGCACGCGGCATCGTGCTCCACGCGACCGTCCCGGTCGACGAGACCCCCGCCGACCCCGACGAGTACTACGACCACCAGCTCGTCGGCCTGGCGGCGTACGACCTCGAGGGGGCGGAGCTCGGCGCCGTCACCGGGCTCGTCCACGGTGGCGCGCAGGACCTCCTGGCGATCCGCACGCCGGACGGTCGCGACACGCTGGTGCCGTTCGTCAAGGCGCTCGTGCCCGAGGTCGACCTCGAGGCCGGCCGCGTCGTCGTCGCCGACCGGCCCGGGCTCGTCACGCCGCTGCCCGAGGACGCGTGAGCCGGCCGTGCGGCTGGACTACCTGACGATCTTCCCCGACTACCTCGCCCCGCTGCAGCTGTCGCTGCCCGGCAAGGCGGTCGCCTCGGGGCTGCTCGAGGTGCACGTGCACGACCTGCGGCACTGGACGCACGACCGGCACCGCACGGTCGACGACACGCCGTACGGCGGCGGCGCCGGCATGGTGCTCAAGCCCGAGCCGTTCGGCGAGGCCCTCGACGAGCTGTTCGCCGAGGGAGGTCCGGCGGGCGCGACCGTCGTGGTCACGACCCCGTCGGGCGAGCCGTTCACCCAGGAGCTCGCGCGCGAGCTGGCCACGCGGGACCGGCTGGTCTTCGCGTGCGGGCGCTACGAGGGCATCGACCAGCGCGTGCTCGACCACGCGCGGACGCTGACCGAGGTCCGGGAGGTCTCGATCGGCGACTACGTGCTCAACGGGGGAGAGGTCGCGGCGCTCGCCATCACCGAAGCGGTCGTGCGGCTGCTGCCGGGCTTCATGGGCAACGCCGCCTCGCTCGTCGAGGAGTCGCACGAGGGCGGCCTGCTCGAGCACCCCGTCTACACCAAGCCCGCGTCCTGGCGCGGCCACGACGTCCCGCCGGTCCTGCTCTCCGGCGACCACGGCGCGATCGCGGCCTGGCGCCACGAGCAGGCGGTACGCCGCACGGCCGAGCGCCGCCCCGACCTCGCCCACCCCTCGCAGGTGCTCGACGGGGTCGAGGTGCGGCTCGCGCAGCCGGCGGACGCACCCGAGCTGTTCGTGCTCCAGCGCGCGAGCTGGGTCGCCGAGCAGCACGACAACCCGGGGCTGCGGATCCCCGCGCTCCACGAGACCTACGACGAGTTCGTCGACTGGCTGGCCCGCGACCACGTGCTGGTCGCGCGGGCCGGCGGTCGGCTCGTCGGCGCGGTGCGTGGGTCGCTGGCCGACGACGGCACCACGTGGCACGTCGGGCGGCTGATGGTCGCGCCCGACCTCGGCGGTCGCGGGCTCGGCCGGCGGTTGCTGGAGGCGGTCGAGGCCGCGGCGCCGGCCGGCGTGGCGGCGTACGAGCTGTTCACGGGGGCGGGCAGCACGCGCAACCAGCGGATCTACAAGAAGGCGGGCTACCGGCACGCCGGGGAGCTCGAGCCGGGCGTCGTGCGGATGGTCAAGCGGGCCGGACGGCGCTGAACGGTCCCGGGAAGATTTCTGGCCGTCGAGCCCGCTGTGGCAGACTGACCCACCGGCCCAGTCGGCCGAAGGACCGCTCCGAGGAACACACGGAGGGTCCGCGTCGGGCTCCTGCCACAGGGGGAGTCCTGCGCCGCCGGCCACCAGCACTGCGCCACCCGCACCGTACCTTTCGATCACCGCGGCTGACCTGTGGCACTCGCGAGGAGCAGTCATGACCAACAACCTGGTGGCCGAGATCGGCAACAGCCTCAAGCGCGACGACGTCCCGGCCTTCCGCGCCGGCGACACCGTCAAGGTCCACGTCAAGGTCGTCGAGGGCAACCGGTCCCGCGTCCAGATCTTCCAGGGCGTCGTCATCCGCGTCCAGGGCGCCGGCATCGGCCGCACCTTCACCGTCCGCAAGGTCTCCTTCGGCGTCGGCGTCGAGCGCACCTTCCCGCTCAACAGCCCGATCTTCGAGCAGATCGAGATCGTCACCCGCGGTGACGTCCGCCGGGCGAAGCTGTACTACCTGCGCAACCTCCGCGGCAAGGCCGCGAAGATCAAGGAGCGCCGCGACGCCTGAGCGCTGACCAGGTGCTGGGGCAGGACACCTCCTCCCTAGACTCTGCGCGTGACCACCGAAGACCGCGACCTCGATCCCGCTGACGACACCGTCGGCACACCGGACGGGTCGCGGTCTTCGTCGTCTCCGGCCGCCGGGGACCTCGAGGGCGACGGCAAGAAGAAGCGCAAGCACCTGCCCGTGTGGCAGGAGACGATCCTGCTGCTCGGCATCGCGCTCGTCCTGGCGGTGGTCATCAAGGCGCTGTTCGTCCAGGCGTTCTACATCCCCTCGGAGTCGATGGAGCCGGGGCTCGTCAGGGACGACCGGATCCTCGTGCAGAAGGTGTCCTACTGGTTCGGCGGGGAGCCGCAGCGCGGCGACGTCGTGGTCTTCGAGGACCCGGGCAGCTGGCTGAGCAGCGCCGAGCAGGGCGAGCCGTCCAACGGCCTCACCTCGCTGATGGCCAAGATCGGGCTCTACCCGACCGGCGGCCACCTCGTGAAGCGCGTCGTCGGCGTCGCTGGCGACACCATCACCTGCTGCGACAAGAAGGGCCGCATCTCGGTCAACGGCAAGGCGTTGAACGAGGAGGCCTACGTCAAGCAGGAGAAGGGCATCGACTGCCGCGGCCCGATGACCGGCAACTGCAGCTGGTCGGCCGGGCCGGTGCCCGAGGGGCAGCTGTTCGTCATGGGCGACAACCGCGGGCACTCCGCGGACTCCAGCGCCCACCTGTGCCTGCCCGAGCAGGAGACCGACTGCACCAAGAACCCCTACGTGCCGGTCGACTCCGTCGTCGGCAAGGTGTTCGTGCTGCTCTGGCCGACCGACCGATTCGACTGGGTGGGGCGTCCCGACGCGTTCGCGGACGTGCCCGACCCGTCCTGACCCTCCCGGGAACCCGTGTCCGTCCTCCCACGTGGCTCGACCGTCCGGCGTGACGCCGGGATCTACGGCTACGAGCGTGCCCTCCGCCGCCACGGCATCGAGCCGATCGCCGGCGTCGACGAGGCCGGCCGCGGCGCCTGCGCCGGCCCGCTCGTCGCCGGCGCCTGCATCCTGCCGTCCGGCAAGTCGGGCATCGTCCCCGGCCTCGCCGACAGCAAGCTGCTGACCGAGAAGGCCCGCGAGCGCTGCTACGACCAGGTGGTACGTCGTGCCGTCGCCTGGTCGGTCGTCGTCGTCCCGCACGACGAGTGCGACCGGCTCGGCATGCACGTCGCGAACGTCGAGGCGCTGCGCCGGGCCGTCGCCCTGCTCGACGTCCCACCCGCCTACGTGCTCACCGACGGGTTCCCCGTGGACGGCCTGGGCGTGCCCGGGCTCGCGGTCTGGAAGGGGGACCGGGTCGCCGCCTGCATCGCCGCGGCCTCGGTGCTCGCGAAGGTCACCCGCGACCGCATCATGCGCGAGATGGACGCCGACTGGCCGGCGTACGACTTCAAGACGCACAAGGGCTACATCACCGACACCCACAGCGCCGCGCTGCTCGAGCACGGACCCTCGCCGGTGCACCGGATGCGCTTCGTCAACGTCCGCCGGGCGGCCGGGCTCGAGCCCGCGGTCGACGTGCACAATGAGGTCGCGGACGTCGCCGAGGCCGTCGAGGACGCCGCCGCCCTGGAGGGGATGTCATGAGCGCGGAGGACCTCGAGAAGTACGAGGCCGAGATGGAGCTGACGCTCTACCGGGAGTACCGCGACGTCGTCGGCATCTTCAAGTACGTCGTCGAGACCGACCGCCGCTTCTACCTGTGCAACCAGGTCGACGTGAAGGCGCGCACCGAGGCCGGCGACGTCTTCTTCGAGGTCTCCATGTCCGACGCCTGGGTCTGGGACATGTACCGCCCCGCCCGCTTCGCCAAGAACGTGAAAGTGCTCACGTTCAAGGACGTGAACGTCGAGGAGCTCCAACCTTCGGACATCTCTCCGCCGAAGACATAGCCCGAACGGGCCATTTCGCCCCATGGTGCTAAGCATCCGTCCTATGGTCGACGCCGGGGGAGGACGGTCGTGGGGGCCGTCCCGGACGAGCGTGTGCAGGGGTGGGTCGTGGCTGGTCGCAGGATGCTTGCGCGCCGCGGCGACCGTGGCGCCGCGGCTGTGGAGTTCGCCCTCGTCGCCCCGCTGCTGTTGCTCCTCCTTTTCGGCATCATCAGCTACGGCTACATGCTGAGCTTCCGCCAGGCGTTGAGCCAGGCCGCCGCGGAGGGCGCACGCGCCGCTGCTGTCGCCCCCGTCGCGGCCAACCGGCAAGCCGACGCCATGGCGGCTCTCAACGAAGGGCTTGCGTCGTACGGCGTGAGCTGCACGTCGACCGGTCTGATGAAGGGGTCGACGCCCGTCGGGACCTGCAGTGTCTCGACGCCGACGTCCTGCACCGGTTCCGGCACGACGTCGCCGCTGTGCATCAAGGTGAGCGTCGACTACCTCTATGGCGCGCACCCGCTGACTCCCGCGTTCCCCGGGCTCGGCGCTGTTCTTCCCGATCACCTCCAGTACTCGTCCTCGGCCCGGGTGAGCTAGGTGTCCCGTCACCGAGACGACCGCGGTGGAGTCACAGTCCTCGTCGCCGTCGCGATGGCCGTCCTCGTGCTGATCGCGGCGTTCGCCGTCGACCTCGGGATGCAACGCGTGGCTCGGCGAGACATGCAGGCGGTCGCGGACGTCGTCGCCATGGACCTGTCGCGCGAGCTGAAGGGGCAGTCCACGGGCACGATCCTGGACAGCGCCGCTTTCAAGACGGCCGTCGCACAGAGCGTTGCCCGCAACGACGACAACATCCTCGGCGCCGCTCCGACGCTGCTCGTGGAGGTCGGACTGGTGTCGGCCACCTCCTTCATACCCACCGGCAGCCTCACCCATCGCGCGGGCGACAGTGCCGTCGGGACCGTCACGAAGACGACGCCGGGTGCGCTACCCAACGCAGTGCGGGTGACGGCCAACGGCGGTGTGGACTTCGCGTTCACAAGCGGGCGCGGCGACGTGTCGCGGACCGCTGTAAGCACCACGCAGAGTTACGCGTGTTTCCGCGTCGGCTCGTACGCCCTGTCGGTAGATCCGGGCAACCCGAACGACCCGGAGTCGAAGCTGATCAATGCGCTCTTGGGTGACGCGCTCAATGTCACGGCGATCGGCTACCACGGCCTGGCGGATGCCAACATCTCCCTCGCCGGCATCGCCGCGGCGCTGAATGTCGGATCGCCGGAGGGGTTGGCTGCAGTCGAGGGCCTGACGGTGCGACACCTGGTGGAGGTCTCGGCCGCGGTGCTGCTGCGCGAGGCCGGCGCAGTGACCGCTGACGTCTCCCTGTTGCAGTCCCTGCAGGAGAAGGCGTCGGTGCTGCTCGATGCGACCATCGATCTGGACCGGGTCCTCACGCTGACCACCGCGAGCCCGGCGGCGTTGGCGACGGACATCAACGTCCTGGACCTCCTTGCGGGTGCGGTCCTCGTCGCCAACGGTGAGAACCTCCTCAAGACCGGAGTGATCTGGAACGAGCCGGCCATCTCCAAGGGAGAAGTGCTTCTCCAGGTCATTGAAGCGCCGCGGCAGGGCTGTGGTCCGATCGGGACCAAGGTCTCGACGTCGCAGGTCAAGCTGCACACGACCATCGAGCTTCAGCCAGGTTCGAAGTTGTGGAACCTCGACGTCGTCAAGGTCGACGGCAAGGTGCCGTTGGTCGTGGACGTCGATGTAGCGAAAGCCGACGCCACTCTCACGCGAATCAAGTGTGGAGCCGGCTCGACCGCGGACAAGCAGGAAGTAGACGTCCAGGTCGACCGGAGCAACATCAGGCTGGGACTCAGTGCACCGCTCCATCTGAGTGGAACGCTGGGCCTCGGTTCGCTCGTCAACGACCTCTGGTCGCTTCTCAGCCGTCTTGGATTGGGCAACCTGCTCACCACCCTCTTCAGTCGCGCGCCGCAGCTACGCTTCGACATCACCGTCGAGGCGGGTGCCTCGCTGGACAGCGGATCGACCAGCTCCACCGCGCCCTTCAAGCATCCCGACCAGCAGTACGGAGCCCTGGTGCCGGTGTCCCCACGCGACACGCTCAAGCTGCCTGCCGCAAGTGTCGTGATCGGCGACATCACCGGCTCGGTGAGCCTCATCGTGGGCGGAGAGGACAAGGGCGAGGTCCTTCTGGGAGAACTAAACCTCGGCGGTCTGATCTCGGCGATCACGTCGGAGATCGTCAACAAGTCCGTCAACCCGCTCATCAACAACGTGAACGCGATTATCAACCCGCTGACGTCGATGCTGGGGATCACCGCCAATGGCGCCGACGTGATCGTGCAGGCGCCCCCGAGCTGCGACGTGCCACGCCTCGTCGGTTGACGGTCGTGACTTCCGCGTACGAGGAGTGGCGTTGCTCCGTCGTCCGGTCTAATCGAGTAGTCAGGTTGGACTACGGGGGCCGCTGGCGGCGGTGAGGGCCTCTACGCTTCTGCCCTCAGGCCATCGGGGGTCGTAGGGAGGAGCACCGGCTTTGTCGAGCCGCCGGCTCAGGGAGCGCCGCGGCGAGGGGCGGGGAGCGGCCGCAGTCGAGTTCGCACTGCTGCTGCCGCTCTTGCTGCTGCTCGTCTTCGGCATCATCCAGTACGGCCTGTACTTCTGGACGATGCAGGGAGGCAGCGACATCGCACGCGATGCCGCGCGCCTCTCGGCTGTCGGCATGCCCGACAAGTGCGCCGACTTCCAGAGCCGCGTCCGCGCAGAGGTCGATGCGCTGAACGGCGCCGGGGAAGCCGCGACGATCACCCGGACGTACGACGACGCGCTGCCGAACGGGATCAACGTGGGCGACACGGTCGAGGTTCGCGTGGAGTTCCCGGCAGCAGACCTCAAGCTGCCGTTCCTCCCGTTCGTCAACGGTGGCCTGGTCTCCACGACGGCGCAGGCGCGGGTTGAGTACGTGCCGGTCGCACCTGAGGCCTGCACGTGAGGACGCGGGACGAGAGCGGCGCGACGGCGGTGATCGTCGGCATCCTCGCGGTCGTGCTGTTCGGGGTGGCCGCGCTGGCCGTCGACCTCGGCAACGCGTGGGCGCGGGAGAGGTCGGTCCAGAAGCAGGTCGACGTCACTGCCCTGAGCGTGGGTCACCTGCTGCCGGCGTCCGCCAGCGACCTCCCGGCCATCGCGGATGCCGCCGCGGCGTACCTCACGGGCAACGTCGCCTCCGGCCAGGAGGCCATCGTGGTGGACGACCTCAAGAACGGAGTGCTGGCCGACGGCGAGGTCCGGCTGCAGGACGAGGACGGCGACGCCTGCACCTCTGAGTGCGTGCGGCTCGAGATCACGGCACCCGGTGCGCGGGTCGACTTCGGCCTGGCCGGCGTCCTGGGTGAGAGCGGACTGGACGTGCAGCGGTCAGCAGTGGTCCAGGCGTTCTCCGCCATTCCGCGCGGGGAGAGCGTGCTGCCGTTCTGGTTGCCCAGTGGTTGTGCGCTCGGCCCGGCGATGCTCGACGTGGCGCCCGGGAACTCCGGGAAGTTCGCAGCATCGCCCGCCCCGGCCACGACCTCGGGGACAACCACCTCTGCGACGACCACCACGTCCACGCAGACGGTCCCTGTCGTCCTGCCGAGCGACGTGCAGCAGGGGACCCACGCGATCGTGGGTCCCGCGGCGCCGAGCGTGGCGGGGGTCGGACAGACGCTGTCTGTCGGCAACCTCCGGCTGACCGGCATCCCGAGCAACATCGACCGGGCGTCGATCCGATTCGTGGCGCCGGACGGGTCATGGCACGAGTACGCCGCGATGGACGTCGGCAAGACCGACCCGCTCATCGTGCCGTCGTTCTCCATCGGCCCCGAGGTGACGGGGACACCGGGCGCCTGGCGCGTCTTCGGCGTGGTCCAGGAGAAGAACGACAAGAAGCTGCCGCAGATCTCGACGAGCTCCCTCGAGTTCACGGTCAACGGGCCGGCGCCGGTGGTGCCGCCCCCGCCGGTGGAGCCGGCGCCGGAGCCCGCCAGCGACGCCGGCATGGTGGAGGAGATCGTGGTCGCACCGACCACGGCCGTCGGCTGCGTCGGACAGCAGCGCGGCAACTTCGGCCAGCTCGACAGCCCGCGGAAGGGCGGCTCAGGAACAGCCGACACCCTCGCACTCAACATCGCCGCGGGGCTCGATCACCTCCTCGCGCCGTACCCGTTCCCGGCGGGGACCGCTGAGGCCAAGGACTGCGGCTCGGGCGCGGGCCTCCTGCCCGACGCACAGCTGGACAGCTCGTCGCGGGACGGGAACAACTGCATCGCCGGCCTGCCCGGCAACCGGGTCAGTCCGCTCGCACCCGGGTTCATCACGGGCGTCGCCGGTCACCCGGGCCGGATCGCCGCCACGCGCGGTACGACGACCTGCCCCGGCCGATCGAACGTCTCCTACGGCGGGGCCACCGTCAACAACGACGTGTTGTCGTGCTTCCTGCGCACCGGGTACTCGCTCGAGCACATCAGCCGACCCAGTGGCGTCACCCCGACCATGCTCGACCCGGCGGTGATCCACTCGCCCCGCTTCGTGTGGGTGCCCGTCGTCGGTGCGTCCGACAGGGTCCAGAAGGGCTTCCAACCGATCCGGGAGTTCGCTCCGGCCTTCATCACCGACGAAGGTCCGACCAGCACCCGTACGACGACCGACGCCACGGCTGCCAACGGCATCGTTCTCAACGGCGGAGGCAAGCAGGTCCAGGGGGTCCAGGTCTACGTCTTCAACAAGGACGCCCTGCCCATCGAGGAGTCGGCGCCGACGGTGGCGTATGACCCGGTCGTCGGCATGAAGGTCGCCCGGCTCGTGCGCTGACGGCCCAGCCGCCGTCCACAACGGGTGCCGCCCGCGCGTTCCTCCACACGCTGGCCACGGCACCGAACGCGACGTCCGCCCTCACGGGCAGCCTCGGCGCAGGAGGTCGAGGACATGACGACGACAGCAGCGCGGAACCACGCGGTGGGGCAGTACGGCGAGACGCTCGCCGCCCGGCACCTGGTGGCGGAGGGGATGGCCCTCCTGGACCGGAACTGGCGGTGCGAGCAGGGCGAGATCGACCTGGTGCTGAGGGACGGGCGCACGGTCGTGATCTGCGAGGTGAAGACCCGCAGTGGCCGGATCGGCGGGACGCCGCACGAGGCGGTGACCGACATCAAGGTGGCGCGGCTCCGCCGGTTGGCCAACCGGTGGCTGGAGGAGCACGGCATCGCCCACCTCGAGTCGCGGGTGGACATGGTGTGCGTGCAGCTGCCGCGCCGCGGAGCCGCCGAGGTCGAGCACGTGCGGGGGATCGGCTGATGGCCTTCGCGACCGCGCACACCGTCTCGCTCCAGGGAGCCGTGGGCCACCTGATCGAGGTGCAGGCCGACGTCTCGCCCGGCATCGTCGCGACGGTCGTCGTGGGCCGGCCCGACGTGTCCCTCAACGAGGCGCGCGACCGCTGTCGCATGGCGATCGCCAACAGCGACCTCGGATGGCCGTCGAACAAGCGGGTCACGATCCTGCTGAGCCCGGCGGACCTGCACAAGACCGGCAGCCACTTCGACCTGGCGATGGCGATGGCCGTGCTGGGCGCGAACGGCAAGGTGCCGAAGGCGGCGCTGGCGGGCTGCCTGTTCGTCGGCGAGCTGACGCTGGCCGGTGGCCTGCGGTCGGTGCCCGGTGTGCTGCCGATGGTGCTGGCGGCGGCGCGACGTGGCATCACCGAGGTCTACGTGCCCGAGCCGCAGGCCGCCGAGGCGTGCATGGTGCCCGGCGTCTCGGTGTACGGCATGCGCTCGCTCGCGCAGGTCGCGGCCCAGCTGGCGGGGGAGGAAGTGCCTGACGCACCGCCCGTGGCCCAGCAGTCGGGCAGCCGGCTGCTCACCTGGCGCGGCGACGACCGGCTCGAGGACACCGACATGGTCGACGTCCTCGGTCTCGCCGACGCGCGCTACGCGCTCGAGGTGGCCGCGGCCGGGTCGCACCACCTCATGCTCACCGGGCCCAAGGGCGCCGGCAAGACCACTCTCGCGGAGCGCCTGCCGGGCCTGCTGCCCGACCTCGATGCGGAGGAGTCGCTCGAGCTCACCGCCCTGCACTCGCTGGCCGGGGTGCTCGACCCGGCTGCCGGCATGTTGACCCGGCCGCCGTTCGCCGCGCCGCACCACGACGCCAGCAAGGCGAGCCTCATCGGCGGTGGGACCGGACGGGTGCGCCCCGGGGAGATCAGCCGTGCGCACCACGGGGTGCTGTTCATGGACGAGTTCCCGCTGTTCCGCACCGACGTCATCGAGGCGCTGCGCCAACCGCTGGAGAGCGGCGACGTCACGATCGCCCGAGGGGAGCAGTCCGCCACCTTCCCGGCGCGCGGGATCCTGGTCGTCGCGTGCAACCCCTGCCCCTGCGGCGAGTACTCACCCGTGGCCCGCGACAACCGCTGCACCTGCAGCGAGCGAGCCCGGCGGGACTACCGCAGCCGGATCACCGGCCCTCTGAGCGACCGCATCGACATCACCCGTGAGGTCGTCCCGCTGCAGGCCGGCGGCATCGGCGCGGCCGGCAACTTCGGCCCGCCGGAGTCGTCGGCGCAGATCCGGGAGCGGGTGACGGCCGCCCGTCGCAAGCAGGCGGAGAGGTACGCCGGCTGCGGCTGGCGCTTGAACGGACACGTGCCCGGCCCGGCCCTGCGCGAGCTGTGGCCGCTGTCGACGGCCGCCCAGCGGTTGCTCGACGACAAGATCGGCAAGGGTCTGCTGACCCGGCGAGGCGCGGTCCGGGTCCACCGGCTCGCGTGGACCGTGGCCGACCTCGCCGGGGCGGCCGGACCGGGTGAGGTCGAGCTGTGCACCGCCCTGCGGCTGCGGACCGCCGAACCCCTGCTGCTCGCGGACCTGGAGAGGCGGGCCGGATGACCGGCGATGCGAGCGATGCGGACCGTCTCGCACGGGTGGCACTCTCCCGACTGGGGGAGCCGGGGGACCCGCGGTTCGCGGTCCACACCGCACAGATGGGGGCACCGGCGTTCCACGACGCGCTCCTGCACGAGCGGGACCCCGGCAGCGGCGTCCTCACCGACGTGGCCACCCGGCTGGGAGCGATGCAGCCGGAGCGAGACCTGGAGCTCGCGGCCCGGCTGGGCATCCGGTTCGTCGTGCCAGGGGACGCGGAGTGGCCAGAGCAGCTCGACGACCTGATGGGGGCGGGACAGGTCCACCGACGCGGCGGCCCGCCGCTCGGCCTGTGGGCGAAGGGGCCGGTGCGGCTGGACCGGTTGGCCGGCTCCCTGGCGGTGGTCGGCTCGCGCTCCGCCACGACGTACGGCGTCGACGTGGCCGCCTCGATCGGTGCCGGCGTCGCTCGGGCCGGCCTGCCCGTGGTCTCCGGCGCGGCGTTCGGCATCGACCTGGCCGCCCACCGGGGCGCGCTCGCCGTCGAGGGGCTCACGGTCGCGGTGCTGGCATGCGGCGTCGACCGCGCTTACCCGACCGCGCACCGCAGCTTGCTCGACCACCTCGCCGGCCACGGGCTGGTGGTCTCCGAGCTCCCGCCCGGATCCGCCCCGACTCGACTGCGGTTCCTCGCGCGGAACAGGCTGATCGCTGCCCTGGCCCGCGGCACGGTCGTCGTCGAGGCGGCGGTGCGCAGTGGCGCGCTCAGCACCGCCAACTGGGCCGGTCGGGTCAACCGGACGGTGATGGGTGTCCCCGGGCCGGTGACCAGCGCGCAGTCGCAGGGTGTGCACGAGCTCGTGCGCACGGGTGCCGCGATGCTGGTGACCTCGCCCGAGGACGTGCTCGAGCTGGTGGGGGAGTCCGGTGCCCACCTGGTCGAGGAGCTCCGGGGGCCGGAGCGGCAGCGCGACCGGCTGTCGTTGCGACACCAGCAGGTGCTGGACGCGGTGCCGGTGGCGCGACCCGCACACGTCGACTCGATCTCGCGCACCGCCGGGCTCAGCATCTCCGACACCGGGAACGCGCTGATGCGCCTGCGGGCGGTCGGGCTGGTCGAGGCAGACGGGGACGGGTGGCGGCTCGCCGCGCTGGCTCACCAGTGAGGGCACGCAGTCTTCCTAGACTCCTCGACCGTGGGTGCGGAGACCGAGGAACAGCCGCGGCCGGACGAGCTGCCGGAGCCGATGGCTCGTGTGCTCGCCGACTACGAGCGCCACCTCGTCGCCGAGCGTGACCTGACCCCGCACACCGTCCGCGCCTACACGACCGACGTCGCCGGCCTGCTCGGGCACGCGGCACGGCTCGGACACAGCGACGTGGCGGACCTCGACCTACGTGCCCTGCGCAGCTGGCTGGCCAAGCAGCAGACCCTCGGCCGCTCCCGCACGACCGTCGCGCGGCGGGCCACCGCGGCGCGGGTGTTCACCGCTTGGCTGCTGCGCACCGGGCGCGCCGCGACCGACGCGGGCGCCAGCCTCGGCAGTCCGAAGGCGCACAAGTCGCTCCCGCCGGTGCTGCGCGCCGACGAAGCGGCCGACCTGGTGCGATCGGCCGCCGAGCTCGCCGACGACGGCAGCCCGGTCGGCCTGCGGGACGTCGCGATGCTCGAGCTGCTGTACGCCACCGGCATCCGCGTCGGCGAGCTCGTCGGTCTCGACGTCGACGACGTCGACCGGGAGCGCAACGTCGTCCGCGTCCTCGGCAAGGGGCGCAAGGAGCGCACCGTCCCGTTCGGCCGGCCCGCCGCGCGGGCCCTGGACTTCTGGGTCAAGCACGGCCGGCCGCACCTGGCGGTCGACGGTTCCGGCTCGGCGCTCTTCCTCGGCGTCCGCGGGAAGCGGATCGACCAGCGCGCGGTGCGCACACTCGTGCACCGCCGGATCGCCGACGTCCCCGGCGCGCCCGACATCGGTCCGCACGGGCTGCGGCACACCGCCGCGACGCACCTGCTCGAGGGCGGTGCGGACCTCCGCTCGGTGCAGGAGATCCTCGGCCACGCCTCGCTCGCCACGACCCAGCTCTACACGCACGTCACCACCGACCGGTTGCGCCGGGCCTACCAGCAGGCGCACCCGCGGGCCTGATCTCCACAGGGTGGCGGCAGGTGCCGGGGTAGTCCGTGACGTTCCGCAGGTCGATGCGTCGAAACACCTGCCGAACGTCACGGACTATCCCGCTCGACGGCAGGAGACCGACCAGCCGCTCACCGGAGGCGGGGCCGGCAGGATCAGCGGGGAGCGGGAAGGCTGCTGACCGGCGGCCGCCAGCCGGCGTACGGACGGGGGAGCGTCGCAGCGCGGCCGACCCTGGCCGGTTCGTCCCGCCACAGCGGCAGCAGCCGGACCGGCCCGGCACCCACCAGGTCGAGCGGGTCGAGGTAGGTCTCGCCCTCGAGCCAACCCCAGTGCAGGCACGCCCGCGGGAAGCAGTGCGACCCGGTCAGCTCGAGCGACCCGACGACGTCGCCGGCGGCCACGGTGGTGCCGACCGGCACGCTCCCGGCGACCGGCTGGTACGTCGTCCGGGTCGCGCCGTGCGAGACCACGACGACCCCGCGGCCGGCCAGCGTCCCGGACCACGTCACCTCGCCCGGCAGGGCCGCCCGCACCGGCTGTCCCGGCGACCCGAGCAGGTCGACGCCGCGGTGCCCGGCGCCGTACGGCGTCTCGGGCGGGTCGAAGTGCTCGACCACCGCCGGCTCGGGACGCAGCGGCCACTCACCGACGGGGTCGGTGTCCGCGGCGGGCGCGGCGGCCGGACCGGGTGGGAGCAGCGTGACCAGGAGGGCGAGCGTCGCGAGGTGCATGGACCCACGGTGCGACCGGACCGGGCCGCCCGGGACCCCCGCAGGAGGGCCTGTGCACGAGCCGGCACGAGAGCCGCGATGGGGACGGTTGTCGGCCCCGCAGCGACGATTGGCGGGGGACCGGGCGGACGCCGTAGGCTGGCAGGGCAGTCCGCACGTCACCACGCGTACTGACTTCGCACGTCGGCAGACCGCGGCGGTGCCCTCTCCAGGGAGCCGACCACCCGCGGGCGACGACCCTCGGTCCCAGCGAGAGCCGGGTCGGGTCGCGCGCCGGCGTCAGGGCGACCGGCACCCGTCGGCTCGCGGCAACTGAAAACGACCGGAGCGCGTCACCGGTCCGCCCTCGTTCGCAAGGGCGGGCACACGGCGGCGGCTCCACACACAGGAGAAAACACACCATGGCAGTCGTGACCATGCGCCAGCTCCTCGAGAGCGGCGTTCACTTCGGGCACCAGACCCGTCGCTGGAACCCGAAGATGAAGCGCTTCATCATGACCGAGCGCAACGGCATCTACATCATCGACCTGCAGCAGTCGCTGGCCTACATCGACCGCTCCTACGCCTTCATCAAGGAGACGGTGGCCAAGGGCGGGACGATCATGTTCGTCGGCACCAAGAAGCAGGCGCAGGAGGCGATCGCCGAGCAGGCGACCCGCGTCGGCATGCCCTACGTCAACCAGCGCTGGCTGGGCGGCATGCTCACCAACTTCCAGACCGTGCACCAGCGGATCAACCGGCTCAAGGAGCTCGACGAGCTCGACTTCGACAACGTCGCCGCCTCGGGCCGCACCAAGAAGGAGCTCCTCCAGATGCGTCGCGAGCGCGACAAGCTGGAGAAGACCCTCGGCGGCATCCGCGAGATGGGTCGCACCCCGTCGGCCGTCTGGATCGTCGACACCAAGAAGGAGCACCTCGCCGTCGAGGAGGCTCGCAAGCTCCGGATCCCGATCATCGGCATCCTGGACACCAACTGCGACCCCGACGAGGTCGACTTCCCGATCCCGGGCAACGACGACGCCATCCGCGCCGTCGGGCTGCTGACCCGCGTGGTCGCCGACGCCGTCGCCGAGGGCCTCATCGCCCGCTCGGGTGGCAAGGCCGCCGCTGAGGGCACCTCGGCCGCCGCCGAGCCGCTGGCCGAGTGGGAGCGCGAGCTCCTCGGTGGCGAGGCCGAGCAGGCCGCCGTCGAGGCGACCGGTGGCGACGCCGCCGCCACCGAGGCCCCGGCCTCCGAGGCGACCGGCGCGTCCTCCGAGGGCGCTGCCTCCGACGAGGCCGCGGCCGCCGCGACCGACGAGCCGGCCGCCGAGCAGCCCCAGGCCTGACCGTCCACCGACGCGGCGCCGCACGTACGACGTACGCGCGGCGCCGCGGCGATGGTCACGGCGGGCGTGAGCCCGCTCCAGTCTTCCGATTCCTGCGACCCAGACGGGACAACACCATGGCGAACATCTCCGCCGCCGACGTCAAGAAGCTCCGCGAGCTCACCGGCGCCGGCATGATGGACTGCAAGAAGGCCCTGACCGAGGCCGACGGCGACTTCGACAAGGCCGTCGAGATCCTCCGTGTCAAGGGTGCCGCGAAGGCCGAGGCCCGCGGCGCCGAGCGCGAGGCCACCGCCGGCCTCGTCGCCACCTCCGGCGGCGCGCTCGTCGAGCTGCGCTGCGAGACCGACTTCGTGGCCAAGGGTGACGAGTTCGTCGCCACCGCCCAGAAGATCGCCGACGCGGCCGCCGAGGCCAAGGCCGGCGACGCGGAGGCCCTCAAGGCCGTCCAGCTCGGCGACAAGACCGTCGGCGACGTCGTCGCCGACCTCGCCGTCTCCATCGGCGAGAAGATCGAGCTCGGCCAGGTGGCGTACTTCGAGGGCTCGACGGTCGTCTACATGCACAAGCGTGCCGCCGACCTGCCGCCCGCCGTCGGCGTGCTCGTCGAGTTCGAGGGCGACGAGGAGGCCGCTCGCGGCGCCGCGATGCAGATCGCCGCGATGCGTCCGCAGTACCTCACCCGCGACGAGGTCCCCTCCGACGTCGTCGACCACGAGCGCAGCATCGCCGAGCAGAAGTCGCGCGAGGAGGGCAAGCCCGAGCAGGCGATCGCCAAGATCACCGAGGGCCGCCTGAACGGCTTCTTCAAGGAGGTCGTCCTCCTCGAGCAGGCGTCGGTGACCGAGAACAAGAAGTCGGTCAAGGCCGTCCTCGACGAGGCCGGCACCACCCTCAAGCGCTTCGCCCGTTTCGAGGTCGGCGCCTGAGGCACTAGGGTCTGGCCAGACATCACGAGGAGGCCGGTTCGATGGAGCAGACACTGTCCATCGGGCCGGCCTTCGTCGTGCCCACCGAGGAGAGGAGAGCCGGGTGACCGCGTACCATCGCGTCCTGCTCAAGCTGTCGGGCGAGGTCTTCGGTGGCGGCGAGGTCGGGGTCGACCCCGACGTCGTGCAGAAGGTGGCCCGCGAGATCGCCGCGGTCGCGCGGGCCGGCGTCCAGGTCGCGATCGTGACCGGCGGCGGCAACTTCTTCCGCGGAGCCGAGCTCCAGCAGCGGGGGATGGACCGCGCCCGGGCCGACTACATGGGCATGCTCGGCATCGTCATGAACTGCCTGGCCCTCCAGGACTTCCTGGAGAAGGAAGGCGTCGAGACGCGCGTGCAGACCGCCATCACGATGGGCCAGGTCGCCGAGCCGTACATCCCGCGCCGCGCGATCCGGCACATGGAGAAGGGCCGGGTCGTCATCTTCGGCGCCGGCATGGGCATGCCGTTCTTCTCCACCGACACCGTCGCGGTCCAGCGTGCGCTGGAGAGCAAGTGCGACGTCGTGCTGGTGGCCAAGAACGGTGTGGACGGCGTCTACAGCGCCGACCCGCGGGTCGACCCCACCGCGACGAAGTACGACGACCTCACCTACGACGAGGCGATCAGCCAGGGCCTGCGGATCATGGACCAGACGGCATTCGCGCTCTGCGGCGAGAACAAGCTGCCGATGGTGGTGTTCGGCATGGAGCCCGAGGGGAACATCCTGCGTGTCGTGCAGGGTGAGAGGATCGGGACGTTGGTCAGCGCCGGCTAGGCGCCGACGACCCCCGCAGCGAGAGCACGAGCCCGGCACGGGCGTGAGCAGCCACAGCGACGAGACGAACGCGAACCAGTAGGAGCACCGGTGATCAACGACATCCTCAACGAGGCCGACAGCAAGATGGACAAGTCGGTCGAGGCGACGCGCGAGGAGTTCGCCGCGATCCGCGCCGGCCGGGCCCACCCCAGCATGTTCGCCAAGATCATGGTCGACTACTACGGCACGCCCACGCCGATCCAGCAGCTCGCGTCGTTCACCGCTCCCGAGGCGCGCACGATCCTCATCTCGCCCTTCGACCAGGGCGCGATGAAGAACATCGAGAAGGCCATCCGCGACTCCGACCTCGGCGTGAACCCCGCCGACGACGGCAAGGTGATCCGCTGCGTCTTCCCGGAGCTGACCGAGGAGCGCCGCAAGGAGTACATCAAGGTCGCCCGCGGAAAGGCGGAGGACGGCCGGATCGCCGTGCGCAACCTGCGCCGCACCGCCAAGCAGAACCTCGAGAAGCTCGAGAAGGACGGCGAGGTCGGCAAGGACGACGTCACCGGCGCCGAGAAGCGGCTCGACGGCATCACCAAGAAGCACACCGACGCCATCGACGAGATGCTGAAGAACAAGGAGTCCGAGCTCCTCGAGGTCTGAGGGCTCGGGGACTCCATGACCGACTCCCCGACGCCGGCGGCAGCGCCGGCCAAGGACCACGGGCGGGCCGGCCGCGACCTGCCTGCCGCGATCACCTCGGCGGTCGTGCTGCTCGCCGCGATCGCCGCGTCGCTCTTCTTCTGGAAGACGGCGTTCATGGTGATCGTGGCGGCGGCCGTCGTCGTCGCGGTGTGGGAGCTGCGCAAGGGCTTCCTCGCCAAGGGCATCGACCTGCCCGAGCAGCCGCTGATGATCGGCGGCGTCGTGATGGTCGTGGTGGCGTACTTCTACGGAGCACCCGCGCTCGTCACCGCCACCGCGGTCTCGGCGCTGGTCACGATGCTGTGGCTGCTGCGCCGCGGCATCGACGGCTACGTGCAGAACGCCACCGCCTCGGTGTTCACGCTCGTCTACGTGCCGTTCCTCGGCTCGTTCGTCGCGCTGCTGCTCGCCGAGGGCGGGACCGGCCTCGGCTCGGACTCCGGCGGCTCGGGCCTCGAGAACCCCGGCGTGCAGGGCATCATCACGTTCATCCTGGTCACGATCGCCTCGGACATCGGCGGGTACATCGCAGGCGTGCTCTTCGGCAGGCACCCGATGGCTCCGGTCATCTCGCCGAAGAAGTCGTGGGAGGGCTTCGCCGGGTCGCTGGTGTTCACCGTCGCCGCCGGTTGGGCGCTGGTGACCTACCTGCTCGACGGCGACTGGTGGGTCGGCATCGCGCTCGGGATCATCGCGGTGGTCATGGCGACCCTCGGCGACCTGTGCGAGTCGGTCATCAAGCGCGACCTCGGCATCAAGGACATGAGCCAGGTCGTCCCGGGCCACGGCGGGCTGATGGACCGGCTCGACTCGCTGCTCGCGACCGTCGCCCCGATCTGGTTGCTGCTGCACTACGCGGTCTTCTGACCCGCAGCCGTTAGGGTCCCGGGGATGGAGACCGAGCACGTGGACGAGACCGCTCCGGGGGAGGACCCTGCGGACCGGCCGAGCTGGTGGCACCGCGACCACCCGGTGTTCACCCCGCTCAGCGGCTTCTTCACCGGCCTGGTCGCGATCACGCTGCTGCCGGGGATCTACGCGGCGGTCCTGGGCGCGATGTTCTCCAACGAGCGCGCCGAGGACCTGTTCCCGTTCGTGCTGGTGCTGCTGCTCGTCCCGCTGGGGTTGCTGGCGGTGCCTCGGACGCGGCGGTTCGGGGCGTACCTCCTCCTGGGCATGGTGCTCACCGCGCTCGTGGTCGCCGGCGTCGCGGCGCTCGTCCTGTGGGTCATGGTCGAGACCGGCTCCTGACCGAGGATTGAGCCGGGTGACCGGCCGGGTGGGAGACTGGACGGCGATGTCCGACCCGAAGCCCCTTCCTCTCGTGTTCAACGAGCCGCGCGGCCGCAAGAAGCCGCCGCGGCACCTCGCCGACCTCACCTCCGCCGAGCGCAAGACGCTGCTGGAGGAGCAGGGGCTGCCGGGCTTCCGGGCCAAGCAGCTCTCGACCCACTACTTCGGCCGCCTGGTCGACGACCCGGCCGAGATGACCGACCTGCCGGCGACCCAGCGCGAGGAGCTCGTCTCCGCGCTGCTGCCGCAGCTGATGACTCCGCTGCGCACGCTCGAGGCGGACCGCGGCACGACCCGCAAGACGCTGTGGAAGCTCTTCGACGGCGCCCTCGTCGAGTCGGTCCTGATGCGCTACCCCGACCGCGCCACCGTGTGCGTCTCCAGCCAGGCCGGCTGCGGCATGGCCTGCCCGTTCTGCGCGACCGGGCAGGGCGGTCTCCAGCGCAACATGTCGACCGCCGAGATCGTCGAGCAGGTCGTGGCCGGCGCCCGGGCCATGGGCCGCGGTGAGGTCCCCGGCGGGCCGGGGCGCGTCTCGAACGTGGTCTTCATGGGCATGGGTGAGCCGTTGGCCAACTACAAGGCGGTCATCGGCGCCGTACGCCGCCTCACCGACCCCGCCCCCGACGGCCTCGGCATGTCGGCGCGCGGCATCACCGTCTCCACCGTCGGCCTGGTGCCGCGGATCAACCAGCTGGCCGAGGAGGGCATCCCGGTCACGCTCGCGCTGAGCCTGCACGCACCCGACGACGAGCTGCGCAACGAGCTGGTCCCGATCAACACCCGCTTCTCGGTCGCGGAGACCGTCGAGGCGGCCTGGAACTACGCCCGGACCACGAAGCGCCGGGTCTCGATCGAGTACGCCATGATGCGCGGCATCAATGACCAGGGTCACCGCGCCGACCTGCTCGGCGACGTCCTGAACGCCTACGGCGACTGGGGCTGGGTGCACGTCAACCTCATCCCGCTCAACCCCACCCCGGGGTCGAAGTGGACCGCCTCGGACCCCGCCGACGAGCGCGAGTTCGTCCGCCGGCTCGAGGCCAAGGGCATCCCCACGACGGTCCGCGACACTCGCGGCCGCGAGATCGACGGCGCCTGCGGGCAGCTCGCGGCCGTCGAGGCCTGAGGCCCCGCCCACCACGGGAGTCCCTCGCATACCGGGGCAGATCTGCCCCGGTATGCGTCGGGGTCCCCGGTGAACCGGGGACCCCGACACCTCAGCCGACCAGCGACCGGCGCGCGGCCTACCAGCGCAGCGGGTTGGCGATGAGCAGCTCGACGTTGCGGTCCTGACGGGTGCCGGTGCGGCCGACGGCGCGCTCGTGCCAGTCGTTCGCGGCCAGCTCGCGGCCGATGGAGGCCAGCGCGTGCGTGTCGTCCAGGTCGGCGGCGTCCGGCGCCACCGGGCCGCCATGGTCGACCATCGTGGCGAAGATCGAGAGCGTGCGGTCCTTGTTGTTGGCGATCTCGATCAGCCGCGACTGCTGGGGCCAGTCGATGTGGGAGGCGGTGTTGATCTCCCAGAAGCCGCCCTTGCCCTGGGGCTTCTTGCGTGCCCAGACGTTGTTGGTGTGGGTGTGGCCGTTGACCCAGGCCACGACGTTCGGGTGGGCCAGCAGGGTCGTCACGACCTCGTCGCCGAGCACCCGGTTGCCGCCGGCGTTGTTGTCCATCGAGGTCGAGGTGTGGTGCGAGCAGACGACGACGAGCTTGTTGTCCTTCTTCGCCTGCTTCAGGGTCGACTTCAGCCACGCGTGCTGGGCCTGGTCGATCGAGCCGTTGGACCCGCCGGCGAGGTTGACCGTGTCGAGACCGACGAAGCGGATCCGGCCGCGGTCGAGGGTGTAGTACGCCGTGCCGTCGGCGAGGTTCTGCTGGGTGAACCCGTGACCCTTGAGCCAGGTCTTGGTGGTGAAGTGCTCCGCGACGACCTCGGCTCGCGAGAGCAGGCGCCGGTCGGGGTCGGACGTGACGGTGCGGGCACCGGGGGAGCTCATCACCTTCTGCAGGATCTCGGTGACCCGCCCGGTGGCCAGCGCGAGGAGCACCTCGCCCTTGCTGACCTCGGCCGGCGGCGAGATGACCTTCGTCGATCCCGTGGCGACGGCCGACAGGCCCTCGATCGCGGTCGGGAAGTTGCCCTGCACCAGCCCGTCGTGGTTGCCGAAGACCGAGATCCACGGCATCTTCAGGCCCTCGGCGGTGAACGGCCGGCGGGCGGCGTCGAGCAGCCCCGGGAAGGCGGGGAAGCCGTACTTCGCCCGCGGCCGGTCCGGCTCCACGCCCTCGGGGAGCGGGTCGGGGTGGTAGTAGTGGATGTCGTAGAAGCCGGGCTCGAGGTCCGCGACCCCCTCCCACTTCTCCAGGTCGCCCGAGTCGATCCGGACCTCGCCGCCGTCGAGGACGTCGATGTTCCAACGGATCTCGTTGAGCTGGGCGTTGTCGGAGTTGTCGCCGGTCTGGACGGCGAGCGCGAGCGGCTTGCCGGTGACCGGGCCCTTCCCGATCGCGTTGATCTCGCGCACCATCGAGTCGGCGATGTGCGCGGCGAGCATCTCGTGCGGGCGGTAGGAGGAGCTGAGCAGCCCGGTCGGTCCGTTCTCGGCGTCCTCGTCGTCCCAGCGGTCGACCCACTCGACGCGGAGGGGGGACTGCGCGTCGGTGACGTGGACGTCGCTGAGCTGGGCGAAGGCGAGGACGCCCCGGCGCCGCTTGACCCGGCCCTTCTTCGGCTTCACGCCGAGGTCGGTGCGCACGACGTGCTTCTCGCCAGGACCGGCGACCAGGGTGGTGTAGCCACCCGGGCCGGGAGCGGCCTTGCGGATGACACCGGCGAGCGTGGTCCGGCGAGCGGCCGCCGCGACGGCGGAACCCGCGGAGGACGCGGCGGACGAGGCCGCGGTGGCGGCGGAGGAGACCGCGCCCGAGGCGGCGGCCGTGGCGGCGAGGGCGGCAGCACCGGCGGACCGGAGCAGCTGGCGGCGGGAGAGGTCTGGCATCGGCATGGTGCGAGAACCCTAGGTGTGACCGCCGACACTCGGGTGGGTATTGCCCGAATCCGTCACCGGTTCGAGACCACGAGCGCGGCCGCCTCCTCGACGGTGTCGACCAGGTGCACGTGCGGCTCCATGTGCCGGCCGCGGGCCAACGACCGCAGGAGCGGCCAGACCGGGAACGTCTCGGTCCAGTACGAGCCGCCGACCAGCACCATCGGCGCGACCGACGACTCGTCGGCGTAGTAGTTCTCGCACGCGTCCTGGAAGACCTCCTGGACCGTGCCCGCCGCGCCGGGCAGGAAGACGATCCCGGCGTCGCACACCTCCAGCAGCACCGCCTCCCGGGTGGCGTTGCGGAAGTACTTCGCGATCGCGGTGGCGAAGACGTTGGGCGGCTCGTGCCCGTAGTGCCAGGTCGGGATGCCGAGGGTCTCGGCGGGGTCCGGGTGCGCCGCGCACACGTCGAGGGCGGCACGCGCCCACGCGCCGATCGAGGGACGGTACGACGGCACGCGCGCCAGCCCGGCGAGCGCGGCGGTCAGGTCGTCGGCGGAGCGGCGCGCCAGCCTCGCGCCGAGGTTGGCCGCCTCCATGGCGCCCGGCCCGCCGCCGGTGGCGACCGTGCAGGACCCCGTGCCGGCCAGGGCGTGCCCGAGCGCGGCCGCGGCGGCGTACCCCTCGGACCCGCGCTCGAGCGCGTGGCCGCCCATCACCCCGACCAGCCGGCGGCCGGTGACCCAGGAGGCGAGCGCCTGGTCGACGGCGTGGTCGTGCAGCGCCTGGGCGAGCGCGGTCTCGGGCGTGGACGGCTCCTGCGACCAGGCGTAGGCGCGCGCGTCGAGGGAGTCCGGGTAGTCGCCGTGGCCGAAGAGCTCCGCCGCGGTGTAGAGGTCGGCGCGCGCCGTGTCGAGCGGTGCGCCGGCCATCGTCGGCAGGACGAGGGCACCCTCGGCGAGCAGGCGCTCGGCGTCCCCAGGCGCGAACGTGCAGCCGAGGAACGCGGCCCCCGCCACGCGGCACCGCGCGAGGAGGTCCGAGCGCTCCGTCAGGTCGAGCGCGCGGACCCGCCAGCCCGACAGCGAGGTGGCCCCGGCGGCCAGGCGGCGGTCGAGGTCCGCGAGCGACTCGACGTGGACGACGCGGCCGTGGGTGCTCTTCACCCGGCCAACCTAGGGGCCGTCCCTAGAAGGCGTGGGCCAGCAGCTCGCCGAAGAGCTCCTGCTCGTCGACCTCCAGCCCGCGGGCGCGGAACCACCGGCAGACGTTGGTGCAGTCGCGGAGCAGGTAGTCCATCCCGTTGAGGTTGCCGACCAGGTCGACGACCTGCGGCAGGTCGATGACGACCAGGCGCTCGCCGGCCGCCAGGATGTTGTAGGGCGACAGGTCACCGTGGACCACCCCGTGCTGGACCATCACGGCGAGCGCGTCGCGCAGCTGGTCGAAGTACGACGCCAGCAGTGCCGGCGCCGGCCGGGTCTGCGCCAGCCGGGGCGCGGTCTCCACGCCGTCCTCGCCCTCGACGTGGATCCACTCCATCAGCAGCTCGGTGCCGTCGAGCTGCACGGGGTAGGGGACCGGCAGGCCGAGCGACCAGAGCCGCTTCAGCGCCTCCCACTCCGAGAGGGCCCACTCGCCGGCGGCGACCTGGCGGCCGAAGGTGGACTTCCGCTTGACCGCGCGCTCCTCGCGGGAGCGCTTCCGGCTGCGGCCCTCGGTGTAGGACGCGGTTCGGTGGAAGGTGCGGTGCTCGGAGGAGCGGTAGCGCTTCGCCGCCATGACGACGCGGTCCGGCTCGTGCGGGTCACCGCGCTCGAGCAGGAAGACGTCGGCTTCCTTGCCGGTCTTGAGGATGCCGAGGTCGGTGTCGACCGCGCCGCGGGAGGTGACGAGCCAGTCGGGCCAGGGCTCGGGTCCGCGCGCGAGCGGCTCCACGTCGTACCACGTCGTCCAGCGCTGGCCGTCGTCGAGCTCGTCGTAGGTGCGCCACTCGGTGACGAAGGCGGGGTCGACCTCGACCGCGGAGAGGTGGTCAGGGGTGGTGCGGGGTTGCTGCGGGTCCTGCAGTGACAAGGGTGCTCCAGGGATGCGAGAGGAGAGGGGCTGCTGGGGGCAGGCCGGAGACAGTCATGGACATGTCACGCTCCTCTCGATCGCGGGGCCGCTGCCGGAACGCCACGGCGCCCGGTTCGGGACCATCATCGAGGTCCTCGAGCGGTCGTGGCAACGGGATTGCGACCGCCCCGTCGGTGCCCCGGGTTACCGTTCCGCCGTGCCCCGAACCCGTCGGTTGCTGACCGGTCTGCTCACCGCCGCGCTGCTGCTCGGCGGATCCGCGGCCGCCCTGCCTGGCGAGCGCGCCGCGACGGGTCCGCGGCCCGGCGCGGCCGGGATCGGCGACCCGTACTTCCCCCGGGACGGCAACGGCGGCATCGACGTCCGGCGCTACGACGTCGACGTCAGCTACGACTTCGCGCGCGGCCGGCTCTCCGGCACCACCCGGCTGACGCTGCGGCCCACCCAGGCGTTGTCGCGGTTCAACCTCGACCTGCTCCTCCCGGTGGAGGACGTCCGCGTCGACGGGCGCCGCGCCGGCTGGACCCGCCCCGACCGCCACGAGCTGCGCATCCGGCCCGCCCGGCCGCTCGCCGCCGGCGAGGTGGTGACCGTGCTCGTGCGGTACGCCGGCCGTCCCGCGAGGTTCGGCTACGCGGGCGAGCGGAACTGGCTGGCCGACGGCGGCGAGGTCGTCGCCATGAACCAGCCGCACATGGCGCCGTGGTGGTTCCCGGCCAACGACCACCCGCGCGACAAGGCCGTGATGGACGTAGCGGTGACCGTGCCGGCGGCCAAGCAGGTCGTCGGCAACGGCCGGCTCGTCTCGCGCACCGTCCACGGCCGGACCGCGACCACGCGCTGGCGGGCCGCGGAGCCGATGGCGCCATACCTGGCGTTCTTCGCCGCCGGCCCCTTCGAGGTCGACCGCGGCACCGACCGCGCTGCCACGCCGGGCGAGCGGGACCTGCCGTGGTACGTCGCCGTCTCCCGCCGGATCCCCGAGCCGGACCGGTCGCGGTCGATGGACCTCATGCGCCGGACGCCGGCGATCGTCCGGTGGACCGAGCGGCAGGTGGGCGACTACCCGTTCGGGTCGACCGGCGGGCTGACGACCAGCCTCGACCCGGGGTTCGCGCTGGAGAACCAGACGCGGCCGACGTACCCCGTCATGCACGGCGACGGCGCGCTCGCCACGGTCGTGCACGAGGTCGCCCACCAGTGGTTCGGCGACTCGGTCTCGGTGCGTGGCTGGCGCGACATCTGGGTCAACGAGGGTGCGGCGACGTTCCTGGAGGCGCGGTACGCCGAGACGCACGGCGGCGTGCCGGCGCAGCGGTGGATGGAGCGCACCCACGCGGCGCTGGCCGGCTCCGAGGAGTTCTGGGACCTGCGGGTCGACGACCCCGGGCCGAGCCGGATGTTCGCGGCGCCGGTCTACGTGCGCGGCGGGATGACGTTCCAGGCGCTGCGCCAGCGGATCGGCGAGGACGACTTCTGGCAGCTGTTGCGGACCTGGGTGCGCGACCGCGCCGGCAGGCACGGCTCCGGCGCCCAGCTCGAGGCGCTCGCGGAGCGGGTGAGCGGGGAGGACCTCGACGCGTTCTTCGAGGCCTGGCTGCGCGCGCCGCGACCGCCGGCGCGCACGGCCGCCAACGGGTTCGCGTGACCGTCGACCGCACGCTCCTGGACCCGCTGCTGGTCTTCGCCGCCGGCGCGCGGCTGGACCGCGGGTTCGGCCACCTCGACCGGGACGGGTCCGTCGATGGTGGGCGCGGGCTGGAGCTCTGGATCAACGCGCGGATGACCTACGTCTTCGCGCTCGCGTCGATGCTGGACGACGCGGGTCCGGTGCCGGCCCGGGAGCTGGCGCGGCACGGCGTCGACGCACTCTCGGGGCCGTTCGAGGACCGCGTGCACGGCGGCTGGTGGAGCGCCCTCGACGCCGATGCGGTGCCGACGCAGGACACGAAGTCCTGCTACGACCACGCCTTCGTCGTGCTCGCCTCCGCCGCCGCGGCGGTCGCCGGTGTGCCGGGCGCGGGCGACCTGCTCGAGCGTGCGCTGGCGGTGCACGAGCAGCGCTTCTGGGACGAGGCGCGGGGTCTCTGCGTCGAGTCGTGGTCCGGCGACTGGTCGGTCGCCGAGGGCTACCGCGGTGCCAACGGCTGCATGCACACCGTCGAGGCCTACCTCGTCGCCGCCGACGCCACCGGCGACCCGGTCTGGCGTGCCCGGGCGCTGCGCGTCGCCGAGCACCTCGTCGACCGGGTCGCCCGCGCGCACGACTGGCGGGTGGTCGAGCACTTCGACGCCTCGTGGCGGCCGCTGCCCGAGCACAACCGGGATCGACCGGCCGACCCGTTCCGCCCCTACGGCGCGACGCCCGGTCACGGGCTGGAGTGGGCCCGCCTGCTCGTCTCGCTCCGCGCCGCGGTCGAGCGCGCCGGCGACGAGCCGCCTGCCTGGCTGCTCGAGGCGGCCGTCGGCCTCTTCGACCGGGCGGCCGCCGACGCCGACGAGGGCCGCACCGGCTTCCCCTACACCATCAACTGGTCGGGGGCGCCCGTCGTCGACCAGCGGTTCCACTGGGTCCACTGCGAGGCGGTGCTCGCTGCCGACGCGCTCGCCCGGGCGACGGGCGGGGAGCGGTACGCGGCGCTGGCGGAGCGGTGGTGGACCTTCACCGTCGAGCACTTCGTCGAGGGCGATGGCTCGTGGCTCCACGAGCTCGACGTCCGCCTCGCGCCCTCGGGTGGGACCTGGCCGGGCAAGCCCGACGCCTACCACGCGGCGAACGCCCTGCTCCTCCGGTCGCTGCCGCTCGCTCCTTCCGCCCCCGTCGCCCTCCGCGGCCCGGTCGCTGGTTGAGCCGGCGCCCTCGGCCCAACCAGCGGTGGCGAGGCCGGTACTCGTCGACCGGCTACCAGAAGTCGGCCCGTGGGCGCATCGGCCCAGGTCGCGACCGCGGCCGGATGAGTTCTGGTAGTCCCTCGACGCCGGCTCAACCAGCGGCAGGGACGATCTTCGCGGTGAAGCGGGCGAGGAGGCTGGGGCGGCGGGTGAGGGACTCCTCGGCGTCGGCGAGGCGGGTGGCGCGAAGGCCGGCGTTGATGCCGAGCCACCGCAGCGGTTCCGGCTCCCAGGCGGGGGAGCGGTGGCCGACCCACGGCAGCCGGACCAGCTCGGTGTCGTGGCCGAGCACGAGGTCGCGCAGGGTGCGGCCGGCGAGGTTCGTGGTGGCGACCCCGTCGCCGACGTACCCGCCCGCCCACGCGAGCCCGGTCCGACGGTCCAGCCCGACCGAGGCGCACCAGTCCCGGGCGATGCCGAGCGGGCCGCCCCAGGCGTGGGTGACGCGCGTGCCGGCGAGCACGGGGAAGAGGTCGACGAGAGTGGCGTGCAGCCCGGCGAAGACCCGCTCGTCGCGGTCGAACGCGGGGCTGACCCGCGAGCCGAGGTGGTACGGCGCGCCACGCCCGCCGAAGGCGAGCCGGTCGTCGGCGGTCCGCTGGCCGTAGATGACCAGGTGCCGGTGGTCGCTGAACGTCTCGCGCCGAGCCAGCCCGATCTCGTCCCACACCGCGGCCGGCAGCGGCTCGGTGGCGATCATGAGCGAGTAGACCGGGACGACCGCGCGCCGCTGCCCGGGCAGCAGCGGGGTGTACCCCTCCGTCGCGCGCACGACGACGTCGGCGCGCACGTCCCCGACGGCGGTCCGGGCGCGGCCGGGCTCGATCGCGGTGACCCGCGTGCCCTCGTGGATGGTGACGCCGTGCCGCTCGCACGCCTCGGCCAGGCCGCGGACCAGGCGCGCGGGGTGGATGGCGGCGCAGTCGGGGGTGTACGTCGCGCCGACGGTGCTCCTCGCGCGCAGCACGCCGGTCGCCTCCCGCCCGTCGAGCAGCCGCAGGTCGTCCTCGCCGCGGCCCCAGGTGCGTGCCGCGGCGACCTCGGCGCGAGCGCGCGCCCACTGGGCCCGGTTGCGGGCGACGACGACGGTGCCGCCCTTGGCCAGGTGGCAGTCGATGCCCTCGGCAGCAGCGGTCCGCGCCACCTCGTCGACCGTCGCGCGCATGGCCCGGTGCTGCGCGAGCGCGGCGTCGCGCCCGGCGGCGGCCGCCAGCGCGGGCAGGGAGGCGGGGAAGAGTGCCGAGCACCACCCGCCGTTGCGCCCGGACGCGCCGTGCCCGACCTGCTCGGCCTCGAGCACGACGATGCGCAGGGAGGGGTCGGCGACGGCGAGGGAGTACGCCGTCCACAGCCCGGTGTAGCCGGCGCCGACGACGACCACGTCGGCGTCGCGGGCGCCCGGCAGCGGTGGGCGCGACGGCGCGGGCGGGGCCGTGTCGTGCCACAGCGAACGGGTCAACGGACACCCCAGGAGTAGGTCTGCTTGCGCAGGCTGAGGTACATGAACGTCTCGGTCGCGACGACGCCCTCGATCGAGCGCACGCGGTGGGAGAGCAGGTCGAGGAGGTGGTCGTCGCTCTCGCAGACCACCTCGACGAGCAGGTCGAACGAGCCGGCCGTGATCACGACGTAGTCGACCTCGTCGAGCGCGCTCAGCGCGTCGGCGACCGGCTCGAGCGGGCCCCGCACCTTGACGCCGACCATCGCCTGTCGCGCGAAGCCGAGCTCGAGCGGGTCGGTGACCGCCACGACCTGCATGACGCCGCCCTCGACGAGCCGCTGCACCCGCTGGCGCACCGCGGCCTCCGAGAGCCCGACGACCTTGCCGATGGCCGCGTAGGAACGCCGACCGTCCTGCTGGAGCTGCTCGATAATCGCCTTCGAGACGTCGTCGAGCACCACGGGGGTGCGGTCCTGCCGGCGGGTCATGGGCGGCACTCTCCCACGGCGGGGCCGGTCCGAGCGACCACGGAACGCCGAGGCAGGCCGAGACCGCACGAGCGATTTCGTTGCGAACACGTTTCGTGTCGACGGTTTCGCTTGCCGGGGGTCCCGCTCGGTGGCACGATCCGGAGCACGCCAGCCCGAGACGAGCTGCGGCCGCACGGCCGCCGAGGGGAGCCGGATGACACCGCGACCGCCCACCGGCCCGTCGGCTGCCCGCGGCGGGCTGGCCACGCGGCGTACCGTCCTGCGGGGCCTGGGGGGCCTCGCAGTGGCGGGTGCGAGCGTGGGGGTGCTGCCGCTCTTCGGCCAGGACGGCGCCCAGCAGGACCCCGCCGACTGCCGGGCTCCCGACCGGTCCGCCGACGACCGGCTGGTCGTGGTGTCGAACTGGCCGGGCTACATCGACCCGCGCCGCGACGAGGGCAACACCCGCGACCTGCTCGAGGAGCGGACCGGAATCACCGTCCGCTACACCGACGACATCAACGACAACGCGGAGTTCTACGCCAAGGTGCGCAACCAGCTCGGCAGCTGCGAGCCGGTCGACCGCGACCTGATGATGCTGACCGACTGGATGGCGGCCCGGATGATCAGCCTCGGCTGGGTCCAGCCGCTGGACCGGAAGAACGTCCCCAACCTGCACGCCAACCTCATCGAGCCGCTGCGCGGCGTGGCGTGGGACCCCGACCTGCAGTACCACGCGCCTTGGCAGACCGGCCTGACCGGCGTCGCCTACAACGCCGCGAAGACCGGCGAGATCGGGAGCTTCGCCGAGCTGCTCGACGACCCGGCGCTCAAGGGGCGCGTCACGCTCCTGTCGGAGATGCGCGACACGATGGCGTTCGCGCTCAAGGTGGTCGGCGCCGACCCGGAGGACTTCACGCAGGACCAGTGGGACGACGCGATCGACCGGCTGCGCAAGGCGGTGAGCGACGGCCAGGTCCGCGCGTTCACCGGGAACGAGTACATCCAGGACCTCGCCGCCGGCAACATCGTCGCCTGCGAGGCGTGGTCCGGCGACGTCATCCAGCTCCAGTTCGAGAACCCCGACATCAGGTTCGTGGCGCCCGAGGAGGGCCTCGCGCTGTGGAGCGACAACATGCTCGTGCCCAACGGCGCCGAGCACCAGGCCAACGCCGAGGCCTGGATCGACCACTACTACGACCCGGCGATCGCCGCGCGGCTCGCGGCCTGGGTCAACTACATCTGCCCCGTCGAGGGCGCCCGGGAGGAGATGGAGAAGCTCGACCCCTCGTTGGTCGACAACACCCTCATCTTCCCCGACGCGGAGATGCTCGCGCAGACCTTCGCCTTCATGCCGCTCGACGACCGCCAGGCGATGGCCTACGAAAGGGACTGGTCCGATGTCACAGGTGGCTGAGACCCCCACGAGCCCCGAGCGCCCGTCCGCACCCGCGCGCGACGGCGACCACACGGCGTACGACGGGTTGCGGCTGCGCCAGGTGACCAAGGAGTTCGCGGGCGGGTTCACGGCGGTCCGCTCGCTGGACCTGGACGTGCCGCGCGGGTCGTTCTTCGCGCTGCTCGGGCCGTCCGGGTGCGGCAAGACCACCACGCTGCGGATGGTCGCCGGACTCGAGACGCCGACCTCCGGCACGATCACGCTGGCCGGGCAGGACATCACCTACGCCAAGCCGTATCGCCGACCGGTGAACACCGTCTTCCAGAGCTACGCGCTCTTCCCGCACCTCGACATCTTCGAGAACGTCGCCTTCGGCCTGCGCCGCCGCAAGGAGAAGGACGTCGACCGCCGGGTCCGCGAGATGCTCGAGCTGGTCGAGCTCTCGTCGCAGGCCCGCAAGCGCCCCGCGCAGCTCTCCGGCGGCCAGCAGCAGCGGGTCGCGCTGGCGCGGGCGCTCATCAACCAGCCCGAGGTGCTGCTGCTGGACGAGCCGCTCGGCGCGCTCGACCTCAAGCTGCGCCGGTCGATGCAGATCGAGGTCAAGCGGATCCAGATGGAGGTGGGACGAACCTTCGTCCACGTCACCCACGACCAGGAGGAGGCCATGACGATGGCCGACACGGTCGCGGTGATGAACGGCGGCGTGATCGAGCAGATGGGCGCCCCGGCCGAGCTCTACGAGAACCCGCGCAGCACCTTCGTCGCCAACTTCCTCGGCCAGTCCAACCTCATCGAGGGGCGGGTCGTGCAGCGGGCCGCCGACGTCACCAGCGTGGACATGCACGGCATCGCCGTCTCCGTGCCGACCCCGCGCGTGCACACCGACAGCGACGCCGGCTGGGTCGGCATCCGCCCGGAGAAGGTGCTGATCGGACCACCGGGCGAGGAGCTCGACGCGCCCGGCAACACCATCCCGGGCGGCGTCGTCAGCGACGTGAGCTTCGTCGGGGTGAGCACGCAGTACCTCGTGCGGATGCCGTGGGGCCAGGAGCTGCAGGTCTTCTCGCAGAACACCGGGCGCACCCGGATGTTCAGCCAGGGCGAGCAGGTCGAGCTGTCCTGGCGGCCGGAGTACGCCTTCCTCCTCGACCGCAGCCAGGACGCCGCCGCCGGTGCGGCCGAGCGCGTGGGTGGCTGAGTGACCAGCACCGCGGGGGTCGCCCCGCCCCTCGACGTACCCGGCACCGGGACCGGCCCGACGCCCGGCGCGCCTCCCGAGGTGCCGCCGGAGACCGGCCGGCGCCGCGGGAAGACCGGCTACCTGCTGCTCCTGCCGGGCGCGCTGTGGCTGGTGCTGTTCTTCGTCGTGCCGTTCTACTCCCTGGTCGCGACCAGCCTCTACGACCCGGCCGGCTCCGACTTCCGCGGCTACGAGATGACCTGGGCCGTCGGCAACTACGTCGACGCGCTCCAGGAGTACTGGCGCCCGATGCTGCGCTCGCTCTGGTACGGCGCGCTGGCGACGCTCTTCTGCCTGGTCCTGGGCTACGTGCTGGCCTACGCGATCGCGTTCAAGGCCGGCCGCTGGAAGAACCTGATGCTGGTGCTGGTCGTGGCACCGTTCTTCACCAGCTTCCTGGTGCGCACGCTGTCGTGGAAGCTGATCCTCGCCGACGACGGCTGGGTCGTGAACACGCTCCAGTTCCTCCAGGTGCTCGGCGAGGACGGCCGGCTGCTCGCGACGCCGGTCGCGGTCGTGGCCGGCCTGACCTACAACTTCCTGCCGTTCATGGTGCTGCCGCTCTACGCCAGCCTCGACAAGATCGACCCGCGGCTCGTCGAGGCGTCCAGCGACCTCTACGCCCACCCGGCCGTCGGCTTCTTCAAGGTGACCTGGCCGTTGTCCCTGCCCGGCGTGGTCTCGGGGACGCTGCTCACCTTCATCCCGGCCTCGGGCGACTACATCAACGCCGAGCTGCTCGGCTCGCCGAACCAGCGGATGGTCGGCGGGGTCATCCAGAGCCTGTTCACCGACGCCAACGACTACCCAGCCGCCGCGGCGCTGTCGATGGTGCTGATGGTGCTGATCGTCGTGATGGTCCTGCTCTACGTACGCCGTGCGGGGACGGAGGAGCTCCTGTGAGCCGGGCGGGCAGGTGGGTGCGCGAGCACCTGGTGCTGGTGCTGGGGCTGCTGGTGCTGGCCTACACGTTCGTGCCGATCGCGATCGTGGTGCTGATGAGCTTCAACGCGCCGGCCAGCCGCAACGTCTACGCCTTCGACGGCTTCACCCTCGACAACTGGGCGAACCCCTGCGCGGACCCCGGCATGTGCGACGCGCTCGCGCGCAGCGTCCAGATCGGCCTGCTCTCGACGCTGCTGGCGACCGTGCTCGGCACGCTCGCGGCGTTCGCGCTGGTGCGCCACGACTTCGCCGGCCGCTCCGCGAGCAACCTGCTGGTCTTCCTGCCGATGGCCGCGCCCGAGATCGTGCTCGGCTCCTCGCTGCTGGCGCTCTTCGTGGCGACCGGCTTCAGCGGTCAGCTCGGCTTCTGGACGATCTTCGTCGCCCACGTGATGTTCTGCCTGTCGTTCGTGGTCGTCGCGGTCCGCGCCCGTCTCGCGGGCATGGACGACCACCTCGAGCAGGCGGCGATGGACCTCTACGCGACGCCGGTGCAGACCTTCCGCCGGGTGACCTTCCCGCTGGTGTTCCCGGGCATCCTCGGCGCCGCGCTGCTGAGCTTCTCGCTGTCCTTCGACGACTTCATCATCACCAACCTCAACGCCGGCACCACCACGACGTTCCCGATGTACGTCTGGGGCGTCGCCCAGCGCGGCGTGCCGATGCAGGTCAACGTGATCGGCACCGTGATGTTCCTCGTCTCGGTCGCCATCGTCGTCGTCGGCGAGGTCGGCAACCGCCGCCGGCTTGCCGCCCGCACCTGACCCGCCGAGGTGGCGCCCGCGCAGGGTCGAGGTGGCGCCCGCGCAGGGCCGAGGTGGCGCCCGCGCAGGGCCGAGGTGGCGCCCAAGCAGGGTCGCGCCTGCGGGGCTGCTACTCCGGCGCTGCGGGAGTGCCATCTCGGCGGGGGGAGGGTCAGAGCAGGGAGCCGGCCTTGTCGAGGACGACGCGGAGCACCTGCTCCATCTCCTCGAAGTGCTCGGGGCCGCAGATGAGCGGGGGAGCGAGCTGGACGACCGGGTCGCCGCGGTCGTCGGCGCGGCAGTAGAGCCCCTCGGCGTAGAGCTGCTTGGACACGAAGCCGTAGAGGATCCGCTCGGACTCCTCGGCGGTGAAGGACTCCTTGGTGTTCTTGTCCTTGACCAGCTCGATCCCGTAGAAGTACCCGTCGCCGCGGACGTCGCCCACGATCGGCAGGTCCAGCAGGCGCTCGAGGATCGCGCGGCACTCCGCCTCGTTCTCGCGGACGTTCTCCAGGACGCGCTCCTCCTCGAAGAGCTGGAGGTTGCGCAGCCCGACCGCGGTCGAGACCGGGTGGCCACCGAAGGTGTAGCCGTGGGCGAACATCGCCTTCTCCTCGTGGAACGGCTCCATCAGCCGGTCCGAGGCGATCATCGCGCCGAGCGGTGCGTAGCCGGAGGTGATGCCCTTCGCGCAGGTGATCATGTCGGGCTGGTAGTCGTAGCGCTCCGCGCCGAACATGTGGCCGAGCCGACCGAAGGCGCAGATGACCTCGTCGGAGACCAGCAGCACGTCGTACTCGTCGCAGATCTCCCGGACCCGCTGGAAGTAGCCGGGCGGGGGCGGGAAGCAGCCGCCGGCGTTCTGCACGGGCTCGAGGAAGACCGCCGCGACGGTGTCGGGGCCCTCGTTCTCGATGGCGATCGCAACCTGGTCGGCGGCCCAGCGGCCGAACGCCTCGGGGTCGGAGCCGTCCAGGAAGCCGGAGGTGATCTCGTCGGCGCGGTAGGCGTTGGTGTTGGGCACCCGGAAGGTCGAGGGCACCAGCGGCTCGAACTGCTGCTTGAGCAGCGGCAGCCCGGTGATCGACAGCGCGCCCTGGGTGGTGCCGTGGTAGGCGATCGAGCGGCTGACCACCTTGTGCTTCATCGGCTTGCCGGTGAGCTTGAAGTAGTTCTTGGCCAGCTTCCACGCGGTCTCCACGGCCTCGCCGCCACCGCTGGTGAAGAAGACGCGGTTGAGGTCGCCCGGGGCGTACGACGCCACCTTCTCGGCCAGCTCGATGGCCGGCGGGTGCGCGTAGGACCACAGCGGCATGAACGCCAGCTCCTGGGCCTGCTTGGCCGCGGCCTCGGCGAGCTCGGTCCGCCCGTGGCCGAGCTGGGAGACGAAGAGGCCCGCCAGCCCGTCGAGGTAGCGCTTCCCGGTCGCGTCCCACAGGTAGGCGCCCTCGCCGCGCACCATGATCGGCACGTCGCCCTCGGCGTACGCGCCGTGGCGGGAGAAGTGCAGCCACAGGTGGTCCTTGGCGGCCTGCTGCAGGTGGTCGTAGTCCGGGTGCATGGCTCCATGGTGCGCCGAGGTCGGGGGCAGGAGCAAGCCGCCGCGCACGATTCCGCATGTGTCCGGCACGTTTCGCGACGGATTTCGTGGACGAATCGCGCCGAGACCTCCCCATCCGCGTTCCGGATCACTAGGGTCGGCCCATGGCCGAGCAGTCGTTCCGCAATGTCGTCGACGGCCAGACCGTCGACTCCGTCTCCGGCGAGACCTACGAGGTCCTCGACCCCAGCACCGGCGAGGTCTACGCCCGGGCGCCGCGGTCGGGCGCCGAGGACGTCGACCGGGCGTACGCCGCCGCGCAGCGCGCCTTCGAGGGTTGGGGGTCCACGACGCCCCAGGAGCGGTCGCTGGCCCTGCTGCGCATCGCCGACGCGCTCGAGGCGCGCGCCGAGGAGTTCGTGGCCGCGGAGTGCCGCGACACGGGCAAGCCGATCGGGCTGACCGCCAGCGAGGAGATGCCGCCGACGGTCGACCACTTCCGCTTCTTCGCCGGCGCGTGCCGGGTGCTGGAGGGCAAGTCGGCGGGGGAGTACCTGGCCGACCACACGTCGTTCATCCGCCGCGAGCCGATCGGCGTCGTCGGGCAGGTGACGCCGTGGAACTACCCGCTGCCGATGATGGTCTGGAAGATCGCCCCCGCGCTCGCGGCCGGCAACACGGTCGTCCTGAAGCCCTCGGACACCACGCCCGCGACCTCCACGATGATGGCCGAGCTGGCCCAGGAGTTCCTCCCGCCGGGCGTGCTCAACGTCGTGTGCGGCGACCGCGACACCGGCCGGGCGCTCGTGGCGCACCCGACGCCGCAGATGGTCTCGATCACCGGTTCGGTCCGCGCCGGCATGGAGGTCGCCGGCGCCGCCGCGGCCGACCTCAAGCGGGTCCACCTCGAGCTCGGCGGCAAGGCGCCGGTCGTGGTCTTCGACGACGCCGACGTCGAGAAGGCCGCCGCCGCGATCGCCGAGGCCGGCTACTTCAACGCCGGCCAGGACTGCACCGCCGCCACCCGCGTGCTCGCCGGGCCGGGCATCCACGACGACTTCGTCGCGGCGCTCACCGAGCAGGCGCGCGCCACCCGCACCGGGATGCCCGACGACGATGACGTCCTCTACGGCGCGCTCAACAACGCCGACCAGCTCGCCCGGGTCAGCGGCATGGTCGACCGGCTGCCCGACCACGGCCGGCTGGAGACCGGGGGCCGCCGGCAGGGGGAGGCCGGTTACTTCTACGAGCCGACCGTCCTCTCGGGCCTGCGGCAGGACGACGAGCAGGTGCAGGAGGAGATCTTCGGCCCGGTCATCACCGTCCAGCGGTTCTCCGACGAGGCCGAGGCCCTGCGTTGGGCCAACGGCGTGAAGTACGGCCTCGCCTCCAGCGTCTGGACCCGCGACCACGGCACCGCCATGCGGATGTCGCGCGGCCTCGACTTCGGCGTCGTGTGGGTCAACACCCACATCCCCTACGTCTCCGAGATGCCCCACGGCGGCTTCAAGCACTCCGGCCACGGCAAGGACCTGTCCATGTACGGCCTCGAGGACTACACCCGGATCAAGCACGTCATGAGCTACATCGGTGAGTGACGTGACGGCACCGATGCGCATCCTCCTGGTCGGCGCCGGCGGCGTCGGCGCGGCGTTCTGCTCGATCGCGGTACGCCGCGACTTCTTCGAGGCGGTCGTCGTCGCGGACTACTCGCTGGCCTCGGCCGAGCGCGCGGCCGCAGCCGCCGACGGGCGGTTCACCGCCGCGCAGGTCGACGCCTCGAGCGCCGAGTCGGTCGCGGCGCTCGCCCACGAGCACCGCGCCACCCACGTGATGAACGCGGTCGACCCGCGCTTCGTGATGCCGGTCTTCGAGGGGGCGCGGGCCGCGGGCGCCGACTACCTCGACATGGCGATGTCGCTGTCGCGGCCGCACCCGGACGCGCCGTACGAGCAGACCGGCGTGAAGCTCGGCGACGAGCAGTTCGCCCAGGCCGAGGCGTGGGAGGCCGACGGTCGTCTGGCCCTCGTCGGCATCGGCGTCGAGCCGGGGCTCTCCGACGTGTTCGCGCGGTACGCCGCCGACCACCTGTTCTCCGAGATCGACGAGCTCGGCACCCGGGACGGGGCGAACCTCGCCGTCGAGGGCCACGACTTCGCGCCGTCGTTCTCGATCTGGACGACCATCGAGGAGTGCCTCAACCCGCCGGTGATCTGGGAGGGCGACGGCACCGGCAACGGCGAGTGGCGCACGACCGCGCCGTTCTCCGAGCCGGAGGTCTTCCACTTCCCCGAGGGCATCGGACCGGTCGAGTGCGTCAACGTCGAGCACGAGGAGGTGCTCCTCATGCCGCGCTGGGTCGACTGCAAGCGGGCGACGTTCAAGTACGGCCTCGGCAACGAGTTCATCGAGGTCCTCAAGACCCTCCACAAGCTCGGCCTCGACCGCACCGACAAGGTCACCGTCGGCGGGGTCGAGGTCAGCCCACGCGACGTGGTCGCCGCCTGCCTGCCCAACCCCGCCGAGCTCGGCCCGCTGATGACCGGCAAGACCTGCGCGGGCCTGTGGGTCACGGGCCGCGGCAAGGACGGCGCGCCGCGGTCGACGTACCTCTACCACGTGGTCGACAACGAGTGGTCGATGCGCGAGTACGGCCACCAGTGCGTCGTCTGGCAGACCGCCGTCAATCCCGTCGTCGCCCTGGAGCTGCTCGCCACCGGGGCGTGGAAGGGCGCCGGCGTCCTCGGCCCGGAGGCCTTCGACGCCGTGCCGTTCCTCGACCTGCTCACCGCCTACGGCAGCCCCTGGGGGACCGAGGAGCTCGAGGCCTAGGCGGTAGCCGTGAGGTTCATCGGGGCCCCGATGAACCTCACGGTCCCCCGATGAAATTCCGTCGGGGGACCGTCAGTTTCATCGGGGCCCCGGCGAACCTGACAAACCGCCGACCAGCCGGCTGCCTCAACTGGCCGACGGCAGCGAGTCGGCGCCGGAGGCGGGGAGGGGGTCGACGGCGGACTGGCCGGCGCGGAGGAAGCGGCCGGTCCGCTCGCGGCCGAGGACGTCGGCGGCCCGCCCGTCGCGCCAGACGGTGCGACCACCGACCATGACGAGCGGGACGGTGGCGTCGTTGCGGTTGACCATCCGCGACAGCCCGCCGTACTGGTCGACCGGCGACTCGGCGTACTCCTCCAGCGAGGCGTCCAGCCGCTCGGGGTCGACGACGACGAGGTCGGCGCGGTCGCCGACGCGCAGGTGGCCGGCGTCGAGGTCGTACCACTCGGCGAGCTCGCCGGTGAGCCGGTGCACGGCCTGCTCGACGCCGAGGAACGGCTTTCCGGCCTTCTCGGCGTCGTGCACGTGCTTGAGCAGGCGGAGGCCGAAGTTGTAGAAGGCCATGTTGCGCAGGTGGGCGCCGGCGTCGGAGAAGCCCATCTGGATGCTCGGCGTCTGCGCCATCCTCTGCAGGATCTTCGGGCGGTGGTTGGAGATCGTGGTCCGCCAGCGCAGCGCGGTGCCGTGCTCGAGCACGAGGTCGAGGAACGCGTCGACGGGGTGCGCGCCGCCGCGCTCGACGCCGACCTGGCCGAAGGACTTGCCGACGACCGAGGCGTCCGGGCACTCGACGACCTCGGCGTCGAAGAAGTCGCGGTGCCAGACGCGCGGGCCGTACTTAGACTCGTAGTCCTTGCGGAACCGGGCGCGGTACGCCGGGTCGCGCATGAGCTCGTCGCGGGCGAGCTTCTCCTGCAGGTGCAGCGCGGCCGCGCCGGAGCCGAACTCCTCGAAGATCACCAGGTCGATTCCGTCGGCGTACACCTCGAACGGGACCGGCAGGTGCTGCCACCGGAAGTCGGCTCCCAGCCGGTTGACGACCCCGCCGAGCAGGCGCATCAGGTGGATGATGAACGGGATCGCCTTGATGTCGGCGGCCGAGAGCAGGCTGGTCTTCAGCGGGTTGCGCCACAGCCCGATCGAGCCGAGCGCCTGGGTGACGATCGTGTGCGGGTGGGTGGCGTCGGGGCCGGCCTGGAGGGCGCGGCCGCGGCGGCGCAGGACATCGCGCAGGCGACGCATCTCGTGCCCCTTCGCGTACGTCGACGGCAGGGTGCGCGAGCGGCACAGGTCGCCGTCGAGCTTGTCGAAGAGCAGCTGCTGGGCCGACATGCCGACGAAGCCGGCGTCGAGCGCCTCGGTGAGCATCCGCTCCATCCGGTCCAGCTCGCTGCGGGTGGGGCGGACGTCGTCGCGGGTGGCGCGGTCCAGCCCCATGGTGGCGGCGCGCATGTCGGAGTGGCCGATGAACGACGCGAGGTTCGGGCCGAGCGGCAGCGACTCGAGCGCGGCGACGTACTCCTCCGCCGAGCGCCACGTCTTGTGCGCGCCGACCGAGCGGATGACGTGCTGGCGGGGGATCGCCTCGACCCGGCCGAAGAGGTCGCCGGCGTCGACCGCGTCCACGTGGACGGTCGAGAGCGAGCACGAGCCGAGCAGGATCGTGGTGACGCCGTGCCGCAGCGACTCCTCGAGCGCCGGCCCCTCGAGCACCTCGACGTCGTAGTGGGTGTGGATGTCGACCATGCCCGGCATGACCCACCGCCCGGTGGCGTCGACGACCTCGGGGCAACCGGCCTCGTCGAGCGGCTCCGCGGAGACCGCGGCGACTCGACCGCCGCGCAGCCCCAGGTGCCGCACCGCCGACGGCGCTCCGGTCCCGTCGAACCAGCGGCCGCCCTTGATGATCGTGTCGTAGGTCACAGGCGGATCGAACCGGCCCCGCTCGATTCGGTCAAGCTCGACGCGCGTCAAGCGGTTGCGCGGAACCCGTCGGCGACGACGTCGAAGGCCTCGTGCAGCAGCGCGTCGGAGATGGCCAGCGGCGGCAGGAACCGGAAGACGTTGCCCCAGGTCCCGCAGGTCAGCGTGACGACGCCCTGCTGGTGGCAGTACGCCGAGACGGCGGCGGCGCGCACGGGGTCGGGCTCGGTGGTGCCGGGCTCGCACAGCTCGATCGCCATCATCGCCCCGCGGCCGCGGACGTCGCCGATGACCGGGTGCTCGGCCTGCAACGTCTCGAGCCGCCCGCGCATCAGCGTGCCGATCTCCCGGGCCCGGCCGACGAGGTCCCCGGCGCGCATCTCCTCGATCGCGCCGAGCGCGGCCGCGCAGGCCAGCGGGTTGCCGCCGTAGGTGCCGCCAAGCCCGCCCACGTGGACGGCGTCCATGAGGTCGGCCCGGCCCGTGACCGCGGCGAGCGGCAGGCCGCCGGCGATCCCCTTGGCGGTCGTCACCAGGTCGGGCACGACCCCCTCGTGCTCGCTCGCGAACCAGTCGCCGGTGCGGCAGAAGCCGGACTGGATCTCGTCGGCGATGAACACGACGTCGTGGGCCCGGCACCACTCCGCCAGCGCCGGCAGGAAGCCGGGCGCCGGCTCGACGAAGCCGCCCTCGCCCTGCACCGGCTCGATGACGACGCAGGCCAGGTTGGTGGCGCCGACCTGCTTCTCGACGACGTCGACGGCCCGCCGGGCGGCCTCCTCGCCGGACAGCCCGTCGCGGAACGGGTAGGACATCGGGGCGCGGTAGACCTCGCCGGCGAACGGCCCGAAGCCGTGCTTGTAGGGCATGTTCTTCGCCGTCATCGCCATCGTGAGGTTCGTGCGGCCGTGGTAGGCGTGGTCGAAGACGACGACCGCGTCCCGGCCCGTCGCGACCCGCGCGATCTTGACGGCGTTCTCGACCGCCTCGGCGCCCGAGTTGAACAGCGCCGACTTCTTCGCGTGGTCGCCCGGCGTGAGCTCCGCGAGCCGCTCGCACACGTCGACGTAGCCGTCGTACGGCGTGACCATGAAGCAGGTGTGGGTGAACGCCTCGAGCTGCGCCGAGACGCGCTCGACGACCGCCGGGGCGGCGTTGCCCACGGTCGTCACGGCGATGCCGGAGCCGAGGTCGATGAGGGAGTTGCCGTCGACGTCGACGAGCACGCCGCCGCCGGCCGCGACGACGAAGACCGGCAGCGTCGTGCCGACGCCGTCGGCGACGTGCGCGCGCTTGCGCTCGAGCCGCTTCAGCGAGAGTGGGCCGGGGATCTCGGTGACCAGGCGGCGCTCCTGGGGGAGGCCGGGCCCGCCGTTGGCAAGGGTGGTGCTCGGTGCGGACGTCGTCGTCATGGCGGAAGCGTAGGCGTGGTCCGGGTCACACGGGAGCCCCGCTCGTCGACGCTCGCCAGGGCTCGCCGCTCGACCGGCGGCTGGCTGGGAGACTGGCCCGGTGACTGACCGCCGCGACATCGTCATCCTCGGCTCGACGGGCTCCATCGGCACCCAGGCCATCGACCTGGTGCGCGCCAACCCGGACCGGTTCCGCGTCGTCGGGCTGACCGCCGGCGGGTCCAACCCCGACCTGTTCGAGCAGCAGGTGTCGGAGCTGCGCCCGGCGTACGCCGGTCTCGGCGAGGACGCGAGCGTCGAGGCGGCCTCGATGGACGCGGACGTCGTCCTCAACGGCATCACCGGCGCCGTCGGCCTGCGGCCCACGCTCGCCGCGCTCGACGCCGGCACGACGCTCGCGCTCGCCAACAAGGAGTCGCTCGTCATGGGCGGCCCGCTGGTGCTGGAGCGGGCGCGGCCGGGCCAGATCGTCCCGGTCGACTCCGAGCACTCGGCCGTGGCGCAGTGCCTGCGCGGCGGCGCCGCCTCCGAGGTACGCCGCCTGGTGCTCACCGCGAGCGGCGGGCCGTTCCGCGGCCGCACCCGCGCCGAGCTGGCCGAGGTGACGCCGGAGCAGGCGATGGCGCACCCGACGTGGGACATGGGCCCGGTCATCACGATCAACTCCGCGACCCTGGTCAACAAGGGGCTGGAGGTGATCGAGGCGCACCTGCTCTTCGGCATCCCCTACGACCGGATCGAGGTCGTGGTGCACCCGACGAGCGTGGTGCACTCGATGGTCGAGTTCGTCGACGGCTCGACGCTCGTGCAGGCGAGCCCGCCGACGATGATGATCCCGATCGCGCTGGGTCTCGCGTGGCCCGACCGGGTCCCCGGCGCCGCGGCGCCGGTCGACTGGTCGAAGCCGGAGACCTGGGAGTTCCACCCGCTCGACGACGAGGCGTTCCCTGCCGTCGCGCTGGCGCGGGCCGCGGGGGAGCAGGGGGCGACCGCCCCTGCGGTCTACAACGCCGCCAACGAGGTGTGCGTCGACGCCTTCCGCCGGGGCGCCCTGCGGTTCGTCGACATCGTCCCCACGGTTCAGGCGGTTCTCAGCGAGCACGACGTACCCTCGACCGAGCACCTCTCTGTCGACGACGTCCTCGCCGCCGACGCCTGGGCCCGGTCCCGGGCCGAGGCGCTGCTCGAGCCGTGACCCACCGCTGACCGGACCCTGAACGGACCCGCATGACCGCCCTGCTCTACCTCCTCGGCGTGGTGACCTTCGTGGTCGCGATCCTCGTCTCGATCGGTCTGCACGAGCTGGGCCACATGATCCCCGCGAAGGCGTTCGGCGGGAAGGTCACGCAGTACATGATCGGCTTCGGCCCGACCGTGTGGAGCAAGCGCGTCGGCGAGACCGAGTACGGCCTCAAGGCGATCCCGCTCGGCGGCTACGTGAAGATCGTCGGGATGCTGCCGCCGGGCGCCGCTGCGGTCGCCGACGAGGTGACGTACGACGAGCACGGCCAGCAGGTCGTCCGGGTGCGGAAGTCGAACACCGGCATGTTCACCCAGCTCATCTCCGACGCCCGCGCGGCCGAGTGGGAGCTGGTCGAGCCCGGCGACGACGAGCGGCTGTTCTACAAGATGCCGTGGTGGAAGAAGGTCGTCGTCATGGCCGGCGGCCCGACGGTCAACATCCTCATCGCCTTCGGCATCTATGCCTCTGTCTTCGGCACCTACGGCAACCCCGGTGACGTCGAGATCGAGCCGGTCGTCAGCTCGGTCCAGGAGTGCGTCGTGCCGGTCGAGGAGGACGGCCGCGTCTGCACCGCCGCCGACCCCGTCACCCCCGCGGTGCAGGCCGGCCTCGAGCCGGGCGACCGGTTCCTGGCCTTCAACGGCACGCGGATCGAGGACTGGCGCCAGCTGCAGGACCTCATCCGCGGCAACGACGACGGTCGCGCCGAGATCCTCATCGAGCGCGACGGCCGCGAGCGGACGGTCGTCACCAACACCACCGTCTCCGCCCGGCCGACCTCGGCGACCGACGAGACGCTGACCCAGGTCGGCTTCCTGGGCATCTCGCCGAGCGCGGACATCGCGACCGGCGGCATCGGCTACACGCTGGGCCAGATGGGTCAGATGACCAAGGACACGCTGGTGGCGCTCGCGACGCTCCCCGCGAAGGTGTGGGACGTCGCCCAGGCGATCGTCGGCCTGGAGGAGCGCGACCCCGAGGGCCCGGTCAGCATCGTCGGCGGTGGCCGCCTCGCCGGCGAGACGACCGCGCATGAGGAGATCCCCGGCAACGACAAGCTGGCCTTCCTGCTGCTGCTCATCGCCGGCTTCAACTTCTTCATCGGCATGTTCAACTTCATCCCGCTGCTGCCGCTCGACGGGGGCCACATCGCCAGCGCCCTGTGGGAGGCCGTCCGCCGCGGGTTCGCCCGCGTCCTCGGCCGCCCCGACCCGGGGTACGTCGACGCGGCCAAGCTCCTGCCCGTCGCGTACGTCGTCGCCTCGGCCATGCTGGTCATGGGGGTCGTGCTCATCGTCGGCGACCTCGTGGTGCCGCTGCACCTGCCGGAGTCCTGAGCGGCGTCCGGCGCCCTCGGGCCGCGCCGTACCCTTGAGGACATGACCGCCATCAGCCTCGGCATGCCCGCGGCACCGCCGCCGGTGCTCGCGCCGCGCCGACAGACCCGTCAGATCCAGGTCGGCAAGGTCGGTGTCGGCAGCGACCACCCGATCTCGGTGCAGTCGATGACGACGACGGTCACCGCGGACGTCAACGCGACCCTCCAGCAGATCGCCGAGCTGACCGCGTCGGGCTGCGACATCGTTCGTGTCGCCTGCCCGAGCCAGGACGACGCCGAGGCGCTCCCGGCCATCGCCGCGAAGAGCCAGATCCCGGTCATCGCCGACATCCACTTCCAGCCGAAGTACGTCTTCGCAGCCATCGACGCCGGCTGCGCCGCGGTCCGCGTCAACCCCGGCAACATCAAGAGGTTCGACGACCAGGTCAAGGAGATCGCCCGCGCGGCGGCCGACCGCGGCACCTCCATCCGGATCGGCGTCAACGCCGGCTCGCTCGACAAGCGGTTGATGGAGAAGTACGGCAAGGCCACCCCCGAGGCGCTGGTGGAGTCCGCGAAGTGGGAGGCGAGCCTCTTCGAGGAGCACGGCTTCCGCGACTTCAAGATCTCGGTGAAGCACAACGACCCGGTCGTCATGGTCCGCGCCTACGAGCTGCTCGCGGCCGAGGGCGACTGGCCGCTGCACCTCGGGGTGACCGAGGCGGGGCCGGCGTTCCAGGGCACGATCAAGTCCGCGACCGCGTTCGGCGCGCTGCTCTCCCAGGGCATCGGCGACACGATCCGGGTCTCGCTCTCCGCGCCCCCGGTCGAGGAGGTCAAGGTCGGGCTCCAGATCCTGGAGTCGCTCAACCTGCGGCCCCGCCGCCTCGAGATCGTCTCCTGCCCCTCGTGCGGCCGCGCCCAGGTCGACGTCTACAAGCTCGCCGACGAGGTGACCGCCGGCCTCGAGGGCATGGAGGTCCCGCTGCGCGTGGCCGTCATGGGCTGCGTCGTCAACGGCCCGGGCGAGGCCCGCGAGGCCGACCTCGGCGTCGCCTCGGGCAACGGCAAGGGCCAGATCTTCGTCAAGGGCGAGGTCATCAAGACCGTGCCGGAGTCGCAGATCGTGGAGACCCTCATCGAGGAGGCCATGCGGATCGCCGAGGGCATGGAGTCCGTCGACGGCGCCGGCGCCCAGGTCACGGTCGGCTGACGCCGCCTGGCACGAGCCGGACCCCGTAGGCTGCCGACGTGCTGTCGACCCGGTCCGGTGTGCGCCCCCTCGGGGCGGCCGACCTGGCCGCCTTCCTCGACCTCGCCGGGCGCGACCCGGTGGTCAACGTCTTCGCGGACTACCGCGCCCGCACCACCAACCTCGAGCCCCGTTGGCTCGGCGGGGAGATGTGGGGCCGCTTCGACGGCGGTGAGCTCGTCGCGGCCTGCCACGTCGGGGCCAACCTGGTTCCGGTCCAGGCCGGGCCGGACGACGCTCGCGCGTTCGCCGAGCGGGCGTTGAGCCGCGGCCGCACGGTGTCCACGATCGTCGGGCCGCACGCCGCGGTCGAGGCGCTGTGGGAGGGCGTGTCCCCCGGCTGGGACCGTCCGCGCGAGGCCCGCTGGCGCCAGCCCCACCTCGAGATCGCCGGTCCGCCGCAGATCGAGCCGGACCCGCGGGTGCGGCGTACGACCCGGCAGGACATGCCCGAGCTCTATCCCGCGTGCGTGGCGATGTACACCGAGGAGGTCGGCGTCTCGCCCGAGCACGGGGGAGGGGCCGAGCTCTACCGCGCCCGGGTCACCCAGCTGATGAGCCGCGGGTGGTCCTTCGCCGCCTTCGAGGGCGACCGGTTGATCTTCAAGGCCGAGGTCGCCTGCGCCTCCCCGCACGCCGCCCAGATCCAGGGCGTCTGGGTGCCGCCCGACCAGCGCGGCCACGGCCTGGCCGCGCACGGCATGGCCGCGGTCGTGGAGATGGTCCGCGCCGAGGTCGCGCCGGTCGTCTCGCTCTACGTCAACGAGTGGAACGAGCCCGCCCGCCGCGCCTACGCCCGCGTCGGCTTCGCCGAGACCGCCCGGTTCTCCACCGTGATGTTCTGACCGGCGCCCCGACACGCCTCTGACAGGGTGGGCGACATGAGCCTGCCCCTGAGCGCCAAGGTCCTCGCCACCGGCTTCACCGTCAGCGGGGTCGTCCACCTCGTCAAGCCGGAGGTCTTCGAGCCGCTCATGCCGGCCTGGGTGCCGGCCCACCGCGAGGTCATCTACGCCAGTGGCGTGGCCGAGCTGGTGTGCGCCGCGGGCATGGCGGTGCCTGCCACCCGCAAGGTCGCCGGCTACGCCAGCGTGGCCGTGCTCCTGGGCGTCTTCCCGGGCAACGTCAAGATGGCGCAGGACTCGCTCAGGACCCGCAGCACCCGCTTCAAGGCGATCGCGATCGGCCGCCTGCCGATGCAGCTGCCGATGATCCGGGCGGCACTCAAGGCCGCCCGGAGCTGACCCGGCGGGCGGCCGTACCCTTGCGCCCATGACCGCCCGGATCCTGCGCATGTCGAGCCTCTTCGTCCGCACGCTGCGCGACGACCCGGCGGACGCGGAGGTCCCCAGCCACAAGCTGCTCGTCCGGGCCGGCTACATCCGCCGCGCCGCCCCCGGCATCTACACCTGGCTGCCGCTGGGCCTGCGCGTGCTGCGCCGGGTCGAGGACATCATCCGCGAGGAGATGGACGCGATCGGCGCGCAAGAGGTCAGCTTCCCCGCGCTGCTGCCGCGCGAGCCCTACGAGGCGACCAACCGCTGGACGGAGTACGGCGACGGGCTGTTCCGCCTGCAGGACCGCAAGGGCGGCGACTACCTGCTCGGCCCGACGCACGAGGAGATGTTCACGCTCCTCGTCAAGGACCTGTACTCCTCCTACAAGGACCTCCCGCTCGCGCTGTACCAGATCCAGACCAAGTACCGCGACGAGGCGCGTCCGCGCGCCGGCCTGCTGCGCGGCCGCGAGTTCATCATGAAGGACTCCTACTCCTTCGACGTCGACGACGCCGGCCTGGACGAGAGCTACCAGAAGCACCGCGACGCCTACGTCCGGATCTTCGACAAGCTCGGGTTCTCCTACGTCATCGTCTCGGCGCACTCCGGCGCGATGGGCGGCTCGAAGTCCGAGGAGTTCCTGGCCCGCGCTGCGGTCGGCGAGGACACCTTCGTGCAGTGCACGGTGTGCGACTACGCCGCCAACGTCGAGGCGGTCGAAATCCCCGCGCCGGCACCCGTGCCGTACGACGACGCGCCGGCCGCCCACGCGGAGGCAACCCCCGGCACGCCGACCATCGAGACCCTCGTCGACCACCTCAACGCTGCGTTCCCGCGCAATGACCGGTCCTGGACCGCCGCGGACACGCTGAAGAACGTTCTGCTCCTCCTCGAGCACCCCGACGGGTCGACCGAGCCGCTGGCGATCGGTCTCCCCGGCGACCGCGAGGTCGACGAGAAGCGCCTCGAGGCCCACGTCTACCCGGCGTCGTTCCGCCCCTTCGGCGAGGACGACTTCGCCGCGTACCCCGACCTGGCCAAGGGCTACATCGGCCCCCGCGTCCTCGGCGAGGAGAGCGCAACCGGCATCCGCTACCTCGTCGACCCGCGCGTCGTCGAGGGCAGCCGCTGGGTCACCGGTGCCGACGTCGAGGGCTCCCATGTCCTGGAGCTCGTCGCCGGCCGGGACTTCACCCCGGACGGCACGATCGAGGCCGCCGAGGTGCGCGCGGGGGACCCGTGCCCCCGGCTGGACGGCGGCACCCTGCAGGCGGAGCGCGGGCTGGAGATGGGCCACATCTTCCAGCTCGGCCGGAAGTTCGCCGAGGCGCTTGACCTCAAGGTGCTCGACGAGAACGGCAAGCTCGTCACCGTCACCATGGGCTCCTACGGCATCGGTCCCTCGCGAGCCGTCGCCGCGATCGCCGAGGGCACCGCCGACGAGCAGGGGCTGTGCTGGCCCCGCCACGTCGCGCCGGCCGACGTCCACCTGGTCGCGACCGGCAAGGACGAGGCGGTCTTCGCCGCCGCCGAGCGCGTCGCCCACGAGCTGTCCAAGCAGGGCATCGAGGTGCTCTACGACGACCGTCCCGGCAAGGTCAGCCCCGGCGTGAAGTTCAAGGACGCCGAGCTCATCGGCGTGCCGACGATCGTCGTGGTCGGCAAGGGCCTGGCCGACGGGGTCATCGAGGTCAAGGACCGCCGGACCGGCGAGCGCGAGCAGGTGCCGGCCGACCACGTGGTCGACCACCTCGTCCGGCTGGTCCGCGCCTGACGCCGAGGCGCCGCTCCTGCAGGGTCGCCCTGCAGGAAGGTGCAATGCACGAACCTGAGGAGTCGCGGGCATCGACCCGGTGGCCCCGCGTGCTGCAAGGTCGTCCCCGAGGGAGCTCCCCGTCGGTCCCCACCTCGGACGGCTCCCTCGGACCCACGTGTCCGGGTCACCAACGGTCCGCGTGCTCGCCCACCCCGGGGAACATCTCGGGAGTTCCCCGGAAGGCGAGCCCGCGGACCGCTGTGCGTACCAGCACCTCGACCGCCCACCGGCGCAGGTCGTCGGCCGTGTGCCCCACGAGCGAGGCGTACGCCGCCGCGCAGTCGGTCTCCAGCTCCCGCGCCCGCCGCTCGACGGCCGGCACCGCGGCCAGCCGGTCCGGCAGCTCGTAGGCCGGCTCCGCGGCCACCGGCTCGGCCCCTCGGTCCCGGAGCTCGCGCTCGAGCCGGTCGCGCTGCGCCCGGTGCTGGACGTAGGCGTCCTGGAGCGCGGCGTACAGCCCGGGGGAGCCGGACTCCGACGTCTGCGCGCCGAGGGCACCGACGACGTGGAGGGCGGCGTGCTCGGCCGCGAGGGTCGCCTGGAGGGCGTCGAGCGTGGTCATGCGCCGGTTCCCGGGCGGCGGGGGAGCAGCACGAGCTGCTGGGCGACCGCGGCGGCCATCGAGGCGAGCAGCTGCGCGAGCTGTCCACTGTCGGCGCGGACGGCCTGGTCGGCCAGCCGGCGCTGGGTGGCGGCCGCCCGACGGCGGACCAGCGCGAGGGCCGCGGCGGCGTCCGCGGTCGGCGGCGCGGCGGGCCCGCGCTGCTCGCCCTCGAGCGCCGCGAGGTGGGCGACGTGGCTGTCCTCGAGCCCTGCGAGGACGTCGCGCAGGCGCGGGTGCCGCACCCGCACCGCGGCGACGAGGGCCAGGGCCTCGGCGAGCCCGCCGACCGCCTCCTCGACGAGCGCCTCGTCGGCGTCCGGGTCGGGTGCCGGCTCCGGCGCGGAGCCGTCGGAGGGGTCCGTTCGGGGCAGCAGGTCGCCCACGTCGGAGGCGTCGCAGGCGCCCAGGGAGCCGGCCAGGAGGGGCACCAGCGTGACGGTGCCCACGCCGACGACGGCGCGTCGGGACGCGGGCGGCAGGAGAGGCACGGCGCGACCCTAGCCTCCGTCCCGTGCCGGGCTATGGTGTCCGGACGCTGGGAACCGCAGGACAACAGAACAGGGAGGTCGCCCACCCGTGACCACAGGCAAGCAGGACGCCGTCCGGGGTCGGATCGAGGAGGAGCTCCGCGACCCCCTGCAGGTGCTGGGCCTCGACGTCGAGGCCGTCGAGATCACCCCCGCCGGCAAGCGCCGCGTGCTCCGGGTCGCGGTCGACAAGGACGGGGGCGTCACCCTCGACGACGTCGCGGACGCCACCCGTGAGGTCGACCGGGTGCTCGAGGCCTCCGACGTGATGGGCGAGCAGCCCTACACCCTCGAGGTCACCTCCCGCGGCGTCGACCGCCCCCTCACCCTTCCGCGCCACTGGCGGCGCAACGCCACCCGGCTGGTCAAGGCCACGACGACCGCCGGCGAGACCCTCACCGGGCGGATCACCTCCTCCGACGAGGAGGGCGTCACCCTCGACGTCACCGGCCGCGAGCGGCGGCTGGCGTACGCCGACGTCGCCAAGGCGCTGGTGCAGGTCGAGTTCAACCGCAAGACCGACCCCGACGAGGGTCTCGACGAGGAGGAGTCCTGATGGACATCGACCTGAGCATCCTGCGGATGCTGGAGCGGGAGAAGGAGATCTCCTTCGACGTCCTCGTCGAGGCAATCGAGCAGGCCCTGCTCACGGCGTACCACAAGACCCCGGGCGCGCAGGAGCGCGCGCGCGTCGAGCTGGACCGCAAGTCCGGCCACGTCACGGTGCTGGCCACCGAGGTCGACGACGACGGCAACCCGGTGGGGGAGTACGACGACACCCCCCAGGGCTTCGGCCGCATCGCCGCGACGACCGCGAAGCAGATCATGCTCCAGCGCCTGCGCGACGCCGAGGACGAGATCCGGTTCGGTGAGTTCTCCGGCCGGGAGGGCGACATCATCTCCGGTGTCATCCAGCAGGGCCGCAACCCCGACGACGTCATGGTTGACCTCGGCAAGATCGAGGCGCTGCTGCCGGTCAGCGAGCGCGTGCCGGGCGAGGACTACCGCCACGGCACGCGGATCAAGTGCCTGGTCGTCTCGGTGCGCAAGGGCATGCGCGGCCCCCAGGTCACGCTGTCGCGCTCGCACCCGAACCTGGTCAAGAAGCTCTTCGCGCTCGAGGTCCCCGAGATCGCCGACGGCACCGTCGAGATCGCAGCGATCGCCCGCGAGGCGGGCCACCGCACCAAGATCGCGGTCCACAGCAGCACGCCCGGGGTCAACCCCAAGGGCGCGTGCATCGGCCCGATGGGCCAGCGGGTGCGCAACGTGATGGCCGAGCTGAATGGCGAGAAGATCGACATCGTCGACTGGTCCGAGGACCCGGCGACGATGGTGGCCCACGCGCTGTCCCCGGCCCGGGTCACCTCCGTCGAGGTCGTGGACGCCGCCGCCCGCTCCGCGCGCGTCGTGGTGCCGGACTTCCAGCTCTCCCTCGCCATCGGCAAGGAGGGCCAGAACGCCCGCCTGGCCGCCCGGCTGACCGGCTGGCGCATCGACATCCGTTCCGACGAGGGCGACGACGCCTGACCTGTCGCGGACCTGTCGCCGGACCTGGCGCCGGCCCGGCCCTCCCGGTTCGGGAATGCGCCGACGACCCGGTAGGGTTGATGCCAGTGGTTCGCTCTCCCCAGTCCTTCGCACGCCCGGACGACATCGACCCCTCGGGGCCGGTCCGGACCTGTGTGGGTTGTCGGAAGCGGGCCGCCAAGCGCGAGTTGTTGCGGGTGACCGCCGGCTCGGACAGCGACGGCCAGCCGGCCGTGGTGCCCGATCCGACAGCCACCGCTCCGAGGCGTGGTGCCCACCTGCACCCCACCCAGGAGTGCTTCGACCTCGCGGTGCGCCGGAAGGCGTTCGGCCGGGCCCTGAGGACCAGTGGCACGCCCGGGCTCTCCAGCGCACCGGTGGCCGAGCACCTCGCTCGCTCGCACGTCCGACCTGTCAACACCTGATGCACACGACCAGGAACTGGAGCAGCAGCTCATGAGCACTCGATGAGTACTTCCCAATGAGTTTGCACAACCACCAACGGTCCTAGGACGCCGAGCGCGGGTCTGGGGCCAGAAGGAGAAACGTGGCCAAGACCCGAGTTCACGAGCTCGCCAAGCAGTACGGCGTCGAGAGCAAGTTCGTTCTCGAGAAGCTCAAGGAGATGGGGGAGTTCGTCAAGTCGGCGAGCTCCACGGTGGAGCCCCCCGTCGAGATGCGCTTCAAGAAGGAGTTCGGCGAGCAGCTGAAGGCTGCCGGCGGCTCCGCACCTGCCGAGGCACCCGCAGAGAAGGCCGCTCCCGCGGCCCCCCGGGCGCCCCGCGCCCCCGAGGTCGCTCCGGCGGCC
>NZ_JAANMS010000090.1 GCF_011250565.1 Nocardioides sp. IC4_145
ATCACGTTGGGCAGGTAGGCCAGCACCTGGTTCATGAATGTGGTGACGGCGGGGATCTTCAGGGCGCCGATGGCAGCCACGAGGAAGAACAGGAAGATGAACCAGAATGCGACGCGGGCGATGCCACCGGCCGCGCTGGCGCCCGGCATGACGCGTTCGACGTAGCTGTGTGCGCTGGTGCTGTGCAGGTGCTTGTCGAGGCCGACCTTCTCCAGGATCTTGCGGACGATGCCTGCAACGACCTTCGCGACGACGAACCCGATGAGGAGCAGGACGAGGAAGCCCAGCAGGTTTGGCAGGAACGCGAAGAAGCCGTCCAACGCGTTCTGGAAGCTGTCTTTGATCTTCAAGGTTGGTCTCCTACGGATGGGCCCCTACCGGGCCGGATACCGCTCCGATGACCCGCGAAGCCGGGCCTCATGCCGCTCCGCAGCAGATTTGGCTTACAACGTAAGTCGTCGGGTACCGAGCCGATGTCGCCGAGAGCCGGCGGCTTTCTGAAGGGAGCTCGCATGATCGACACCGACCCGCAGCTGCTCATGGGCGGCACCGCTTACAGCACCGACGGTGACAAGCTCGGAAAGATCGGACAGGTCTTCCTGGACGACGCGACTGGTCGTCCGGAGTTCATCACCGTCCACACGGGGCTGTTCGGCACCAGCGAATCCTTCGTGCCCGTCAGCGGAGCGAGCCTTGAGGGCGACCGCGTCGTCGTTCCCTTCACCAAGGACAAGGTGAAGGACGCCCCGAACGTCGACCTGTCCGACGGCGGCCACCTCGACGAGTCCCAGGAAGACCGCCTCTACGCCTACTACGGCATGGGCTCCGGCACCGGCTACACCAACACCACCTCCGAGAGCGCCGCCGGGACGACGGCAGGCGCGGGCTACGACACTGCAGGTGTCGTCCCCGCGGGACATGACACCTCCGGTCCGAGCACCGACGACGCGATGACGCGTTCCGAGGAGCGCCTCGAGGTCGGGACGACCAGCCAGGAGGCCGGGCGGGCCCGCCTGCGCAAGTACGTGACCACGGAGACCGAGACGCTCACCGTCCCGGTCAAGAAGGAGCGCGCGGTCGTGGAGACCGAGCCGGTCACCGGCGCGAACCTCGACGACGCGCTGGACGGCCCGGCCATCTCCGAGGAGGAGCACGAAGTCGTGCTGCGTGAGGAGCGAGCGACCGTCGACAAGACGGCCGAGCCCGTCGAGCGGGTGCGCCTCGGCAAGGAGACGGTCGTCGACGAGGAGACCGTCACCGAGGACGTGCGCAAGGAGCACATCGAGGTCGAGGGCGACGTCGAGGATCGCCGTATC
>NZ_JAANMS010000091.1 GCF_011250565.1 Nocardioides sp. IC4_145
GAGCGGTGCCGCCCCCGCCTGCTCCTCCGGCACCGCTCGCGCCAGAGGCCTCCGACCACGACGGCGAGACGCGCGCCGGGGCCCTGGACCCGACGCCGTTCGAGCGCAGGCCCTCCGGGATCCCCGGCCAGCCGCAGGCGCCGGCTGTGACCTCGCGCCCGGTCGCGCGGCTGGTCATCTCCAACGGCGAGACCGTCGACGTGGACCGCGCGGTCCTGGTCGGCCGCGCACCCGAGGCCCGGCGGTTCACCTCGACCGAGCAGCCGCGCCTGGTCACCGTGCCGAGCCCCCAGCAGGAGATCTCCTCGACCCACCTCGAGGTGCGCCCCGGCTCGGGCGCCGACCACGGGCTGGCGGTCGTCACCGACCTCGGCTCGACGAACGGCACCGTGCTCGTCCAGCCGGGCCTCGGCCCCGAGGACCTCCAGCCGGGCGTCGCCGTCCAGCTCATCCCCGGCGCGGTCATCGACCTGGGTGACGGGGTCACCATCCAGGTCGCCAGGCCCTGATGGCCACCCCGGCCGCCCCTGCCGCCGCGACGACGTACCCCGCAGCGGAGCTGGACCGGCGCTTCTACGCCTTCACCGTCGACCGCCTCGTCGCGTGGGGCGCGTACGCCGTCGCGGCGCTCGCCGCGTGGTGGTTCCTGCTCGACCGCGGCCGCACCGGTGCCGGCATCGGCGTCATCGTCGGCACCGTCCTGCTCGTGTCGCTCGTCTTCTCCCTGCTGCTCGGGCTGCGCGGCACCTCGCCGGGCCGCGCGCTGCTCGGCCTGCGCGTGGTGCACGAGACGACCGGCGCCCCCATCGGCGTCCCCGCCGCGCTCCTGCGCTCGCTCGTCCTGGGGGTGGCGGCGCTGCCGACGTTCGGCTTCGGGCTCGGCATGCTCGCCTGGACCGCCGTGATGGACCGCAGCGGCCGTCGCCGCGGCGCCCACGACCGGCTCACGCACGCGGTCGTGGTCGACGTCCGTCCCGCGCCGGTCGTCGTGGAGGAGGTCGCGGCCGCGCCGCGGCAGGTCGTCAACCTCACCGCGATGCGGCTCGTCCCCACCCCTCCCGCCGCGGTCACGCCGCCG
>NZ_JAANMS010000092.1 GCF_011250565.1 Nocardioides sp. IC4_145
ATCACTCTTCACGCCCCCGGCCACCGCGCTCGCGCGCCGTGAGCCGTCGGCCGCCAGACCGGCCGAAGTGACCGGACCCGCCCGCGGCGAAGGGCCGCATCCGTGCGTCTTCTCGGCCAGAGTGACCGGAGCTGCCGCGATCGGCGCATCCCGGGACGAGTGACCGGGGGCGCCGACGAGTAGCAGTAGGTGCCGCGATGGGTACGAGTTCATGATGCCGGGTCGGAGGGCCGGGCTATCCGGGCCCGAGGGACGTCGGGTTGGTTGATTAGCCGCAGGGCGTGGCTGGGTCTGGCGGGACGTCGTCGGGCACGTCCACGGGTCCGGCTTCGGCGGGGCGCGGCCGGTCTTGCGGGTGAAGTCGCACTGCGACGAGTGCGATGTCGTCGTCTCTGGTGTCGGGGACCATTCGCTTGAGCAGTTCGTCGCAGAACTCTTCGAAGTCGAGATCGGCGGCGGCGAGCTCGGCTACGACGCCGCGGAGCCGCTCGACGCCTTCGTCGATGAGCTGTCCGCGGCGTTCGACGAGGCCGTCGGTGTAGAGGAGGACCGTGGCGCCTCGGGGAAGGGTGACGAGATGTTCGTCGCGCTGGGCGTCGGGGTTCATGCCGAGGATCAGGTTGGCCTCGGGTGCCTGGAGGATCTCGATTCGAGGCCTTTCGCCGTCATCGGCGGGGATGAGGGCGATCGGCGGCGGGTGTCCCGCGTTGGACCAGCGCAGGCGGGTGACGCCT
>NZ_JAANMS010000009.1 GCF_011250565.1 Nocardioides sp. IC4_145
GTCGCCGCCGTCGGCGCGGACATGTTCGCCGCGGCCGTCGAGGCGCAGGCCGTCCCCGTCGAGCGCGTCGACTGGAAGCCGCCGATGGAGGGCACGGTCGACGACCTCGCCACCGTCGCCGCCGACCCGCTGCGCCGCGACGCCAACGCGCTCGCGGTCAAGCGGATGCTCGACGTGCAGGCGATGCTCGTCGGCGTCGCGCCGGCCTCGGAGCTGCTCGGCCTCGAGAAGGGCCAGTTCCTCCACGCGGGTCCGCCGATCGAGTGGGCCCGCGCCTCCGGCCCGCTGCGCGGCGCGCTCATGGGTGCGGCCGCCTTCGAGGGCCTCGTCGAGGACCCCGAGGACGCCGTCGCGCTCTTCGAGTCCGGAACCGAGGTGACCCTCGAGCCGTGCCACCACCGCGGCGCGGTCGGCCCGATGGCCGGCGTGGTCTCGCCGTCGATGTGGATGTTCGTGCTCGAGGACCCGGCCACCGGCCGGCGTACCTACTGCTCGCTCAACGAGGGCCTCGGCAAGGTGCTGCGCTACGGCGCCTACTCCGCCGAGGTGCTCACCCGGCTGCGCTGGATGCGCGACTCGCTCGGCCCGCTGCTCGCGGAGGCCGTCACCGCCGCCGGCCCGATCGACGCGACCGCGATCCTCGGTCAGATGCTGCAGATGGGCGACGAGGCGCACAACCGCAACCGGGCCGGCACGCTCATGCTGATGCGCGACCTCGCGCCGCACCTGGTGCGCTCCTCGCGCCCGGCCGAGGAGGTGGCCGAGGCCTTCGCGTTCGTGGGCGGCAACGACCACTTCTTCCTCAACGTCGCGATGCCGGCCTGCAAGCTGGCGCTCGACGCCGCCCGCGACATCGAGGGCAGCACGATGGTCGTGGCGATGGCCCGCAACGGCACGGACTTCGGCATCCAGGTCTCCGGCACCGGCGACCAGTGGTTCACCGGCCCCGCCCAGCTCGCCGACGGCCTGTTCCTCGGCGACTACGGCCCGGACGACGCCAACCCCGACATCGGCGACTCCGCGATCACCGAGACCGCCGGCATCGGCGGCTTCGCGATGGCCGCGGCGCCCGCGATCGTGCGGTTCGTCGGCGGCACCGTGCCCGACGCGCTGGCGACCAGCCGCCGGATGCGCGAGATCACCATCGGCGAGAACGACCGCTGGCCGATCCCCGTGCTCGACTTCGCCGGCGCCGCCACGGGCATCGACGTGTCGTCGGTCTGCCGGACCGGCATCCTGCCGCAGATCAACACCGGCATGGCCGGCAAGCAGGCCGGCGTCGGCCAGGTCGGCGCGGGTCTCGTCACGCCCCCGGCGTCGATCTTCCCCGCCGCGCTCGCCGCGCTGGCCGAGCGCACCCGGGAGCGGGCCGGCGCCTAGCCCCCGACCGCCCGCACGACGTACGGCGCGCGCACCCCGGTCTTCCCGGGGGCGCGCGCCGTCGTCGTTCACGACTCGAGCAGGACCCGGACGTCGGCCGACTGGTCGAGCCGGTAGCCCACGCCGCGGACGGTGCTGATCGTCTCCCCCAGCCCGATCCGCCGCAGCTTGGCGCGCAGGTTCGACACGTGGACGCTGACGACGTTGGTGGGGCCGAGGCCGTCCGAGGCGTACGTCAGCGCCTGGAGCTCCTCGCGCGTGCAGACCGCGCCCGCGCGGCCGACCAGGCGCGCCAGCATCGCGAGCTCGGTCGATGTCAGGACCACCTCGTCCTCGCCCACGAGCACCCGCCGGGAGGTCGCGTCGATCCGCGCCGTGCGGCGGCGGTCCGGGCCGGCGCTGCCGGGCCGGGTGGACCGCGCCTGCGGCCGTCCGGGGCGGTGGATGCGGGCGGGCCGCCGCAGGACGGCCGCGACCCGCACCTGCAGCTCGCGGAGGGAGATCGGCTTGGTGACGACGTCGTCGGCCCCGGCCTCGAGGCTGGCCAGCCGGCTGGCCTCGTCCACGCGGGCCGAGGCCACCAGCAGGTAGCAGTCGCTCAGCTGCCGCACCTGCCGGCACACCTCGAGACCGTCGATGTCCGGCAGTCCCAGGTCGACGGTGACCAGCTCGGGCCGATGGCGCGCCACGAGCTCGCGGGCCCGCTGCCCCGTCCGAGCGGCGGCCACCCGGAAGCCGGCGCGCTCCAGGGCGGTCACCAGGAGCCGGGCCTGGTCCGGGTCGTCCTCCATCACGACGGCCACCCGGCGGTCCACGGAAGGCCCGCGTCGTGCACCCCGGCCCCCGGGCGTCATCGGGCCGCGTCGCCCGTGGGCGCCCGTCACGACCGCACGCCCGCGGCGTACAGGCCGAGCGCCAGCAAGGCGAGATGGGCGAGGACGAGCACGGACATGGTTCCCCCCGGTGGTCGGTGACGGGTCGGTCGCCGGTCAGACGGGGAGGGCGGGGAGGCGCTTACGCGGTGCGCGCGGTGGTCCAGACCGCCGCGCCAGGGTCACGCTGGTGCCTGGAACCTCACGACGTCGTTGGTCGGGTCCGGGTCGTCGTTGTCCGCCAGGGACACCGTCGCGGTCGCGTCGACCGGGCCCTCGACGACGACGTCGACCTGGAACGTGGTTCCCGTCGCCACCGTGCACGAGAGCGTCGTCGTGCCGGCCAGCTGCTCGCACGTGCTCGGTCCGGCGTGGACCTCGTACGACACCAGGCCCGGCACCGTGATCGTCACCTGCGCCGTCGCCACCGGCGCGTCCACCCGCAGCTCCAGGTGGTGGTGCGTGCCGTAATCGATGACCCGGCCGCCCGACGTCACCAGGTCGTACGTCGTCCGCTCGGGCTCCGGCTCCGGCTCGGGCTCGGGCTCGGGCTCGGGCTCGGGCTCGGGCTCGGGCTCGGGCTCCGGCTCCGGTTCCGGCTGCGGCTCGGGCTCCGGCTGCGGCTCCGGCTGCGGCTCCGGCTGCGGCTCGGGCTCCGGCTCGGGCTCCGGCTCCGGCTGCGGCTCGGGCTCCGGCTCGGGCTCCGGCTCGGGCTCCGGCTCGGGCTCCGGCTCCGGCTCCGGTTCTGGCTGCGGCTCCGGCTGCGGCTCCGGCTGCGGCTCCGGCTCCGGTTCCGGCTCGGGCTCCGGCTGCGGCTGCGGCTCGGGCTCCGGCTGCGGCTCGGGCTCCGGCGCCGGCTCCGGCGCCGGCTGCGGCGCGGGCTGCGGCTGCGGCGGCGGCGCGTCGACGTCGGGCACGACGGACGGCCCGGGCGCCGGCGGGGCGGTGTCCGGCACCGTGACCGGGGCGGTGACGAGCACGGCGTCCGGCACGTCCGCGGCGGGCGCCGGGTCCGCAGACGGCGACAGTGCCGCCGGCGGGGCCGCCGAGGGGGTCGGGGAGCCCGGAGAGCCCCGGGGCACCGTGATCGGGCTGGCGGCGACGTCGTCGGCCGGCGCGGGCGACGACGAGGTCGCCACGATCCCGACGGCGACGGCGGCGCAGGCCGCGACCGCGCCGGCGACGACGGCGGACGTGGCGACGGAGGGTTCGCGGAGCCGGCGCAGGCGCGGCGATCCGCCGCCGAGCGCGGCCCCGACGGGGAGCGCGCTGCCGGCGACGTACGCCGTCCCGGCGGCGCCGAGGAGGGCGGGGGCGAGGAGGGCACCGAGCCGGGTGTTCATGGCGGTGAGCTCGACGACCGCGCCGGCGCACCGGCGGCAGTCGGCGAGGTGGTCCTCGACGAGGGTGCGCTTGCGACCGGGGAGGCGGCCTCGGACGTACGGCGCGAGCAGGTCGTGCGTGGGACGGCACTCACCGACGCCCTCGGCCAGGTGAGCGGCGAGGTAGGCCTCCCGCAAGCCGTCGCGGGCGCGGAAGGCGAGCGCGGCGACGGCGTTCGCCCGGATGCCGAGCAGCCGACCGACCGTCGCCTGGTCGTCACCCTCGACCGCGGTGTGCCACAGCACGGCCTGCCAGCGCTCGGGCAGGCTCTGGAACGCCCGGGCCAGCAGCCGCGACTCCTCCCGACCGTCGAGCTCGCCCGCGCTCCCGGCCAGGGCGGGTTCGAGGTCGGTGTCGTCGTCGGTCAGCACGTGCCGGGCGTCGCGGCGCACGCGGTCGACGTGGCAGCGCCGGACGGTCGTCAGCAGGTAGCTGCGGAACGACGCCGTCGGCCCGCCGCCGGACCGCAGCACGCCGAAGACCTTCGCGAAGGCATCGGAGACGACGTCCTCGGCCGTCGCCGGGTCGGCCAGCCCGTGCGCGAACCGGAGCGCGGCGTCGTAGTGGCGCCGGTAGAGCTCCTCCACCGCGAGGCCGTCGGCCGACCGCGCCAGCTCGACGAGGTCGAGGTCGCTGCGTCCGTCGCCCGTCCCGTCCGGGTGGTCGGACGGCGAGCCTGCGAGGGGTGCGGTGGTCATGGCACCCCGGAGTCTTCCGCACGTCGCGGTGCGGCGTCACCGGCCGGGCCGCCGGGCTCGAGAACTTGAGGAATCCTGAAGACTCGGCGGCGTAAGGAACCGGCCCCCACCGACGTCCGGAGGGCATGAGGACCCGACCGGGCACCGCGGCCGCGCGCCGGTGCCACCCGTTCCGACGACGGGCCGACCGTCGCAGGGCCGACTTCGGCGCCGCCTGGGGTGCGCTGTCCCACACCGAGCGCGAGCAGGTCGCGCTGCTGTGGTGGGACGAGCTGCGCCGCGGCTGGCTGCCCCGCGCGGAGGACCTGGAGGACGCCGTCTGGCTGCTGCGCACGCGGGGCCGGCCGTGACGACGGTGCTGTGCGTCGAGGACGACGCCGAGCTGCGGCTGCTGCTGCGGACGCTGCTGCGGCGGCACGGCTGCACGCCGGTCGCGGTCGCCACCGAGCAGGAGGCGCGACGGGTGCTCGACACCGCGCCGGTGCAGCTGGTGGTCGCCGACGTCCGGCTCAACGGCAGGTCGGGGCTCGACCTCGTCCGCTGGCTGCGCGGCCGGCGCTCGACACGGACCCTCCCGGTCCTGCTCCTGAGCGGGACGCACGCCCGGAGGCGAGGTCGGCCGGCCTGCGGGCGGGTGCGGACGCCTACCTCACCAAGCCGTTCCGCGTCGACGACCTGCTCGGCACCGTCGACGGCCTCGCCGGGCGACGGGTCATGGCCTCGAGGGGAGCGTCGACCGGCGCGTCAGCCGGGGTGGGCGCCGGGCTCGCCGCGAGCAGCCCGCGCTGACGAGCGGCCCCTCAGCCCGCGCCGTCGGGCCGCGCGGCCAGCCGGCGGGCGAGGTACGGCGCCGTCGCCCCGACCCCCGCGGCGGCGACCTCGCGCGGCGTACCCGTCGCGACCACGCGGCCGCCGGTGTCGCCGCCGCCGGGACCGAGGTCGACGACGTGGTCGGCGGTGGCGATCGTGTCGAGGTCGTGCTCGACGAGCACCACGGTGTTGCCCGCGTCGACCAGCCGGTGCAGCTGCCGCAGCAGCCGGGCCGTGTCGGCCGGGTGCAGGCCCGCGGTCGGCTCGTCGAGGACGTAGAGGGTGTGGCCGCGGCGGGCGCGCTGCAGCTCGGTCGCCAGCTTGATCCGCTGCGCCTCGCCGCCGCTGAGCTCCGTGGCCGGCTGGCCCAGCCGGAGGTAGCCCAGCCCGACCTCGCGCAGCGCCTCCAGCCCGCGGGAGGCCGCCGGCACGTCGGCGAGGAGCCCGGCGGCCTCGTCGACCGGCATCGCCAGCACGTCGGCGATGCTGCGACCGCGGTAGGTCACCTCGAGCGTCTCGGCGTCGTACCGCGACCCGTGGCAGGTCGGGCACGGCGCGTAGGTGCTCGGCAGGAACACCAGCTCCACCGACACGAACCCCTCGCCCTGGCAGGTCGGGCAGCGGCCCTCGGCGACGTTGAAGGAGAACCGGCCGGCGCCGTACCCCCGCGCCTTCGCCTCGGGCGTCGCGGCGAAGAGCCGACGGACGGCGTCGAAGAGCCCGGTGTACGTCGCCAGGTTGGACCGCGGCGTCCGGCCGATCGGCCGCTGGTCGACCAGCACCAGGCGGTCGACCTGGTCGAGGCCGCTGGTCGCCCGGACGTCGAGCGTGCCGGCCGGGCGGGCCTCCTCCTCGCCGTCCGCGTCCTGCGGCTCGACCGCCGGCTGGCCGAGGTGGCGGCGGACGACCTCGGCGAGGACCTGGACCACCAGCGTGGACTTGCCCGAGCCGGACGGTCCCGTGACGGCGGTGAACGCGCCCAGCGGCAGCTCGACGGTGACGTCGTGGAGGTTGTGCCGCGTGACGCCCTCGAGCCGGAGCCTCCCCGCCGGCTCCCGCGGCTCGTGCTCGAGCGGCTCGGCGCGGCCGAAGAGGTGGGCGCTCGTCAGCGACTCCGCGACCTCCTCGAGCCCGGCGACCGGACCGGAGTAGAGCACCTGCCCGCCGCCCTCGCCGGCCCCGGGACCTATGTCGACGACCCAGTCCGCGCGGCGCACGACGTCCATGTCGTGCTCGACGACGAAGAGCGTGTTGCCCGCCGCCTTGAGCTGGTCGAGCACCGCGAGCAGCGGCTCGGCGTCGGCGGGGTGGAGTCCGGCGGACGGCTCGTCGAGGACGTAGACGACGCCGAACAGCCCCGATCGCAGCTGGGTGGCGATCCGCAGCCGCTGGGCCTCGCCCGGGGAGAGCGTGGTCGAGCCCCGGCCGAGCGAGAGGTAGCCCAGGCCGAGCCCGAGCAGGACCTCGATCCGCGCGACCAGGTCGGCGCTGATCCGCACCGACGCCTCGTCCGGGTCGCCCTCCGCCTCGGGTCGGAGCAGCTCGACGAGGTCGGTGAAGGGAGTCGCGTTGGCCTCGGCGATCGACATGCCGGCGAAGGTGACCGCGAGCGCCTCGGGTCGCAGACCGCTCCCGCCGCACGTCGGGCAGGGTGCGCTGCGGACGAACGCGAGCATCTGCTCGCGCATCTTCTCGCTCGGGGAGCTCGCGAGGGTCTGCTGCACGTGGCGGCGCGCGCTGCGGAAGGTGCCCATGTAGTCCCGGCCACCTCCGCCGTCCTTGTCCTGCGGCCGGATCAGCACCCGCGGCTGCTCGTCGGTGAACAGCAGCCAGTGCCGGTCCTCCGCGGCCAGCTCGCGCCAGGGCCGGTCGACGTCGATGCCGAGGTTCTTCACGATCCGGCGCAGGTTGTGGGCCTGCCAGGCGCCCGGCCACGCGGCGATCGCACCCTCGCGGATGCTCAGCGAGGTGTCGGGGACGAGCAGGTCCTCGGCGACGTCGTGGGTGACGCCGACGCCGTGGCACTGCGGGCAGGACCCGGCCGCGGTGTTCGGCGAGAACGCCTCCGCCGCCAGGTGCTCCGCACCCTCGGGGTAGGTGCCGGCGCGGGAGTAGAGGATGCGCAGCAGGTTCGACAGGGTCGTGATCGTGCCGACGGTCGAGCGCGAGCTGGTCCCGCCGCGCCGCTGCTGGAGGGCCACCGCCGGCGGCAGCCCGGTGATCTCCTCGACGTGCGGGACGCCGACCTGGTGCAGCAGGCGGCGGGCGTACGGCGCCACCGACTCGAAGTAGCGGCGCTGCGCCTCGGCGTACAACGTCCCGAACGCGAGCGAGGACTTCCCCGAGCCGGACACCCCGGTGAACGCCACCATCGCGTCCCGCGGCAGGTCGACGTCGACGTCCTTCAGGTTGTGCTCGCTCGCACCTCGGACCCGCACGCACCCGTCGATCGGGTCCTGCTGCTCCATGTCGTCCTTCCAAGGCCGGGGAGGCACCGCGGACTCGATACCCGTCTCCCGGCCATCCGACGCCCTCAGCACCGCGCCGGCCTGCGCTGGTCGAGCGGGGAGCGCGCTCCCGCGGGTGCCTTCCTCGTCGACGAACGACCAGAGCCCGGTCGTCCGCCGTGCGACCTGCAGAGATGTTCCGCCGGGTGGACTTCGGGTAGTCGGCCGACGATCCCCGGGTCCCGCCGACGCTCGACAGGGGCTCGCCGCTCGACCAGCCGGGAGGCCGGGGTCAGCGGCGCATGGCGGTGCGGGCGAGGCGGTTGCCGGCGAACTGGCAGACCTGGACGAGCGCCACGATGAGCAGGACCGCCGCCCAGGTGACGACCGGCTCGTACTGCCGGTAGCCGTAGGTGAGCGCGAACGAGCCGAGCCCACCGCCGCCGACGACGCTGGCGACCGCGGACATGTCGACGATCGCGACGAGCGCGAAGGTGTAGCCGAGGATCAGCGGGCCGAGGGCCTCGGGCAGCAGGACGGTCAGCGTCGTGCGGAGCCGACCGGCGCCCATCGCGCGGGAGGCCTCGAGCACGCCGGGGTCGACCGAGACCAGGTTCTGCTCGACGATCCGGCTGATGCCGAAGGCCGCGGCCACGGAGAGCGCGAAGATGATCGCCGGGTTGCCGATGCCGGTGCCCACGACGAGTCGCGCGGCCGGCTGGGCGGCGGCGATGAAGATGACGAACGGGATCGGCCGGAAGAAGTTCACGAGCAGGTTGAGCACGACGTGCACGACCCGGTTCGGGGCGATGCCGCCCGGTCGCGTCGTGTGGAGCAGGAGCCCCAGGACCAGCCCGGCGACGCCACCGATGAGCAGTGTGGCCGCGACGATGCCGAGGGTCTCGCGGGTGGCCTCCCAGAAGAGGGAGTCCAGCTCGATCAGTCGGTCCATCAGGGAGCCTCCGTCCCGATCTCGGCCGCGGAGGCCGGGGTGGTGACCTCGACCAGCGTGGCGACGTACGACACGGCGTCGGCGACAGCGGCGTCCGCGCCGGTGAGCGCGAAGGTGAGGTGGCCGAAGGTGCGGCCGTGGACGTCCTCGACGCCGCCGTGCACCAGCTCGAAGGTCACGCCGCGGTCGATGAACGCCGCGAACACGTCGGCCGGGGAGGCGTCGCCGTCGCGGAAGGACAGCGTGACCATCCGGCCGGCGTGGCGCTCGCGCAGCCGGTCGAGCGCCCGCGGCTGCGGGCCCTTCTCCACGAGCGTGCTGACGAACCGCTGCGTCGCGGGGTGCTGCGGCGCGGCGAAGACGTCGTAGGTGTCGCCCAGCTCGACGATCCGGCCGCCCTCCATCACCGCGACCCGGTGGGCGAGCGAGCGGACGACCTCCATCTCGTGGGTGATGAGCACGATGGTGACGCCGAGCTCCTCGTTGACCCGCCGGAGCAGCGCGAGCACCTCGGCGGTGGTCTGCGGGTCGAGGGCGCTGGTGGGCTCGTCGGCGAGGAGGATCTGCGGGTCGGTGGCGAGCGCGCGGGCGATGCCGACGCGCTGCTTCTGCCCGCCGGAGAGCTGCTCGACGTGCACGTGCGCCTTGTCGGCGAGACCGACGAAGTGCAGCAGCTGCGAGATCCGCTCGCGGTGCTGGTCCTTGGGGACGCCGGCGACGGTGAGCGGGTAGGCGATGTTGCCCCACACGGTGCGCGAGGCGAACAGGTTGAACTGCTGGAAGATCATCCCGATGTCGCGGCGCACCTCGCGCAGCGCGCGCTCGGAGAGGCCGCTGACCTCACGGCCGGCGACGGTGACGGTGCCGCTGGTCGGCCGGTCGAGCGCGTTGACCAGCCGCAGCAGCGTCGACTTGCCGGCACCGGAGTAGCCCACCACCCCCAGCACCTCGCCGGCCCGCACGTCGAGGTCGACGTGGTCGAGCGCGGTCACGGCGGCGCCCTGCCGGGAGCGCGCCGGGAAGACCCGGCTGACGTCCGCGAGGCGGATCAGCGGGTCCCCGGTCGCCGGGGTGCTGGGGGTGGCGGTCACCGGTGGCTCCTGCTCAGTCCTGCTCGGCGGCGCGGGTGTCGTCCTCGACCTCGCGCAGCGAGGCCTGGAGCTCCTCGACGGGGGTGTCGAGCATGACCGCGGTGCCGCCGGAGACCTCGACGACGCCGTCCTGGACGGCCTGGGTCTCCTGGTAGATCTCGACCAGCTCGCGGTACGTCGGGTCGTCGACGTCGTCGGCACGGACGGCGAAGATGTTGGCGTACGGCAGCGCCTTCGGGTCGGCCGGGTCGTCCTGGGCCAGCGCGTCGTCGAAGTCGAGGCCGGCCCGCTCGACGAAGTCGTTGTTGACGACGGCGCCGGCGAGGTCGTCGAGCGAGGTGGCGGTCAGCGCGGCGTCCAGCGCGGTGACCTCGACGCGGGAGGCGGCCTCGTCGACGTCGGCGAGGTCGGAGAAGATCGTGCCGCCGGACGTCAGCTCGATGAGGCCGGCCGACTGGAGCAGCACCAGCGCGCGGGCCTGGTTGCTGGCGTCGTTCGGCACCGCGACCGTGGCGCCGTCGGGGATGTCCTCGACGGAGTCGTACTGCTTGGAGTGCAGGCCGAGCGGGTAGATCGCGGTCGCGCCGACCGGCTGCAGGTCGTCGTCGGCCGCGACGTTGTAGTCGGCGAGGAAGACGATGTGCTGGAACTGGTTCATGTCCAGCTCGCCCTCGGAGACGGCCGGGTTGGGCTGGTTGTAGTCGGAGAAGTCGATGACCTCGACGTCGATGCCCTCGTCCGCGGCGGCCTCCTGGAAGTCGGTCCAGTAGGGGTCGCTCGCGCCGACGACGCCGAGCCGCACGCTGCGGCGGTCCTCGGCGGCCTCGTCGTCACCGCCGGTGAGGACGACGACCAGGCCGACGACGACGGCGACCGCGACGAGTGCCGCCAGCAGGAGCGGCCAGCGGCGGCGGCTCGGTGCCTCGATGAGGGGGGTGCTGCTTCCGGAGGTGTTCGACATGCGTGGTCCTTCGTCGGAGGAGCCGCTCGTGGCGGCTCGTGGTGGAGAGTCGTGGTCTGCCGGTCCCGCGGCAGCGCACGGCGACGGGTCACGTCGCCGGGCACGAGGGGGACGGTGGGTCCAACGGCGAGCGGGGCGCTTCATTCCTGGCTCGGGCGGAACGGCGGCGTCGACTCGGTCACACCGGGCCGGCGCGGTGAGGCGGACGCGGCGGCGCACGCCCCGCTCGGAGGCCGCCCTCCGGCCGCTCCTGAGCGGGGGCTGAGGACGCTCTGAAGGTGTCCTGAAGCGCGCTCCGTGGCTTCGTCGCGGCCGCGCACCGCGTGTGACCATGGAGAGGTGAGCGACCGGGTCGATGCAGCCGTGCTGTGGCTTCGTGCCACCGCCGTCGGCTCCGTCGCGGTCCTGCTCGGGGTCGCCGGGCACGTCTCCGCCGACGGCCTGCTGCCCGGGCTCGGCCTGCTGGCCGCGATGCTCGTCGGCGCGGTGCTCCTGGCGGTCCCGCTGCTCGCCCGCCCGGCCTCGGCCCTCCGGCTGGTGGTGGTCACGGTCGGCGGGCAGGCGCTGCTGCACCTCGGGCTGACCCTCACCGCGGGCCACGCCGGCGACCCGGTGGCCGCCGCCCCGGCCCCGCGCGCGGGAGCGCTCGACGCGCTGCCGACGGTGGACGGGCGGCGGGTCGGCTCGCTGCACGACGCGTACGCCGCCATGGCCGGCGAGGCCGCGCCGGCACCGGCCCTGCCGGTCGGCCGGGTGCTGGCCGAGCTGCAGGCGCACGCGCCGATGATGCTCGTCCACGTGGGCGTCGCGGTCCTCGTCGGGTTGTGGCTGGCGCGCGGCGAGCGGTGCCTGTTCACCGTGCTCGCGCTGACCCGCCGCGTGGTCCTGCGCCTCGTCGTCCTGGCCCGCCCCGTGCGCGCCGAGCCCACCCGTCTCCGCCCGGCGGCCGCGCACCGCGTGCCGGTGCTGCGCGACCCCTGGCTCGTCCGGCCGGCCAGCCGGCGCGGTCCACCGCTGCTCGCGGCCTGACCCCGACTCCCGGCCGGCACCTCCACCGGCCATCCCACCCGTCGAGCACCTCGCGCCGGCATGCGCCCGCAGGTGTGGCCGGCGTACCGAGCACGCAAGGACGCGTCATGAGCAAGAAGAAGCCCCAGCAGAGCCAGAAGAAGAACCAGAAGAAGTCCCCCAACCTCCCGCCGGTCGACGGCGGAGCCGCCCGCCAGAAGCAGCAGTCGCGCCGGGCCGAGATGGCCGAGCTGATGGCCGAGCGCAAGCGCGCCGAGCGCCGCCGCACCGTGCTGACCCAGGTCGGCATCGGCGCCGTCGTCGTGGCGCTGGTCGTCGGCGTGACGATCGCGGTGCTGGCGAACCGTGGTCCCGACGAGCCCGCCGCCGCGCCGTCCCGCCTCACCTCCGACGGCTCGGTCCGGTTCGGGGCCGCGGACGCCGACGTGACCGTGCAGGTCGTCGAGGACTTCCAGTGCCCGGCCTGCGGGGCGTTCGAGGCCGCGATGGGCGACGTGCTCGCCGACTACCGCGCCTCCGACGACGTCGCGGTGGAGTACCGCCCGATCGCGTTCCTCGACCGCGCCTCCACCGACGAGTACTCCACGCGCGCCCTCAACGCCTCGATGTGCGTCCTCGAGGACGCCGGCGCCGACGCGTGGATGACGATGCACGAGTCGCTCTTCGCCCAGCAGCCCGCCGAGGGCGGCGCGGGCCTCGACGACGCCACCCTGGTCGCGCTCGCCGCGGACGCCGGCGCCGAGGGCGACGCCGTCACCTCCTGCATCGAGGACCGCACCTACGACGACTGGGCCGAGGAGCAGACCGACCGCGTCTTCGACTCCGGCGTCAGCAGCACCCCGACCGTCCTCGTCAACGGCGAGCAGGTCCCGAACGGCGAGCTCGAGGCGGCGGTCGAGGCGGCCCGGTCGTGACCGACTCCCCCGTCACGGACGAGCACGAGCCGGAGCCCGCCTGGGACGAGGGCCCGGACCAGCGCGGGGACGAGGGCGTGCGGCTGCGGCCGTACGGCGTCGGGCTGGTCGTCCTCGGCGCGCTGGGACTGCTGGCGGCGTTCACGCTGACCGTCGACCGGATCAAGCTGCTCCAGGACCCGTCGTACACCCCGTCGTGCAACTTCAACCCGGTGCTGTCCTGCGGCTCGGTGATGGTCACCGACCAGGCGTCGGTGCTCGGCTTCCCCAACCCGCTGCTGGGCATCCTCGGCTTCAGCGTCGTCGTCACCCTCGGCGTGCTGCTCGCCGCCGGCACGCGGGTGCCGACCTGGGTGCTAGGCGGGCTCGCGACGGTGTCGCTGGTCGCGTGGGGCTTCGTGCACTGGCTGGCCTTCGAGAGCCTCTACCGCATCGACGCGCTGTGCCCGTGGTGCCTGGTCGTGTGGGCGGTGACGGCGCCGATCGCCCTGTGGTCGGCGCTCGTCGCCCTGCGCCTGGCCGTCGGCGGCCGCGTCGTCGAGGCGGTGTGGTCGGTGCGCTACCTGGTGCTGCTGGCCTGGTACCTCCTCGTCGTCGTCCTCGTCCTCGAGCGCTTCTGGGACTACTGGAGCACCCTGCTGTGAGACCCCTGCCCTCCCTCCGCCTCCTCGCCGCGACCGCACTGACGCTGCTGGTCGTCCACCCCGTCCCGGCCGCCGCGCACGCCGGGCTCGTCGACTCCGACCCCGAGCAGGGCGAGCGGCTGGCCGAGGCGCCGAGCGTGGTGACCTTCGAGTTCACCGAGGCGATGTCGGAGCCGGCGTACGTCGCCGTCACCCCGCCCGACGGCTCCGACGTGCTCGTCGGCACGCCGGTCGTCGACGGCACCACCGTCCGCCAGAGGGTCCGCCCCGGCGGGCCGGCCGGCGCGTGGACCACGGCCGTCCGCGCCGTCTCCTCCGACGGCCACCCGGTCACGGTCGAGATCGCGTTCACCGTCGCCGCGCCCGCCCGGTCCGCCGAGCCCACGGCGTCCGCCGAACCGGCCGAGCCGCCCGCGAGCGAGGAGCCCGAGCCGGCCACGCCGGTCGAGCCCTCGGCGCAGGAGGACGACGGCTGGTCGACGACCGAGGTCGTCGTGGCCGCGGCGATCGGCGTCGGCGCGGCGGCGGTCGCGGTCGCGGCCGTCCTCGTCGTGCGCCGCCGACGGGCCGCCCGATGAGCCCGGCGGCCGTGAGCCCGCGGACCCTCGGCGCCGCCGGCGCGCTCGCCGCCGGCCTGGTCGCGCTGCTGGGGCTGCTCGTGCACGGCGGCGGCTCGCCGCAGCCGGTGCCGGCCGGTCTGCCCGATCCCGGCCGGGTCACCGGGTGGGGCCTGCCGCTGCTGGGCTACGCCGGCCTGGTGCTCGGCGTCCTCGCCGTCGGCAGCCTCCTGGTGCCCGCGCTGACCGCGGACCGCGCCGACGACCGGCTCGCCGGCCGCTCGGTCGCGGCCGTGCGACTGGTGCGCCGGCTCGGCCTCACCTGGGCCGTCGTCGTGCTCGCCGAGCTGGTGCTGACGTTATCCGACCAGTTCGCGGTGCCGCTGGGCGACGTGCGGTGGTCGGAGCTGTCCGGCTTCGCCCGCCAGGTCGACCAGGGCCAGGCGCTGCTCGTGCAGGCGTTCGTCGCGCTGCTCGTCGGGCTGGTGAGCAGGTGGGTGCTGACCGTCCGCGAGAGCGGCTTCGTGCTCGCCCTCGCACTGGTCGGACTGCTCCCGCCGGTGCTCACCGGGCACTCCGCGGCCTCGGGCAGCCACGACACCGCCGTCGTCAGCCTGCTCCTGCACGTCGGCGCCGCCGCGGTGTGGACCGGCGGCGTCGTCGCGCTGTGGTGGCACCTCGGCCCCCGGGCTGCCGGCCGGACCAACGGGTCCGCCGCGGACGAGGCCCGCGCCCGCGCCGCTTCGCGCTTCTCCGGACTCGCGGCGTGGTGCCTCGTGCTGGTCGTGGCCTCCGGCGTCGTCAACGCGCTGGTCCGCCTCGGCTCCCCGGCCGAGGTCCTCACCACCGGCTACGGGCACGGCGTCCTGGCGAAGCTGCTCGTCGTCGCCGCGGTCGCGGTGCTCGCCGCCCGGCTGCGGCGCGGCGTGCTCGCGCGGGCCGGTGCGTCCTCCGACGCGGGCCGCTCGACCACCGGGCCGCTGCTCGGCCTGACCGGGGTCGAGCTCGGCCTGATGGCGGTCGCCGGCGGGCTCGGCGTCGCCCTCGGCCGCACCCCGCCGCCGGTCGGTGAGCCGTACACGAGCGCCGCGGAGAGCCTGCTCGGCGGGCCGCTCCCGCCCGCACCCGACCTCTGGCGCCTCCTCACGGCGTACACGCCCTCGGCGCTGGGCCTCACCGCCCTCGGCCTCGGCGGCGCGGCGTACGTCGTCGGCCTCCTCGCGCTGCGCCGGCGTGGTGTCCCGTGGTCGGTCGGCCGGACGATCTCGTGGTTCGTCGGCATCGCGCTCGTCGCCTACGCGACGATGGGCGGGCTCGGCACCTACTCGCACGTGATGTTCAGCGCCCACATGGCCGCGCACATGGTGCTGTCGATGGTCGCGCCGATCTTCCTCGTGCTCGGCGCACCCGTGACTCTCGCGCTGCGGGCGCTGCCCGGCAGCGACGTGCCCGGCGGGCAGGGGCCACGGCAGTGGCTCGCCGCGGCCCTGCAGTCGCGCGTCTCGCGGGTCGTCGTGCACCCGATCACCGCAGCGGCGGTGTCGGTCGCGAGCCTGTACGCCGTCTACTTCACCGGGCTCTACGGCGCACTGATGGAGAACCACCTGGGCCACACGCTCATGGAGGTGCACTTCCTGGTCTCGGGCTACCTGCTCTTCGAGGTGCTCGTCGGCGACGCCCCGATCCCCCACCGCGTCGGCCACTTCGCGCGGCTCGGGATGCTGCTCGTCGTCATGCCGTTCCACGCGTTCTTCGCGGTCGTGCTGATGGGCTCCGACGGCGTCGTCGCCGAGTCCTACTACGCCATGCTGGACCGGCCGTACGCCACCGACCTGCTCCAGGACCAGTACGTCGGCGCCTCGATGACCTGGGCCCTCGGCGAGGTCCCGATGGTCATGGTGCTCGTCGTCCTGCTCGCGCAGTGGGCCCGCGACGACCGCCGTCAGGCCAAGCGCCAGGACCGGCACGCCGACCGCACCGACGACGCCGAGCTCGCGGCGTACAACGCCATGCTGGCGCGCGCCGCCCGCTCCTCGTCCCCCGAGGACTGACAGCACCGGCTGGTCGAGGAAGGCGCGCTAGCGCCTGTCTCGAGACCCGCCGTCCGCGCCGAGCCGCACCGCGACGAGGGCGACGTCGTCGGCCGCACCGCTCGGCACCAGCCGGGTCAGCAGGCGGTCGCAGAGCTCGTCGAGCGTGAGGTCCTCGGCGGCGAGCTCGCGCACGGCCTCGCTCAGCCGCGCGAGCCCGGCGTCCAGGTGCTCGCCGCGACGCTCGACCAAGCCGTCGGTGTAGAACACGACCGTGCTGCCGGGGCCGAGCACGACCTCCTGCTCCGTGCGGCCCGGCCCCTCGCCGATGCCGAGCAAGGGGTCGCGCACGGCCGGCTCCAGCGTCTCGACCCGGCCGTCAGGGTGCACAGCGACGGGGTCGAGGTGCCCGGCGTTCGACCAGCGCAGCCGGGTGGGACCCGGCGCACCCGAGTCCGGCCGGTCGAGACGCGCCACCAGCGCGGTCGCGAGCACGTCGACCTCCAACAGGCGCATCGCGCCCTCCAGGTCGTGCAGGACCGCCGCCGGCCCGGCGCCCGTGGTCACGGCGATGCCGCGCAGCAGCGTCCGCGCCTGGCCCATGGCGGCGGCCGCGGCGACGTCGTGCCCGATCACGTCGCCGATGACGACCACGGTGGCGCCGTCCTGCTGGCGGAACGCGTCGTACCAGTCCCCGCCCACCCGGGCGGCGACGGCGGCGGGCGCGTAGCGCACCGCGACCTGGAGGTGGTCGATCGCGGGAGGCGCGGTCAGCATGCTGCGCTGCAAGCCCTCGGCCAGGTCGCGCTGCAGCCCGAAGAGGCGGGTGTTGTCGATCGCGAGTCCCGCTCGGTTCCCGAGGTCGAGCAGGAGCGCGACGTCCTCGTCCGTGAACGGCGCCCGCCCCTCCCCGCGGAAGGCGCTGAGGAGGCCCACCACGCGGCCGCGCGCACGCAGCGGGATGAAGGCACCGGACCGCGGCGCCAGGGCGGCGATCGCGTCGCGCGCGGGTCCGGGCGACAGCGAGCCCAGCAGGGCCTGGGTGGCGTCGGTGCGGTGGATCACCGGCTGCTGGCCGGTCGCCGCCCGTGCCAGGGGCGCGGAGTCGCTCAGCGCGCGCAGCCGGGTGGAGGCGTAGGCGGTCACGAGCGCCCGCTTGACCGGGTCGTGGTGCCAGTGGCCCGCGTCGCGCAGGTTCGTCCGCCACGAGCGGGGGGCGGTCGTCCCGGCGCCGGCCGGCTCGGTCAGGAGCGTGACGATCGACCAGTCCGCGACCCGGGGGGTGATGAGCTGGGGCAGTCGGCGTACCGCCTCCTCGGTGTCCAGCGTGGTCGCCAGGGACGCGCTGACGTCCGAGAGCAGCTGCGTCTGCTCCGCCCCCTCTTGCAGCCGGTCGTGGGCCCGTCGGCGGTCGGTGATGTCGATGAAGTACACCGCCAGGCCGTCCGGCGACGGCCAGGCACGCACCTCGTACCAACCGTCCAGCGGCGCCGGGTAGTACGCCTCGAAGGCCACCGGGTCGCCCGTCTCGACCGCCCGTCGGTAGTGCTCCTCGAAGGTGCCGCCGACAGCGGCCGGGAAGCGGTCCCAGACGACCTCCCCGATCAGGCTGTCCCGGGTGGCGGCCAGCAGCCGCTCGGCCTCGCCGTTGACGTAGCCGAACCGCCAGTCGGCATCGAGCTGGTAGAAGGCGGTCGGCATCGACTCCAGCACCCGGGCGACCCGCGCGTCGCCGTCCCGGCGCGCCGTCGAGTCGTGGGCGGCCCCCAGGAGGCGCACCGCGGAACCGTCCGGTCCGGCGACGGCCTGGCCCCGGGCTTCCACCCATCGGGTGCGACCGCCCGGCAGCAGGATCCGGTACTCGGACTCGAACGTGCCGCAGGTGTCGATCGCGGCCCCGAGCGCCGACTCGACCCGCACCCGGTCCTCGGGATGCACGCACGCGCGGAACGCCTCGATGGTGCCCGCGAACGCGTCACGGTCCAGCCCGAACAGGTCGAGCAGCCGGTCGTCCCAGCGCAGCTCCCCGGTCACGAGGTCCCAGTCGAACGCCCCGACGCCACCCGCGTCGACGGCGAGCTGCCACACCAGGCGGTCGTCCTCGTACGTCGCCACCAGGGCGCCCAGCTCCAGCTCGGCCACGACCGGGCCGGCGAGCTCCTCGAGCAGGGCCACGTCGCGTCCGGACCAGCGGCGGGGCGCCCGGTCGGAGACGCACAGCGCGCCGACGACGTGTCCGCCCGTCCGCAGTGGCACGCCGAGGCGGGAGCCGGCGGCGTCCGTAGTGGTGTCCCGGCGCACCGGACCGTCCTCGAGGAGGACCCGCGCACACAGGCCCTCGTCGAGCGGACCGGTGGCTTCGGGCCTGCGCGGCGCCGGCCCGGCGGAGGCCACCACCGTCTGCACCTCGCTCAGGAGCACGACCTGGGCGGCCTGGGCGTCGAGCAACCGCCGAGCGAGGTCGGCCAGGCGGTCCAGGCCCGTCCCCGCCGCAGCAGGAGCCGGACGACCCGGCCGCTCGTCCAGGCCGGTGCCCGCGGCCCCTCCGAGCGACGCCAGCAACCGGCGCGCCTCGAGGGCTCGACCGGACGACGACGGCGCGCCCGACCGCGTGACGGGGTCGCCCGTCGACGCATCATCCACTGCAGCCTCCCGCTCCCCCCTGCAATCTAACGACAGCGCGGGCGCATCGCCGGGCCACTGCCCGGCGGGAGCTGCTCGAGGACCCCGATGACGAGCAAGGCCCTCGACCGCATCGCTGCGATCGAGGGCCCGTCAGGGAGCCGCCTGTCGGAATCGAACCGACGACCTATTCATTACGAGTGAATCGCTCTACCGACTGAGCTAAGGCGGCGCGCTGCCCGGCGCGGTCGGGACCTGCCGGGCAACCCGGGTGAGTATACGGAGGCCGCCTGCCGGGAGCGAAACCGGCGGGTGCCGGTGGCGGTGGGCCGTGCTCAGGCCGCGAGGACGACCTTGTCGGACGTCGCCGGGGCGAGGGTGTAGAGCGCCGACTGCTCGGCGCCGCACCAGCAGGTGAAGGTGGCGACCGGGCCCTGCTCGCTCTCGGCGACCGCCGTGACCTGGGAGGGGAAGATGAGCTGGCGCTTCGCGCAAGCGGTGCAGACGTGGGTGAACACGGCGGATCCTTTCGTTCTCGGGTGCAGGAGTGCTGACTCCATTCTGGAGGAGTTCAAGCCATAGGGGTAGCCTGACCTTCCTTCGCTCGACATAGGATCCACCTATGCTTTCTGTGCACCAGCTCACATGCTTCCTGGCGGCGTACGAGCAGGGCTCGCTGACCCGCGCGGCGGAGGAGCTCGGCTACGCGCAGCCGTCGGTCTCCGAGCAGATCCGCGCACTGGAGAAGTCGCTCGGCGTCCAGCTCTTCCGACGCATCGGCCGGGGCGTGACCCCGACGACGGTCGCCGACACGCTGCGGCCGTACGCCGAGCGCGTGCTCGCCTCGATCGACGAGGCGGAGCGGGCGGTGCAGAGCGTCCGGTCGCTGGAGACCGGCACGATCCGGTTCGGCATGTTCGGCACCGCCCGCCTGTACGCCGGCGCCGACCTGGTCGCCGACGTGCTCGAGCGCTACCCCGGCGTCCGCGTGGAGCTCGTCGGCCAGAACTCCACCGACGTCCAGGAGGAGCTGCGCCGCGGGCGGCTCGAGGCCGCGATGATCGCCGTGGCAGCCGCGTCCAGCGAGGGCATGACGATCACGCCGGTCGCCCGCGACGAGCTCGTCTACATCTCCGCCGACCCCGATCGGGTCGCGTCGCCGGTCACCGCCGCGCGGCTCTCGCAGGCCTCGCTGGTCATGCCGGAGACGACCTGGCGCGCGAACGACTCCACCCGGATCGTGCTGCGCCAGATGCTCCACGAGGTCGGCCGCAACCCGGCGACCCGGATCGAGGTCGAGGACGTCGAGACCGCCGTCGAGCTGGTCGGCATGGGCCTGGCCGACAGCGTCGTGCCCCGAGGCGTGGTCGACCAGCTGCTCCCGCGGCTGGCGCCGAACGCCGGCTGGACGTCACTGCGCCCGCGACAGCACGACATCCTCGCGATCGTGCACCGCGCCGACGCGATCCTCTCGCCCGCCGCCCAGCTGATGATCGAGCTCGCGACGCGCCGCATCCAGGAGATCTGCGAGCCGGTCCGGCCCCGGTGAGCCCTCCTCCTGTTATTGTCTAGTTATTCACTCGACTTAGCAGGAGGAAGCATGACCAGCACGCTGGACCGTTCCGCCGGCTCGACCCCTACCGCTCGTCCGTCCGCCACCGCCGCGCCTCCGCTGCCCACCGTCCGCAAGGTCGGCGGACGCATCGGCGCCGTGGTCGAGGACGTGACCCTCGGCCCCGACCTGCACCCGGAGGCCGTCGCGGCGGTCCGTGCCGCCCTGCTCACCCACAAGGTCGTCTTCTTCCGCGGCCAGCACCACCTCGACGACGCCGGCCAGCTCGCGTTCGCCGAGCAGCTCGGCACGCTCACGACCGCCCACCCGACCGTCAACACCGGCAGCGCGCACGTGCTCAGCCTCAACGCCACGAAGGGGATGGCCGCCAACAGCTGGCACACCGACGTCACCTTCGTCGACAGGATCCCGGCGATCAGCATCCTGCGCGGCGTCACGATCCCGCCCTACGGCGGCAACACCGTCTGGGCCAACACCGTCACGGCGTACGACGCCCTCACCCCGCCGCTGCGCGCCCTCGTCGACGACCTGTGGGCGGTGCACACCAACGAGTACGACTACGTCGCCAGCTCGGAGGACCCCGAGGGCGACTCACCGGACCGCGACGCGCTCGACCGCGGCCAGTTCCGCGCGACGTACTACGAGACCGAGCACCCCGTCGTCCGGGTCCATCCCGAGACCGGCGAGCGCTCGCTCGTGCTCGGTCACTTCGTCAAGCGGTTCGTCGGGCTCAACACCGCCGAGTCCAGTGCGCTGTTCAAGCTGCTCCAGGACCGGGTCACCAGGCTCGAGAACACCGTCCGCTGGCAGTGGCAGGAGGGCGACGTCGCGATGTGGGACAACCGGGCGACCCAGCACTACGCGGTCGCCGACTTCGACAACCACCGTCGCGAGGTACGCCGCGTGACCCTCGTCGGCGACGTGCCGGTCGCGATCGACGGGCGCACCAGCCGCGTGGTCGCCGGCAGCTCCGATGCCTACACCCGGATCGACGAGCTGATCAGCTGAGGCGGGTCTCGAACGGTTCCCAGCGGGACCTCCTCGACCAGCCGGCGGCACCGGCCGGAGCGGGTCAGCAGCGCAGCCCGTCCTCGGGGACGGTGCCGTCGAGGAGGTAGGACTCGATCGCCTCGTCGACGCAGGCGTTGCCGGCGTTGTAGCCGGTGTGGCCGTCGCCTTCGCGGGTGACGAGGACGCCAGGCTCGAGCCGGTCGGCGAGCGCCTCGGCCCAGGCGTACGGCGTGGCCGGGTCGCGCGTCGTGCCGACGACGACGATCGGCGGCGCGCCGGATGCGTCGACCTCGGGCGTCTCGACCGTCGCCCGGGCGCGGACCCCGACGCAGCCGGCCAGCCCCCAGGCGAACACCTCGCCGAAGGTCGGCGAGACCCGCTCGAAGGCCGGCACCTGCGCCGGGATGTCGGCGGGGTCGACCGCGGTCGGGTCGTCGAGGCAGTTGATCGCGAGGATCGCCTCGGCGCTGTTGTCGGTGTAGCCGTCCGGTCCGCGGGAGGAGTAGAGGTCGGCGAGCTGCAGCAGCAACCGGCCGTCCCCGCCGAAGGCCGCTCCCAGCGCGCGGGTCAGGAGCAACCAGTAGTCCCGGTTGTAGAGCGGCGCGACGATCCCGTAGAAGGCGTTGCCGACGGCGAGCTCCCGGCCTCCGGCGGGGAGCGGCTGCGCGTCCACCTCGTCGAGGAAGTCGGTCAGCCGCTGCAGCCCCGCCTCGACGGAGTCGCCGAGCGGGCAGCCGCCGGTGGCGACGCAGTTCTCGACGTACGCCCGGATCGCGGTCTCGAAGCCGCGCGCCTGCCCGAGGCTCTGCTGCCGCAGGTCGAGGGAGAGGTCCACCGCCCCGTCGAGGACGAGCCGGCCGGCGCGGTCGGGGAACAGCTCGGCGTACGTCGCACCGAGCTTGGTGCCGTACGACGCCCCGAAGTACGTCAGCGTCGACTCGCCCAGGGCGGATCGCAGCACGTCCATGTCCATCGCGGCCTCGACCGTGGTCACGTGGTTCGCCAGCTCGCCGGACTCCTCCGCGCAGCCGGCGTTGAAGGCGCGCTGGGCCTGCTCGAGCGCCTCCGCCTCCTCGCGGTCGTCGGGGGCGGGGTCGGCGGCGAGGAAGACGTCGAGCTGCTCGTCGGAGACGCAGTCGACGGCGGTCGAGAAGCCGGTGCCGCGCGGGTCGAACCCGACGACGTCGAAGCGCTGCAGCAGCGGTTGCCCGAACACCAGCCCGGCCTGGGAGGCGTACGTCGTGCCGGGTGCGCCGGGGCCGCCGGGGTTGACCACGAGCGAGCCGATCCGCTGCTCCGGGTCGGCCGCCGGCACCCGCAGGACCGCGACCTCGATCGTCTCGCCGCTGGGGCGGGCGTAGTCGAGGGGCACCGTGAGCCGGGTGCACTCCTGGTCCCCGCAGGCCTGCCAGGCCAGCTCCTGCTCGTAGAAGCGGGCGAGCGCCGGCCGCGGCGGGTCCTGCGCGCCCGGCTCCGGCGTCGTGGTCGGCGCCGGCACCGTGCGGGCGGCCTCCGACGACTCCGAGCCGGGGGTGCTCGAGCCGTCGCCCGAGGACAGGCCCGCGATCGCGATGCCGATGCCGCCGAGGACGAGCGCGGCGACCAGCACCAGCACGATGAGGCGGACGGTTCCCTGCTTCATCGGGCACTCCCCTGGGCCGGCGTCCGCAGCGCGACCATCATCGACTCCAGCGCCAGCGGCACCGGCACGTTGAACTCCAGCATCTGCTGGCGGGCCTCGAAGATCCAGCCGATCCGGCGCAGGTTCAGCTCCGGGGTCGAGGTGCGGACGATCTCGGCGAGGTCGGCGCGGAGCTCGGCGTTCACCAGCTCACCGGGCGCACCCGTCCCGAGCGCGACCGCGTCGCGGTAGACCGACACGAGGTCCATCAGCGCCCGGTCGACGACGTCCAGGACCCGTCGCTTGGCTCGCCGCTTCTGGTCCTCCTGAAGGCTCTTCAGCGCGGCGGCGTACTCCCGGGCCCGCCGGCCACGGTCCTCGTAGCCGAACGCCTGGTCCAGGTCGGCCTTGTCCCGCGCGTCGCGGTCGGAGGTGATCGCCTCGGCCTCCTCCTTGGTGACCTCGGCGAGCTTCGTCGCGGCGCTCATGCACGCACCGAGGCTGGTGAGCCTGGCCGGGATCGCCACGACCTCGTCGCGCCGCCGCCGCGCCCCCTCGTCGCGGGCGAGGGCGCGGGCCCGGCCGATGTGGCCCTGGCTGGCGCGGGCCGCCCGAGAGGCCAGCGCGGGGTCGACCCCGTCGGTCCGCTCCAGGAACGCGGCGACGTCGGGGGTGGACGGCGTCGACAGCGTCACGAGCCGGCAGCGCGAGCGGATCGTCGGCAGCACGTCGTCGACGGTCGGGGCGCAGAGCAGCCACACGGTGCGGGCGTTCGGCTCCTCGATCGCCTTGAGCATCGCGTTGCCCGAGTGGTCGTTGAAGCGGTCGGCGTCCTCGACCACGATGACCTGCCACCGCTGGCCGACCGGGCTGAGCGCCGCCCGGCGGACCAGCTCCCGGGCCTCGCCGACGCGGAACTGCACCGACTCGGTGCTCACCACGACGACGTCGGCGTGGGAGCCGGCGAGGACCGTGCGGCAGGAGTGGCAGGCGCCGCAGCCGGCCTGCTCGCACTGGAGGGCGGCGGCGAAGGCGATGGCGGCGTTCGACCGGCCCGAGCCCGGCGGACCGGTGAACAGCCACGCGTGGCTCATCCCCTGCCCCCCGGCGGCGGCCCGGAGCGCCTCGACCGGCCTGGCCTGCCCGACCAGGGACTCCCAGACGGTCATCGGGACGCCTGCCCGAGCAGCGGCTCGACCCGCGCGCGCACGGCCGCGGCGATCTCGTCGACGGGGGCGCGTGCGTCGAGCACGACGTAGTGGTCGGGGTCCGCCGCGGCCATCCGCACGAACGCCTCGCGCACCCGCCGGTGGAACGCCAGCGACTCCCCCTCGATCTTGTCCCGCTCCGCGAACCGGCCCAGCCCCTGCTCCGGCTCGAGGTCGAGCACGACGGTCAGGTGCGGGCGCAGGTCGTCGGTCGCCCACCGCGAGATCCGCTCGACCATCGCCACGTCGAGGTCGCGGCCGGCGCCCTGGTAGGCGAGCGAGGAGTCGACGTACCGGTCCATCACCACGACCTCGCCCCGCTCCAGCGCGGGCCGCACGACCCGCGCGACGTGCTCGGCGCGGTCCGCGGCGTACAGCAGCGCCTCGGTGTGCGGGTCGAGCGCACCGGTCGCCGGGTCGAGCACCAGGCGCCGCAGCACCTGCCCGACCTCGGTGTCGCCGGGCTCGAAGGTCAGCACGACGGCGTACCCCTCGGACTCCAGCCACGACTGCAGCCGGCGGGACTGGGTGGACTTCCCCGAGCCCTCCCCACCCTCGAAGCAGACGAGGACGCCGGTCGATGCGTGCACGCGCCGAACCTACGTGGGGGCACCGACGGCGGCCAACGCCGGGCGCCTGCCAGACTCCCCGGCCATGACCACCGCGCGCACCGTCCCGGTCACGACCGAGATGGACGGCGACGAGCTCGACGCCGAGGACGCCTGGCACCTGGCGCGCCACCACGGGCTGCGGCGGGTGGCGGTCGACTCGTTCGTGCGGTTCCGGTACGGCGACGGGTTCACCAACAGCCGGGCACTCGCCCTGCAGGCCTGCCTGGCGGTCGTGCCGTTCCTGCTGGCGCTGACGGGGCTCACCGCCGACCTCGACCAGGAGCGGCTGGCGGAGGTCGTCGCACTCACCGTCCAGCAGGTCTCGCCCGGTCACGGCGGCGGCGACGCCCTCGCGGGTGCCGTGGCCGGCGGCGACAGCAGCGAGGACGCCGGCGAGGTCGCCCTTGTGCTCGGCCTGCTGCTGTCGCTGGTGTCGATGGCGACCGCGATGGGGCAGGTCGAGCGCGGCACGAACCGGATCTACGGCATCCGCCGCGACCGGCCCGCGCTGCACAAGTACGGCCGGGCCGCGGTGCTCACCGCCCTGCTCGCCGTGCCGGTCGGGCTCGGGTTCCTGCTGCTCGTCGCGGGCGGGGCGTTCGGGGAGGCGATGGTCGAGGTCTACGGCTGGTCCGCGGGCACCGAGCTCGCGTGGGACATCGCCCGCTGGCCGCTCGGACTGGCGCTGCTCGTCGTCACGATCGCGGTGCTGCTCGACCACGCGCCGCGGCGACGCCAGCCGGCGCTGTCGTGGCTGGCGCTCGGCTCGGCCACCGCCGTGCTGGTCAGCCTGCTCGCGGCAGCCGGCCTAGCGGCGTACGTCCGGCTGAGCGGGTCGTTCGGCGAGACCTACGGCCCGCTCGCGGGCATCATGGCGCTGCTGCTGTGGTCGTGGCTGAGCGCGACCGGGCTGTTCTACGGGACCGCGGTCTGCGCACAGCTCGAGGCCTACCGCGCCGGCGAGACGGAGCCGGCGTACGACGACCCCGGCCGCCCGCACGGGCGGGCGGTCGGGGACCTCTGAGCCGGCCGGGCCGCGGGTTTCTAGACAGGCGCTGCGCGCCTTCCTCAACCAGCCGAGGAAGCTCGGCGGCTACGCCTTCTTCGCCGCGGCCTTCGTCGTCTTCGTGGCGGCCTTCTTGGCGGTGGTCTTCTTCGCGGCCGCCTTCTTCGCCGGGGCCTTCTTGGCCGCCTTCTTCGCGCCCTTCTTGGCGGGGCCGCGCTCGCGCCGCTCCGCGAGCAGCTCGGCGGCACGCTCGAGGGTGATCGACTCGACCGAGTCGTCCTTGCGGAGGGTGGCGTTGTACTCGCCGTCGGTGACGTACTCGCCGAACCGGCCGGACTTCACGACCACCGGCTGGCCCGAGACGGGGTCGTTGCCGAGCTCCTTGAGCGGCGGCGCGGCCGCCGCCCGGCCCCGCTGCTTGGGCTGGGCGTAGATCTTCAGCGCCTCGTCGAGCGTGATCGTGAGCAGCTGCTCCTCGGCGGGGAGCGTGCGGGAGTCGGTGCCCTTCTTCAGGTACGGGCCGTAGCGGCCGTTCTGGGCGGTGATCTCCTCGCCGTCCTCGGCGGTGCCGACCACCCGCGGCAGCGACAGCAGCTTGACGGCGTCCTCGAGCGAGATGGTGTCGAGCGACATGGACTTGAACAGCGAGCCGGTGCGCGGCTTGGCCGACTTCTTGGCGTCCTCGGGCAGCACCTCGGTGACGTACGGCCCGTAGCGGCCGTTCTTCGCCACGACCTCGAGGCCGGACTCCGGGTGGCGGCCGAGCTGGATCTCCTCGCCGGCGGGGTTGGCGAAGAGCTCCTTGGCCTTCTCCAGCGTCAGCTCGTCCGGCGGCAGGTCGTCGGGGACGTTCGCGCGCTTGCCGGCGAGGCTGCCGTCGTCGTCGCCCCCGTCGGTCGGCACGGCCTCGAGGTAGGGCCCGTAGCGACCCACCCGCAGGTGGATGCCGGAGTCGGGGCCACCGATCGGGAACGTCGCCAGCTCGCGGGCGTCGATGTCGCCGAGGCCGTCGACGAGCTTCTTGAGCCCCTCGACGTCGCCGGAGCCGAAGTAGAACTCCGCGAGCTCGGTCTTCCGCTCCTTGCGCCCGGCCGCGATCTCGTCGAGCACGTCCTCCATCTGCGCGGTGAACTCGTAGGAGATCTGCCGCGGGAAGTGCTCCTCCATCAGGCGGATCACCGAGAAGGCCAGCCACGCCGGCACGAGCGCGTTGCCCTTCTTGTAGACGTAGCCGCGGTCGACGATCGTCTTGATGATCGAGGCGTACGTCGACGGGCGGCCGATCTCGCGCTCCTCGAGCTCCTTGACCAGCGTGGCCTCGGTGTAGCGCGCGGGCGGCTTGGTCTCGTGGCCGGCAGCCGCGATCGAGGCGGCCGACAGCGCGTCGCCCTCGGTCAGCACCGGCAGCCGGGTCTCCGCGTCGTCCTTCTGCCCGCCGTCGTCGGTGCCCTCGACGTATGCCTTGAGGAACCCGTGGAAGGTGATGGTGCGGCCGCTCGCGGAGAAGACGACGTCCTCGCCGGTCGCCGCGGCGCCGCCGATGCGGACCGAGACCGACTGGCCGGTGGCGTCCTTCATCTGGGAGGCGACGGTGCGCATCCAGATCAGCTCGTAGAGGCGGAACTGCTCACCGGTCAGGCCGGTCTGGCCGGGGGTGCGGAAGGTGTCGCCCGCGGGGCGGATCGCCTCGTGCGCCTCCTGGGCGTTCTTGACCTTGCCGGCATAGGTGCGGGGGGCGTCGGGGAGGTACTCCGCGCCGTACAGCTCGCGCACCTGCGACCGCGCCGCGTCGATCGCGGCCCCCGACAGCGTCGAGGAGTCGGTGCGCATGTAGGTGATGAAGCCGTTCTCGTAGAGGCGCTGCGCGACCGACATCGTCACGCTGGCGCTCATGCCGAGCTTGCGGCTGGCCTCCTGCTGCAGCGTCGTGGTGCGGAACGGCGCATAGGGCGAGCGGCGGTAGGGCTTGGACTCCACCGAGCGCACCTCGAAGGTGCTCTCCTGCAGTGCACCGGCGAGCGTCTCGGCACGGGTCCGGTCCAGGTGGACGACCTTCGCGCCGTCCTTGAGGACGCCGTCCTGGGTGAAGTCGGAACCGCGCGCGACGCGGACGTCGTCGACCGAGTGCAGCTTGGCGGGGAACATGCGCTGGTCGTTCTTGGCGCCGGCGTCGAAGGTCGCGTCGAGGTCCCAGTAGGACGCCACGTGGAAGCGCATCCGCTCGCGCTCGCGGTCGACGACCAGGCGGGTCGCGACCGACTGGACACGGCCGGCGGAGAGGCCGGACATGACCTTCTTCCACAGCACCGGGCTGACCTCGTAGCCGTAGAGCCGGTCGAGGATGCGGCGCGCCTCCTGGGCCTCGACGAGGTCCATGTCGAGGTCGCGGGGGTTCTCGGCGGCGGCGAGGATCGCGGGCTCGGTGATCTCGTGGAAGACCATCCGGCGCACCGGGATGCCCTTCGGCTTCAGCTCGTCGAGCAGGTGCCAGGCGATCGCCTCCCCCTCGCGGTCCTCGTCGGTGGCGAGGAAGAGCTCGTCGGCGTCCTTGAGGAGCGACTTGAGCTTCTTGACCTGGTCCTTGGAGCGCTTCGGGACGACGTAGTAGGGCTCGAACCCGTTGTCGATGTCGACCCCGAACCGGCCCCACCACTTGTCCTTGATCTTGGCCGGGATGTCGGCTGCGGACTGGGGCAGGTCCCGGATGTGGCCGATCGAGGACTCGACGACGTACCCCTGACCGAGGTAGCTCCCGATCTTCTGGGCCTTCGCCGGGGACTCGACGATCACCAACTTGTGTGCCACGGACCTGTCATTTCCTCACGTTGCCGGGTGGTTCCCCGCGCTCGGGGGACTCACAGCCGGTCACGGTAGCGCGTGGCGCCGACCGCGCCGCTTCCGTGGGTCCCGGTCCGGACGGGTCGTGTGCCCCACGACTCGCCCGACCGCGACCTCGGGCACACGACCCGGCGTCGACGTCCCGCGGCCCGCCGGCCATGGCTGCTCAGGGGCGAGCTGCGGTGAGGAACCCCTCCTCGACCAGCTCGCCGACCACCGGCAGGTAGGTCGCGCGGGTCTCGGCGGCGTCGCGGTCGAGCAGCTGCGCCACGGCGTCGAGGATCTGGCCGACGGTCAGCTCGCCGTCGCAGGCACCCACCAGGGCGGCCTCGACGGTGTCGACCTGGCGGGCGCGCCGCAGCCCGCGCTGCTGGCGCAGCACGATCGTCTCGGGGTCCTCGGCGCCGACCGGGCCGGTGGTCTCCTGCCGCACGTCCTCGCGGGTCGTGAGCCGCGCGTCCGCGCCGACGCCTGCCGCCAGCACCGGGCCCGCCCCGCCCCAGGCCTCGATCGCCGGGCCGATCGGCTGCTCGACGTCGTACGGCCAGTCCAGGAAGGTGCGCCGGCTCGCGCCCGCTCCGACCTTGTGCAGGTTGACCCAGCCGAAGCCGATCGCCTCGACGCCCTGCTCCTCGAACCACGAGAGCCAGGTGTCGTACCGCACCAGGTAGTCCGGGGCGCCGTGCTGGCCGGCGTCCTTGAGCCACAGCTCGACGTACGCCGCGGGGTCGAGCAGCTCGCGCTGCACGACGAGCGCGTCGCAGTCGTCCGCGATCCACGGCGCCAGCCGCTCGTCCCACGGCCGGCCGTCGAGGACCGCCCAGTTGGCCAGCACCTGGCACCAGCCGTCGTCGGCGAGGTGCGTCGGCGCGGCGCGGACGATGTCCTCGACCACGCGGTCCCCGGGCAGTCCGGAGTCGCGGTAGACCAGCCGCTCGCCGGTCGCCGGGGAGATCACGAACGGCGGGTTGGTGGCGATGAGGTCGAAGGTCTCGCCCGCGACCGGCTCGAAGTACGACCCGTCCCGCACGTCGACGCGGTCGGCCACCTCGTTGAGCGCGGCGTTGAAGCGGGTCACCCACAGCGCTCGGCGGTTGACGTCGGTCGCGACCACCCGGTCGGCATGGGTGGCGAGGTGCAGCGCCTGCACGCCGCAGCCGGTGCCGAGGTCGAGCGCGCGGCCGACCGGCCGGCGGAGGGTGAGCTGCGCGAGGGACGTCGACGCGGGGCTGATGCCGAGCACGTGGTCGGCGCCGACCGCCTGCGGGCCGCCGTCGAGGCCGGGGGTCAGGTCGCTGACCACCCACAGGTCGCGGCCGTCGGCGGCGTACGGACGGACGTCCAGGCGCGCCGCCACCTCACCCACCGTCTGCTCGACCAGGCCCTCCGCGGCCATCCGCTCCACGAGGTCGGGCAGCGCCCGCTCGGCCGCCGCCAGCTCGACCGGGGTCTGCAGCAGGAACAGGCGGACGAGCGTCTCGAGCGGCGAGCCGCCCTGGGTACGCCGCAGCCCCGGCGTCGTCTCGTTGCGCGCGAGCGCCTCGTGGGTGCGCGGTCCGAGCAGCTCGGCGACCGCGTCGTAGGTGAAGCCGGCGACGGTGAGCGCGGCGCGGAGGCGTGCCGGCAGGTCGGAGGTGCTCATCGGATCGAGCCTAGGGCCTGGACGGGGCACCGACGCCACCCAGGCGCACTACCCGGGTGAGTCATCCGGACGGTTCGACCTGGTCCGGGACGTAGCCCAGACGGACTAGTCCGATCGGGCCATGTCCAGTCAAAGAGGCCTCCTACCCCCGCGGCGAGCCCCTAGGTTGCGAGGCCTGGGGGAACACAGGGCGCGCACGACGCGTCGCGACGACACGTCCGGTGGGGAACCGGGCGTCCGATGGGGAGGAAACCCGCATGCCCACGCACCACCGCGCCCTGAGCGCGCTCGCCACCACCGCACTGCTGTCCTCGGGCCTCGCGCTCGGGACCGCCGCGCCGGCCTCGGCCGCACCGGCCGAGCCGGCTTCGCTCGTCCGCGCCCAGCAGTCAGGTCCGCTCGACCCGATCCTGTCTCCGGTGCGCGACCTGCTCGAGACCCTGCTCGCCGGCCTGACCGCCGTCCCGGGGGGCGACCGGGTCGTCTCCGTGACCAAGCCGCTCCTCGACGGGCTGCTCGCCGCCGCGACCCTCGACATCGAGTGGTTCTGCGACGGCAACGCGATTCCCGGGTCGCAGGGCCAGTGGACCTTCCCGGTGCCGGAGCAGGTGAAGGAGGGCTGCGACATCACCGCCAAGGTGGTCGGCAGCATCCTGGGCCTCCTGCCGATCGAGCGGATCACCAACGCGATCCAGCTTCCCGCGATCCCCGGTCTGCCGGGCTCCGTGAAGGCCCCGGTCGCGACCAAGGCCGTCACGATCCCCACCACCGCCAAGGTCGGCACGCCGCTCGCCGCGACGGCCCCCACCTGGGACGACTCGGGCGAGGTCAAGACCGTCACCACCTACCAGTGGCTGCGGGCCGGCGCGGTCATCCCGGGCGCGACGCTCCAGACCTACACCCCGACCGTCGAGGACCTCGGCAAGGCGCTCTCGGTGCGCGCGACCGGCACCCGCGAGAAGGCCCCTGCCACGACGGACTCGCTCAGCAACACCGTCACCGTCGCCCAGGGCGACGCCCCGACCGCGACGGTGCAGCCGTCGATCGCCGGCACCCCGAAGGTCGGCGAGACGCTCACCGTCAACGCCCCGACCTGGTCGGGCACCGGCACCACGGCCAACACCTACCAGTGGCTGCGTGACGGCCAGCCGGTCACCGGCGCGACCGCGCCCACCTACGTCGTCACCGACGCCGACGCCGGCAAGGTGATCACCGTGAAGGCCACCGCCAAGCGCGCCGGGTACGCCGACGGCACCGCCACCAGCGCGCCGGTCACCGTGACCGCGGTGGACAAGCCGATGACCCCGACGGTCGCGCCGTCGATCTCCGGCTTCACGGAGGTCGGTCGCACGCTGACCGCGAGCCCCGGCTCGTGGAGCGCGCCGGACGCCGAGTTCACCTACGCGTGGCGCCGCGACGGCATCACGATCCCGGGTGAGACCCGGCCGACGTACGTCGTCCAGCTCGCCGACATCGGCAAGCGCCTGACCGTCGACGTGACCGCCACCGCGACCGGCTTCACCGAGACCGTCGCGAGCGCGACCACCGCCGGCACCGTCAACCGCCTCACCTCGGTGACCGCCGCGAAGCTCGCCAAGAAGAAGGTCAGCAAGGGCGCCAAGGCCAAGCTCGTCGTGACGCTCCGCGCCGCCGGCGTCGCGCGGACCGGCCAGGTCCGGATCTACGACGGCAAGCGCGTGGTCAAGACCCTGTCGGTCGCCGGCAAGCGCACCGTCACGCTGCCGAAGATGGGCGTGGGCAAGCACCGGATCAAGGTCACCTACGTCGGCTCGAGGACCACGGCTCCGTCGACCTCGAAGGTCGTCGTGCTCAAGGTCGTCAAGAAGAACAAGAAGAAGTAGCGGTCGGGCCCGTCCGGTCCAGACCACCGGGGGCATGCGGGCGAACCGTGTGCCCCCGGTCACGCTCCGCCGTACGGTCGCGAGCGGAGGAAGCACATCTCCGGCGCCTGGGAGGGCGCCGACATGGGAGGGAAACATGCAGTCGTACAAGCGCGCCCTGGGCGCCGTCGCCACCGCTTCGCTGATCAGCACCGGGCTGGTGGCGGGCTCCGCCGTCACCCCGGTGCATGCCGCCCCGGCACAGCCGTCTGTCGCCGAAGCGGCCATCCCCGGCATTCCGGGCATCCCTGACCTGCCGCTGCCCGGGCTGCCCGGCCTCGACCTGCTGCAGCTGCTGACCAGCCCGCCGAAGCTCGAGGGCGTCCCCGGCATCGGCAGCCCCCTCACGCTGCTGGCGCCGGTCTTCGACCTGCTGCCCATCGACCTGCAGAAGCTGCTGTCGCTCGACGTCTCGTGGCTCTGCGACGGCTCCCTCATCACGCTGCCCGCCGGCGCCGACCCGTGGAAGTTCGTGCCCACGCAGGCGCAGGAGGGCTGCCAGATCGCCGCGAAGGTGACCACCACGCTCCTCGGCTTCCTGCCGCTGGAGATGATCACCTCGGCCATCCAGCTGCCGGGCGCCGAGCCCACCGCGCCGAAGGTCGTCACCGCCGCGAAGGTCACCGGCACCCCGAAGGTCGGCGAGGTCCTCACCGGCGCCGCGCAGTTCGAGGACGGCGTCACCACCACCTACCAGTGGCTGCGCTCCGGCGTCGCGATCCCGGGCGCCACGAGCGCGTCGTACACCGTCGCTCCCGAGGACGGCCTCAAGGCGCTGACGTTCAGGGCGACCGGCGCCAAGGGCGACCTGACCACCGTCTCGACCGCCGAGGTCACCCCCGCGCTCGGTGCGGCGCCGACGTCGATCAGCGGGCCCGTCCTCAGCGGCAACCCGGTCATCGGCCGCACCCTGTCGGTCACCCCCGGCACGTGGAGCGGCTCCGGCACCCCGATGCAGTTCTCCTACCAGTGGATGCGCGGCCAGGAGCCGATCTTCGGCGCCACCCAGTCGTCGTACCTCCTCAAGGGCGCCGACGCCGGCCAGGAGGTGTGGGCGGTCGTCGCCGGCACCCGCACCGGCTACGAGCCCGGCCGGGCCCGCACCGACGCCGTGCGCGTCGCCAAGGCCGCCAGCACGGTCAAGCTCGCCCTGCCCAAGAAGAAGATCGAGAAGGGCGCCAAGGGCGCCCTGAAGATCCGCCTCGGCGCCGAGGGCCTCAAGCCGGCGGGCCAGGTCACCATCCTGCGCGCGGGCAAGGCGCTCAAGAAGTACGTCGTCCGCCCCTCCGACAACGGCGTCCGCACGGTGATGCTGCCCAAGCTGAAGCCGGGCAAGCACAAGCTGCGCGCGGTGTACGCCGGCAGCGCGACCGCGGGGAAGTCGCGGTCGGCTCAGGTCGTCCTGACGGTGCTGAAGAAGTAGCTCGCCGCACAACCAGGGAGAGCCCCCCGACGCGCGCGGCGTCGGGGGGCTCTCTCGTCGTGCGGGTGGTGCGGACCGGCCCTACGGCGTCGGCGACTGGTACGGCCGGGTGGGCTGCTCGTCGACGACCGGGCCGGCGCCGGCCCCGATGCCGGTGCCGGTGATCGGCAGGCCGGTCGCGGGGTCGACCATCGGGTCGGTCGCACCCGCCGGCGGGGCCGGCGGCGCGGGCGGCGGCGCGGGGTCGCCGTCGTCGTCGCCGATGACGACCGAGCGCCGCTTGGACATCACGACCGCCGCGGCGATGCCGACGGTCGCGACCACCGCGATGACCACCGACAACGGCCGGTTGGCGTCCTCGCCGACGGTGAGCGAGACGATCGCGCCGACGATGAGCAGCGAGACCAGGTTCATCACCTTGATCAGCGGGTTGATGGCCGGGCCGGCGGTGTCCTTGAACGGGTCGCCGACGGTGTCACCGATGATCGTGGCCTCGTGGGCCAACGAGCCCTTGCCGCCGTGGTGGCCGTCCTCGACGAGCTTCTTGGCGTTGTCCCACGCGCCGCCCGCGTTGGCGAGGAAGACCGCCATCAGCGTGCCGGCACCGATGGCGCCGGCGAGGAACCCGGCCAGCGGCCCCACGCCGAGGCCGAAGCCGACCGCGATCGGCGCCAGGATCGCGAGGATGCCCGGCGTCGCGAGCTCGCGGAGCGAGTCGCGGGTGACGATGTCGACGACCTTGCCGTACTCCGGCCGGCCGGTGCCCTCCATGATCCCGGGGATCTCGCGGAACTGGCGACGCACCTCGAAGACCACCGCGCCCGCCGCCCGGCCGACGGCGTTGATCGCCAGCCCGGAGAAGAGGAAGACCACGGCGACGCCGATGAGGAGACCGACGAGGACGTCGGGGCTGAAGACGAAGAAGCTGATCAGCCCGTCGTCCTCCGTCGGGCGGACGTCGCGCAGCTGGTCGACCGCCGTGCCGATGTAGGAGCCGAACAACGCGCTCGCGGCCAGCACCGCGGTCGCGATCGCGATGCCCTTGGTGATCGCCTTGGTGGTGTTGCCGACCGCGTCGAGCTCGGTGAGGATCTGCGCGCCCTCCGGGCCGACGTCGCCGGACATCTCCGCGATGCCCTGGGCGTTGTCGGAGACCGGGCCGAAGGTGTCCATCGCGACGATGACGCCGACGGTGGTGAGCAGGCCGCAGCCCGCGAGGGCCACCGCGAAGAGCGCGATCGAGAGCGACCCGCCGCCGAGGAGGAAGGCCCCGAAGACCGCCGCGCCGATGACGAGCGTCGTGTAGACCGCCGACTCGAAGCCGACCGCCAGGCCGGAGAGGATGACCGTCGCCGGTCCGGTGAGCGAGGTGCGGCCGACGTCCTTGACCGGCTTGAACTCCGTGCCGGTGAAGTAGCCGGTCAGCGCGAGGATCGCCGCGGCGAGCACCACGCCGATGACGACGGCGAGCGCCGCGATCAGGGCCGGGTTGCCCGAGGCGGGGTCGTAGCCGAACGCCTGGTCGAGCGGGCTGCCGCCGGCGGGGATGCCGGTGAGGTCGGCGAAGCTGGTCGGCAGGTAGACGAAGGCCAGCACGATGCACGCCAGCGCGGCGACGCCCGCGGAGATGTAGAACGCGCGGTTGATGGTGGTCAGGCCGTTCTCGCCGACGCGCGGCTTGCACAGGTAGACGCCGGCCACCGCGGTGAGGGCGCCGATGGCCGGGACGAGCAGCGGGAAGACCAGGCCCTTGTCGCCGAAGGCCTGCGACCCGAGGATGAGCGCCGCCACCAGCGTGACGGCGTACGACTCGAAGAGGTCGGCGGCCATGCCGGCGCAGTCGCCCACGTTGTCGCCGACGTTGTCGGCGATGGTGGCGGCGTTGCGCGGGTCGTCCTCGGGGATGTTGTTCTCCACCTTGCCGACCAGGTCGGCCCCCACGTCGGCGGCCTTGGTGAAGATGCCTCCGCCCACGCGCATGAACATCGCGAGCAGCGCGGCGCCGAAGCCGAAGCCCTCGAGCACCTGGGGCGCGTCGTCCTGGAAGAACAGCACCACGAGGCTGGCGCCGAGCAGGCCCAGGCCGACCGTGGCCATGCCGACGAACGCGCCGGTGCGGAAGCCGATCGTCATCGCCGGCTCGCGGCCCGTGGTCTCCGCCGCGGCGGCGACGCGCAGGTTGGCGCGGACCGCCAGCGACATGCCGAGGTAGCCGATCGCCGCCGAGAAGCCGGCCCCGACCAGGAAGAACACCGAGCGGAAGACCCGGACGACGGCGTCGTCGGCGGGCAGGACCAGCAGCAGGAAGAACGCGATGACCGCGAAGACCGCCAGCGTCCGGAACTGGCGCTGGAGGTAGGCGTTGGCCCCCTCCTGGACCGCCGTGGCGATCTCCTTCATCCTCGGGGAGCCCTCGCCGGCGGCGAGCACCTCCTGGCGGAACATCACCGCCAGCGCAAGCGCACCGAGCGCGATCAGCGCCACCACGATGACGAGGACGAGGTTCCCCCCTTCGACGGCGACGGCGGGATGGATCCCGGGCATGCGCTACCTCCTGAGCTCGACAAGCGGAGGTCACGCCGGCGGTGACGTCGACGTGACCTGGATCACGTGCGGCCGGAGTCTACGCACGCAGAGGCATGCCGTGTCTCCACCTGGGGCCCGGGCGGCGCGCCGTCCGCGGGCGGGGCGTGGTGTCGAGAGGTGGCGGAGTCGCGCCGGGGCGGACCTCGGAGGGCCCGCGGAGGATCAGCTGCCGGCGAGCGCGGCGTCGGCGGAGTCGTGGATCACGAACACCTTCGCCAGGCCGGTGATCCGGAAGATCTTGAGCAGGCGGTCCTGGGTGCAGACCAGCTGCAGGGACCCGTCGTGCGCGCGGACCTTCTTCAGGCCGCCGACCAGCACGCCGAGACCGGTTGAGTCGAGGAACTCGACGGCCTCCATGTCGATGACCAGGTCGTAGACGCCTGCGGCGACGAGCTCGGTGATCTTGTCGCGCAGCTTGGGAGCCGTGTAGACGTCGATCTCGCCACCGACGGCAACGATGGTCGTCCCATCGACGTCGCGCGTCGCAAGAGTCAGGTCCACGTGTTCTCCCTGAAGACTGTCGGTCGGTGGCGAATGTACGCGGTCGGCATCCCACCCCGACACTCGGCCCGCCCTATGAAACCACGCCGACCGAGGCGGTGCACAAAGACAGTAAAGAAGGCACTGTCCCCGGCCCCTGCGACACTGGCGCGGTGACCTCGACCGCCCATCGACCCCGTCTCCCCGTGGCGGACCTGGTCGACCGGCTCTCCTCCGTCCCCGGCCGCGAGGGCCGGCTCACGCACCTGGAGACGCTGCCCGCCCGGCCAGCGGTGACGGCGACCTGGCCGGAGTGGGCCGACCCCTCCGTGGTGGCGGCCTTCCGGGCCCGCGGGGTGGACCAGCCGTGGCAGCACCAGGCCGTGGCCGCCGACGCCGCGCACGCCGGCCAGCACGTGGTGCTCGCCACCGGGACCGCGTCGGGCAAGTCGCTCGCCTACCAGCTCCCGGCGCTGTCCTGCGCGCTCGCCGGGCGCGGCCGTCGTGGGCAGCGCGGCGCGACCGTGCTCTACCTCGCGCCGACCAAGGCGCTCGCGCAGGACCAGCTCGCCGGCATCAGCGGTCTCGGCCTCGACGTCCGCGTCACCACCCACGACGGCGACAGCGGCCGCGACCAGCGCGACTGGGCCCGCGACCACGCGGAGTACGTCCTGACCAACCCCGACATGCTCCACCGCTCGCTGCTCCCGGGGCACCAGCGGTGGGCGCAGTTCCTCGGCTCGCTGCAGTACGTCGTGGTCGACGAGTGCCACCACTACCGCGGCGTCTTCGGCGCGCACGTCTCGCACGTGCTGCGCCGGCTGCGGCGGGTGTGCGCGTCGTACGGCGCGTCCCCGACGTTCGTGCTCGCCTCGGCCACCGTCGCCGACCCCGAGGTCGCCGCCGGCCGGCTGACCGGGCTGGACGTGCTGGCGGTCACCGGGGACGGCTCCCCGCGGGGCGAGGTGTCGCTGGCGATGTGGGAGCCGCCGTTCACCTCCTACACCGGCGAGAACGGCGCGCCCGTCCGCCGCGCGGCCTCCTCGGAGACCGCCGACCTGCTCGCGGACCTCGTCGTCGAGGACGTGCGGACGCTCGCCTTCATCCGCTCCCGGCGGGGCGCCGAGCAGGTGGCGATGACGGCCGCAGAGCTGCTGGCCGACGTCGACCCCTCGCTGCCGGGACGGGTCGCGTCGTACCGCGGCGGCTACCTGCCGGAGGAGCGTCGCGACCTCGAGCAGGCGCTGCGCCGCGGCGACATCACCGGGATGGCGGCGACGAACGCCCTCGAGCTCGGCATCGACGTCAGCGGGCTCGACGCGGTGCTGATGGCCGGCTTCCCCGGCACCCGCGCGGCGCTGTGGCAGCAGGTGGGCCGGGCCGGCCGCGGGGCGCAGGACGCCCTCGGCGTGCTCGTCGCCCGCGACGACCCGCTGGACACCTACCTCGTCCACCACCCGGAGACGCTGCTCGGCCGCCCCGTCGAGGCGACCGTCTTCGACCCCGGCAACCCCTACGTCCTCGGACCGCACCTGTGCGCCGCGGCGCAGGAGATCCCACTGACCGCCGACGAGCTCGAGCTGTTCGGACCGACCGCCCCGGCGGTGGTCGACCAGCTGGCCGCGGCCGGCCTGCTCCGCAAGCGCCCGCGCGGCTGGTTCTGGACCGACCGGCGCCGCGCCGCGGACCTGGCCGACATCCGCTCGGCCGGCGGTCGCCCCGTGCAGCTCGTCGAGGGCGGGACCGGCCGGGTCGTCGGCACCGTCGACGCCTCGAGCGCGCACGGCACCGCCCACGCCGGCGCCGTCTACGTGCACCGCGGGGAGACCTACCTCGTCGCCGACCTCGACCTCGTCGAGCACGTCGCGGTGGTCGACCGCGCCGAGGTCGACTACTCCACCTCGGCCCGCGAGGTCACCGACATCACGATCGTCGCCGAGCGCGAGTCCCGGCGCTGGGGTGACTGCCGGCTGTCCTTCGGCGACGTCGACGTGTCCCACCAGGTCGTCTCCTTCCTCAAGCGGCGCCAGCCCAGCGGCGAGGTCGTCAGCGAGGAACCGCTCGACCTCCCGGCCCGCTCGCTGCGCACCACCGCGGTCTGGTGGACCGTGCCGGACCACGCGCTGCAGGAGGCCGGGCTCGACAAGCGGGACCTGCCCGGCGCCGCCCACGCCGCGGAGCACTGCTCCATCGGGCTGCTGCCGCTGTTCGCCACCTGCGACCGGTGGGACATCGGTGGCGTCTCCACCGCGCTGCACGCCGACACCGGCATGCTCACCGTCTTCGTCCACGACGGGCACCCGGGCGGCGCCGGGTTCGCCGAGCGCGGGTACGCCGCCGCGCGGGAGTGGCTGACCGCCACCCGCGACGCCATCCGCTCCTGCGCCTGCGTCGAGGGCTGCCCCTCCTGCATCCAGTCGCCCAAGTGCGGCAACCAGAACAACCCGCTCGACAAGCACGGCGCCGCCGCCCTGCTCGACGTCCTGCTCGGCGACGGCTGAGTCCCGCGGCCGGGCCCGGTTGCTCATCCGGGACCGCCGCGGGCCTCGGCGGTGAGGTCGGCGACCTGCCCGAGCCAGCGGGGGCCGGGCACCTCGGTGCGGACGCGGACGTCGCGGCCCGCGAGCGTGCAGCCGAGCAGCGTGGCGCCGTTGCGCTCGGCGACGGAGGCCGCAGCGGCGCACGGGTCGCCCCGTCCCGCGCCGCCGACGGAGGCAGCACCCGCCAGTGCAGCCAGGTCGGCCGCGGACTGGGCGGCCCGATGGGCCCGGACCATCGCCGCCACCACCCCGAGCGCCGACCCGACCAGCAGGAGCAGCGCCAGGCAGCCGACCGCGAACAGCGTCACCGAGCCGGCCTCGCTCTCCTCCGCGCGACCGCGGGTCACGGCCCGGCCTCCTCGTCCAGGGCGTAGGCGGTCGCGTGCACCCGGACGCCCGGAAGGACGTCGAAGAGCCCGCCAGGGCCGTCGACCCGACCGCTGGCCTCGACGACCACCTCGCCGCCGGACCGGCTGAGCGCGACCGTGCTGCCCGGCGGCGCCACCCGCTCGCCTCGGGCGACGGCGGAGCCGTCGTCGTCGCCGCGGGCCGCCGCTCGCGCGGTCTCCCGGGCGGCGTCGACGACCCGGACCTGGGCCGCACCGACCGCGAGCAACCAGACGAGCCCGGCGGTCACGGCGACGAGGGCCGGCAGCACGAGGGCGAGCTCCGCGGTGGCCGCTCCGCGCTCGTCCCGCCCGCGGCCGGTGCGGCGACTCACCCGATGCCCAGCAGGCCGAGGACGTGGTCGAACAGGGTGGTGAGCAGCTCGTTGCCGAAGCCGCCGCTGAGCATCTTGTAGAGCAGGCCGGCCAGGCCGGCCCCCGCGGCCGTGCCGACGGCGTACTCCGCGGTGGTGATGCCGTCCTCGCGGCTGCGGCTGCGGTCGCGGACTCTGCGGGCGGGGAGGGGTGTGCGGGTCATGCGTCGCTCCTTCGGTCGAGGGCCACGGACGTGGCCGGACGAGGACGAGCGTCGCCGTCCGGGGACGGGTCGCGCGGGGAGCCCGGCGGCCGCTGTGGAGGGCTGTGCGGTCCGCGCTGTTGTGGACGCAGGGCGGCTCGTCAGGCGGGTCATCGGGCCAGCTCCCCGAGCAGGCCCGCGACCAGCGGCACGATCCCGACCAGCAGGAACGCCGGCAGCAGGCACAGGCCCAGCGGCACCGCCGCGCGCACCCCGACGGTGCGCGCGCGGTCCTCCACCTCGGCGCGGGACCGGGCGGCCAGCTCCTCGGCGAGCCGCTCGACCGTGGCGACGACCGGCGCACCGGTCGCGTGCGCCCGCGCGAGGGCGCGCCCCAGCGGCGCGAGCTCGGGGTCCTCACCGAGTCCGGACCACACCGTGGCAGGGTCGACGCCGAGCGCGAGCCGGGCCGAGGTGGTGGCGAGCCGGTCCGCGGCCGGTCCCGGCAGGGCCCGGCACACCAGCGCGACGGCCTCCCCCGGCGCCGAGCCGGACCGGAGGGCGGTCGCGAGCAACGTGACGACGTGGGGCAGCTCCCGGCGGACGGCCTCACGCCGGCGGCGTACCTCCGGTGGCTCGGCGCGGGTCAGCACCACCCAGGCGCCGATCGTGGCTGCGACGCCGGCGACGGGCGCGGCCACCCCACCCACGAAGAGGTACGCCGCCACACCGCTCAGCAGCGCGAGGGCCGGCCGTTGGCGGCGCAGCCAGCCCCCCTCGTCGGCCGTGGCGGCGACCGGCGGGCCGGCCGCGGGCAGCCGTTCGCGGGCCGGCGGGAGGAGCGCTGCGGCGATCGCCGCGGCGAGGACCGCGAGGGCGGCGACGGGGCCGGTCACGTCGCGCCGTCCACGTCGCGGGCGATCGCCTCGATCCAGGCCAGGCCGGCCCAACCGAGAGCGAGCCCGGCGGCGAGGCACGCGAGCCCGACCGGGTGACCGAGCAGGAAGCCCCACGGGTCGCCTCCGGCCCCCGAACCCATCAGCAGCGCTAGCACCGGCAGGCAGGCGACCAGCCGAGCGGTCGCGCGTGCCGAGGCCAGCTCGCCGCGCACGATCCGCCGGGTCGCGTGCGCGGCCCGCAGGTCGGCAGCGACCCGGTCGACCGCGTCGGCGAGACCCTGGCCCGTGCGCGCCGCGACCTGCCACGCCGCGGCGACCAGGCGCAGGTCGCGCGCCCCCGGCCGGTCGGAGACCGCGCGGAGGGCGGCCGGCACGTCCGCGCCCATCCGGTGCGCGGCCGCCGCGGGACGCAGCGGTGGCCAGCCCTCGGCCGCCCGGTCGAGGGCGGCGGCCGGCGGCTGGCCGGAGGCGAGCTCGGAGGCGAGCTGCTCGCAGGTCTCCAGCACGTGGTCGCCGGTCGCCAGCGCCTCCGAGCGGCGGCGGCGCGTGGCGAGCAGGGTCCGTGCCCCGAGCCCGGCGCCCAGCACGATCAGCACCAGCACGGTCGTGGTGGCGCCCGCGCCCAGCACCAGGAGAACCCCGGCGAGCGGCGCGGCGACCCCCAGCGGGACCAACCTGCCCGGACGGACGGCCGGCACGACCAAGCGCGGGCGCGCCGGGACGAGCAGCAGCACCGCCAGCCCGGCTGCAGTCGCAGCGAGCAGGACCGCGGCCCCGCCGGACCCGGTCACCTCCCGCTCCGGCGGTCGAGGAGCTCCTCGAGCCGCCCGGCGCCCGGTCCGGCGCGGACCGAGCCGTCGGGCCCGACCTCGACCGCGGGCACGAGCGCCACCCTGCCGTCGTCCGACCGCGTCGTCACCGCCACCTGCGCCAGTCGTCGCTGCCCGCCACGCGGCCGCGCCAGGTGCAGCACGACGTCCAGCGCGGAGGCGAGCTGGCTGTGGGCGGCTGCCCGGTCGAGACCGCCGGCCAGCGCGAGCGCCTCGACGCGGGCGGGGACGTCGACCGCGGAGTTCGCGTGGAGGGTGCCGCAGCCCCCGTCGTGGCCGGTGTTGAGCGCCGCGAGCAGGTCGACGACCTCGCCGCCGCGGACCTCGCCGACCACGATCCGGTCGGGCCGCATCCGCAGCGCCTGCCGCACCAACGTCCGCAGGTCGACCGCGCCGGCGCCCTCCACGTTCGCCGGGCGGGCCTCGAGGCCGACCACGTGCGGATGGTCGGGACGCAGCTCGGAGGAGTCCTCCACGACCACCAGCCGCTCGCCGGCGTCCACGAGCGCCAGGAGCGCCGCGAGCAGCGTGGTCTTGCCGGTGCCGGTGCCGCCGGTGACGAGGAACGCGAGCCGCGCGTCGACGACGGCCCGGACCAGCCGGGCCGTCTCGCCGGTGAGCATCCCCGCCGCGACCAGCTCCGCCACGGTGAACGTCCGGGCGCGGGGCACGCGCAACGAGATGGTCGTCCCCGGCCGGGCCACGGGCGCGAGCACGGCGTGCAGCCGGGAGCCGTCGGCGAGCCGGAGGTCCACGTGCGGCACGGCGTCGTCGAGCCGGCGCCCGCCGAGGGCGGCCAGCCGTTGCGCGAGCCGGCGCACGGCCGCGTCGTCGGGGAACCGCACGTCGGTGCGCCGGAGGCCGTCGCCGCGGTCGACGTACACCGCGTCCGGGCCGTTGACGAGCACGTCGGTCACGTCGGGCAGGCGCAGCAGGGGCTCCAGCGGGCCGGCGCCCAGGACGTCGCGGCGGAGCAGGTCGTGGACGGCCAGGACCGTGGCGTCGCCGACCGGTCGACCCGCAGCGCGCAGCGCCTCGGCGACGCGGTGGGGGGTGAGGTCGCCCGGCGTGCGCGCCAGCCGTTCGCGCACGGCGTCCACGAGGTCGGGTCCGACCTCCGGGGCGCCGACCGGCGGGCTCACGCCGCGGTCCCGAGGGAGGCGGTGCCCGTGACGGCCAGGCGCGCGAGCACGGCACCGGCCGCACGGCCGAGGTGGCAGCGCGGCGACCGCACCGGCCCGAGGCCGAGGTCGATGGACTCGTGGAGGCCCCGCTGGTCGGCCACGGTGGCGACGACGGGCACGCCGCAGACGGCGGCGACCTCGGCTGACGCGACCCCTCGACCGCGGACCACGAGGCCGACCCGGTCACGGTCGGGCAGCCGGGCGCACAACCGTGCGGCCGACGACACCCCCGCCACGTCGGGTCGCACCACGACGAGCACCTGGTCGCAGCGGGGCAGCACCTCGTCCGTGACCGACCCGGGCCGGCCGTCGACCGACCGGGGCAGGTCGACCACGACCGTGTCGTGCCCGCGACGGGCGGCGGAGAGCACCTCGCGGACCGCGGTCGGTTGCAGCGGCTCGGTCGAGCCGGCGTACCACCCCAGCACCCCGAGCCCGCCGCGCCGCGGCAGCGCCTCGCGCAGGGCGCGCCCGCTCAGCCGTCCGCTCGTCCGGCCCAGGGCGTCCCAGCGGAAGCCCTCGCACCCGTCCAGCCCCAGCACCCGGTCGGCGCCGGGGCCGAGCGGGTCGGCGTCGACGACCAGGGCGCGTCCGGAGCGGGCCGCGACCTGCCCCAGCGCACACGCGAAGGTCGTCGCCCCGGCACCTCCCGACCCACCGATCGTGCCCACGACGACCCCGGGCACGGAGCCGCCCTCGCCGACGTCGGTCAGCAGCTCGGTCACGCGCGGGCCGGCCTCGGGCAGGCCGAGGACGGACTCGGCGCCGACGGCGACCGCGTCGCGGTAGGCCCCCTCCCCCGGCGGACCCCATGTCACCAGGTGCACGCCGGCCCGACGTGCGGGCCCGAGGGCGACCAGCTCCGCGGCGAGGTCCGCGCCGACCAGCACCAGGGGAGGACCCGTCCACCGGCGCAGCGCGCCCGGCGCGTCGGCGGCGGTCTCCACGTCGACGCCCGCGGCCGCGGCGAGGCGGCGCAGGTCGTCGAGGAGGGCGGCGTCGGAGGTGGCGAGGAGTGAGGGATGCATGGCCCGAACCGTTCCCGGGCGCACCGACCACCTCCGCCCGGCGCACCCGGCGTTGTGGACAACCCCACTCGGCCGCTCGCTGTGGACGGCTCCGGGGCCGGGCGCGGCGCCCTACGATGGCGGCATGCCCCGCCCGACCGCGGCCTTCTTCGACCTCGACAAGACGATCATCGCCAAGTCGAGCACGCTCGCGTTCAGCAAGCCGTTCCAGGCCGGCGGGCTGATCTCGCGGCGCGCGGTGCTGCGCTCGGCGTACGCGCAGTTCGTCTACCTCGTCGGCGGCGCCGACCACGACCAGATGGAGAAGCTGCGGCAGTTCCTCTCCGCCCTCGTCGGCGGCTGGGACGTCGCCACCGTCCGCGAGATCGTCGCCGACACGCTCCACCACGTCGTCGACCCGCTCGTCTACGACGAGGCCGTCTCCCTCATCGAGGACCACCGCCTCGCCGGCCGCGACGTCGTCATCGTCTCCACCTCCGGCAGCGAGGTCGTCGAGCCGATCGGCGAGATGCTCGGCGCCGACCACGTCGTCGCGACCCGGCTGGAGATCGTCGACGGCCGCTACACCGGCGAGATCGAGTACTACGCCTACGCCGAGGAGAAGGCCGTCGCCGTCCGACAGCTCGCCGAGGAGCGCGGCTACGACCTCGCCGAGTGCTACGCCTACAGCGACTCCATCACCGACGTGCCGATGCTCGAGGCCGTGGGCCACCCGTACGCCGTCAACCCCGACCGCGACCTGCGCAAGGTCGCCGCGACCAACGGCTGGCCCGTGCTGGTCTTCGTCAAGCCGGTCGCCCTGCGGGCCCGCGTGCCGCTGCCGCCGGCCGGCCCGACGCTCGCCGCGCTGGCCGTCGGCGGGCTCGCCGCGGTCGGCGGGGTGCTCTGGGCCAACGCCCGCCGTCGCCGCCTCGAGGCCTGACCCGCGCGACACGCCCGCCCAGTGCGACGGCCCGATGTCAAGGGTTGATCGGGCCGCCGGACCGGCGTAGAACGGGAGTCAGAACTCCAGAGACGTACACGGGGACCGAGGTACCCACGCGGCGATCCACCCTTTTTCAGGGCGCTGGCACTCGGAAGACTTCCGCGGCAGCAGTTGAGATGCACGCTTGGTAGCCACGATCCACGTGTCAGCGGTGGCACTCGAGTCGATTGGGATTCGGGTGCCACCTGCATGTGGTGGGCATGGCTGTCGTGGTGGGCGTTCTTCCACAGGTCGCGGTCCGGCGGCGGCGTAGTCCGTGACGTTCCGCAGGGGTTCGGGCCCGGATCACCGCGCAAACGTCACGGACTACCCCGACAACCCGCGGCAACCGCGCAAGCGTCACGGACTACGCCGACCGTCCGTCCGGGGGATCAGTCGCGGAGCGGGCTGGCGTCGGCGCCGGCGGCGTACGCCTCGGGGGCGTAGAGCAGCCAGGAGTGGACGCCGTTGCGGGTGCCGCCGGCGTACCCGCGCAGGTTCGACTCGTACGCCGCACGGTTGGCGAGGTGGCCGGCCTCCGGGACGACGAGCGACTTCTCGTCGACCCCGCGGGCGACGAGCACGAGACGCTCGACCGCGCGGGCGACGAGCCCGTTGTGGGACGGGAAGGCCGCCACCGAGACGAGATCGGCGTGGACGACCGCGGCGAGCAGCAGTGCGGGGGCGGAGGTGGTGCTGGTCAGCAGCGCGGCGATGTCGCGCAACCGACCGGCGGACTCGGCGTCGCGGGGGCGGCCGAGCTCGTCGTCGGCGAGCGTGCCGCGGGCGGCCAGCGCGTGCAGCCGGGCGAAGGCCTGGAGCGGCGCGCGGGAGAGCAGCGGGGAGAGGCCGAGCAGCTCGGTGGAGAGGCGCACCGCGTCCTGCGCGACGGCGTCGCCCTCACCGGCCCGGACCTGCTCGAGGGTCGACGTCGAGCCCTCCAGCACCGCGCTCGCGTGGGCACCGCGCAGCAGCGACTCGGCGGTCGTCTCGGGCGACGTCTTGCGCAGCCCACGGTCGCGGAGCATGACGTCGATGCCGTCGCGCGCCGCGGCGTACGCGGACGGCACGCCCTCGAGGGACACCAGCCAGGCGAGGGGATCGGCGGTCACGGCGAGAAGGGTACGCAGCCGGTAGCCTCGGGCCGATGGCAGACCAGGCCCCCGAGACCAGCCCGTCGCCCGGCGCGTCAGACGGCCCGGCGACCGGTCCCGCGCGTTCCTTCGGCGCCGTGGCGGACGCCTACGACCGCGGCCGGCCGTCGTACCCCCGCGAGGCGGCGGCCTGGCTGGCCGGCACCGACGCCTGCACGGTCCTCGAGGTCGGGGCCGGCACCGGCAAGCTGACGAGGGCCCTGGTCGACCTCGGCCACGACGTCCACGCGACCGAGCCCGACCCGGCCCTGCTGGAGATCCTCAAGCGCGACCTGCCCGACGTCCCGGTGAGCGAGTCGCCGGCCGAGCAGCTGCCGCTGCCCGACGCGTCGGTCGACGTGGTCGTGGCCGCGCAGAGCTTCCACTGGTTCGACCACGAGCGGGCGCTGCCGGAGATCGCGCGCGTGCTGCGCCCGGGCGGTCGGCTGGCGCTGGTCTGGAACGTCACCGACACCCGGATCCCGTGGGTCCGCCGGCTCGGTGCGCTGATCGGCACCGGCGAGCACGGGGAGGACCCGGCGGCCGCGGTCGTGACCTCGCCGCACTTCGGGTTCGTCGAGGAGGCCTCGTTCAAGCACTGGCAGGTCGTGGACCGCGAGTCGATCCAGGACCTCGTGCGGTCCCGGTCGAACGTCGCGCTGCTCGACGAGCCGGAGCGGGCCGCGAAGGTGGCCGAGGTCGTGGCGTTCTACGACGACTACGGCCGCGGGATGGACGGCATGCAGCTGCCGTACCTCGCCCGGTGCTTCCGCGCCATGGTCGTCCGCGAGGACGCAGGCCCGGCCGGGGAGCAGGACGAGGAGCCGGAGGGCGCGCGCGACCCGATGACGGACACCATCTCCGACGGCACCGACACCGACATGCTCCTCATCGACTTCCGCTGACCGGCCGCACGGACGGACGAGGGGCGACAGCGTTGGTTCGGGCCTGGCGGCGCACCCACCTCGGCAGCGAGGCCGACCGGGCGACGTTCCGCGCGCTGCACTCCGCCTCGCTGGCGAGCCCGGCGCTGCGGGAGGGGCTGACCACCGGGTCCGCCGAGCGCAGCATCCGGCACCTGCGGGCGCTCCTCGGGACGCCGGCGTTGGCGATCACCGACACCGCCGGGCTGCTCGCCTGGGACGGGACGGGGCAGCACCACGAGGACCAGGTCCCTGCCCTGGTCGCCGCGACGCTCGAGCGCGGCGGCACCCGTGGCTTCGACCGCGCCGACCTGCCGTGCCAGGAGGCCGGGTGCCCGCTGCGGACCGCGGTCGTCTCGACCCTGGTCGTCGAGGAGCGGGTCGTCGGCACGCTGCAGGCGTTCGCGCCGTACCCCACCGCCGGCCTCGCCCGGGCCAACGACGAGGTCGCCCAGTGGGTGTCGGGCCAGCTGGAGCTCGCCGAGCTCGACGCCTCGCGCACCCGGCTGATGGAGGCCGAGGTGCGCGCGCTGCGGGCCCAGATCAGCCCGCACTTCATCTACAACTCCCTCGGCGCGATCGCCAGCTTCGTGCGCACCGACCCCGACCGCGCCCGCGACCTGCTGCTGGAGTTCGCCGACTTCACCCGCTACTCCTTCCGCCGCCACGGCGACTTCACCACGCTCGCCGAGGAGCTGCGCTCGGTCGAGCGGTACCTCCTCCTCGAGCAGGCCCGCTTCGGCGACCGGCTGCAGCTGACGCTCGGGATCGCCCCAGAGGTGCTGCCGGTCGCCGTACCCTTCCTCTGCATCCAGCCCCTCGTCGAGAACGCCGTGCGTCACGGCCTCGAGTCCGCCGAGGGTGTCGGGCACATCCGGATCACCGCGCACGACCGCGGCCAGGAGTGCGTGATCGAGGTGGAGGACGACGGCGTGGGCGAGGACCCGGAGAAGGTGCGGCGAGCGCTCGCCGGCGACGCCTCGAGCGACTCCGTCGGGCTCGGGAACGTCGACGCGCGACTGCGCAACGCCTTCGGCGACGACTTCGGGCTGGTCGTGGAGACCGCGCCCGGCGCCGGCACGAAGGTCGTCGTGCGGGTGCCCAAGTTCGCGCCCGGGGTGCACCCGTGAGGGCCGCCCGGTGAGAGCGCTGGTGGTCGACGACGAGCGACCGGCGCTCGACGAGCTGCGCTACCTGCTGGAGCAGGAGCCGCGGATCCGTGAGGTGCTGACCAGCGACTCTGCGACCGAGGGGCTGCGGATCCTCCAGGACGCCGACGTGGACGTGGTGTTCCTCGACGTGCAGATGCCGGGCCTCACCGGGCTGGAGCTCGCGCAGGTGCTGAGCCGCTTCCGCACCCCGCCCGCGATCGTCTTCGTCACCGCCCACGAGGAGCACGCGGTCGAGGCCTTCGAGGTGCGGGCGGTCGACTACGTGCTCAAGCCGGTCCGGGCCGACCGCCTGGCCGAGGCGGTACGCCGCGTGGTCGCGGCCGGGGGCGGCGCGCGGCCGGCGGGGGCCGAGCAGGCGCGGAACCAGGCACGGCCGCGCGACGAGGTCCAGGTGGCGGTCGAGCGCGGCGGGGTGACCCGGTTCGTCGACCGGTCGTCGATCAGCCACGTCGAGGCGCAGGGCGACTACGCGCGGCTGCACCTTCCCGACGGGTCCTACCTGGTGCGGACGCCGCTCTCGCAGCTGGAGGACGAGTGGGGGCCGGCCGGCTTCGTCCGCATCCACCGCTCGCTGCTCGTCTCGCTCGCGCACGTCGCCGAGCTGCGGATGGACGGCGGCCGCTGCTCGGTCGTCGTCGCGGGCGGCACCGAGCTGGGGGTCAGCCGGCGGCACACCCGCGAGCTGCGCGACCTGCTGCTGCGCCGGTCGGGGGCATGACCGGCCAGCCGCCGGGCCGACCCGAGCGGCCGGAGCGGCCCGACCGGCCGGGCCGACCCGAGCGGGTGCGGGTCGAGCGGGTCCGCGTGACCGGCCCGCCCCGGCGGCGTACCCCTGGCGCGCGGACGCGCGACATCGACGCCGAGACCCGGCTGGGCGGGGTCTACATGGGCTCGCTGCTGCGCGAGCAGCTGTGGCTCGCGGTCCGGGTGCTCTCGGTGCTGGCCGCGGCGGTCGGGTCGCTCCCGCTGGCCTTCCACCTGTGGCCGGGCCTGACCGAGGTGCGCCTGCTCGGCGCGCCGCTGCCCTGGTTGCTGCTCGGCGTCGCGGTCTACCCGTTCCTGGTGCTGCTGGGCTGGCGCTACGTGCGGCGCGCGGAGCGCAACGAGCAGCACTTCCTCGACCTGCTCAGCGAGGTGGCCGAGTGACCAGCGTGCCGGGGATCGTGGCGGTCGTCGTGGTCGCGCTGGCGACGCTCGCGATCGGCACCTGGGGGCTGCGGGTCTCGCGGACGACGAGCGACTTCCTCGTCGCGTCGCGTTCGGTCGGGCCGCGGCTGAACGCGAGCGCGATCGGCGGGGAGTACCTCTCGGCCGCGTCGTTCCTCGGCGTCGCCGGCCTCGTGCTGACCTTCGGCGCGGACATGCTGTGGTACCCGATCGGCTGGACCGCCGGCTACCTCGTCCTCCTCGTCCTGGTCGCCGCCCCGCTGCGGCGCTCGGGCGCCTACACGCTGCCGGACTTCGCCGAGGCACGCTTCGGGTCGCGGCACGTCCGGTCGGTCTGCTCGGTGCTGGTCGTGGCGATCGGGCTGCTCTACCTCTACCCGCAGTTCCAGGGCGCCGGCCTGACCCTGCGCTCGGCGGTCGGCGCGCCCACGTGGGTCGGGCCGGTGATCGTCGGCGCGGTCGTGCTCGCCAACGTCACCTCCGGCGGGATGCGGAGCATCACCTTCGTCCAGGCGTTCCAGTACTGGCTGAAGCTGTGGGCGCTCCTGCTCCCCGCCGCCGTCCTCGTCGCCGTGTGGTTCTCCGACGGCCGGCCCGGCGCCGCGTCCTCGCTCGCAGGCGCGCCGGTCGGCGACTGGTCCGCGCCCCTGGCGAGCGGTGGCGGGCAGGGGCTCTACGTGACGTACTCCCTCATCGTCGCCACCTTCCTCGGCACCATGGGCCTGCCCCACGTGGTCGTGCGCTTCTACACCAACCCCGACGGCCGCGCCGCCCGCCGCACGACGCTCGTCGTCCTCGCGCTGCTCGGCCTCTTCTACCTGCTGCCGCCGGTGTACGGCGCGCTCGGCCGGGCGTACGCCGCCGAGCTGGCCGCCGCCGGCCGTTCCGACGTGCTGGTGCTCGAGCTGCCGCGGCTGATGGTCCCCGGGCTGCTCGGCGACGCGCTGACCGGGCTGGTGACCGCCGGCGCGTTCGCGGCCTTCCTCTCGACCTCCTCCGGCCTGTGCATCGCGGTCGCCGGCGTGCTGTCGCAGGACGTCACCGGCCGGCCGTGGCGGGGCCGCCGGCTCGCAGGCGTCACCGCCTTCCGGCTCGGCGCCGTCGTCGCGGTGGTCGTGCCGACCCTGATGGCGCTCGCCGCGCCGCACGTCGGGGTGGCCCGGGCGGTCGGACTGGCGTTCGCGGTGGCCGCGTCGACGTTCTGCCCGCTGCTGCTCCTCGGCATCTGGTGGCGCGGCCTCACCGCCGCCGGGGCGGTCGCCGGGCTGGCCGTGGGCGGGCTCGGCTCCGGCGCCGCCGTGCTCGCGACGCTCACCGCCGCCGCTCCGGCCGGCTGGCCGTCGGTGCTGCTCGAGCAGCCGGCCGCGTGGTCGGTGCCACTCGCCTTCGCCACGATGGTCGGCGTCTCGCTCGCCACCCGCTCCCGCGTGCCCGCCCACGCCGGACGGTTCATGGTCCGGCTCCACACGCCCGAGGCGCTCGACCTCGACCGGGGGTAGCCGGGGGTAGCCGGGGGCCACAGGATGGCCGCGAAGCAGCAGGCATCCCAAGTTGACTTGGGATGCTGACGCTCCACGGCCATCGCCATGGCCGCGAAGCGTCAGAAATGGCCGCGGAGCAACGCGCTCGCCCGCGAGACGACCAGGTCCACCACGAGCGGGTGGGGGCCGATGACGTCGGCGACGAGGGTGGCGCCGGCGTCGAGGCAGGTCTCGCGCAGGCGGCGGTCGAAGTAGCCGGTGGCCAGGAGGTACGGCGCGACCGCGTCCCCCCGGCGTACGACGTCGGCCGGGCGCGGCCCGAGGCCGGTCAGCGTCGCCCAGCGGACGGGCGTGCCCCAGGCGCGGCCGACCAGCTCGGCGGACCGTTCCAGGTCGCGCACCGCCAGGGGGTCGGTCGAGCCGGCGGCGACCAGGACCACGGGCGAGCCCGGCTCGGCACCGGCCGAGAGCAGCCGCGCGACCATGGCCGAGGCGAGCAGCGGGTGCGGCCCCAGCTGCCGGCCCAGCCGCAGCGACGACCCGCGCACCATCGCCGGCAGGTCCGAGCGCACGTGCATCCCGGTCGAGAGCAGCAGCGGCACGACCACCCCGGGCTCGCCCCGACCGGCCGCCGAGCCTGCGACGTCGGCGAGGAGCGGCTCCGCCAGCTCGACGTACGCCGCGACACCGGGCAGGCCGAGCCGGGCGGCGGCGAGCGCGGTCACCTCGCGGGCGACCTCGTTGCCGGCCGCGGTCCGCGTGCCGTGCGCGACGGTGACGAGCAGCGTCACGAGGGGCTCACCACGGGCTCACACGGACACCGCGAGCCGGTAGCCCCGCTTGACGACCGTCTGCACGATCCGGGTGCCGAGGGCGGCCCGCAGCCGGGCGACGGCCATCTCGACGGCGTGCTCCGAGCCGGCGGTGCCCGACGGCAGGGCGGCGAGCAGCTCGCGCCGCGAGACGACGTGCCCGGGGTTGACCACCAGCGCCTGGAGCAGCGCGAACGGCGCGGGCGAGAGCCGCACCGGCGCGCCGTCGAGCAGCACCTCGTCGCCGTGCAGCAGCAGCGTGTGGCCGGCGACCTCGATGCTGACGCCGGCACTGCGGGAGGGCAGCTCGGTCTCGAGCTGCTTGACCATCGCGACGAGCCGGTTCCGCTCGGGGTGGATGGTCGGCACGCCCCACAGCTCGAACGCGGCGGCGGTGACCGGCCCGACGCAGGACGCGACGACGTCGGCCTGGAACGCCGCGACCAGGTCGTCACGCCTCCCGGTGGGCCCGGCGGCGTCCATGAGCGCGGCGACCGCGGGCGCGGAGGTGAAGGTCACCGCGTCGAGCGCGCGGTCGGCGACCAGGTCGATCAACCGGAAGAGCGGGTCCAGGTCCTCGGCGGACTCCACGCGGTAGACCGTCACCACGGTCACGTCGGCCCCCTGGCGGCGCAGCGCGTGCGCGACCATCGAGAGCGACTGGCCGTGCTCCTGCACGACGATCCGCAGCCCCTCGAGCGAGCGGCCGCGCAGGTGCTCGAGCACGTCCTCGAAGCACTCCGACTCCGGCGCCCACAGCTCGCGCAGGCCGCGTCGCCGCAGCGCGCCGACCGACTTCGGTCCGCGCGCGAGAATCTCCGCCCTCTCGAGGGCGGCGACCAGCGCGTCGCCCAGGCCCCACCCGTCGGCGGCCTCGAACCACGTCCGCATCCCGATCCCGGTCGTCGCCAGGAACATGTCGACCGGACGCGCCAGCACCTCCTCGGTCGCGGCACGCAGCGAGGCGTCGTCGACCTGGTTGGGCTCGAGCGAGAGCGCGGGCGCCCACACGACCTCGGCCCCGCGACGCTCGAGCAGGGAGATCTGCTCGTCGACCTTGCGCGCGGCAGTGACACCGACACGGTAGCCGCGCAGCGGGAGCGGCTCGGTCACGGTCCCTCCCCGGGGCTCTCCCTGGCCGGTCCCACGAGGACCGTCCCGTCGCGGACGGCGACGTCGTACGTCGGTACCCGGACCGCCGCGTCGTCGAGGCACTGCCCGGTGCGCAGGTCGAAGCCCTGCTTGTGCATCGGGGAGGCGACGAACGGGACGTCCCCGCGCGTGCCGACGATGCCGCGGGCCAGCACCGAGGCCCGCGAGAAGGGATCGTAGTTGCCCAGGGCGAAGACCTCGTCGTCGTGCGTCCGGAACACCGCGACCGCGCGCCCGTCGACCAGCGCGCACACCCCGGCCTCGCGGGGGATCCGCTCGAGCCGGCAGACCAGCGTGTGCGCCGCCACGTCGGCCGCCGCCGCCTGGCCGCTCACCGGGGCGCCCCGACCGGGATGGCCGAGCCGAGGACGACCGGGCCGCCGGGCTCGGCCGGCACCTGCTGGTCGCGCTCGACCCGGAACCCGATGTGCGGGTCGGGCACGTCCGGGGCGTTGACGAAGGACACGAACCGCGCGAGCTTCTCGGGGTCCTCCAACGTGTCGCGCCACTCGTCGCGGTAGCCCGCGACGTGCCGCGCCATCGCCGCCTCCAGCTCCGCGCCGAGGCCGAGCGCGTCGTCGACGACCACCTCGCGGACCCGGTCGAGCCCGCCGTCGAGGGAGTCGATCCACGGCGCGGTCCGCTGCAACCGGTCGGCGGTGCGGATGTAGTAGAGGAGGAACCGGTCGAGGTAGCGCACCAGCGTCTCGTCGTCGAGGTCGCCGGCGAGCAGCCGCGCGTGGGCGGGGGTGGCGCCGCCGTTGCCGCCGACGTAGAGGTTCCAGCCCTTCTCGGTGGCGATGATCCCGAAGTCCTTGGCCCGCGCCTCGGCGCACTCCCGCGCGCAGCCGCTGACGCCGCCCTTGAGCTTGTGCGGCGACCGCAGCCCGCGGTAGCGCAGCTCCAGGTCGATCGCCATCCGGACCGAGTCCTGCACGCCGTACCGGCACCAGGTCGACCCGACGCACGACTTCACCGTGCGCAGCGACTTGCCGTAGGCGTGGCCGGACTCGAAGCCGGCGTCCACCAGCCGGCGCCAGATGTCGGGCAGCTGCTCCAGCCGGGCACCGAAGAGGTCGATCCGCTGCCCGCCGGTGATCTTGGTGTAGAGCCCGAAGTCGCGGGCGACCTCGCCGATGACGATGAGCCCGTCCGGAGTGATCTCGCCGCCCGGGACGCGGGGGACGACGGAGTAGGTGCCGTCGCGCTGGATGTTGGCGAGGTAGGCGTCGTTGGTGTCCTGGAGCACCGCCCGTCCCTCGCCGAGCACGTGCCGGCCGAGCTGCGAGGCCAGCACCGACGCGACGGTCGGCTTGCAGACGTCGCAGCCGCGGCCGGTGCCGTGCGCGGCGACGACCTCGTCGAACGACGTGTGCCCGTGGACGGCGACCGCGTCGAAGAGCTCCTGCCGGGTCATCGCGAAGTGCTCGCACAGGCTGCGGTCGACGGTGCGGCCCTGGGACGCGTAGTAGTCCTCGACCACCTTCTTGACCAACGGCTTGCACGAGCCGCAGGTCGCGCCGGCCCGGGTGGTGCCGTCGCAGGCGGCGGCCGCGACGATGTCGGCCTTGCTGACGTCGTTGCAGGAGCAGACCTGCGCCTCGTCGGGCAGCACGACCTCCGCCCCACCGCCGCGGGCCGCCGGGAGGATCAGCTCCTCGGGGTTGTCGGGAAGCTCGATGCCGGAGCTGACCATCGGGCGGAGCACGCCGTACGCCGACGCGTCGCCGACCAGGATCCCGCCGAGCAGGCGGCGACCGTCCTCGGAGACCACGAGCTTCTTGTAGAGCCCGGCCACGGCGTCGGCCAGCACCAGCTCCAGCGCGCCGTCCGTCGTCGCGAACGCGTCCCCGAAGGACGCCACGTCCACGCCCATCAGCTTCAGCTTGGTCGACATGTCGGCGCCCGTGAACGCCCCGGCGCCGCCGAGCAGCGCGTCGACGACCACCTCGGCCATGGCGTAGCCGGGGGCGACCAAGCCGTACATCCGCCCGCCCGGCGCCGCGCACTCCCCCACAGCCCACACGTGCGGGTCGGAGGTGCGGCACTGCTCGTCGACCAGCACGCCGCCGCGCTCGGCCACGTCGAGCCCGGCCGCCCGGGCCAGCGCGTCCCGGGGCCGGATGCCGGCGGAGAAGACGACGACGTCGGCCTCGACGGTCTCCTCGCCGAGGTCCAGGCCGGCAGCCCGGCCGTCCCGCTCGACGACGGCCTCGGTCGCCACACCGGTGTGCAGCCGCAGCCCCAGCGCCTCGACGTGGCGGGCCAGCGTCGCGCCACCGGCGTCGTCGACCTGCACCGGCATCAGCCGCGGTGCCATCTCGACGACGTGGGTCTCCAGCCCGAGCCCGTGCAGCGCGTTGGCCGCCTCCAGGCCGAGCAGCCCGCCGCCGACGACCGCGCCGGTCCGAGCGCCGGCCGCGGCCTCGCGGATCGCCTCGAGGTCCTCGATCGTCCGGTAGACGAAGCAGCCGGGCAGGTCGTGCCCTGGGACCGGCGGCACGAACGGCGCCGCCCCCGTGGCGAGCACCAGCTCGTCGTACGCGAGCTCGCCGCCGTCGGAGAGGCGCAGGGTTCGAGCGGCCGGGTCGACCTCCTCGACGGTGGTGCCGAGCAGCAGCCGCACCCGCGGGTCGTCGTACTCGCCATCGGGCAGGAAGGACAGCGCCTCGGCGCCGACGTCGAAGAACGAGGTGAGCGCAACCCGGTCGTAGGCCGGCCGTGGCTCCTCGCCGACCACGACGACGTCGTGGGTCTCGGTCAGGCCGCGCTCGATCGCGGCCTGGACGAAGCGGTGGCCGACCATGCCGTGGCCGACGACCACGAGGGTCCTGCGCAGGTGGGGGCTCATCGGGGGGTTCCTTCCAGCTGGGTGGTGCGGGTGCGGAGCAGCTGCCGGACCGCGTCGGAGCAGCCGCCGCAGCCGGTGGTGGCCCGGGTGGTGGCCCGGACCTCGTCGAGGGACGCGCAGGCGCGGACCGCGCCGGCGCTGACGCCGGCGCAGGAGCACACCTCGGCGTCGTCGGGGAGCACGGCCGGCTCGGCCGCGGTGACGCGGTCGGGCATGAGCAGGTGGCCGGGCTCGGTCGGGCCGAGCACGGTGCCGCGGTCGTAGTGCTGGGTGATCAGGCCGATCCGGGAGAGGTCGCCGACGAGGGTCCCGGCGACGATCCGGCCGCCGCGGACCACGAGGCGCCGGTGCGAGCCGACGACCGGGTTGGTCACCTCGACGACCTCGCCCTCGGCGGTGGTCGGGTCGCCGAGCACGGCGACGTCGAGGTCGGTGGCGCGCAGGCGGGCGACGACGCGCGACCCGTCGTACGTCGCGTCCTCGCCGCGCAGGTGCCGGGCCAGCACGCCGGCCTGCTCCCACGCCGGCGGCACGAACCCGGTCGTCCGGTCGCCGCGCTGGGCGCAGTCACCGATCGCGGAGACCCGCTCGTCGCTGGTGCGCAGGTGCTCGTCGACGACGACCCCGCGGCGCACCTCGAGGCCGGCCCGGCGGGCGAGCGACGTCGACGGTCGACCGCCGGCGGTCAGCACGACCAGGTCGGTCTCGAGCGTGTGCCCGTTGTCGAGCCTCAGGCGACAGGTGGGACCCTCGTCGACGAGCCGGACCGCCCGTGCCCCGGTGTAGACGTTCGTCCCGAGCCGGCGCAGCCCGCGCGCAAGCACGGACCCGGCGGCCGGGCCGACCTGGCTGCGCAGCAGGTGCTCGCCGCCCTCGACCACCTCGGTGGCCAGGCCGCGGACGGCCAGCGCGCGAGCGACCTGCAGGCCGAGCAGGCCGCCGCCGACCACGACCGCGCGGCGGGCGCCGGGCACGGCGGCATCGAGCCGGCGGCAGTCCTCGAGGCTGCGGAAGGCGTGCACCCGCTCGTCGAGCCGGCCGTCGACGCGGACGAGCCCGCGGATCGGCGGCAGCGTCGGGATGCTGCCGGTCGCCAGCACGAGTCGGTCGTAGGGCACCCGGCTGCGGTCCGCGAGCTCCACCTCGCGCTCGGCCCGGTGCACGTCCACCACGCGGGTGCCGAGCCGCAGGTCGACCCCGTCGGGCAGTCGCATCGCGAGTGCCGCCGGGTCGTGGGTGCCCTCCAGCACGGCGGAGAGCAGGATCCGGTTGTACGGCGCGTGCGGCTCGTCACCGAGCAGCACCACCTCGTGCCGTCCGCCGGCCACGAGCAGCTCGGCCAGCCGCACCGCCGCCATCCCGGCGCCGACGACGACCACCCGCTCCCGCGTCCCCGGCCCGGTCATGCGCGCACCGCGCACGAGCAGGCCTTGAACTCCGGCATCCGCGAGGAAGGGTCGAGCGCGTCGTTGGTCAGCCGGTTCGCGCCGACCCAGTGGAACGGCACGAACACCGTGTCGGGCCGGATGGTCGTCACCACGCGGGCGGGCGCCTTCAGCTCGCCGCGCCGCGTCGTCACCACCACCGGCTCCCCGTCGCGCGCGCCGATCCGCTCGGCAAGCAGCGGGTGCAGCTCCACGAACGGGCCGTCGTCGGGCAGGTCGCGGACGCGGCGGGTCTGGGCGCCGGACTGGTACTGCGCGAGCACCCGCCCCGTCGTCAGATGCAGGGGGTACGCCGCGTCCGGCTGCTCCGCGGCGCCGACGTGGTCGACCGCGACGAACCGCGCGCGGCCGTCCGGCGTGGCGAAGGCGTCCGCGAACAGCCGGGGCGTCCCCGGGTGGTCCGTGTCCGGGCAGGGCCAGAACACCCCGTGCCCGGCGCGGATCCGGTCGTAGGTGATGCCCGCGTAGTCGGCCCGTCCGCCCGCCGAGGCTCGCCCCAGCTCGGCGAAGACCTCCGCCGGGTCGGTCGAGAACGGCACCGGCGAGCCGAGCCGCTCCGACAGCCCGGCCATCACCTCGAGGTCGCTGCGGACCCCCTCGGGCGGGGCGACGGCCTGCTCGCGCAGCACCACCCGCCCCTCGAGGTTGGTCATCGTGCCGGTCTCCTCGGCCCACTGCGTCACCGGCAGCACGACGTCGGCCAGCGCGGCGGTCTCCGACATGACGATGTCGGCGACGACGAGCAGGTCGAGCGCGGCGAGCCGCTCGGTGACGTGGGTGGCGTTCGGCGCGGAGACCACGAGGTTGCTGCCCAGCACGAGCAGCGCCCGGGCGCCGTCGTCGGTCCCGAGCGTGTCGAGCAGCTCGTACGCCGACCGGCCGGGGCCCGGCAGGGAGTCCGGGTCCACGCCCCAGACGCCGGCCACGTGCGCCCGCGCCGCCGGGTCGTCGATCATCCGGTAGCCGGGCAGCTGGTCGGCCTTCTGGCCGTGCTCGCGGCCGCCCTGCCCGTTGCCCTGGCCGGTGAGGCAGCCGTAGCCGGCGCCGACCTTGCCGGGCATCCCGAGCGCGAGCGCCACGTCGATCCACGCCAGCACCGTCGCGGTGCCCTGGCTGTGCTGCTCGGCCCCGCGGGCGGTCAGCACCATCACCCGCTCGGAACCGGCGAGCAGGTCGGCCAGCTCCCTCAGCTGTGCGGCCGGCACCCCGCTGACCCGCTCGACCCGCTCCGGCCACCACGCGGCCACCGACCGGCGGACCGCGTCGTAGCCGGTGGTGCGCGTGGCGACGTACTCCTCGTCGACGGCGCCGGCCGCGTCGAGCAGGTGCAGCAGCCCGAGCGCGATCGGCAGGTCCGTTCCCGGGACCGGCTGGACGAACACGTCGGCGCGGTCCGCGGTCGGCGTCCGCCGCGGGTCGACGACGACCACCCGGCCGCCGCGCTCGCGGAGCCGGTCGAGGTGGCGCGCGGCCGGAGGCATGGTCTCGGCCAGGTTCGAGCCGACCAGCACGACCACGTCGGCCTGCTCGACGTCGGCCAGCGGGAACGGCAGCCCGCGGTCGATGCCGAACGCCTGGTTGCCGGCCGAGGCGGCCGAGCTCATGCACCAGCGGCCGTTGTAGTCGACCTGGCTGGTGCGCAGCGCGACGCGGGCCAGCTTGCCGAGCTGGTAGGCCTTCTCGTTGGTCAGCCCGCCGCCGCCGAACACGGCGACCGCGTCCCTGCCGTGGGCCTCCTGCACGGCGCGGAGTCCTCCGGCGACCAGGTCGAGCGCCTCGTCCCAGCCAGCCGCGCGCAGCGCGCCGGTCGCGCGGTCGCGGACCAGCGGCGTGGTGAGCCGCTCGCGGTGGCCGTGCAGGCCGGTCGCGGTCCAGCCCTTGCGGCACAGCGCCCCCTCGTTGGCGGGGAACTCCGGCCACGGCTGCACCTCCAGCGCGCGACCGACCCGCTCCAGGGTCATGCCGCACTGGAGGCTGCAGTAGGGGCAGTGCGTGCGGGTGCCGGCCACCGAGGTCGGGGACACTCAGATCCCCGCCCGCGCCAGGCTGCCCGCACCGGTCCTGCGGCGGAGGAACACGGCGTACACGACGGCGGCGCAGACGACGTAGAACGCGGTGAAGACCGTGAACGCGCCCTTGGTGGCCGACATCGGGTCTGCGACCCACGGCGAGCTGAACGCGAGCGGGACGAGGAAGCCGCCGACCGCGCCGACCGACCCGATGACGCCGATCGCGGCCGAGGCCTGCTTGGTCGCGGTGTCGAGCGCGGCAGCCCGCTGCGGCGTGCCGGGGGTGGTGGTCCGCTCGGCCTCGGTGCGCCAGATGGCGGGGATCATCTTGTACGTCGACCCGTTGCCGATGCCGGTCGCCGCGAAGACACAGAGGAAGAAGCCGAGGAACCAGGGGAACCACGAGCGGTTGTCGGTGGCGATCGCCGGGTCCTGGGCCGGGTTCGGCGTGAGCTGGGTGAGCGTCCACAGCACCGCGAGCGTGGAGACGATCATCGCGGCGAAGGCGCCGAGGGTGACCTTCGCGCCGCCCACCCGGTCGGCCAGCCAGCCGCCGAGCGGCCGGGTCGCGGAGCCGACGAGCGCGCCGAGGAAGGCGTAGTAGGCGAAGTAGATGCCGGTGCCGAGCGGGGCCGGGTCGGGCACCCAGAAGTTGAGCTTGATGAGCAGCGGCATCGCCGCGGAGTAGCCGATGAACGAGCCGAACGTCCCGATGTAGAGGAACGCCATCACCCAGGTCTGGCGGTGCCGCACCACCCGCAGCTGCTCGCGCGGCCGGGAGACGGCGGTGCCGAGGTTGTCCATCCAGCGCCAGGCGGCGAACGTCGCGACGACCGCCAGCCCCGCGTAGACCCAGGCCGCCCGCTCGAGGTGGACCCCGCCGTCGGAGGCCTGCACGAGCCCGAAGATGCCCGCGCCGCCGACGATGACCGGCAGCAGGAGCTGGATCAGCGCGACGCCGAGGTTGCCACCGGCCGCGTTGAGGCCGAGGGCGGCGCCCTTCTTCGCGGCGGGGTAGAAGAAGTTGATGTTCGCCATCGACGAGGCGAAGTTGCCGCCGCCGAGACCGGCCGTCGCGGCGATCAGGCAGAAGACCCAGTACGGCGTCGCCGGCTGCTGCACGGCGTACGCGAACAGCAGCGTGGGCACCAGCAGCAGCGCCGCGCTCGCCATCGTCCAGTTGCGGCCGCCGAAGCGCGGCACCGCGAACGTGTAGGGCAGCCGCAGCAGCGAGCCGACCAGGTTCGGCAGCGCCACCAGCAGGAACAGCTGCTGCGCGCTGAAGTCGAAGCCCATCGACACCAGGAACGCCGAGCTGACGCTCCAGATCAGCCAGACCGAGAACCCCAGGTGCTCGGCGAAGATCGACCACACCAAGTTGCGGCGGGCCACCGCGCGGCCGGTCGTCTCCCAGAACCCCGGGTCCTCGGGCCGCCAGTCGTCGACCCACCGGCCGGTACGCCGGGTGGGTGCTGCGGCCGCCGGCGCGGCCGCCACGGGCGGGGGTGCGGTCGTCGTCATGCCACCGACCCTCGGCGGCCGACGTTTCCCTCACGGCGAGCCCCGGGATCGCCGAGGTCAACTTGTCCTCACGACCTCACGGCCCTCACCACCTCACCGCGTGTCCACAGGCCCGCGCCGGCCGGGGGCGTAGTCCGTGACGTTTCGCAGGCCGGTCGGCCACCAGCGCCTGCCGAACGTCACGGACTACCCCGGCACCAGTCCCGGGACCAGCCGAGGCACGACCGTTCGTCGCGCCGGAACGACCGCTCACCGACGAGCGCTCGCCGCTCGGCGACGTGCCCGCGCGCGGCCCTGCCGGCGTGCCCGCGCGCACTCCTACGGTGACGCCGATCACACCGTCGACCACACGAAGCCCACGGAAGGGGTCACCGGTGACCACACCGCCACCCGACGTGCCGGAGCAGGCGAGCCGCCACGACCCGGTCTACGACCAGCTGTCCGCCGCACCCGAGTTCCACGAGCTGCGCAAGCGCTACCGGGGCTTCGTGCTCCCGGCGACCGCCGCGTTCCTCGTCTGGTACCTGCTGTACGTCCTGATGTCGAACTACGCCGGCGACTTCATGAACACCAAGGTCATCGGCAACATCAACGTCGCCCTGGTCTTCGGGCTGCTGCAGTTCGTGACGACGTTCGGCCTGGCTTTCCTCTACGCCCGCTACTCCGAGAGCAAGCTCGACCCGCTGGCCCGCCAGCTCAACGACGAGTACGTCAAGCAGCACGGCACCCACTCGCCGCGCCGCCACCACGAGGGAGGGTCCGCCTGATGGACGACCAGGTGCTCACCACGATCCTGTTCCTCGCCGTCGTCGCGCTGACGGTCGGCATCACCTTCTGGGCCAGCCGGCAGACGTCGGGCACGAACGACTTCTACGCAGGCGGCCGCTCGTTCAGCCCGGTGCAGAACGGCCTGGCCATCGGCGGCGACTACATGTCCGCGGCGTCGTTCCTCGGCATCTCGGGCGCGATCGCGCTGTCGGGCTACGACGGCTTCCTCTACTCGATCGGCTTCCTGGTCGCCTGGCTGGTCGCGCTGCTGCTGGTGGCGGAGATGCTGCGCAACTCCGGCCGCTACACGATGGCCGACCAGCTGGCGTTCCGCATGCGCCAGCGCCCGGTGCGCATGGCGGCGGCGACCTCGACCGTCGTGGTGTCGATCTTCTACCTGCTCGCGCAGATGGTCGGCGCGGGCGCGCTGGTCGCGCTGCTGCTCGGCGTCGACGACCAGGCGGTCAAGAACATCGTCATCTTCGGCGTCGGCGCGCTGATGATCTTCTACGTCACCGTCGGCGGCATGAAGGGCACCACCTGGGTGCAGATCGTCAAGGCGATCCTGCTGATGACCGGCTCGGCGCTCATCGTCGTGCTGGTGCTCGCGAAGTTCGACTTCAACCTCTCCGAGCTCCTGGGCGCCGCCGCCAGCAGCTCCGGCCAGGGCTCGGCGTTCCTCGAGCCGGGCCTGAAGTACGGCGTGAGCGCCACCAGCAAGATCGACTTCATCAGCCTGGGCCTCGCGCTGGTCCTCGGCACCGCCGGCCTGCCGCACATCCTGATCCGCTTCTACACCGTCCCGACCTCCCGCGACGCGCGGAAGTCGGTCCTGTGGGCGATCGGGCTGATCGGCGTGTTCTACCTGTTCACGCTGGTGCTCGGCTTCGGCGCGGCGGCGCTCCTGGACATCCCGGGCCTGCGGGAGTCCGGCGAGCTGGACGCCTCCGGCAACCTGGCCGCTCCGCTGCTCGCCGAGTCCGTCGGTGGCGGCGCCGGGTCCACGGGCGGCGCGATCCTGCTGGCGCTGATCGCGGCGGTCGCGTTCGCGACGATCCTCGCGGTCGTGGCGGGCCTGACCCTGACCTCGTCGGCGTCGGTGGCACACGACATCTACAACTCGGTCATGAAGAACGGCACCGCGACCGAGGAGCAGGAGATCAAGGTGACCCGCTTCGCGGCCGCCGGCATCGGCCTGGTCTCGATCCTGCTGGCGATCCCGGCGCAGAGCCTCAACATCGCCTTCCTCGTGGCGCTGGCCTTCGCGGTCGCCGCCTCGGCGAACCTGCCGACGATCATCTACAACATGTTCTGGCGCCGGTTCAACACCCGCGGCGCGCTGTGGAGCATCTACGGCGGCCTCATCTCCGCCGTGGGCCTGGTGATCTTCTCGCCGGTCGTCTCGGGCAAGGGCGAGGACCCGACCGGCAAGAACCTGTCGCTGCTGCCGACCAGCATCGACATCTCGTGGTTCCCGCTGGAGAACCCGGGCATCGTCTCGATCCCGCTCGGCTTCTTCTTCGGCTGGCTCGGCACCGTCACCAGCCGCGAGCCGGCTGCGGAGGACCGCTACACCGAGCTCGAGGTCCGCGCGCTCACCGGCGCCGGCGCCGAGCAGGCCGTGCAGCACTGACCCCGGCCAGCGGCTGAGCCAGCCACTGAGCCAGCCACTGGGGCCACCCCCGGGTCGTGTGCCCCAGGACGCGCAGCGCCGCGTGCTGGGGCACACGACCTTCACTACTGTGGCGGGGGCCACCCCCGCCGGACGACCAGGAGCTTGAAGATGAGCGAAGAGACCCTGTCCAACCTCCTCAAGGAGGACCGTCGGTTCGAGCCGCCCGCCGAGCTCGCCGCGAACGCCAACCTCACCGAGGAGGCCTACGCCCGGGCCGCCGAGGACCGGGAGGGCTTCTGGGCCGAGCAGGCCGAGCGGCTGACGTGGACCAAGAAGTGGGACCAGGTGCTCGACTGGAGCAATCCCCCGTTCGCGAAGTGGTACGTCGGCGGCGAGCTCAACGCGGCGTACAACTGCGTGGACCGGCACGTCGAGGCCGGCAACGGCGACAAGGTCGCGATCCACTGGGTCGGTGAGCCGGTCGACGACAAGCGCTCCATCACCTACGCCGAGCTGCAGGCCGAGGTCAGCCAGGCCGCGAACGCGCTGACCGACCTCGGTGTCGGCGCCGGCGACCGGGTCGCGATCTACATGCCGATGATCCCCGAGGCGATCGTCACGATGCTCGCCTGCGCGCGGATCGGTGCCCCGCACACGGTCGTCTTCGGCGGCTTCTCCTCCGACGCGCTCGCCTCCCGGGTCGTCGACTGCCAGGCGAAGGTCGTGGTGACCGCCGACGGCGGCTACCGCCGCGGCGCTCCCTCGGCGTTGAAGCCCGCGGTCGACGAGGCCCGCGCCAAGGCCGCCGAGCGCGACGGGCACACCGTCGAGAAGGTGCTCGTCGTCAAGCGCACCGGCCAGGAGGTCGACTGGGACGACTCCGTCGACGTCTGGTGGCACGACACCGTGGCCGAGGCCCCGACCGAGCACCAGTGGCAGGCGTTCGACTCCGAGCACCCGCTCTACGTCATGTACACCTCCGGCACCACCGGCAAGCCCAAGGGCATCCTGCACACCACCGGCGGCTACCTCACCGGCTGCGCCTACACCCACTGGGCGGTCTTCGACCTCAAGCCCGAGACCGACGTCTACTGGTGCACCGCCGACATCGGCTGGGTGACCGGCCACTCCTACATCGTCTACGGCCCGCTCGCGAACGGCGCCACGCAGGTGCTCTACGAGGGCACGCCCGACTCCCCGGAGAAGGGCCGCTGGTGGCAGGTCATCGAGGAGTACGGCGTCACGATCTTCTACACCGCGCCCACCGCGATCCGCTCGTTCATGAAGCAGGGCCGCGAGATCCCCGACGCCCGTGACCTGTCGTCGCTGCGCGTGCTGGGGTCGGTCGGTGAGCCGATCAACCCGGAGGCCTACGTCTGGTACCGCCAGGTCATCGGCGGCGACCGCACCCCGGTCGTCGACACCTGGTGGCAGACCGAGACCGGCGCGATCATGATCAGCCCGCTGCCCGGCGTCACCGCGGGCAAGCCCGGCTCGGCGATGATCCCGATCCCCGGCGTCGCCGCCGACGTCGTCACCGAGGAGGGCGAGTCGGTCCCGAACGGTTCCGGCGGCTACCTCGTGCTCACCGAGCCGTGGCCCTCGATGCTCCGCACGATCTGGGGCGACGACCAGCGGTTCAAGGACACCTACTGGTCGCGCTACGCCGACCAGGGCTGGTACTTCGCCGGCGACGGCGCCAAGAAGGACACCGACGGCGACCTGTGGGTCCTCGGCCGCGTCGACGACGTCATGAACGTCTCCGGCCACCGGCTCTCCACCACCGAGATCGAGTCCGCGCTCGTCTCCCACCCGAAGGTCGCCGAGGCCGCGGTCGTGGGCGCCAAGGACGAGGACACCGGCCAGGCGGTCTGCGCCTTCGTCATCCTCCGCGACGAGGCCGGCGACGGCGGCGAGGACATCGTCGAGGAGCTGCGCAACCACGTGCGCAAGGAGATCGGCGCGATCGCCAAGCCGCGCCAGGTGATGGTCGTCCCCGAGCTGCCCAAGACCCGCTCGGGCAAGATCATGCGGCGTCTGCTCCGCGACGTGGCCGAGCACCGGGAGGTCGGCGACGTCACCACGCTCGCCGACTCCACCGTCATGGACCTGATCTCCGGCAAGCTCACGTCCGGCAAGGGCGGCGACGACTGACGGTCGCCCGCTCGCGCTCGCCCTCGTCCGAGGACCGGTCGGCGGGGTAGTAACGGTCAGGAACGTCCGTGACTACCCCGCCGACGGTCATTTTCGTCCGTTACTACCCCGACTCCCCCGACCGGCCACCGCGGCGCCGCAGCCTGCGCGCGACCCCGGTGGGTACGGCGTACCGGCTCACCGCAGCGCGGCGACGACCTTCGGCAGCCCCCACCGCAGCGGCGCGTCGAACCACGGCCAGTTGTGGACGCCGCCCTGGCGGATCCACGCGGAGTACGGCACGCCGGCCCGGGTGAGGGCGCCGAGGAACGAGCGGTGGCCGGTCCACATCAGCTGCTCGGTGTAGCCCGTGTGCAGCGGGTCGGTCGTCTCGCTGGCGGTGCTCATCGAGCCGGTGCCGGCCGCGACGAAGAGCTCGACACCCTTGAGCCTCGGCGCGAGCGAGACCGGGTTGTGCGCGTCCCAGGTGGCCCGCTCGAGCACCGGGTTGCCCCAGACGCGGAGCAGGTTCGGCGGGCTGACGCCGATCGCCTTGGCGATCTCCGGCGGCAGGACGTTGGCGACCATCAGGTTGGTGTCGACGGCGCCGGACAGCGTGAACGCCGCCTGGTAGAGGCCGGGGTGCCGCGCCGGGTAGATGAGTGCACCGAGGCCGCCCATCGAGGCGCCGACAGCGGCGCGCTTGCCGGTCGTGCGGAACTTCCGGTCCACCCAGCGGGTGAGGACCTCGGTGTGGAAGGTCTCCCACTGCCAGGAGCCGTCCTTCCAGTCGCTGAACATCCCGGCCTCGTCGCCGATGCCGCCCTCGGGCATCACGAAGATCGCCTTGAGCGGCTTGGTGACGGCGGTGAGCTCGGTGCCGACGCTCCAGCGGATGTACGGGCTGCGGGCGCCGTTGAAGAGGTAGACGACCGGGTAGCGCTTCTTCCTGTTCTTCTTGGCCTGGTAGCCGGTCGGGAAGAGGACGCGCACCATATTGCTGGTGACCCTCACGTCCGAGGGGACCGGCACTCGGAAGTCGCGGCAGCGCGACGGCGGGCAGGCCCGCGGACCGTCTGCGCCCGGCGACTCGTCGGCGGGCTGGTAGCTCGTCGGCATCGAGGGCACGAGCATCAGGTCGAGGAAGGACTGCCACGACGACCCCGACGTGCCGGTCTGGGTCGTCGTCTTCTCGACATGGACGTCGTCCCCGGTGTCGGCCGCCGCGGAGGTGCCGCCGCCGGCGGCCACCAGCGCGGCCAGCGCGAGCACGACGGAGCCGACCAGAGCGGCGAGGGTGCGGCGCGGGGGCCGGGGTCGAGCGTTCGCGACGGGATTCACGACTGGGGCAACGACGGCGGGGGCACCGAGGTCACGGACCGCCCTCTAGGCTGGAGCCGGTGCGCCGGGAAGTCTGGTCGGCAGTCCTGCTGCCGACCCCTCGAAGGATCTCCATGCCCTGCCGGCCCATGCCCGACCGGCCGTCCCGCGGCCCGCGCACGCCACGAGCGCCGCGACGGATGCCGACGCCGACGGACGACGTCCGGTGACGGTCCTGCTGCTCCTGGTGGCGCTCGCCGCCGTACCGGTGCTGGTCGTGCCGATGACGCTCGCGCTCGGCCGCCGGACGGGGTGGGTGCTGGCCGCGGTCTTCCTGGGCCTAGCTGCCGCCCTCGTCCCGGCGGGTCGCGACGTGCTGCGCGGCGAGGAGGTCACCTGGTCGCGGGCGTGGGTCCCGCAGCTCGACGTGGACCTGGCGCTGCGCCTCGACGGGCTCGGCCTGGTCTTCGTGATGATCGCGCTGGTCATCGGCGCCGCGGTGCTCGCCTACTCGGCGGCGTACCTGTCGCCGGGCCGGCAGCTCGGCTTCTACCTGTGGATGACCGTCTTCGCGCTGGGCATGGTGGGCCTGGTCCTGGCCGACGACCTGGTGCTGGTCTTCCTGTGCTGGGAGATCACCTCCCTCGCATCGTTCCTGCTGATCGCGCGCTCCGGCTCGGGCGGCGAGGCCGCGTCGACGCGCACGCTGCTCATCACCTTCGTCGGCGGACTGACCCTGCTCGTGGCGGTCGTGCTGATGATCGTCGCCACCGGCACCACCAGCCTCTCCGAGGCGCTGGCCTCCCCCGTCTGGCAGGAGAACGGGGCGCTGACCACGACGGTCGCCCTGCTGGTGGCGGTCAGCGGCTTCACCAAGGCGGCCCAGTTCCCCTTCCACCCCTGGTTGCCGGACGCGATGGCCGCGGCCACGCCGGTCAGCGCCTACCTCCACGCCGCAGCGGTGGTGAAGGCCGGCATCTACCTGATGCTGCGCTTCTCCGAGGCTTTCTCCTCGGTGCCGGCCTGGAACGCGCTGCTCATCACGACCGGCCTGTTCACCGCGGCGATGGCGGCCCTCTTCGCCCTGGGGCAGACCGACCTCAAGAGGCTGATGGCCTACTCCACGGTCAGCCAGCTCGGCCTGATCACCGCCGCCATCGGCGTGGGCACGCCGAAGGCGCTGACCGCCGCCGTCCTCCACACGATCGCCCACGCGCTGTTCAAGTCCGGCCTGTTCATGATGGTCGGCATCGTCGACCACCAGACGGGGACCCGCGACGTACGCCGCCTGCCCCCGCTGTGGCGGGTGATGCCGTGGAGCTTCGCGACCGTCATCGCCGGCGCCGGCGCCATGGCCGGTCTCCCGCCGCTGCTCGGTTTCGTCAGCAAGGAGATGGTCCTCGGCTCGATGCTGGACGCGCCCGGACCTGCCTGGACCGGGCCGGTGGCCTTCGCGGCGGCCGCCGCCGGCGCCGTGCTGACCTTTGCCTACTGCGCCAAGATCGTGCTGGGCGCGTTCGTCGACGGCGAGCGGGAGCTCGAGGACTGCTCGGTCCCCGAGGTCCGCGAGGCCGGGCCCGCCCTGCTGGTCCCCGCCATGCTGCCGATCTGGGCCGGCCTGCCCCTGGCGCTGGCCGTCTGGGTGCTCGACCCGCCGGTGGACCGTGCGGTCAGCGCCATCAGCGACGGCGGCGGCTACGCCCTGCACCTGTGGCACGGCATCACCCCCGAGCTCCTCGCGACCGCCGTCGTCGTCCTCGGCGGGACGCTCGTCGTGAGCCGACGCCGCTGGCTGCGGCCGCGGCTCGAGCGCGACCTGCTCCCCCGCAGCGGCGTCCAGCTCATCGAGCAGGCGGTGCGCGGGGCGACCCGCGGCGGGTCCTGGCTGGCCCGGCTCGTGACGGCGGACCACCCCGGCCGCCACGTCGGCCCGATCCTCGTGGTGCTCACCCTCCTGCTCGGGGCGGGCACGCTCGCCGTCACGCTCGGCACGGACGTGCCCGCAGCCCAGCCCGACCTCGGCCGGCCGATCGACGCCGCGCTCCTCGTGCTGGTCGCGCTGGGCGTCGCCGGCGTGTGCCTGGCGCAGTCGCGGATCGCGGCCACGGTCTACCTGGGTGGCGTCGGCATCGCCGTCACCGTGCAGCTGTTCGCCCTCGGCGCACCCGACGTGGGACTGACCCAGCTGATGGTCGAGGTCCTGACGGTCACCGTCATCATGCTCGTCCTCCGCGGCCTGCCCGCGGGCTTCGGTCACCGCCGGCACAGCCGCCGACCCGGTCCCGTGGTGCTCGCGCTCCTGCTCGGAGCGGCCGCCGGCGGGGCGACCTGGCTGCTGACCGGTCGTCGCGAGCAGTCGGGGCCCGCGCGCTACTTCATCGACGAGGGGACCGAGGTGACCGGCGGCGACAACCTGGTCAACGTCATCCTGGTCGAGTTCCGCGCCCTCGACACGCTCGGCGAGCTGGCCGTCCTGGGGCTCGCCGGGGTCGCGATCGTCGCGGTCCTCGCCACGGTCCCGGACCGGCGCTCGGAGGACGGTGCCGCACCGGCCGAGCTCCGCCCGAGCCCCGACGCGGCACCGCAGGACCCGCAGGCCGCCCGGGCGCTCGCCGACCCGGCGAGCAACCTGCGCGCCATGCAGCTGCTGCTGCGCCTGCTGACCCCCGGCCTGGTCCTGCTCTCCGCGCTGATCTTCTGGCGCGGGCACAACGAACCCGGCGGCGGGTTCATCGCGGCCCTCGTGGCCTCGGCGGCCGTCGCGCTGGTCTACCTCGCGCGGCCCGAGGACCGGCCGGTCGCCCGGCCGGGACTGCACCTCGGACTGATCGCCGGCGGCGTGCTCACCGCGCTCGGCACCGGCCTCATCGGCTACGCGCACTCCTCCTTCCTCGAGCCCCTCCACGGCTACGTCGGCGGAGTGCACGTCAGCACCTCGATGCTCTTCGACGTGGGGGTGTACGCCGCGGTGCTCGGGCTCGTCATGGTCGCCTTCGACCGGCTCGGCGCCGCCGCGGTCGAGCACCGCACCACCGGACCGGGGACACCGGCTCCGTCGCACGCCGAGCACGCGTCGGCCCAGGAGGAGCGCGCATGAGTGTCCTGCCCCTGACGGTCGCCGTGCTGGTCGCCGGCGGTACCTACCTGATGCTCCAGGCCGGCCTGGTCCGGATCATCTTCGGGATCACCCTCCTCAGCCACGGGGCGAACCTGATGCTGCTCGCCGCCGGCGTCTCCGCCTGGCGTACCGAGCCGCTCGGCACCGAGGGCGCCTCCCGCAGCGCCGACCCGCTGCCGATGGCGTTCGTCCTGACCGCCATCGTCATCACGCTCGCCGTCACCGTCCTGATGCTCGCGCTGGCGCGCATCGGCGGCGACGACGACACCTACCAGATGCCCGACACCGGAGAGGACCACCACGGATGACCGGCGCCGTCCTCCCGTTCTTCGTCGCCGTCCCGCTGGCGGCCGCGGCGCTCGCCGTCGTGCTCCCGCCGCGCCTGGCCCGGGCCGTCCTCGTCGCGACGCCCCTGGTGAGCACCGCGGGTGCGGTCGCGCTGCTCGTCGAGCACGCCGAGAACCCCGTGCTGGTGCACCAGGTCGGCGCGTTCGTGCCGGGGATCGCGATCCCCCTGGTCTCCGACACGCTCTCCGCCGTGATGCTCACGGTCACCGGGCTCACCAGCGCCGTCTGCGTGGCGTACGCCGTGCTGGGCGGCGACGCCCGGCTGCGGTTCTTCCCCAGCCTGGCGCTGATGCTGACCGCCGGTGTGAACGGCGCGCTGCTGACCGGTGACCTGTTCAACCTCTTCGTCTTCGTCGAGGTCATGCTGCTGCCGTCGTACGCCCTGATCGCGATGACCGGCACCTGGCGCCGGCTCGGGATCGGCCGGCTGTTCGTCGTGGTCAACCTGCTGACCTCCACGATCTTCCTCGTGGGCGTCGGCCTGGTCTACGGCGTCGCCGGCTCGGTCAACATGGCCGTGCTCGCCGACGCGGACCACGACGACCCCCGGTTCGTCCTGGCGGTCGCAGTCGTGCTGCTGGCGCTGACGGTCAAGGCCGGGGTCGTGCCGATGCACGGGTGGCTGCCGCGGGCCTACCCGGCGACCTCGGGCACGGTGATGGCGTTGTTCTCCGCCCTCCACACCAAGGTGGCGATCTACGCGATCTACCGCATCCACAGCGTCGTGCTCGACGGCGCACCGGACTGGACGCTGCTGGCGCTCGGGCTCGCCCTGCTGACGATGCTGGTCGGCTCCTACGGCTCGCTCGGCGAGAAGGTCATCCGGCGCAGCCTGTCGTGGCAGATGGTGGCCGGCGTCGGCTACATCCTGCTCGGGCTGGCCATCGGCAGCCGGCTCGGCCTGGCCGCCGGCCTGTTCTACATGGTCCACCACATCCTGGTGATGGGCTCGCTCCTGCTCGCCGCCGCTGCGATCGAGCAGACCTACCGCAGCGGGCAGTTCGTGCGGATCTCGGGGTTGATGCGACGCGAGCCGCTCCTGGCGACCGGCACGGCGCTGGCGCTGCTGTCGCTCGTCGGGTTCCCGCCGTCGTCGGGCTTCTTCGGCAAGGTCGGCATCGTCCGCGCCGCCGCCGCGCTCGACGCCCCCGAGCGGGTCGTCGTGCTGGTGGTCGTCGTGGTGGCCAGCATCGGCGCCCTGGTCGCGATGCTGCGGCTGTGGCGCGAGGTGTTCTGGGGCCCGTCGCTGGAGGAGATGCCGTCGCGGGGCAGCACCGACACCGACCCGATCGACGTGCCCCCCGGCACCCGCGCACCGCGGCGGCTGGTGCTGCCCTCGACCGTCCTCCTCGTCGCGTCGCTCGGCCTCTTCCTCGTCCCCGGCCCCGCGTGGGACCTGGCGGTGGACGCCGCCGACGGCCTGCTGGACGTCTCCCGGTACGCCGCGGAGGTGACCGGCCGGTGAACGCCCTGACCGCGACCCTGCGCGTGCTGCTCCGCTTCGGACCGTGGCTCGTCGGACAGCTCGTCGCCTCCACGCTGACGCTGGCCCGCGACGTGGGCACCCCGGGCTCCACGCAGCGCCCGCGGATCGTCAAGCTCTCCCTGGCGGGCATGGGCGACGTGGAGATCACCCTGCTCACCAGCTCGATCACGATCACGCCCGGCACCCTGGTCCTCGCTGTCGCACCGGCCGACGAGCACGGTCCGGCGGCGGCGTACGTGCAGGGACTCTTCGGTGAGGACGGGGCCGCCCTCGTCGCGGGGCTGGAGGAGATGCGGGACCGGCTGCTGGACGCCACCCGCGGCACGAGGCACGGACGTCGCGGCCCCCGGCGGGACGGCACCCACGAGGAAGGAACCCTCCCATGACCGCACTGGCTGCGATCGCGATCGCCGTCCTCGTGGTGTCCTCGGTCCTCGGGACCGTGCGCATCGCGCGCGGGCCCGACGACGCCACCCGCGCCGTCGTCGGCGACCTGCTGTTCTTCTGCGCCATCGCGATCTTCGTGGTCACCGGCGTGCTCCGCGAGACGAGCGTGCTCTTCGACGTCGTCCTCCTCGGGACGCTGTGCGGGATCCTGGCCACGGCCGCCTTCTCCCGCATGCTCACGCGGGGCGCGCGATGAGCTCCGGGGACGCCGGCGCCCTGGCCGGCGGCGTGCTCCTGGTGACGGGATCGCTCTTCTTCCTCGTCACCGCGCTGGGCATGCTGCGGGCCCGCGACGCGGTCAGCCGGGTCAACAACCTCAGCCCGGCGACCGGGGCGGGGCTGCCGCTGATCATCCTCGGCGCGGCCGTGCACGAGCTGGCCCGCGGCGACCTCACGGTGCTCGACGGCCTGAAGGCGGTGCTCGCGATCGCCGCCTCGCTCGTCGTCTCGTCGGTGGCGAGCAACATGCTGGGCCGAGCGGCGTACCGCACCCAGCGCGAGCTCGACCCCCGGACGATCGCCGACGCCCTCGGCGCGGACCCCGACCGACCCGGCACCGCACCCGACCGCCCGCAGGACTGACCTGGGCCCGCAAGGGGTTCTGTAGGGTCAGACCCACATCTCGACGCAAGGGGAACGAACGCATGTCGCATCCGGTCCGGCCGCCCCAGGAGGGGGACCCCACCATCGGTCGCCTCGTCGCCGACGCGAGCCGCGACATCTCGACGCTGGTCTCGAAAGAGATCGAGCTCGCCAAGTCCGAGCTCAAGGTCAGCGTCAAGGCCGGCGGCATCGGCATCGGGCTCTTCGCCGCGGCCGGCTTCCTCGCCGTGCTCGCGATCATCATGCTGTCGGTCGCGATCGCCTACTTCATCCACTGGGACGACAAGGGCCTCGAGCTGCACTGGGCCTTCCTCATCGTCTTCGGGTTCTACCTCCTGCTCGCCGGGCTCCTCGGCTTCATCGGCCTGAAGAAGGTCAAGCAGGTCCGCGCCCCGGAGAAGGCCATCGAGCAGGGCCGGGAGATCCCCCGCGCGCTGAAGGGCCAGTCCTGACCCGCTGACCGACCAGTCGTCGGCTGCGCCTGCCGGAGCGGCCGGACGCTCAACCGGCGCAGTCGCCGGTCGAGACCTCCTCGGTGTTGGCGATGCCGATCCGGCGGGGCTCCTCGACCTGCTCCGCGGTCAGCGCGTAGCCGGTGTCCTGGTCGGTGACCGAGGCCGCGAAGACGACACCGACGACGTCACCACCGGACGAGACGATCGGGCCACCGGAGTTCCCGGGGCGGACCAGGCCGCGCAACGAGTAGACCTCGCGGATGACCGTGCCGTCGCCGTAGATGTTGGGTGATCGCAGCCGCTGCTCGGAGCGGATCCGGCCGGCGCTCACGTGGTAGGGGCCGTCCTGCGGGTAGCCCAGGATCGCCACCCCGTCCTCCGGCTGCGCGCCCTGGTCGAAGGCCAGCGAGCGGCGGCCCCCGCTGTCCAGCGACAGCACGGCGACGTCGAGGTCGGCGTTGTAGTAGACGACGTCGGCGGGGACCGACTCGTCGCCGAGCTCGACCTCCGGGTCCGCGACGCCGGCGACGACGTGCGCGTTGGTCATCATCCGGCCCTCCCCGTCCTGGCCCTGCGCGTAGAGGAAGCCGGTCCCCTCGATGCCCCGACCGCAGGCGTTGGTGCCGCGGATCTTCAGCACGCTCTCGCGGGCGGCCTCGACGTCCGGGTCGCGCAGGAGACGCTTCGGGCCCGGGCCGACTTCGACGATCCGCTCCGGGGCGAACGGCTCGAGGTAGCGGGGGAAGAACGTCGTGCCGACGACGTCGTTGAACGCCTCCAGCACGTTGTCGGCCGAGCCCGGCAGGGTGCGGTCGACCTCGGCCAGCACGGTCGAGCCGCGGACCAACGGGGTCACCCCCGCGATCGCCGAGCCGGAGATCGCCACGCCCAGCGCCCAGGCGACGAGCAGGACGGCCGCCGCGCTGAGCGCCGCGCCGCCGACCGCGTCCACGGCACGGGCGGGCTGCCACGTGATCCGGTCGCGGATCCGCCCGCCGGCGTACTGCAGCACCGCCTGGCCGAGCGAGGCGGTGAGGATGACGATGAACAGCGCCCCGAGCGAGACTACCAACGACGGCGCCGCGTCGCCGAGCGCCACCGGCGCCAGCCACACCCCGGCGAGGCCGCCGAGCAGCAGGCCGGCGGTGGCGAAGGCGCCGGTGACGAAGCCCTGCCAGTAGCCCGAGAGGGCGTAGGCGAGGACCAGCAGCACCAGCAGCCAGTCGAGCGGGTTCACCGGTCGGGCTCCTCGATGTCCAGCATGCCGGCGCGGGCGTTGCGCTGGACGCGGGAGTCGCCGGCGAGCATGTACGCCGGCAGGTCGCGCACCCGGGACTCGTCCCACTCCCGGGTCCAGCCCAGGAAGTCGAACAGCCGGGCGATGATCCCGCCGGTGAAGCCCCACAGGATGACGTCGCGGTCGGGGCCGATCAGGAAGCCGGGGCTGGTGTAGCCGATCGGGTGGCGCACGGTGATCCGGTTCTCCGGGTCGACCAGGTCCGCGATCGCCGCGTGGTGGATCGCGTGCACCTCCGCGCGGCTGACCACGCTCACGTCGGACGGCTCGCGCCACCAGCCGACGACCGGCGTGACCGCGAAGTTGCTCGGCGGCAGCCACAGCTGCGGCAGGCAGCCGACCACGTCGACCGAGTCGGGCACCAGCCCGATCTCCTCCTCGGCCTCGCGCAGCGCCGCCCCGACGACCGTCTCGCCCGGGTCGATCGAGCCGCCCGGGAACGACACCTGGCCGGGGTGGCTGCGCATGTCGTGAGCGCGCTCGGTCAGCAGCACCTCCCCGCCGCGCGGGCCCTCCGCGAACAGCATCAGCACCGCGCCCTGGCGCGCGTCGGAGCCCTCCGGCGGGACGTACCGCGTCAGGTCGGTCGCCTCGATCGCCGCGACCGCCTCCTCGACCGGGCGCATCCACTCCGGCAGGCCCGGCACGCGGTCGCTCGGCGTGCCGGGGCAGCCGGGTGCCTGCCGCCCGGCGCTCACGCGGGGCCCTGGGTCTTGACCAGGGCCGCAGCCGTCTCGGGGTCGGTCGGCCCGGCGCCGTACGACGGGCACCAGCGCGCGACCGGGCAGGCACCGCACGCCGGCTTCTTCGCGTGGCAGATCCGGCGGCCGTGCCAGATCACGTGGTGGCTGAGCATCGTCCAGTCGCGCTTCGGGAACAGCGCGCCGACGGCGTGCTCGACCTTGACCGGGTCGGTCTCGGCGGTCCAGCCGAAGCGACGGACCAGCCGCCCGAAGTGGGTGTCGACGGTGATGCCCGGGATGTCGAAGGCGTTGCCGAGGACGACGTTCGCGGTCTTGCGACCCACGCCCGGCAGCTTGACCAGGTCGTCGAGGCGCGGCGGCACCTCGCCCCCGTGGTCGGCCACCAGCGCGGCGCTCAGCTTGAGCAGCGACTCGGTCTTGGCGCGGAAGAACCCCAGCGGGCCGACCAGCTGCTCGAGGTGGGCGCGGTCGGCGGCAGCCATCGCCTTGGCGTCGGGGTACGCCGCGAACAGTGCGGGCCGCGCGGCGTTGACCCGGCGGTCGGTGGTCTGCGCGCTGAGCACCGTGACCACGAGCAGCTCGAAGGGGTTCGCGAAGTCGAGCTCGCAACGCGCCTCGGGATAGGTCTCGGCGAGGACGCGGTCGATCTTGCGGGCACGCCGCACGAGCGCGGTCGGCGACTCCTCGGCTGTCGCGGCGGGCTCTGCTGGCACGGCGCCCAGGGTACGGACCGGCGCCGACATCGGGGCGCCGCGGCTCACCGGCGGACCGGCGGCGGTCCGGTAGCGGTGCGGTGGCGGTGCGGCCGTGCCGACCCGCCGGTGCCGATGGTGCTTGTGAGCAACGGCACTGAGTAGGATGCGCCAGGGACTGGCCCATGCCCGGTGGGCCCGTCGAGGAGGAGGACCCGTGGACAACGACGTACTTCGTCAGGCGCCGCTGTTCAGCGCGCTCGACGACGAGGCGGCGACGGCGCTGCGGACCTCGATGTCCGAGAGCCGCCTGCGCCGCGGTGACGTGCTCTTCCACGAGGGCGACTCGGGCGACAAGCTCTACATCGTCCTCGACGGCAAGGTGAAGCTCGGCCGCACCTCCTCCGACGGCCGCGAGAACCTCCTCGCGATCCTCGGCCCCGGCCAGATGTTCGGCGAGCTCTCGCTCTTCGACCCGGGCCCGCGCTCGGCGACGGTGACCGCGGTGACCGACGCGTCGTTCGCCTCGCTCTCCCACGAGGACCTCCTGCGCTGGCTCGAGGGCCGCCCGGTCGTCGCCCGCGGCCTGCTCACCCAGCTCGCCGGCCGGCTGCGCAAGGCCAACGACGTCGTCGCCGACCTGGTCTTCTCCGACGTGCCCGGTCGCGTCGCCAAGGCGCTGCTCGACCTCGCCGACCGCTTCGGCCGCACCGCCGACGACGGCGTCCACGTCCACCACGACCTCACCCAGGAGGAGCTCGCCCAGCTGGTCGGCGCCTCCCGCGAGACGGTCAACAAGGCCCTGGCCGACTTCGCCTCCCGCGGCTGGCTGCGCCTCGAGCCCCGCTCGGTCGTCATCATGGACGTCGAGCGGCTCTCCCGCCGCGCCCGCTGACCGCCGAGTCGCCACCTCCTGCGGGCCGAGTCGCCACTTCCGACAGGTCGAGTGGTCGCGTCACCACCGCCGGTTCGAGTACCCGGACCGCAGCTCGTGCCGGAGCTCGTCGAGCCACCGGTCGAGCGCAGCGCCGGAGAAGTCGCCGCTCCGGACCACGATGACGACCCACCCCTGGCGGCGCAGCCACGACCGGCGACGCTCGTCGTAGCGGCGCTGCTCGACGGTCGCGTGCGCGTCGTGCCCGTCGTACTCCACGCAGACCCGGCGCTGCCGGTAGGCGAGGTCGAGCCGGTACGTCGGCACGCCGTCGACCTCGACCCACACCTGCGGCTCGGGCAGCGGCAGTCCGGCGTCGGCGATCTCGAGCAGCACCCACGCCTCGCGGGGTGACTCGAGCCGTGGGTCGACCAACGGCGCGAGGCTCCGCAGCTGCACCACTCCACGACGCCCCCGGTAGCGGGCGGTCTCCCGCACGAGGTCGGCCGCGGTCAGCTCGTGCTGCCGCGCCAGCATCACCATGGCGGCGTACCCCTCACGCCGCCGCAGACAGCAGCCGAGGTCGAGCGCGGTGCGCAACGGCGTGGTCACACGGACGCCGTGCAGCATCGTCACGTCGCCTGGCGCCAGGTCCCGGGTGCGGCCGTCGGCGGCGGCCAGCCTCGTAGCCCGGTGACCGCGCAACGCGCACGACTCGATCAGCGGTCCGTCCTCGTGCTCCGCCTCCACGTGGGCGTCGACACCGTGCAGCCAGGCCGCGGTCCGGTCGGTGACGACGTGGTGCTCGCTGAGCACCTTCGCGATCGCCCGGGCGCGCAGGTCGATCGTGTCGGGCAGGTGCGCCGGGACGAACACCCCGCGCGCCGGGGACCGCACGTCCCCGGCAGCACGCCCGCGCCGGAGGTCGGTCGGGGTGATGCCGAGGTGGATCAGCTCGGCCGGGGTGAACGGCCCGTCGGGCCACACGATCGTCATGCCCGGACCGTGCCGCCTGCAGAGGCGGGCTGCTCCGTGGATGGGGCGCACCTGTGGAAGGCCGCCGTTCGCCGTACGCCTGTGGACATGAGGCGGCGCGGGCCGCTCCCAGCGGTGAGGACTCGGCCCGTCAGACGTGGCAACTCGGCCCGTCAGAGGTGACGACTCGACGGTCTGGGGTCAGGAGAGATCGAGGGCGAGGTCGGCCCAGCCGAGGTAGACCTCGTGGGTGGCCGAGGGGGAGCGGACGACGTCGCCGCCGAGGTGCTGCTGGGTGCCGAGGAGGCCGGTGGTGGCGGCCGGCTGGGCGCGGTTGACGCCGAAGAAGACGTAGTCGAGCTTGCGCGCCTGGCCCCGGGAGCGGTGGGTGGGCTCGCCCCAGCGGCAGACCCGCGGCGCCAGCCGGCAGACGATCTGCTCGAGGCCGGCGGCGCGGCCGGCGGGGCGGGAGGCGTACGCACCGGTCTGGTCGGCCTCGAAGAACAGCCCCCGCCGGTTGGTCAGCCAGCCGTGGCGCGAGAGCCGGTAGAGCTGGCTCATCGTGCCCTTCTGCGGCACCGCGTTGAAGTCGCCGCCGAGCACCACCGCGGCGCGGTCCCGCTCGACGACGGGGGCGAGCACCCGGCGCACGGCCACCGCCTGTGCCTGCCGGGCCGGGCCCGCCCCCGAGGCGCGACCGCGGCCGGCCCGGAGCTGGGTCGTGCAGGCGCGCACGGCGTCCTGGGCGAACGCGACGAGCGTCCCGCGGACGGCGACGTTCGCGCACATCACCTGGAATCGGTGCGGCGTGCGGCTGCGCGGGTTGGGCAGCCGGTGGGTGGTGAGGCCGGAGAGGCGGTGCCGCGAGGCGAGCACGAGACCGTGCCGCTGGGTCCCCTTGCCGCTCGCGCAGCCGGGGTGGTGACGCAGCTTCTGGAACCGGAAGTGGTCGCGCCAGGTCTCCCCCGGCCCGATCCAGGCGCGGTTGGCGTCGATGAACCGGCGGAAGTGCTTCCAGCAGACCTCTTGGAGCATCACGACGTCGGGGTCGCTGCCGCGGAGCACGCGTTGCACGGTCCCGAGCTTGTCCCCGCCCCGGCCGCGCTCGGCGCCGTCGATGTTGGCGGTCACCACCGAGAGCCGGTACGTCGCCCGCGGCCCGGCCGCCTCGACGGCGGCCCGCGACGTCGGCGTCGGCACCGCCAGCAGCGGCACCAGCAGTGCGGCCGTCACGACCAGCACCGACATGATCACCCGGACCTGCCGCGGCATCGTCCCCACAACGGTGCGCACCCGCATCGGCGGCTTCCTCCAGCCCACGTCCGTCCCTGTCCGACCGGCGCCAGGGTGCCAGAGCGCGCGGCCGCTCGCGGGCGGTTCGGCGAAGTCGAGACCGACCGGTGACCCCCCGGCCGGCCCGATGCGGCCGACTCAGTGGCCGAGGTGCCCCAGGTGGGTCAGCTGGGCGCGGACCGACAGCTCCGCGGCGCCCCAGAGGACGGGGTCGACGTCGGCGTACACGACCTCGACGACCCGACGCGGCAGCTCCAGGGCCGGCACCTCCGCCAGAGCTCCGACCGCGGCCTCGACCTGCGCGAGCCGGTCGCGCCGGTGGGCGATGTAGAAGTCGAGCACGCCGAGCGCGTCGTCGATGACCGGCCCGTGGCCGGGCCAGATCGTGCGCGCCTCGGCCCGCTCGGCCAGCGCGTGCAGCCGGTCGAGGCTGTCGAGGTAGGCGCCGAGCTGCCCGTCGGGGTGCGCGACGACGGTGGTGCCGCGGCCGAGCACGGTGTCCCCGGTGAGCAGCGCCCCCTCGGCCGGGAGCAGGAACGACAGCGAGTCGGCGGTGTGCCCCGGCGTCGCGACGACGCGCACCTCGAGGCCGTCGACCTCGACCACGTCGCCGTCGCCGAGCCCCTCGGAGCCCAGCCGGTACGCCGGGTCGAGCGCGCGCACCCCGCAGCCCATCCGCTCCGCGAACTCCCGCGCCGCCTCGGAGTGGTCGAGGTGGTGGTGGGTGAGCAGCACGGCGCCGACCTCGCCGGCGGTCTCCGCGACCGCGTCGAGGTGCTCGAGGATCGAGGGGCCGGGGTCGACCACGACCGAGCGCCGGGCGCCCGGCTCGCGCAGCACCCAGGTGTTGGTGCCGTCGAGGGTCATCAGGTCCGGGTTCGGCGCGAGCACGCACGAGCCGCGCTCGCCGAACGACCCGCCGGCCCAGGCGCCGGCGCCCCCCGCGCTCACGACCGGCGTCGCTCCGCGACCAGCGGCCGCAGCCGGTCGGGCATCGACAGGGTCCAGCCCTCGCCGAGCGGCTCGACCGCGGGGCAGAACATCTCGACCGTCCGGCCCTCCGCCTCCGCCAGCACCTCGGCGGAGGTGGCGTGGGTGCCCACCTCCAGGCACGTGAGGTACGTCGGCGGCAGCATCGCCAGCGAGCCACTGTCCGCCTGCTCGGCCGCGACCTTCGCGGGCAGCCACGTGACCGAGGAGGACTCGGTGGACACGTCGCGCGTGCGCTGCCCGGCGGGAAGGACGGCCACGAAGAACCAGGTCCGGTAGCGCTTGGGCTCGAAGACCGGCGTCAGCCAGCCGTCCCAGGTGCCGAGCAGGTCGGTGCGCAGCACCAGCCCGCGGCGGTTGAGGAAGTCGGTCATGGCGAGGTCGCGCGAGACCAGCGCCTCGCGGTCGGCCTCCCAGTCGGCGCCGGTGGTGTCGGCGACGACGGTGTCGGCGGACTCGCCGGCGAGCAGCACGCCAGACTCCTCGAAGGTCTCGCGCACCGCGGCGCAGACCAGCGCGCGGGCCAGCTCGGTGTCGGTGCCGAGCCGGCGGGCCCAGTCGGCGGCGTCAGGGCCGGCCCAGGCGACGGAGGCGTCGAAGTCACGCTGGTCGACCCCGCCGCCGGGGAAGACGGCCATGCCCCCGGCGAAGTCCATGGAGACCTGGCGACGCAGCAGGTAGACCTCCGGCCCCGCGGCCGCGTCGGCGCCGTCGCGCATGACCACGACGGTCGCGGCGTCGCGCGGCTGCACGGGGGTGCGGGTGCCGTCGTCGTACTCCCGGGCCACGTCGAGCAGGTGCTCGGGCAGCGGCACGGGCGGGAGGGGGATCCTCACGCGCCCGGCCGGACGGCGACGACGACCTCGACCTCGACCGGCGCGTCCAGGGGCAGGACCGGCACGCCGACGGCGGAGCGGGCGTGGACGCCGGCGTCGCCGAAGACGTTGCCGAAGAGCTCCGAGGCGCCGTTGGCGACGCCGGGCTGGCCGGTGAAGTCCGGGGTGGAGGCGATGAAGGCGGTGACCTTGACGACCCGCTCGACGTGCGCGAGGTCGCCGACCTGCGCCTTGACCGCGGCGATGGCGTTGAGGGCGCACTGCTGGGCGCAGGCGTAGGCCTCCTCAGCGCTCACCTCGCCGCCGACCTTGCCGGTGACGAGCAGCTCGCCGTCCTTCATCGGCAGCTGGCCGGAGGTGAAGACCAGGTCACCGTTGCGGACCGCGGGCACGTACGCCGCGACCGGTGCGGCCACCTCCGGCACTGCCAGGCCGAGCTCGGCGAGGCGCTCCTCGGGGGACGTCCCAGCCACGGCTCAGCCCTCAACCGGGCGCTTGAAGTAGCCGACGAGGTTCTCGGGGTTCATCCCCGGCGCGACCTGCACGAGCTCCCACCCGTCGGCGCCGAAGTTGTCGAGGATCTGCTTCGCGGCGTGCGTGAGGATCGGGGCGGTCAGGTACTCCCACTTGGTCATGGCCGCACCCTACTCGCGGCCGCCGACGTCCTCCCGTGGTCGGACGCGCGGGGCGGGACCGGCCACCTAGGGTCGGCGCGTGACCGCGTCCGCCTCCACGCTCGTGCGCCGCCCGCCCCGGCTGGGCCCGCGCGGCCGGCGCTGGTTCGACGTGCTGCTGGTCGGCGGGCTCGCGCTGCCCCTGCTCCCCCTCGGCTACTCCCTCGGCGTGCTCCCGGTCGGGCTGACGCTCCTCGAGCTGGTCCCGCTGCTGTGGCGCCGCCGGCGCGCCGTGACGGTCTTCTGGGCGGTCACCGCCGCCCACGCGCTGCAGGTCCTGCTGCTCGACGAGCCGACGGCGGGCCAGGCGGCCTGGCCGGTGGCGGTCTACTCGGTGGCGCGCTACGCGGCGGCCCCGCACGGCTGGGCCGCGCTCGCCGTCAGCGCGGTCGCCTCGCTCGTGGCGTCCTGGGACTGGGCGCGCGACTTCCCCGAGCCTCCGGCCACGCTGCTCGTCAACGCCCTCTTCCTCGGCGCGATCGCCGCGACCGCGTGGGCGCTGGGCACGCTCGGCCGCACCCGCGAGGCGTACGTCGACGCGCTGGTCGAGCGCAGCGAGCGGGTCGAGAAGGAGGCCGCCCAGCAGGTCGCGCTCGCCGCGGCCGACGAGCGGGCGCGGATCGCCCGGGAGATGCACGACGTCGTCGCGCACGGGTTGTCGGTGATCGTCGTGCAGGCCGACGGCGCGCGGTACGCCGCCCGCACCGACCCCGACGTCGCGGCCCGCACCCTGGAGACCGTGGCGGCGACCGGGCGCGAGGCGCTGACCGAGATGCGGCGGATGCTCGGGCTGCTCCGCGCCGAGGACGGCGACGGCAGCGGGCCGGCGCTGCGGCCGCAGCCCGGCCTGGGCGACCTGGACGCGCTGGTCGCCGAGGCGCGGACCGCGGGCGCGCAGGTCGAGGCGCGGCTGCCCAACCCCGATGGCGGCCCGCGACGTGCCCGACGGCGTCGGCCTCGCGGCGTACCGCGTCGTCCAGGAGGCGCTCACCAACGTCCGCAAGCACGCCGGACCCGATCCTTCCGTGCGGGTCGAGGTCGCGGTGGCCGGCACCGGTCGCGACCGGGCGGTGGAGCTGCGGGTGGAGGACGACGGCCGCGGGGCCGCCGCCACCGACGACGGCCACGGGCTGGGCCTGCTCGGGATGCGCGAGCGCGTCGGCGTGCACGGCGGCACGATCGAGGCCGGACCTCGGCCGGGCGGCGGGTTCGCGGTCTCTGCGAGGATCCCGGCGTGACCGCAGCCGACGACGCTGGCGGGGCGACGATCCGGGTCTTCCTCGTCGACGACCAGCAGATGGTCCGCGGCGGCTTCCGGATGCTCGTCGACAGCCAGCCCGACCTGGAGGTCGTGGGCGAGGCCGGCGACGGCGCGGAGGCGCTCGAGCGGCTCTCGGTCACCCGGGCCGACGTGGTGCTCATGGACGTCCGGATGCCGCGGATGGACGGCGTCGAGGCGACCCGCCGGCTGGCGGAGCGTGCGGACGCGCCCCGGGTGCTGGTGCTGACGACGTTCGACCTCGACGAGTACGCCTTCGCCGCGATCCGGGCCGGCGCGGCGGCGTTCCTGCTCAAGGACGCCGGTCCCGAGGAGCTGCTCGCGGCGATCCGCACCGTGCACGCCGGGGACTCGGTGGTCGCGCCCAGCACGACGCGGCGGCTGCTCGAGCAGTTCGCTGCGGTCCTGCCCGACCCCGCGAGCCCCGGCACGTCCACGGCGCCCGCCGACGACCGGCTCGCGCCGCTGACCGAGCGCGAGCGCGAGGTGCTGGCGCTGGTCGGCCGCGGCCTCAGCAACACCGAGATCGCCGCCGAGCTGGTCGTCGCGGAGACGACCGTGAAGACCCACGTCGGCCGGCTGCTGGCCAAGACCGGGTCGCGCGACCGCGTGCAGTCGGTGGTCCTGGCGTACGAGACCGGCCTGGCGCGTACGACCTGAGTCGTACGCCGGGTCCCGCCCGCAGGCTGACGACCCGACCCCTCCCGGGACGGGATGGTCGTGGCATGACCACGACGACCTCCCCCCCCCTTCCCCGGGCCTCACGACCCTCGCTGCGACCGCCCGCGGCCTCACCCGGGTCCACGGCCGCGGCGACGCCGCCGTCTCCGCCCTCCGCGGCGTCGACCTCGACCTCCCGGCCGGCCGGTTCACCGCGGTCATGGGCCCGTCGGGCTCCGGCAAGTCGACCCTCATGCACTGCCTCGCGGGCCTGGACAGCCCCACCTCCGGCACCGTGGAGGTGGCCGGCCGCGCGCTGGACGGCATGGACGACACCGCGCTCACGCTCTTCCGCCGCGAGCACGTCGGCTTCGTCTTCCAGGCCTTCAACCTGCTGCCGATGCTGACCGCCGGCCAGAACATCGCCCTCCCCCTCGAGCTCGCCGGCCGCCGCCTCACCGGCGCCGTGAAGGAGCGCCACGACCTCGTCGTCGACGTGCTCGGCCTGCGCGACCGGCTGACCCACCGCCCCGCCGAGCTCTCCGGCGGCCAGCAGCAGCGGGTGGCGATCGCCCGCGCGCTGGTGACCGAGCCGGAGATCGTCTTCGCCGACGAGCCGACCGGCAACCTCGACAGCGCCGCCTCCGCGGAGGTGCTCGGGTTCCTGCGGCGGTCGGTGCGCGAGCTGGGCCAGACCGTCGTGATGGTCACCCACGAGCTCGACGCAGCGGCGTACGCCGACGACGTCGTGGTCCTCGCCGACGGCGCCGTCCGCGCCCACCTGGTCGAGCCGACCGCCGACCAGCTCGTCGCCGCGCTGCGCGGGGAGCAGGTCCGATGAGGACGGTGCTGCTGGCCTCGCTGCGCACGCACACGCGGCGGTACGTCGCCGCCGCGGTCGCCATCGTCATCGGCGTCGCGTTCGTCGTGGTGACCGGGATGCTCTCGGCCTCGGCCCGCACCGGGATGACCGCCTCGGTCGGCCTCCCCTACGCCGAGGCCGACGTCGTGGTCACCGGTCTCGACGGCGCCGAGGCCCGGGCGATCGTCCGCGCCGCCGCCGGCCGCGGCGACCGGGCCGCGGTCCTCGGGTTCGCGACCGAGCGGGCTCGGGTCGAGGACCGGCTGCTGGCCGACAACGTCAGCGTCGGCGCCGTCGCCGACGACGAGCGGCTGCGCTGGCAGGAGGTCCGCGAGGGCCGGCTGCCCGACGCGCCGAGCGAGGTCGCCGTCGACGTCAACGCCGCCAAGTCCGACCGGGTCGGTCTCGGCGACACCGTCCGGCTCGGCTCGGGCGACCGGGTCGTCGAGGCGGAGGTCGTCGGCCTCGTCGACACCCCGTCCGCCGCGCCGGGCACGGACTTCCTGCTGACCTTCGCGGACCTCGAGACCTTCGTCGACGGCCTCTGGGTCGACAGCGTGGTCTACGCAGGCCCCGGTGCGGGCAGCCTCGGGCAACGCACCGACCGCGACGTCGTGCCGGCCGCGGAGCACGTCCAGGAGGTGCAGGCCAGCATCACCCGCGGCGTCGACGTGCTGGCGGCGATGCTGCTGGTCTTCGCCGCGATCGCGCTCTTCGTCTCGGTCCTGGTCATCGCCAACACCTTCACGATCCTCTTCGCCCAGCGGGCGCGGGACTTCGCCCTGCTGCGGTGCGTCGGCGCGACCCGCCGACAGGTGCTGCGCTCGGTCCGGGTCGAGGCACTCGTCCTCGCTGTCGTCGCCTCGGTGGTCGGCGTCGTCGCCGGCACCGTGCTGGGTCTCGCGATCGTCGCGGTCGTGCGGCAGGTCGTCGCCGACGACGTGATGGGCACCGCCCTCCCCTCCCCGACCTGGTACGTCGCCGCGCTGGCGACCGGGCTGGTCGTCACGCTCGTGGCGGCCTGGCTCCCGACCCGACGGGCCACGGCGGCCGACCCGCTGTCCGCGCTGCGCCCGCACGACGTCGACGTCCGCACCACCGCCGGTCGGGTCCGCGTCGCGCTGGGCCTCGTGGCGGTCGCCGGGGGCTGCGCGCTGCTGGCGTTCGCGATCGCCTCCCACGAGGTGGTCCCGATGCTGGCCGGCGGGATCGCCTCGTTCTCCGGGCTGCTGCTCCTCGGGCCGGTGCTGGTGCCGGCCGCGGTGCGGCTCGTCGGGGCGGGCGTGACGCGCCTGACCGGCACGCCGGGACGGATCGCGACCGGCAACGCGGTGCGCAACCCGCGCCGCACCGCCGCGACCACCGCGTCCCTCCTCGTCGGCGTCACGCTGACCACCGCCGTGCTCATCGGGCTGGCCAGCTCGCGGCACACGGTCGAGGAGGAGATGGACCAGCAGTACCCCGTGGACCTCACCATGACGGCCGACGCACCGCTGGCCGACGACCTGCTCGCCGACGTCCGGGCGACCGAGGGCGTCCTGGACGCGGTCGAGCTGCCGGGCACGACGGCGGAGGTGGACGGCCAGGGCCCGGTGACGCTGGTGGCCGCCCCGGTGGACGCGACTGACGTGCTGCGCGGCACCTCCGGGGTCGCGTCCCCGGAGCCCGGCTCGATCTGGCTGCCCGACGGCCTGGTCACCGACTGGCCGGAGGACGGCCGGGTGACGGTCTCCGTCGAGGGCCGCACGCGTCGGCTCAGCCTCAACACCGGTGAGGGCTGGGGCGACGCCGCGGTCGTCGCGCCGGCCACCCTGGCGCGGCTGGCGGACTCCACGACCCCGCGGGCGGTCTGGGCCCGCGCCGACGACGCCACCGACCCCGAGGACCTCGCCGGCGACCTGGACGCGCTCGCCGTGCCGGCCGGCGCCGACCTGGTCAGCGCCCTCGGGGAGCGCGACTGGGTCGACCTCCAGCTCGACGTCATCACCGGCACGGTCGTGGGCCTGCTGGGGATCGCCGTGGTCATCGCGCTCATCGGCATCGGCAACACCCTGGGGCTCTCGGTGCTCGAGCGAGGGCGGGAGAACGCGCTGCTCCGCGCGCTCGGCCTCACCCGCCGGCAGCTGCGGGGCACGCTGGCCGTCGAGGGGCTGCTGCTCTCGCTGGTCGCCACCGTCGTGGGGGTCGTCGTCGGGACGGCGTACGCCTGGGTCGCGCTGCGGACGATGGTCGACGTGGTCGCCGACGACGCCGCGATGGTGCTCCCCTGGGGCCAGCTGCTCCTCGTGGTGGTCGTCGCCGGGCTGGCCGGGCTCGCCTCGAGCGTGCTCCCCACCCGTCGGGCGGTCCGTACCGCGCCCGCGGCCGGGCTCGGGATGGACTGAGCCCGGCCCGGCGGCGGTCAGGGGCGGGCCCGCTGCGGGTGGATCGTCTCGTGGCGGGCCAGCATCGCGACGTACTCCCGGATCTTGCGCTCGCGCGTCTCGGCCCGCTTGACCGTGTCCAGCCGGGTTACCATCGCGAACCGGTTCGCCGAGGTCAGCACGTCGAACATCGCCTGGGCCCGCGGGTCCGCGGCGACCGCGGCCCGCAGGTCCTCGGGGATCTCGAGCCGCGAGGGCGGTGCGTACGCCGCCGCCCACCGCCCGTCGGCCCGAGCCGCCTCCACGGCGGCCCGGCCGGCCGGCGCCATCCGGCCCTCGGCCTCGAGCCGGGCGACGAGGTCGACGTTCACCTGCGACCAGCGGCTGCGCGGCGCGCGCCGGGTCATCCGCTGCAACGAGGTCGCCGCGTCGCGGCTGCGGGCCTGGCCGTCGATCCACCCGAAGCACAGCGCCTCGTCCAGCGCCGCCGCCCGGGTCAGCGTGGTGACGTCGCCGCCCAACTTGCTGAGCACCAGCCACACGCCGGGCGAGTCGGCGTGGTGCTCCTCGAGCCACGCCCGCCAGGCGGCGGCGTCGGGGACCAGCAGCTCGGGCAGCTCCGGACCGGCCACGTCAGCCCTCCAGGAACGGGACGTAGGGCGCCAGCACCTCGCGCAGCTCGTTGGCGCCGAGCAGGAGGAAGAGCACCGCGCACACCGCGAGCCCGGTGTTCGACAACCAGCCGTTGCGCCACTCCGGCGGGACGTCGGAGTGCGGGAGCGCGCCCGGCCGGCGCTTGTTGAGCAGCACCAGCAGCGTGATCGCGAGGAACGGCATGAACAACGCCCCGAGCACGCCGTAGGCCAGGATCAGCCCGACCGGCTCGTCGAGCAGCAGCAGGAGCATCGGCGGAAAGGTCAGCCACAGCAGGTAGGCCTTGAACAGCCGCCCGCCGGTGCGGGTCTCGGGGTGGCCCGAGGGCAGGTCGCGCAGGTTGCCCACGAAGTCGGCGAACATCAGGCTCACGCCGCTCCACACGCCGATGAGCGAGGAGAACGACGAGGCCCAGAAGCCGACGAGGAAGACCGTGCCGAAGACCTCGCCGTACCGGTCGGCCAGCACGTCGGAGAGCTGCACGAGCGCCTGGTCGCCGGTCTCCATCGCGATGCCGGCGGAGTAGAGCAGCTCGGCCCCGACGATGAGCATGGAGACGACGAAGACCCCGGTGACGGCGTACGCGACCCCGTTGTCGATCCGCATCACCCGCATGAACCGCGGGGTGTGCCAGCCCTTCTCCCGCAGCCAGTAGCCGTAGGCCGCGAGCGTGATCGTGCCGCCGACGCCGCCGGCGATGCCCAGCACGTTGACCAGCGAGTCGTCGGGCAGGGCCGGACGCAGGCCGCCGAGCACCTCGCCGAGGTTCGGCAGCGTGAGGACGGCCGCGCCGACGACGGTCACGAACATGACGCCGACCAGCGCCGCGGTGATCTTCTCGAAGACGCCGTAGCTGCCGAACCACACCAGCACCAGGCCGACCAGCCCGAAGGCGACCGCCGTCCAGCGCAGCGGCAGGTCGGGGAGGAGCGCGACGACCGGCAGCGCCGTGGACGACATCGCGGTGGCGCCGTACACGACGCCCCACACGAGGATGTACGGCGCGAAGTACCACGTCGTCCACCGGCCGAGGCTGCGCCAGCCCTCGAAGATCGTCCGCTGCGTCGCCAGCGAGTAGCGGCCCGCGCCCTCGACCAGCACCACCTTCAGCACCGCCCCGAGGACCGCGACCCACAGCAGCGTGTAGCCGAACTTCGCGCCGGCCACCAGTGTCGCCACCAGGTCCGCGGCGCCGACGCCGGTCGCGGCCACCACCAGGCCGGGCCCGATGACCTTCCACCGGGGCGGGTGGTCGGCCGTCCCGGCCGCTCCGGCCGTTCCGGTGGGGTCCGTCGTGTCTCCCGAGGACGTCATCGCCGCATCATCACCTGTGCTGGCCGCCGCTGGCTACGCTCGCCCCCATGACCGACTGGCCGCGCGTGCAGCTGCACGTGGTGACCGGCAAGGGCGGCACCGGCAAGTCGACGGTCGCCGCCGCGCTGGCCCTCGCGCTGGCCACCTCGGGGCGCAACGTGCTCCTGTGCGAGGTGGAGGGCCGCCAGGGCATCGCCCGGATGTTCGACGTCGACCCGCTGCCGTACGCCGAGCGCCGCATCGCGACCGGCCTGCCCGTCGCACCGGGCGAGGCCGGCGAGCCCGGCCCGCCCGGGGTCGTGCACGCGCTGCACATCGACCCGGAGGCGGCACTCCTGGAGTACCTCTCCATGTACTACAAGCTCGGCCGGGCCGGCCGGGCGCTCGACAAGTTCGGCGTGATCGAGTTCGCCACGACCATCGCGCCCGGCGTCCGCGACGTCCTGCTCACCGGCAAGGTCTTCGAGGCGGTGCAGCGCAACAGCCGCAACAAGGGCGCCACGCAGTACGACGCCGTCGTGCTCGACGCGCCGCCGACCGGCCGGATCGTGCAGTTCCTCAACGTCAGCGACGAGCTCGCGGGGCTGGCCAAGGTCGGCCCGATCAAGCACCAGGCCGACACGATGATGACCCTGTTCCGCTCCCCGCGGACGGCCGTCCACCTGGTCACCGTGCTGGAGGAGATGCCCGTGCAGGAGACCGCCGACGGCATCGCCGAGCTCGAGGCCGCCCGCCTCCCGGTCGGCGGGGTCGTGGTCAACCTCGTGCGTCCCCGCGACCTCGAGGCCGACGACCTGGCCGCGGCCCGCGCCGGCACGCTCGACCGCGACCGGCTCGCCAAGGACCTCGCCGCGGCCGGCCTGCCCGCCGACGACGACCTGGTCGAGGGGCTCGTGGACGGGCTGGTCGTCGAGGCGCACGACCACGCCGTGCGGCGCGCGCTCGAGGACAGCCAGCGCGAGGTGGTCGCCGAGCTGGACCGACCGACGTACGAGCTGCCCCGGCTGCCGGGCGGCGTCGACCTCGGCGGGCTCTACGAGCTCGCCGGCGAGCTGCGCGCGCAGGGTCTGGCGTGAGGGGCCCGGCATGAGCGCGCGCACGCGGGTCGGACCGCAGAGCGGCCGCGGACGGGCGGCGCCGCTCGACGTCGACGCGCTGCTCGACGACCGCGGCACCGGGATCATCGTCTGCTGCGGCTCCGGCGGCGTCGGCAAGACCACCACGTCGGCCGCGCTGGCGCTGCGGGCGGCGGAGCGCGGCCGCAAGGTCGTGGTGCTCACGATCGACCCGGCCCGGCGGCTGGCGCAGTCCATGGGCATCGAGGTGCTCGACAACACCCCGCGACCGGTCGCGGGCGTCGACCCTGCGGCGGGCGGCCGGCTCGACGCGATGATGCTGGACATGAAGCGCACCTTCGACGAGGTCGTGCTCAGCCAGGCCACCCCCGAGAAGGCCGAGCAGATCCTGGCCAACCCGTTCTACATCGCGCTGTCGAGCTCGTTCGCGGGCACGCAGGAGTACATGGCGATGGAGAAGCTCGGCCAGATCCACGCCGACGCGAAGCGGGCGGGCACCTACGACCTCGTCGTCGTCGACACCCCGCCCTCGCGGTCCGCGCTGGACTTCCTCGACGCCCCCGAGCGGCTCTCGAGCTTCCTCGACGGCCGGTTCATCCGGCTGATGCTGGCGCCGGCGCGCGGTCCGGCGAAGCTGATGACCGCGGGGTTCGGGATCATCACCAACGCCCTGACCAAGATCCTCGGCGGCCAGGTGCTGCGCGACCTGCAGACCTTCGTGGCCGCGCTGGACACGGTCTTCGGCGGCTTCCGCGCCCGCGCGCAGAAGACCTACGCGCTGCTGCAGGCCGACGAGACGGCGTTCCTCGTGGTCGCAGCGCCGGAGCCGGACGCGCTGCGCGAGGCGGCGTACTTCGTCGAGCGGCTCGCCGAGGACCGGATGCCGCTCGCCGGGCTGGTCGTCAACCGGGCCAGCCCCGCCCCGCAGGGCGAGCTGTCCGGCGACGAGGCGATGGCCGCGGCCGCGCGGCTGCGCGCCGACGAGCCGGGCTCGTTGACGGCGGGCCTGCTCCGGCTGCACGCCGACCGCGCGCGGATGGTCGAGCGCGAGGCGGCGCTGCGCGAGCGCTTCGCCGCCGCCCACCCCGAGGTCCCCACCGCCGTCGTGCCCGCGCTCGCGGGCGACGTCCACGACCTCGACGGGCTGCGCCGGGTGGGCGAGCTGCTGGCCGACGGGGCGCGGGGGTCACCGGTTCACCGGTGACCCCCGCGCTTCCCACGGCAGATCTCCCGTGGGAAGCGCGGGACTCCCGTGGGAAGTCAGACGGTGGTGCGGGCGGCCGGCGCGGGGGCCGACTGCTCGCGGGCGGTCTCGAGGACCGTGCGCCAGGAGGCGTTCGGGCGCCGGCGCAGCAGCGCACGGCGCTCGCGCTCGGTCATGCCGCCCCAGACCCCCCACTCGATCTGGTTGTCGAGCGCCTCCGCGAGGCACTCGGTGCGCACCGGGCAACCGGCGCACAGCTGCTTGGCCTTGTTCTGCTCGGCTCCACGCACGAACAGCTGGTCCGGCTGCGCGGCCTTGCAGGCGGCGCGCGGCGTCCAGTCCTCAACCCACATGATGTCCCCACATCTGTTCCGAGATAGGTCCGCGTCCCCATGACGCCTACCCGGGAAGTCCCCTCGACTGCCAAGGTAAAGGCGGGTCCGGCAACCGGTACAGACACGTTCAGCCCAACTGGAGTAGTCCGAAGTGACTAGTCCGTCCGCGTCAGGCGGAACTGGGGCTTCGCGCGCTCGCGTAGCCTGATCCCCATGACCGCGCAGCGCCCCGAGCACCTCACCCCTGGCCGGGTGGCCTCCCACCTGGGCGTCATGCTCGCCGTCGCGGCCGTCCTCGGCGTCGTGGTCGCCGGCCTGGCGATCCCGTTCGCGGGCGTGGTCGGGATCGGCGCGAAGAACGTCGCGGAGACCATGGACCAGCTCCCCGCCGAGCTCGAGACCGAGGCGCTCGCGCAGCGCACCCAGGTCCTCGACGAGGACGGCGAGGTCATCGCGACCCTCTACGACCAGAACCGCGTGAACGTCCAGCTCACCGACGTCTCCCGGATGATGATCAAGGCGATCGTCGCGATCGAGGACTACCGCTTCTACCAGCACGGCGCGCTGGACCTGAAGGGCACGCTGCGCGCGTTCATCACCAACCAGGCCAGCTCCGGCGTGGTCCAGGGCGGCTCGTCGATCACACAGCAGCTGGTCAAGCTGACCCTGGTGGACCAGGCGAAGTCCAAGAAGGAGCAGGCGGCGGCGACCGACGAGAGCTACGCGCGCAAGCTGCGGGAGCTGCGGTACGCCGTCGCGCTGGAGCAGCGCCACACCAAGGACTGGATCCTCGAGCGCTACCTCAACACCGCCTACTTCGGCGACGGCGCCTGGGGCATCCAGTCGGCGGCCCGCCACTTCTTCGACGTCAACGCCAAGGACCTCGACCTCAAGCAGTCCGCGCTGCTCGCCGGCCTGGTCAAGAACCCCTACGGCTACGACCCGACCAAGTTCGCCGACCGCGCCGTGGCGCGCCGCAACGTCGTCCTGGACCGGATGGCCGAGCTCGGCATCATCAAGGAGCGCCGGGCGGACAGGGTCAAGGACCAGAAGCTCGGCTTGAAGGTGCAGGCGACGCCGAACGGGTGCGTCAACGCCCGCGCGCCGTTCTTCTGCGACTACGTCCTCAACTACCTGCAGAAGGACCGCTCGCTCGGCCGCAACGTCAAGGAGCGCCGCGAGCTGATCTTCTCCGGCGGCCTCACCATCCGCACCACCATCGACCTCGACGCGCAGGCCGCCGCCGACGAGGCGGTCTCGGCCGCCGTCTACCCCGAGGCCGAGGCCATCGGCGGCCTGGCCATGGTCGAGCCGGGCACCGGCAAGGTCCGCGCGGTCGCACAGTCGCGCCCGATGGGCAGCGACCGGTCCATCGGCCAGACCTACCTCAACTACGTCGTCAACCAGAAGTACGGCGACTCCGCCGGCTTCCAGCCGGGCTCGACGTTCAAGGTCTTCGTGCTGGCCGCCGCGCTCGAGCAGGGCCTGTCGACGTCGACGAGCTTCAACGCGCAGCCGCAGATGGAGATCCCGGAGTACGAGTTCGAGGACTGCGACGGCGAGCCGTACGGCTACGGCACCTGGTCGGTCGGCAACTCGACCTCGTCGGGCTACATGGACATGTACCGCGGCACGCGGGAGTCGGTGAACACCTACTTCGCCCAGCTCGAGGCAGAGACCGGCATCTGCGAGCCCTACGAGCTGGCCAAGGCGATGGGCGTCGAGCTCACCAACCCCGAGGGCAAGGGCCCGGGCCTCCCGGAGCGGGTGCCGTCGTTCGTGCTCGGCATCCCCGATGCCAGCCCGCTGGAGCTGGCCGAGGCGTACGCCACCTTCGCCGCCCGCGGCCTGCACTGCGACTCCCGCCCGGTCGTCGCGATCGAGGACGCGCGCGGGAACCTGCTCAAGGAGTACCCGGCCGAGTGCCAGCAGGTCATGCAGGAGACGACCGCCGACGCGGTCAACGACATCCTCCGCGGCGTGATCGAGGGTGGCTTCGCCTCGGCGCAGAACCTCGGCCGCGACGCCGCCGGCAAGACCGGCACCACCCAGAACGGCCAGGCCGTGTGGTTCGTCGGCTACACCCCGAACATGGCGGCCGCCTCGATGATCGCGGGCGCCAACGAGTCCGGCACGCCGAAGAGCCTCGAGGGCGTCAACATCGGCCCCACCACGATCTACGGCGCGTCCGGCTCGTACTACGCGGCGCCGGTCTGGGGCAACGCGATGCGCGGCATCCTCGACAAGCTGCCGCCGGAGTCGTTCACCCCGCCGTCGTCGGTGACGAGCACGGGGTCGACCACCACCGACTCCTTCGACGACGACTGAGCCCCGGGTGGTCGGGGAAGGCGCGCTGGCGCCTGCCTCGAAACCCCCGGGCCGGACGCTCACCCGAGCTGCCGACGTACCTCCGCGGCCACCGCGGCACCGTCGGCCCGCCCCTTCACCTGCGGCTGCACGACGCCCATCACCTTGCCCATGGCCTTCATGCCCTCGTCGGCCGCGCCCGTCCGCCCGACGGCCTCGCTGACGATCCGGGAGATCTCCTCGACCGAGAGCTGCTCGGGCAGGTAGTCGGCCAGCACCTTCGCCTCGGCGCGCTCCTTGGCGGCCATCTCGCTGCGGCCGCCGTCGTCGAAGGCGATCGCGGCCTCGCGGCGCTTCTTGGCCTCGCTGGCGAGCACCTCGACGACCTGCTCGTCGGTCAGCTCGCGCTGGACCTTGCCGGCGACCTCCGCGTTCGTGACGGCGGTGAGGACCATCCGCAGGGTCGAGGAGCGCACCTCGTCGCGGGCCTTGATGGCGGCGGTGAGGTCGGTGCGCAGTCGGTCCTTGAGCTGGCTCATGGGGCCATTGTGGCAGCCTGACGGCGTGAGCCCGTTGCCCGTCGCCACCCGCACCCTGGCCGGCGTGGCCGGCGCCGGAGCCGTGCTGGGCGCCGGCCTGGCGACGTACGCCGCGTGCGAGGCGCGGGCCTACACCTTGCGGCGGGTCGAGGTGCCGCTGCTGCCCCGAGGGCACCGTCCGCTCCGGGTGCTGCACCTCTCCGACCTGCACGTGACGCCGGGCCAGGGGCGCAAGCTCGCCTGGATCGCCGGGCTGGCCGAGCTGCGCCCCGACCTGGTCGTCGACACCGGCGACAACCTCGCCCACCGGGACAGCGTCGGACCGCTGCTCGAGGCGCTCGGGCCGCTGCTCGACGTGCCGGGGGTGTTCGTCCTGGGGTCGAACGACTACTTCGAGCCGACCATGCGCAACCCGCTGCGCTACCTGCTGCCCGACGACGGCCGCCGGCACACCGACACCCCGCACCTGCCCTGGCGCGAGCTCGTGGCGGCGTTCACGGGCTCCGGCTGGCTCGACCTCACCAACCGCACCGACGCGCTCACCGTCGGGGACACGACGATCTCCTTCGCCGGCGTCGACGACCCGCACCTCGGCTACGACCGGCTCGGGGACGTCACGGGCGTCGCCGGCGCCGACCGGCACGCCGACGTGCGCCTCGGCGTCGCCCACGCGCCGTACCTCCGCGTCCTCGACGCCTTCGCCGCCGACGGCTGCGACGCCGTGCTCGCGGGCCACACCCACGGCGGCCAGGTCTGCCTCCCCGGCGGCCGCGCGCTCACCACCAACTGCGACCTCGAGCCGGCCCGGGCCCGTGGCCTGCACCGCCACCCGGCCGACTCCCGGCCCGGCGACCCCGGCTCGGCCTGGCTGCACGTCAGCGCCGGCCTCGGCACCAGCCCCTACGTCCGCTTCCGCCTCGCCTGCCGCCCCGAGGCCACCCTCCTCACCCTCCTCCCACCCGCCTCGTGATGCCAGGAGTGCGCCATGGCGCACGCCGGGCAGCACGAGGCCGCCTCTCGAGGCGCGGGGCGGCCCGATTGGGGCGGGCCGGAGGTGCTCCGGTATGCTCCGGTGCTCGTGAGCCCGGTGATCCCGGACTCGCAGAATCGGGCTGTGGCGCAGCTTGGTAGCGCGCCTCGTTCGGGACGAGGAGGCCGCAGGTTCAAATCCTGTCAGCCCGACAGCAGAGGACCCGGACCCCAGGAACACCTGGGATCCGGGTCCTTCGCCGTTCCGGACCCGGGTCGGCGTGACACACTGGCGCCCATGAGTGGGAAGGACCGCGACACGGACGCTCCGAGCCTGGAGCCGCCCACCCTGTTCGGTCGCAAGCGCCGCAAGAAGAACGCTCCCGAGGCCCCGGCCGCCGCCGAGACGACCCGCGTCGACCTGCCGGCCGTCGAGCCGGACGAGACCCCCACCGCCGTCGTCGAGCCCGTCGTCGAGCCTGCGCCCGGACGTGCCCCCGAACCCGCTCCCGAGCCGGTCGTCGCGCGACGTCCCGAGCCGGCTGCAGAGCCGGTCGCAGAGCCGGTCGCAGAGCCGGTCGCAGAGCCGGTCGCAGAGCCGGTGGTCGAGCGGACGCCCGAGCCGACGCCGCCGACGCTCTTCGTCGACGAGACGCCCCGACCCGCGCCGGCGCCGGTGCTCACCGAGCAGGCCCGGCCCGAGCCGCCGGTGGAGGCCCCGGCACCCCGCGAACCGCGGGAGCCCTTCGTCACCGGCATGCCGGCGGCCTGCCTGACCGGCGCGCTGGTCGGCCTCGCAACGGTCGGCCTCACCTGGCTCGGCCTGCGCGCCTGCGAGGTCGCGCGCGGCACCAGCTCGTGCGGCAACCCCGGCTTCCTGCTGCTCATCGCGATCCTCGTCGCGATGGTGCTGGCCGGGTCGGCGCTGCTGCGGGCGTTCCGGGTCGCCGAGCCGACCTCGACCAGCTTCCTGGCGGTCGGCCTGCTGACCGTGCTGGTGCTGCTGTTCCTGATCGAGGCGCTCTTCAGCTGGACGATGGTGATCGTGATCCCGCTGCTCGCGATCGGCTGCTTCGCCGTCTCGCACTGGGTCACCACGCTGGTGACCGACGCCGACGACTGAGCCCGGAGCTCAGCCGCCGCCGGACGCCTTCAGCGCGCGGCGACGACCAGCTCGGCGAGCTGCACGGTGTTGAGCGCCGCGCCCTTGCGCAGGTTGTCGTTGGAGACGAACAGCGCCAGGCCGCGGTCGCCGTCGACACCCGGGTCCTGCCGGATGCGACCGACGTACGACGGGTCCCGGCCGGCCGCCTGGAGCGGCGTCGGCACGTCGGTCAGCTCGACGCCCAGGGCGCCGCGCAGCAGCTCGTGGGCCCGCTCGACGGTCAGCGCCCGCTCGAACTCGACGTTCAGCGCCAGCGAGTGCCCGGTGAAGACCGGCACCCGCACGCAGATCCCGGAGACGCGCAGCTCCGGGATGCCGAGGATCTTGCGGGACTCGTTGCGGAGCTTCTGCTCCTCGTCGGTCTCGTGGGAGCCGTCGTCGACGAGCGAGCCGGCCATCGGGAGCACGTTGTGCGCGATGGTGCGGACGTAGGTCTGCGGCTCGGGGAAGGCGACCGCGGTGCCGTCGTACGCCAGCTCCCGCGCCTTCTCGCCGCCCGCGGCGACCTGCGTGGCCAGCTCCTCGACGCCGGCGACGCCGGAGCCGGAGACGGCCTGGTAGGTCGAGGCGATCATCCGGACCAGCCCGGCCTCGTCGTGCAGCGGCTTGAGCACCGGCATGGCGGCCATGGTCGTGCAGTTCGGGTTCGCGATGATCCCGCGACCGGCCTCGATGACCGGCTGCATCGCCTCGGGGTTGACCTCGGAGACGACGAGCGGGATCGCGGGGTCCTTGCGGAACGCCGAGGAGTTGTCGACGACGATGACGCCGGCGTCGACGAACTTCTGGGCCAGGTTGCGCGAGGTGGTCGCACCGGCCGAGAACAGCGCGATGTCGAGCCCCGACGGGTCGGCGGTCGAGGCGTCCTCGACGGTGATCTCGCCACCCGCGAACGGCAGGACGGTGCCGGCCGAGCGCGCGGAGGCGAAGAACCGGACCTCGTCGGCGGGGAACGACCGCTCCTCGAGGATCTGCCGCATCGCGACGCCGACCTGCCCGGTGGCGCCGACGATTCCGATGGTGGTCATGCCGTGGTCCTTTCGGGGCCCCCGCCGCGTTGTCGCGGAGGAGCGAAGCGCGGGAGCGAGAACGTGGTGGGGGTTATCGGCCGGTGCCGCCGTAGACGACGGCCTCGACCTCGTCGGCGTCCAGGTCGAACGCCGTGTGCGTGGCGCGCACGGCGTCGTCGACCTGCGCCTCGTCGACGATGACCGAGATCCGGATCTCCGAGGTCGAGATCATCTCGATGTTGACCCCGGCGGAGGCGAGCGAGGCGAAGAACTTCGCGGTGATGCCCGGGTGCGAGCGCATGCCGGCGCCGATCAGCGAGACCTTGCCGATCTGGTCGTCGTAGAGCAGCTTGTCGTAGCCGACCTCGTCCTGGATGCGCGCGAGCGCGCCCATCGCGGCCTGGCCGTCGCTGCGCGGCAGCGTGAACGAGATGTCGGTGAGCCCCGTGGCGGCCGCCGAGACGTTCTGCACGACCATGTCGATGTTGACCTCGGTCGCGGCGAGCGTCTCGAAGATCCGCGCCGCCTCGCCCACCTTGTCGGGCACGCCGACCACGGTGATCTTGGCCTCGCTGCGGTCGTGCGCGACGCCGGAGATGATCGCCTGCTCCATGGGCTCTTCTCCCTCTCGGGGCTCGGGGATGATCCAGGTCCCCTCCTTCAGGGAGAAGGAGGACCGGACGTGGATCGGCATGTTGTAGCGGCGGGCGTACTCGACGCACCGCAGGTGGAGGATCTTCGCGCCGGACGCGGCCATCTCGAGCATCTCCTCGGTGGAGACGCGGTCGAGCTTGCGCGCGGCGGGGACGATCCGGGGGTCGGCGGTGAAGACGCCGTCGACGTCGCTGTAGATCTCGCACACATCGGCGCCCAGCGCGGCGGCGAGCGCGACCGCGGTGGTGTCGGAGGCGCCGCGACCCAGGGTCGTGACGTCCTTGGTGTCCTGCGAGACGCCCTGGAAGCCCGCGACGATCGCGATCGCGCCGTCGCGGATCGCGGCCTCGATCCGGCCCGGCGTGATGTCGATGATCTTCGCCTTGCCGTGGGCGGAGTCGGTGATGACGCCCGCCTGCGAGCCGGTGAACGACTGCGCCTTGTGGCCCAGCTGCGCGATCGCCATCGCGACCAGCGCCATCGAGATCCGCTCGCCGGCCGTCAGCAGCATGTCCATCTCGCGCGGCGGCGGGAGCGGCGTCACCTGCTCGGCCAGGTCGCGCAGGTCGTCGGTGGTGTCGCCCATCGCGGAGACCACCACGACCACGTCGTTGCCCGCCTTGCGGGTGTTCACGATGCGCTGGGCCACCCGCTTGATGCCGGCGGCGTCGGCGACCGACGATCCGCCGTACTTCTGCACGACAATGCCCACGACGACGTCCTCGGGTTGGGGGAAGAAAGACCGCGCCCGAGTCTACCGAGGGGCGGGGGTGCCTCCGCCGAGCATCTCATCGGCCACCGCGAGCACGTCGTCCTCACCCGGTACGTCGCGGTCGAGCCGGTCGTGGGAGACCACCGACAGCAGGGCGTTCAGCGCGGCGCCGGCCAGGTTGCCCCACGAGGAGACGTAGGAGAACTGCCACCACCAGAGCGCCTCCTCGGTGTTGCCCTGCCGGAAGTGGCGCAGGCCCGTCTCGAGGTCGGAGGCGATGCTGGTGAGGTCGTCGGATAGCTGGCTCTCGACCACCTCGGGGGCGTAGGGGTCGAAGACCAGGCTGTAGGTGTCGACCGGCTCCAGGATCGCCGCCAGCCGCATCCGCATCGGGTCGAGGTCGGTCTCCGGGCCGATGTCGGGCTGGTACTCCGCCCGCGGCGTGAAGTCGCGCTGCGCACCGAGCTGGGCGCCGGCGAGCAGCGCCTGGCTGATCTCGAGCAGCAGCAGGCTGATCGCCCGGCCGCCCCCGTCGGCGTCCCGCGAGATCTCGCGCAACGCCAGCAGGAAGCTGGCCGCGGAGTCGGCGACCTGCTGGGCCAGCGCCTGGGTGCCCACGTCCACCTTGGCCACGGCGTCGGCCGCGCCCGGCAGCGGACGGGCCAGCTCGGCCAGCGCCTTGTCCACGTCGATGGGGTGCTCGTCCATGGGCGGCAGGGCGCCGGCCAGGACCGCCTGCTCGAGCAGGGTCGTCGGGTCGAGGTCGCCGGAGATCGGCCCCGGGTGCTGCTGCTGGTCAGTCATCTGCGCTTCGCCTTCCCACGAATGCCCGGCCGAGGGTGACCTCGTCGGCGTACTCAAGGTCCCCACCCACCGGAAGTCCACTCGCCAATCGCGTCACACGCAACCCGAGCGGCTTGAGCATCCGGGTGAGGTACGTCGCCGTCGCCTCGCCCTCGAGGTTCGGGTCGGTGGCGAGGATCGTCTCGGTGATCGCGCCGTCGGCCAGCCGCTGCATCAGCTCGCGGATGCGCAGCTGGTCGGGCCCGATGCCGTCGATCGGCGAGATCGCCCCGCCGAGCACGTGGTAGCGGCCGCGGAACTCACGGGTCCGCTCGATCGCCACCACGTCCTTGTACTCCTCGACCACGCACAGCACCGACGGGTCCCGCCGCGGGTCGCGGCAGATCCGGCACTGCTCGTCCTCGGAGACGTTGAAGCACACCGAGCAGAACTTCACCCGCGCCTTGACCTGGACCAGCACGTCCGCCAGGCGGCGTACGTCGACCGGGTCGGCCTGCAGCAGGTGGAACGCGATCCGCTGGGCGCTCTTGGGACCCACGCCCGGCAACCGGCCGAGCTCGTCGATCAGGTCCTGGACGACACCTTCGTACAAGGAGGGTCGTCCCCCTAGAACCCGAGCTGGCCGAGCGGGCCGCCCTCGCCGGGCCCGCCCGCGCCGCCACCGGCCAGCGGGCCGAGGGCCTCGCCGGCGATGGTGTCGGCCTGCGCCTTGGCGTCGCGGTACGCCGCGACCACGAGGTCGCCGAGGTCGGCCAGGCTGTCGGCGTCGTCGCCGTCGACCGTGCCCGGCGCGACCGCGACCTTCGTCAGGTCGCCCACGCCGTTGACCTCGACCGTCACCGCGCCGCCGGCGACCGAGCCCTGCACGGTCGTCTCGGCCAGCCGCTGCTGCGCGGCCTGCAGCTGCTCCTGCATCTGCTGGGCCTGCTGGAGCAGGGCGTTCATGTCGAGTCCGCCGCCGCCGAGGGCGTCGAAGGGGTTCTGGCTCATGGGGGTCCTCCGCTGGTGGGTGGTGGGTCCGGTGCTGCTGGGAGCGAGGTGTCGTCCGGACCTCGTCAGTCTGTCGGGTGGGTGGGTGCTCGCCGGCCGGTGCCGACCAGCGGGCGCCGCCTACTGGTGCCGGATCTCCTCGATGATGCGCGCACCGAGCTCGCGCTCGAGCAGGTCGGTGCCGGCGAGACCCTCGGAGTCGGCGTCCGGGTCGTCGGGGTGCGCGTCGGCGTCCCGGTCCTGCCGCTCGGTGTCGACCGGCCCCGGCTGCTCCGGCCCGCCGGTCCGGGTCTGCTGGATCCGCGCACGGGCGGCCGCGATCGTTTGCGGGTCGGCGGCGGGACGCGCCGGCGGCTGGGGG